>NZ_FQVI01000004.1 GCF_900129135.1 Lactonifactor longoviformis DSM 17459
TATAGGGACAAGTCAGCTCGAGGCTCCGTTCCCCTCAGCTAAGTCCTACCAGCTGCTAAACTCGTCAGGAAAGCCTTCCTCGTTAATCAGCTGGTGGACTGGATCTTCGGCTCACTCCGCTTAACCTCCCTGACTTGTCCCTATACCCCGGCCCCTGGACTGGCCCTGTCTCCCCGGTGCTCCCTCCTATATCCTGACAGAAACTCACTTCACATTCACGGAAAACGGGTGGGAAAGGTCGAGAGTTGTACACTCTTCTTATTTCGTACTATTTGTAACTCGATGTTTTGGATAACGCCCAAACTCATTACAGTGATTAATTCCACTCTATCTGAAGATATCACAGCTATATTCTATCTGACAATTTTACATTCATATCCTATGTGAATAATATCATTCCCCTTCTGATAAATTTACCCCCTGGAACTTTCTATACTCAGGTGAGAGAAATCCCGCGGCGGCGGCTGGCTGTTTCGGACAGGAGGGAGGCTTAAGTTCCGCGGACGATTCCGGAGGAGTGACTAGAGAGTCTTAGGCAAAACCGGGATTCCCGCAGGAGATTTTTTCGGCAGTCCGGGCCGAAAAAAAGTGAGCATGGGCAGAGAATGCACATCAAGCATTCTTTGCACATACGAACGGTGCTCCGGCGGGGATTCCGGTTTTGTCTTAGACTCTCTTCGCAACGGAGGTGTCCCCGGAACTTAAGCCTCCCTCCTGTCCAAAGCAACCAGCCCGCCGCCGCGGGATTTCTCTCACCGTCCCCCTGCCGCCTCATACTTACCGACTTAGATCACCTTGAGCCGTAGTCCAAGTAATTGCATTAAATCCCAATTTCTAAACCAATTCCACCCCATATGTCTCCATCCAATAATTCACCTGCAGCATATACGCCAGCATCTGCGGCCCTGCCATCAGCTGGCCGTACCAGGGTTTTCCGTAATCCGAAGGACTCTCAATGAATTTCTTAACTTTCCCGGTATCCAATAGCTTTCTCACCGGAGCCCCGGGATCTGACAAGACTTCCTGAAGCCTTTGGCCCAGCAAAGCCTCATACTCCGGATGATAGGTCTTTGGATAGGGGCTTTTTCTTCTCCAGAGCACTTCTTCCGGTAATTTTCCTGCCCCTGCTTCCCTCAGGAGACCCTTGACAATACCATCCGGACACTTCATCCTCCATGGGACGTTCCATATATATTCCACAATCCTGTGATCCGCAAGAGGAACTCTTGCCTCCAGTCCATTGTACATACTGGTTCTGTCCATGCGATCCAGCAGAGTAACCATAAACCACCGCAGATTGAGATAGGCAATCTCCCGGCGCCTGCTTTCCACCGCATCCTCTCCCTCCAGGCGGGGAGTTTCACCCACGGTCATTTCATAGGCCTGTTTCGCATATTCTTCCATGTGAAGTTCCTGGATAACATCTTCTGACAGCAGGACCTTCCTGGGCTCCATACTTGAGGACCAGGGAAAGGCTTCTGTCCGGAAAGCAACCTGTTTATGGAACCAGGGATACCCCCCGAAGATTTCATCCGCACACTCCCCTGTCAGTGTCACTTTATTGTAGTCGACCACTTTGGAACAAAAATACAGCAATGAAGATTCCACATCCGCCATACAGGGCAGGTCTCTGGCATCCACAGCCTGAAACAGATAGTCTATGAGTTCCATATTGTCACACTCAAGATAATGGTGGTTTGTCTGGGAGTATTCTACCATTTTATCCACCCAGGGCCGGTCTTCGCTGGGCTGAAAATCATTGGCCTTAAAATATTTTCGATTATCTTTAAAGTCAAAAGAGAATGTGTTCAGTATCTTGCCCTGCTTTTTCAATTCTTTGGCACAGATAGCAGTTACCAGGCTGCTATCCACTCCCCCGGACAGGAAAGTGCTTATGGGAATGTCCGAAAGCATCTGCTTTTTTACTGCATCTTCTACCAGCCAGGCTGTCTTTTCCACTGTCTCTTTATAGGAATCCTCATGGGGTCTGCTCTCCAGCTTCCAGTAAGCCTGATCCTGCAGAGAATCCTTAGCGAAACGAATCCTGTGTCCGGGCAGCACCTCTTTGATATTTCGGAAAACTCCCTTTCCATATGTTTTTGCCGGTCCCAGTGCCAGGATCTCGCAAAGCCCCTCCTTATCCACCTGCGGTTTTACTCCGGGATACTCCAGCAGCCCCTTAATCTCTGAAGAAAAGATCAGCGTATTATCCAGGAAAGTATAAAAAAGTGGTTTGATTCCCAGACGATCTCTGAACAAATAAAGAGTATCCTCTCCCTCATCCCATATGGCGATTGCAAATATCCCATTCAGTTTTTTAATATACTTCTCTCCATGGAGAATATACCCTGTGAGGATAACTTCAGTGTCACTCTCCGTCTCAAATACCGCTCCTTCCAACTGTAGCTCCCGCCTCAGCTCCTTCATATTGTAGATTTCACCGTTATATACTATTGTCCAGGTTCTTCCCCCTGTTTTCTTCTTCATTGGCTGATGCCCGGTCAAAAGATCGATGATAGCCAGACGGACATGGGCCAGACCGCAGTGGGGCGAAAGAAAAATCCCCTCATCATCCGGTCCTCTTCTCTTCTGCACTTTATTCATCCTGGCAAGCTGACACTCCCATTTTTTTCTCTCCTTTGTGAATTCACCCCTTAGATTACAAAATCCGGCGATACCGCACATAATTCCACCTCAATCTATATTATTGTATAATCGGCTGCAGCTGCCTGCCTTCCAAAGCAGCTTCCAGTGTGGGAACTAATAGTCCCGTATGGGCAATCATCGAGTTTGGCTTCTTCACCGGATCGTCCTGTCCAAAGGGCACAAAGTAAATGTGCTTGGCATTCAGCAGAAGACCTATATTCTTCATATTCATACCCAAGGCATCATTGGTGGATACAGAGATGACCAAAGGCTTTTCATTCCTGAGATGTGCCTTCGCAGCCATGAGTACAGGGGTATCAGTGATACCATTTGCCAGCTTAGCGATAGTATTTCCAGTGCAGGGAAATAAGACGAGAATATCCAGCAGACTTTTGGGTCCTATTGGTTCTGCCTGGGAAATGGACAGCATAGGGGGAACTCCGGTAATCTCCTCCGCCTTTTTTATAAAATCCTGTGCTTCACCAAACCTGCTGTCTATTGTCTGTGAGGCATTGGAAAAAATCGTCTGGACTTTCGCCCCTTCCTCCACCAGCTGCTGCAGTTCTGCAAAAGCTTTTTTATAAGTGCAAAAAGATCCGGTAAAGGCTATACCGATGTTTTTATTTTCTAATTTCATATTACAGCTCCTTCTTTGGAAAGTGTTAATTGGATAAGAGTTTCAGCAATCATTTTTCCGGATGAGCCCGGCGCATATTTCCCGGGAAGGCCAAGACAGAGACAAGCTTTCCGGTTCAGTTCTCTGGCCGCTTCATAGTCGACTCCCCCAGGGGCAGAGGCAAGATCAATGATAACACCGCGGTCCGACATTTTTTCCAGCAGACTGCGGTCTATCATTCTGCAGGGTACGGTATTGAAAATAAAAGAATACTGTCCCATATATTTATTTAATTCTTCCGGAGAAATCGTATCATCGGAAATGATAGACGCCATTGCCCTGGCTTCAGGGCGTCTGGCACAGACAGTAACATGACAGAACATTCCTTTTAAATAAGCGCAGAGAGTTCTTGCGCACCTTCCGTAGCCCAGAACCAGGCAGCTGCTGTGTCCCAGGTTTTCAGGACTGTTTGAGATTGCCTCTGCGATCGCCCCCTCTGCTGTGGCTATAGTGTTATAAAGAGTCAGGGCTTCATCCTCCATGAAATCATAAATATCCGCGCCCTTTCCTTTTACTTTTTCTCTAAACGTTTGCGGGATACATCCGGCATAGAGACACTGCCCCTTTTTCATTACCCGGCAAAGTTCCCCGAGTGCAGGAGGCAAAGCCCCGCTGGTGCTAAAAACATCTTTCTGATTCTTTGTGAGAGGGATAGGACCCACAATCGCGCGGGAACCACCGGCTAAGCTGTCCAGAGAATCTGCTCTTCTAACACTGTCTGCACATTCCGGCAGCCCGTAAGCGCAGATCCTGTATCCTTTATCCGCCAATATTCTGGCGCAGTATACCTGACGCATATCGCCGCCGACGAATCCAAAATCATATCTTTCTGGTGTCATATTCTTTCTCCCGGCAGTTTTAGTTCTTAATACTATATGTCCGGCATATTATTTATGTGCAAAAAGAGGCGCCGTTTTTTACCGGCGCCTCTCATACAGTAGTATGTAGTTATACTTGATTCTTTTTTCCTTTTCCGAAATAGCTATCTGTCAGTTTCACCACTACAGCTGCAAATATCCACAGGGATATCAGGTTGGGGAGTGCCATCAGGCCATTGACCGTATCCGCAAGATTCCAGACTACGCTGACATTAATAACGGACCCCAGAAAAGCAAATACACACCATACAAACCGGAAAGGCTTTACTACCTTATCCCCGAACAGGAATGTCATACCGGTTTCTGCATACCAGGACCATCCAAGCAGTGTAGAAAAGGCGAACAAAATGGTGGCAACGATTACGATAATGCTCCCCCACTCTCCGGGAAGTCCTACAGAGAATGCATGTGCACTGAGGGCTGCGCTGGTTTCCCCGGAATTCCATACGCCAGTCGTCAGAATAACGAGAGCTGTCATAGTACACACAACAATCGTATCAAAGAACACTTCCACAATACCAAAGACCGCCTGCTCGCAGGGATGATCAACAGAAGCTGTGGCATGGATCATCGCGGAAGATCCAATTCCTGCCTCATTGGACATAATCCCTCTTGTAACGCCCTGCCGGATGGCAAACCCAATGGTGGCTCCTGCAAAACCGCCTGTTGCTGCCTTTCCCTGAAATGCACTCGTCACAATCAGTCCAATGGAAGGAAGAATCTGATCTGCGTGGAGAATTAATATTACAAGGCCGGCCAGGAGATAGATGCACCCCATCACTGGAGTAAGGATAGAGGTTACACGGCCAAGGCGCTTCACGCCCCCGATAACAACCGCGCCTGTCAATACTGCAAAAATCAGGCCTATCAGCCATGCAGGCACGCTGTATGCATCTAAGGAAGACACTACCGTATTCGTCTGCAGCATATTGCAGCTGATCAATCCCACAAAGGTAGCTGCAAATGCAAAAAATCCGCCGAGGAATTTTGCAAGCGCCTTATGATTGGACAGGCCGTTCTTCAGAACATACATAGCGCCTCCATGCCATACGCCGTTGTCATCTTTTTCCCTGTATTTCATAGCCAGTGCAATTTCTGAATATTTGGTGGCCATACCAAAGATAGCAGCCACCCACATCCAGAAGATGGCTCCGGGACCTCCTATTGCCAGAGCAGCGGCGACCGCTGCAATATTGCCCACACCGATGCAGGAGGACAAAGCTGTTGCCAGAGCCCAGAAGGAGCGTATCTCACCATCTCCAGTCTTCTTTTTTCCGAACATGGATTTGAATGCCAATCCAAACTTTCGGAACTGAATTCCTTTTGTCCGGAAGGTAAGGTAAATCCCTGTTCCAAAATAAATCACCAGCATGTAAGGGCCAAACAAAAAACCTGTCATTGTCGTTAACACTTTATTTACTGCATCCATATTCCTGCCTCCTTCTCACTTCTGCTAGACCAGCAGTTCTTTCACTTTTTTCTTCAGCGCTTCCGCCAGCTTCCTGTGCCCCTCCGCATCCAGATGAACGGCATCCACGGTACTAGCCTGGCAAACCTCCTGAGCATCCAGATACTCACATCCGTACTCCCGGCACAATTCCTCATAAAATGGTGCAATCTCACGGGAACGCCATTCACAGCCTCTGCCCATATTCTCCCCCAGATCTGTTTCCGGCAGATTGTCGAGTATGTGAGGCGGGGCTACCAGAAGTATCTTCGGCACCTGCTCCTCCCTCCCGGAACGGGAAATCAGAACAGCATCCAGCATGCGCCGCATACTTCTGGCTATGTTATAGCCGTTCAGCTGAAAGCGTTCCTGTGTGTCATTAGTGCCCAGCATAATAATAAGCAAATCCAAAGGCCTGTGTGTCTGAAGACAGGGAATAAGATATTCCAGTCCGCTCCGATATCCGGTGACAGGATCCTCCCACACAACGGTTCTGGAGTTTAATCCTTCTTCAATCACATAGAATTCCTCCCCAAGAAGCTCCTGAAGCCGGCCCGGCCAGCGGATTTTCCTATCGTACCTCAGCTTTCCGCTGCCGGGTATGTAGCCCCACGTATTGGAGTCTCCATAGCATAAAATTGTTTTTTCCACAAGTTCACCTGCTTTCTTTATCTAGTTTCGGCTAAAAATGGGCCGACTTGAATGTTTTAAAGATTCATCCTCCTTTATTTAAATTTTATAATGTTTATAATTTTTTGCTATTTTTTATTCATTTTTTATATTTTAACACTTATTTTGTTTATTGTCAAAACCAATTTGCATCAGGAGATCTGTGTCTGGAATATAATACTGCACTCAGCAGTGCCCCTATGGGAACGGTCATGATAATTGCTATGGTCCCGGAAATCCCCTGTGCAATCTCCATTGCGATAAAATCAGAATTCATAAGCTGCGCGTACTCTACTCCATATGCCTTCAGCATAAGAAGTGTCGTCAATGAGCTTCCTGTAAAAGCAAGAATCAGGGTATTGCACATGGTTCCAATCATGTCTTTCCCCACACGCAGCCCTGACTGAAATAATGCCCGGGGAGTGATATCTGCTTTGTGGCAGGTAATCTCATAGAGAGAGGAGGCGATGGATAATCCCACATCCATTACGGCACCAAGACTGGAAATCAGTATTCCAGCAAATAAAACCTGTGATATCTGCAGTCCCGTGTTCTGAGAGATCAGAATCAGAGCTTCCGCCTGATCTGTGTTAAATCCGCTTACATGTACCAGGGATGCTATAACCTGAAATATAATCCCTGACAAAATGACGCCCATTCCTGTAGCTATGGTTGCCACCCAAGTCTTTTTATGATTGCCGTTCAATAGAAACAGAGATACCGCAGCAGTTATTACAACAGTAACAATGCAAACCCAGATGGGGGAATAGCCATTAAAAACCATCGGCAGCATAAATCCCAGTATGGTATACATAGTAAATAAAAGACTTACTGCAGAACGTAATCCTTTTCCTCCCCCGATCAGGACCATAATGCCAATCATAATTCCCCCGAACATAAAAATAACCGGTGCCCGGTAATAGCTGTACACCGTGATCAAAGTTTCCGCTTCCAGGGGATTATCAATGCAGGCAATAAAAGCCTGGCCGCTGTGCAGCCTCACATTATGAGTGGTTGATAGATAATTATCAATAAGAACCTCTTTTCCCTGAAAATCTCCCTGAAGTATTCTCGCCCGCAGAGTCTGGACTCCATAGTATCTGCCCTTGGTCGTTTCGTCTTCCCGCGCGTTCTCTTCCACTACTTCTATTACCTCAGCTTTTGCATAACCCAGGCTTTCGCTGTTTATCAGAGAAAGAGTAACAGGATTTTTGTCATTATAAAGATAAACCCCAAAACTAAATACTATAATCAGCAACAGGAAAATGATATCTGTCTTCTGCCTTTTCTTCATTTATTTAACTCCTTTTTTTGACAAAGTTTCCAATAAAGCGTCAGGCGGCAGATGACTGTCACCTGCCGCCTATTCTATAGTTCTTGAGTGTTCAAAACCAACAGAAGCCTTTTTGGTATATTACGGATTTACACATGCTCCGCTCTGGTCAAAACGGTACATTTTCCCATTAATTTTTAATGACTGGCCGCTGACCATTGCCCCATCTCCCTTCAGATAGTACCAGGTAGTTCCAAGTTTTATCCATCCGGTAGCCATCGCCCCGCTTCCTTTCAGGTAGTACCAGGTTCCCCCCACCTGTACCCAGCCGGTAGCCATCGCCCCGCTTCCTTTCAGGTAGTACCAGGTTCCCCCGTCCTGCAGCCAGCCGGTAGCCATAGCTCCGCTGTCTTTCAGATAATACCAGGTCTTACCAGTCTGTATCCAGCCAGTGGCCATGGCTCCGCTTTCTCTCAGATAATACCAGGTTCCTCCCACTTTGACCCAGCCGGTAGCCATGGCCCCGCTTTTGCTGAGATAATACCAGGCGCCGTTGGTATCCAGAAACCATCCGGTGCGCATATACCCCTTTTCGTCAAACGCATACCAGATACCGTTAATCTCCGCCCAGCTATTCGTCTGATAGGTTCCGTCAGAGAGCTTTAATCTCCAGCCCCTCCCATCATTTTCCCAGGTCTTGGTGATTGGTTTTTCATTTGTGGTTTTATGAATGGTAAATTCATCTACAACAGATTTGTCTGAGGTTCTGTATGTGGTAATCCGGAAAGTGTTCTCAGATACATCAATCTTAGAGATATTGGGCACATGCTCCTGATTTTTGACCGCCACATAATCTCCCTCCAGATTCGAAGAGAATTCATAATACTTACTGCCGCTGGCAGAGTTGGCAGTAATATAAACAATACCGGACGGATCTGTGATTTCACTGATTGGCTCTCCGTTTTCATCTGTGGATTCCTCCACCATAGGTTCCAGGCCATCCATCATGTAGCTTCTGGTATATACATGGTCATGTCCCATGAGCACTGCATCGATACCAAGCTCTTTAAATACCGGTGCCAGTGTGCTTCTCCTGGAAAGAATATCGTTATCTACCGCATGGCTGGCTGTACTGTAAATAGAATGATGGAATATAACGAATTTCCAGTCTGTGCCCGGATTTAAATTAATCGCATTCCTCATGAATTCTTTATGCTCTGCCGTACTTTGATTGTTAGAATTGATTACCAGGAACAAGGAATTGTTATATACATAATAGTAATCACCGTTGGCATTGCCTTCCCCGCAGTCTCCCAGCTGGCTTACATTAGGCAGATTAAAGTGTGTATTATATGCGGTACCTTTGTAGTCATGATTCCCCACAGCAGTGGCAAAGGGTACGCTGTACACAGGACTTCCGTCATAATTAGCCAGATAAGCGTCATACTGAAGTTCACTGGTTCCTGCCTCCACATGGTCGCCTGCATTCTGGATAAAACTAACCTCAGAAAATAAAGGATCCTGCTGAATAAGATTCAGGGTGTTTCTCCATCCGTCCTTATCTGCGTCCAGATCTCCGGACGAACCAAGCTGAGGGTCTCCTGCAAAGATAAAGCTGAAATCACCGGATGATTTTGTTTTCGTGGCATACACTTGTTCTGACCAGATTCCATTGTTTCCCACTCGATAGACATACTCAGTGTCCTCCTCAAGGCCGGACACAGTTGCCTGATTGCTGGTGTACACCTTTCCCTGAGTAAGTGTCTCCACGGCCTCAAAGGTCTCTGCCTTTTCTTCCGGAAAAGCATCCCCGGTCATATCAGATTTTTTAGCGAACTGTACTTGTCCCCCCTCTGTCGCCAGAGAATACCAGGTAAGATTTAATTCCGAAGGTGTAGCTCCAATGGTCAGGGAAACCGCTTTTACAGCATCTCTGTCCGGCAGAGTTGCTGTGTCCGGGTGCAGATCCAGATGTCCGAACTTAAAGTACCCCTGGCTGTCAGCTTCTGTCTTATGCAGCTCCACTGCAATTACATTCTGGCCCTTTACCAGCATCTCACTGATATCCCGCATAGTCACATCCGCCTGGCGGATATTCTCTGTATCCCCGTCTTTGCTGCCGTATCCCAGATTATCTTTGTGGGAACCATTTCCAGTATCTTCCGTCTTATATCCCACATCCGGAACATTTAAAGATGTCAGCTGCTGCCCGTTTACGTAAATGATAGCCGCATCTTTATAGTCAAAAGTAAGATGAAGGCCCTCTATGGCACTGGGATCCTCCACTTCAAAATATCCTCTGAAAAAATATGCCTGTGATTCTGAATTTAAGGTTCCATCCAGTGTATCGAAGGAACCTGCATGAGTCTCCCAATCCGTGTCATTGTAAACACTGGAATCCTGGGCATTTGTGCCGTATTTCCTTGTCCAGCCGTTATACTGCCCCCATTTGTCCTTTGCAACTGTTCCGTCTGCGGGATCCCCATTCTGAAAATACTTCCACTCATACGCTGAGTCCATGGCATACCCCGCCCCGCTGTACGGGGAGACATTTTCTTCTGCACTTTCTGCGCCTTCCTCTGTATCTGCCAGTACGCTGCCTGCGGTACCAAATACCATTGCCGCTGCCAGTACTCCCGACAGCCATCTTGCCGCATTTCTTTTTTTCATAAATTTCCTCCTCATTTGATTCTATTGATTTGAACATCGCTTACTATATCACTCCCCCGTAAAATTCAGGTAATTCTAATCAAATATCTGTGTAAAAAATAATATTTTACAAATTTATTATATTTTTATAAATAGTTTCCCAATGCGGTTGACCAATCCATTGCAAACTTTTACAATGAGCATAGGCTGAAAGCAGAAAGGGGGAACTCCATGAAACGTTCACTAAGCCTTATACTCGCAGCTGCCCTTGTCTTTTCCATGGCAGGATGCGGGGACAAAAAAGAGACAGAAGAGAAAACCACCCAGGAAACCACTACAGAAGCAGACACTTCTACCTCAACTGTCAGTGGAACCCTTGAAACCTTTACAGGCAGCTCCCTTACCATGACAACTACCGACGACAAAGAACTGGTATTTGATGTAACAGGCGCTACATTGGAATGTAAAGATGGCATGGCAGCCGGCGATGCAGTCATCCTCACCTATCAGGGAGAAATCTCAGGGACGGATACCAGCAAAGCTAAAGTAGTAAAAATAACCAATGAAGGGGTTGAGACCTTAACCGCTGAGGTAGAGACAGTACATACCATTTCCGGTACCATTGTAACTGCATCCTCCAGTCAGCTGTCCGTTAAAACCGATTCCGGCAAGATGACTTTTTCCATTCAAACTGCTGCGATAGACAGTTCTTTGGACTTGGAAAAGGGAGATGAAGTATCCATTGATTATATAGGAAGTATCAATGATACAGACACAAGCGGAGCTCAGGTAGTTAAGGTAAGCAAAGATTCGTCCTCCAAAAAGAAGTCTGAAGAAAAGGAAAAGACACAGACTGCTGAAAAAGAGGAGGAAGAAGAAAAGCCAAAGGAGGAAACTCAGACTCAGCAGGAAATGTCCATTGCCGATGTGAATGAAACTGTCTATGCAGCTTCAGATGTATATGTACGAAGCTCTTACGACAAGAATTCCAGCATTGTAGGGACACTCCGCGGAGGCGAATCTGTGGTACGCACAGGCAACTGTGCCAACGGATGGTCCAGGGTTATATTTAACGGTCAGGAGGGCTATGTATATCAAAGCTATCTGACAACCCAGTCTCCGGAGCAGGAAGTGCCGGCTGAGCAGGAGGAAGATACTTCAGACAGTAATCCCGAAGGGGAGCAGGATTCTGCTGAGGAAAACGAATAATTAATACAAAGAAAGCACAGGCAATAAGGATGTCTCTTTCCTTATCCTGTGCTTTTCTTTTATCCCATTATGTAAAGCTCCTTAATCACAGGCAGCTTTAAATTCCGTCCAGTTTTTGTTATATGCTTCGTCAGCCTCCGCACTCACATTTTGAACAATTTCACCTTTTGTGACATCAGAAGGTACCACCAGATTTGGGTTTACCAGGGGATCCGCTTCCTTATTGGTGCTGTAATAGCCAATATAATTAAAACACTCTGCCGCTTTTTCAGGCTCTAAAATATAGTTCAGGAACTGATGAGCTGCCGCCGCATTGGGGGCATCCTTAGGAATAAATGCAGACATTATTCCGAATCCCAGCCCTTCCTGAGGGTATACAACCTTTAAATCAGGATTCTCACTGAGTGCCTGAGTTACCTGGGAGGTGTATAAAAATGCTACCGCTGCCTCGCCGTTCAGCAGTGCGTTCTGTGTATTGTCGTCCTGTATCATACGCACATTGGGCGCCAGCTCCAACAGTTTCTCACCTGCTTCCCCGATCACTGCGGTATCCTCCTCATTCATTGACTTACCCATCGTTAACAGTGTGATACCGTTTATGACACGGTAATTCGCTGTCAATGCCACCTTATCCTTCAAGGCTTCATTCCAGAGATCTGCATATCCTTTTATTTCAAAGTCCACCTGTTCCGGATCATAGACAATCAAAGGGATCCCGGCTCCGTAAGGCACGGTATACTCATCCTTGGGATCGTAGAACTGGCCCTGGTAAAGGGGATTAATATTTTTATAATTAGGTATCTCTGCTTTATCTAATTTCTGAACCAGATCCTGGCCCACTGCCTGTTCAATGATGTAGTCATCCGCGATGACTACATCATAATCTCCGCCCTTTGCCTGGGACAGCTTTTCCAGCATGGTCTCATCCGTATCAAAATTAGAATAAACTACCTTTACGCCTGTCTCTTCCTCAAATCCGTCAAGCACCTCCTGGGGAAACATACCTTCCCAGGTAAAAAGCACCAGCTCCTTTGAGTCGTCTTCTTTTTTCTCACCGCATCCGCTGATAAGAGCAGCAGCCAGCACTACACTGAGCATGCCCAGAAGTTTTGTTCTTCTCTTCATAATAACTCTCCTTTACATTAAGATTGAACATGATTAGTTTCCTTTATCTGTTCTTCTTCCCCGGTTCCCCAGGGCTGAAGTGATAAATAATATGAAAATAACAGTAATCAGAATCACAGTGCACAGCGCGTTAATTTCCGGTGTCACGCCGGTTTTCAGCTGTGTGTATATTTTAATGGGCAGCGTGTTCAGTTTAGGTCCATTTACAAAAATACTGATTACTACGTCATCAAATGACATAGCAAATGCAAGCAGACACCCGGACATCACGGCAGGCATAATCAATGGCAGTGTTATGTCAAAAAAGGTCCTGACCTGGGTTGCTCCCAAATCCCGGGCTGCTTCCGCAATGGATTTATCAATACCAACCAGCCGCGCCTTCACCATCATAAAAATGTAGGGGATACAAAATGTAGTATGTGCAATTACCAGGGTTGTCATACCAAAGGGCAGATTCAAAAGTGAAAAAAATGCCAGAAAAACCATTCCTAAAATAATTTCCGGAATCATAATGGGAAGTGTGGAGATGTACTCTACAATTCCTTTGCTTTTATAATTTACTCTGGCCATGCCAATGGCCCCAATGGTACCGATAACGGCCGAAACCCCGCAGCTGAGTACCCCCAGGACAATACTGTTCCAAAGGGCTTCCCTCAGTCCCTCATTATGCCAAAGGGTCTGATACCATTTCAGGGAAAACCCTGTCCACGCCGCCGTAAGTTTTGACTCATTAAAGGAAAATACCACAACAAATACCAGAGGCAGATACATGATTATCATGATGACTGCCAGATAAATATTGGGAAGTTTTGTTCTGTTTTTCAAAATATCCCCTCCAAATCCTTCACATGAGTGATGCTTCTGTAGAGATACATCATCAGAGATGTCATTACCATCAGCAGAACAGCCAGTGCGGCAGCGAAGGGCCAGTTGCTCCCTCTTGTCAGCTGATCCTGAATCAGGCTACCCACCAGTACAATCTTATTGCCTCCCAGGATATCAGCAATGAAAAATAATCCCATAGAAGGCACAAAGGTGAGAATCACGCCGGACAACAGTCCCGGCAAAGTCAGCTTCAGCGTCACCGTCAAAAAAGCGTACATAGGTGAGGCGCCCAGATCTCTGGCAGCTTCTACCAGCGACCAGTCCATCTTCTCCACACTGGAGTACACCGCAAGCATCATAAACGGCACAAGCGCATAGACCATACCGATAAGTACTGCAGGATAAGAGTATAAAATCTTTAGCGGCTCATCAATTACACCAAGAGCCATCAGCAATTTGTTAAATACACCTTTTGCCTGAAGTATTATAATCCATCCATACATTCTAATCAGAGAGCTGGTCCAGAAAGGCACCATAATCAGAAGCATCATCCTTTTTTTCCATTTTGCAGACAGCTTAGCCATAAAATATCCAAATGGATAACCTATCAGCATGATTAACAATGTGCTGAAAAAGGCCAGCTGGAAGGACTGTGCAAAGCTCTGAAGGTATACCGGCTCAAATATCTTCTTATAATTTTCCAGGGTAAACTTCCATGTTACTCCCCAGCTGTCATTATTCGTGGCAAAGCTCAGTCCGATCATGTAGAGAAGCGGCCCCAGCACAAAAATAAGTGTAAACAGGTACAAAGGAGCAACTGTAAGAAAAACTTTAGAATGTTTCTTTTTCGTCATTCTGTTCCTCCCTGTCTACGATAATTGCATCAGCGGGCTTCCATCCCACACATACTTTCTGCCCAATCTGTACATGAGAGTCAATGCCGTAGCGGCTGGCTATAATCTCTTTTCCATCTTCCAGTCCAATCACCATCCGCAGCTGGCCTCCGGAGAAAGATTTTTCAAGTATTACGGCTGGCAGAGCCTCTTTGCACTCCTCACAGACAAGGATATTCTCGGCCCGCACAGCAATGGTTATCTCCTGCCCAATCTGTTCCCGGTTCGGGTCTATGATTACTTTGATCTTTCCCGTGCTGATTTCAACAAGAGCCTCCTCTCCCTGAATCTGAACAATCTTTCCTCTGACAATATTGGCATTTCCCACAAAAGTAGCCACATAACTGGACATAGGGTGATTATAGACCTCATCCGGTGTCCCGATTTGTTCCAATACCCCTTTATTCATTACCACAATTCTGTCCGACATATTGATGGCTTCTTCCTGATCGTGTGTAATATATAGGAAAGTGATTCCCAACTTTTTCTGAAGCTTCTTAAGCTCCAGCTGCATGGCCCTGCGAAGCTGCAGATCAAGGGCTCCTAAAGGTTCATCTAAAAGCAGTACCTTTGGGTTATTTACCAGTGCCCTGGCTATCGCCACTCTCTGCTTCTGTCCCCCTGACAGTTCCTGGGGCATTCTCTTTTCGTATCCGGACAGCTGAACAAGCTCCAGAATCTTTTTTACTTTTTCTTTAATTTCTGGCTTCGGCATCCTGCGAAGCTTCAGGGCATAGCCAACATTTGCCTCCACGTTCATATGGGGAAACAAAGCATAATTCTGAAATACGGTATTCACATCTCTCTCATGAGGTTCCAGCCCGGTGACATCTCTGCCCTCCAGTATCACCTGTCCTTTATCCGGCATCTCCAGCCCCGCTATAATACGAAGTGTAGTTGTCTTGCCGCATCCGGAAGATCCTAAAAAAGTAATGAATTCTCCTTTTTTAATCTTCAGATCAATTCCATTTAAAACCTCTGAGCTTCCAAAGCTCTTTTCAATCCCTTTCAGCTCTAGTATACTATCTTCCATGTATGTATCCTCTGTTCTTTGTTGAGTAAAAATACCCAGTTTCTTCTTCAAACTCCGATTTTACCATCTTTTTACTAATTATGCAAATCTTATTATAACACAAAAAGATTTAAGTTGTAAAATTTTACCCAATCCCAAAGATAAGTTCCTCTCAAAAGTAATGCCGGACCTGGCAAACGCCGGGTCCGGCATAGCTGTCAATGGGCGTGATTCCCTCCCCCTGATTCCTGCAGATAAGACTGCATCTGGGTGATTTCCTCCTCCTGCATAGAAATCACATTATCGGCAAACTGTTTCACTTCCTCATCCTCTGTATAAGCCAGGATCAATCTTGCCATATCCACTGCCATCTGATGATGCATGGACATTCCCTGAGCAAATGCCCGATCCAGATCCTCTGTCTCTGTCTCGTGATCCTCGTGGTTCTCCATCATAGCATTATATTCTTTCAGGTATTGCTTTTCTTTCTCTTCATCAGAGGTCCCTGACTTCTCCAGTCTAGCAGTCATGTCCTCCATCTGTCCTATTTCTTCTTCCTGAGCAGTGATAATAGTATTGGCCAGTTCGCTGAATTCTGCCTTTTCGCCCGCATACTTTAAATAGCTCTTTGACATTTCAATAGCAGATTTGTGATGGGGAATCATGCCCTTCAGGAAATCAAGAGATGCATTGCCCGTCCCTTTTATCTCCATGTCATCCATCATCTGGTCCATGATCTCATCCTGCTCCTGAATATATGCGTCTGTGTCTGAATCCTTGGTTCCACAGCCGCCTATAAGCATAAGAGTACAGAGTAAAACAGTAATCACCTTTATTTTTTTCATAATATACCTCCACAGTAATGTAATCTAGCGTTAGTATTCCCTTATTGTCCTCAAACATTCTTTTATGAGAAGATTATCCCCGTGTGACCGCCGTGTTACCTCATTCCTGTATATATAGTTTATCTTGGGTATTGTCTCCTTATATCTGAGGAATATATACGCGGAGGTTTTTAAATGAAGCTGTCAGAATTGATGATAATCCTGGAAGGAAAATGGATTGAAAAGGGGCTGAAGCCTGACCACTATATAGACAATATGACACCCCCAAAAGAACTGTATCACAGAATTGTACAGGAGCTAAAGGATAAGGGGATTTATCATGAAAATGATTCTGAAGGTGCTGTATTGTAGAATAGGTGATTGGATACAGCTGCTTTTACGGACATCAGATGTTGAAAATTACATTTAGTATTCTAAAAATTACATTTGACATACTGTATGTACTGTTGTATACTAGTAACGGATAGTTAGTAATACCACTCACTATCTCCCCCCTCAAGTTTAAGCGCCCTGCAGCAATGCAGGGCGCTTTTAATTGAAAGTAAAGTTTTATGCGGCATCTTAAACACACAAAAGCCTAATATACTTATATAAAAAGGTGAATTTATATGGCATATAATGCGAAAAAAAAGAATACACATTGGAATATCTTAGTAAACATTAAAGAAGTAAGATTTCGTGTTAAACCGGAAGAAAACGAAATATATGCTAATATAATTATATTGAGGGAGCGGTGGAAAGTCTGCCCTCCCTTGTGTTTATCCAATTTTCTTTTCTAACTCACTAGTCTTCCTAATCAATATTTCGTGGATTCTTACAACTTCATCAAATATCATGCTATCCATTGCCTTGAGTTCTGCAGTGTCTTTCATTTGCTGTCTTTTCAAGGACTTCATCTCATCCTCTAGCACTCCTACTTTTTCTAAGATTAAATCTAATTTTTCACTATCTGTCATTTTATTACCTCCTATATGAGTATTGTTAGAGCCTTACTCTCTTCAACTATCTTTAACATAGCATATATAGCACTATATGCCAATGGGGTTAATTGACTAATTTAATGTTTTTTTATATTCATTTATCGCATCTATATTTTGTAGATCACTCAGCCAGAGGACGCAACTTTTTCCGCAGTTCTTCCTGCTCCTGTTCGTAATCGTCGGATAGCATTTGAAATCTGCTGTCAGATAATTTCCCGTTGGCGTTGTCCTCGTGAATACGCTTAGATAATCGGTCAAGTTTTTCTATCCGGCGTTCCGCTTGTGTCAGTTGCCGCCACTTCCCCGTTTTCATTCCGGCAAGCTCCTTTCCCCGTCATAGCTCACTGTAAAACGGTAGAGCATTCTGCCGATTTTAGTGTTGCTTCGTGCTTTGGCAATTCTTGAAACAGCGGATTTCCCACTACGATATGCCCGTCACCGCACAGGGCGATTTTGCCAAACTTACGTAAAAGAAAAACGCTGTATTTTTCAAGTTGCAACGCTGATTAACATTGAATTTATAGAGTGTCTATTGAGTTTATTCGGTCAACCGTATATAATAAAGCAAAAAGAAAAACTTTACAGGAGGGCAAACAAAATGTTTGAATATATTTCTGCCCCGGCAGCTGCAAAGAAGTGGGGCATTTCCGAAAGGCGCGTGCAGAAATTATGTGAGGAAAATCGTATACCGGGTATAGCAAAAATTAGTCGTATGTGGCTGATACCAAAGGACGCAGAAAAGCCTATTGACGGAAGAACCAAACGCGGAAAGGAACAAAAAAATGAAGCCCTACAAAATAGTGATAATTGAAGATGAAGAATTAATACGAGAAGAATTAAAAACGCTTTTAGTCAATGCGGGGTATATAGTAGATTTTGTTATCAATTTTGCAAAAACAATCGACTACATTAAATCCGCTTTTCCCGATTTGATTTTGCTTGATATAAATTTGCCGGAGCAAGACGGGTATCGCCTTTGCAGCTCTATCCGCAGTTTTTCCACAACTCCGATTTTATTCATTACAGGACGCAACACAACAATGGACGAATTACAGGCATTAACACTTGGGGGCGACGATTTCATTACAAAGCCCTATAATATTCCTATTCTGCTTGCAAGAATCAATCTTCTTTTGCGGCGGGGAACATCCGAACAGATTAGTATAATGGAGCATAACGGGATTCAATTTAATTTGGTTGCCGGGACGCTTACAACAAACGGAAAAGGAATTGAATTAACGAAAACCGAGCTGAAAATCATGTACTATCTGTTCAAACATACAGGCGAGATTGTTCCCCGAATAGATTTAGTTGAATATTTATGGGACAATGAAATTCACATTGATGATAATACTTTAAGTGTGAATATCATGCGGATAAGAGAAAAGCTGCGTACTCTTGGGGCGGCTGATTTCATACAGACCAAACGCGGTATGGGGTACAAGATATGAAATTTTCAGACTATATGAAAGATAACCAAATAACATTACTTGTCTGTTTTGCCGGAGGACTGTTTTTCTCTGTTCTCCTTTTGGCTTTTGGCATTAGTCTGTCAGAAATGGCTTTGTTATGGGTATGCTTTGCAATCATTGTCTTTTTTACAATGTTCGCATATTTTCGGAAACAGCAAAAACGGATTCAATACTTGTTGGAAACAATGGAGACCTTGGACAAAAAATATTTAATTGCGGAGATTGCAGACAGACCAGAAACTGAATTAGAAAAAATTTATTTTCGGCTATTGAAAACTGCTCTGAAAAGTATGACTGATGAAGTGACTGAAATTCGTCGTTTGAATATGGAATATAAAGATTTTATTGAACAATGGATTCATGAAATCAAAGTTCCTATTACGGGGGTTCAGTTATTATGTGAGAATAACAAAACAGAAATCATGCGAAAAATCATAGCACAAACAGAACTTATGGAGCAAAGTATTGAAAAGGTTCTGTTTTATGCGCGTCTGGGCAGCGTGGAAAAAGATTATCTGATTAAAGAAATTTCGCTGAAACAATGTGTGCTTGAGGTGCTGTCCAGAAATAAACAATTTCTGATCCATAATAGAGTATGTGTTCATACAGATTCTATTTCCGATCTGGTTTATTCCGATAGTAAATGGCTTGGCTTCATTATTAACCAGATTATTTTTAACAGTATCAAATATTGCAGTGATAAGCCGCCTGTTATCCATCTCAAATCAAAGGATATGGGGGATTATGTTACCCTGTCTATTACAGACAATGGAATAGGCATTAAGCAGAGTGAAGTAAATCGGGTTTTTGATAAAGGCTTTGTCGGCAGCAATGGAAGAATGAGAAAAAAATCAACTGGAATCGGCTTGTACTTATGTGACCAGCTCTGTTTGAAATTGGGAATCGGCATTGATATAGAATCCGAAATTGGGTGCTATACGACTGTCCTGTTGCATTTTCCGAAAAGTAACCACTTAAATGTTTGATGTTATATCTTACAAAATTGTTAGATAGAATCAATAGACTTCTATACAACCGCCTTGTATTTCCGTATAGAATAGGAACAAAAGGAGGCGTTTTATAATGAGTACAACAAAGAAAAAAAGAACACGCTTTATAATAGGTGTCATGCTGCTTTTGGCTCTTTGCCTGTTTTTTATGTTTCATATGGTGGGGAAAACAAAACAACTCCGCTCAGATAGCGCGGGAGTTGAATTTGTAACTGAGGGGGAAGTAGTAACCTGTTTGAATGTAAGAGGAACTTTCCCTTACACGTCCATTGTTCCGAAACTTGCCGAAGAACGCAAGACCGATTCAAGTGGAAATATAACAGAGGTTTATGTGATGGAAGCAGAAATATCTCTGAATACGAAAAATACTATGAAGCTCTATTTTGAAAGATTAGAGGGCGCAACATATACCTACATTCTGAAATTTGCGGATAAAGATATAATCATTTCAAACAGAAAGGTGGTGGAATGAAATAATGATAAATCGTTCAAAACCGCTGCTTTGTGTAGAACATATCGAAAAATATTACGGTAATCAGGGTTCCATCACAAAAGCCTTAAATCAAGTTAGCTTTTATGTGCAGCATGGGGAATTTGTGAGTATCATGGGGGCGTCTGGTTCCGGGAAAACCACCTTGTTAAATTGTATATCTACCATTGATACCGTAAGTGCCGGACACGTTTTATTAGACGGAAAGGATATTACAACCATAAGTGAAGATGATATATCCGCATTTCGTCGTGATAATCTTGGCTTTGTCTTTCAAGATTTTAACCTGTTAGATACACTGACATTGGAAGAAAATGTAGCTTTGCCTTTGACAATCGGAAAAGTGCCGCCGAAAGAAATTACGGAGCGGATTAACCATATTGCACAGCGGCTACAAATCAGCGACACACTGAAAAAATTTCCTTTTCAAGTATCGGGAGGTCAAAAACAGCTTTGTGCTTTTGCAAGGGCAATGATATGTAATCCCAAACTGGTTATGGCTGACGAGCCGACAGGTTCCCTTGATTCTAATTCTGCCCGTATTCTGTTACAGATGATGTCAGAACTTAACAAAGAAACAGGTGCTACAATCCTCATGGTAACACATGACGCATTTTGTGCCAGTTATGCAGACCGCATTTTATTCCTAAAGGACGGGAAGATTTTTAATGAGATATTGAAAGGCGAAAAGACGCGGGATATATTCTATCACGAAATCCTTGACGTTCTCTCCCTTTTGGGAGGTGACAATCCATGCTAAAGGAATTATCAATCCGCAGTGCAAAAAGGCAGTCAAAAGATTATTTGCTTTACTTCATCACTTTTGCCTGTACTGTTTCCTTTGTGTACGCTTTTAATTCACTGATTTTTTCGGATATTATGAAAGCGTTTCCCAGTATCGGCGTGCTGCCTTATATGATTATTGTTGCGTCATTGCTCATTGTCCTTATTATGGGGTGGATTGTTGGGTACATGACAAAGTATATATTGAAAAAACGGAGCCGGGAATTAAGTATCTATATAATTTCGGGAATCCCTAATCGTTCTATATGCAGGCTTATTTTTTATGAAAACGCTTTGATTGGCATTTTTGCGTTTGTTATTGGACTTCCTGCCGGCATACTGTTTTCCCAACTGTTAGAAGCGGTTCTTAGCTCTATGTTTGGTGTAATGTATGTCCTAAGGTGGAACTTTTCATATAATGCCACAGCATTAACCTGTCTCTATTTTGGGGCAATACTCTTTTACGCTATACAGAGAAACAAAAAATGGATAAGCAAGGTAACTCTTTACGATTTGTTGTATTATGAACGGCAAAACGAAAAAAAACTGCTGCATGACGGGGTATCTGCCATTACAGTATTTTTTGCATCAGTCTTGACCGGCTGCGTGGGAATTTTTCTGATGTGTACCGGGCCGTTGGGAAGCGGCTATGATGCGCTTATAGGCGTTGTTTGTCTGATACTGTTTTTATTCGGTTTTTTTCTAAGTGTACCCGCGTTCCTCATCATGCAATTTGGCAATCGTGAAAAATGGAAATATGAAAAAAACAGGTTGGTACTATTTCGGGGCTTTACAACAAAAATCCGTTCAACAAGCATTATCATGGGCGTTCTTTCTGTTTTGTTTATGCTTTCATTAACCTTTATGGGGGCGGGTACCGCTGTTTATATGATTGCAGACAAAAATATGGAACAGAGTGTATTTGATATCATGATTTTGCACAAGGCAGAATTACAGGATTTTTCGGCATATGAGAATGTTCTTGACCTTAACTTCCCTGTTCGATCAAGCTATGCTTACAGCATTTATACGGATAACAAAAATTGTTTTCTTGCAGCGCGAAACAATGTCATATCAAGCACCGGACATTCGGGCTATATGAGATACGCAGAATATCAGCATGATACTTATATGAAACAGAGTGACTATAAAAAACTGCGCGAAATACTGGGGCTTCAATCCGTAGAACTCAATCCGTCTTTATGTTATATCCATTGTGTTCCTGCTCTTAAAAAGCCCTTTGAAAGACTGCTTGAACAGGATAAAAGTCTGAATTGTGCCGGATATTTATTCGCAGAGGACAGCATATTTTGTGAACCATTCAGCCAGATGGACACATACGGAAATGGTCTTGACTTTTGTATCATTGTTCCAGAACAGGCGGTTAGTCAAATGACGACACTATATAGTCTGCTGTCTGTCATAACAGAAACGCCGTTTGATAACCGAGATTTGCAAAATATCGTTCAAATGTGTGATGGTCTTTCTATACTAAAACGTAATATAGGGAAAACTGTTTCTGACGGTATCGGCATGACAGCTCTGGTAGATAATGTTGATTATTTGTCCGGTAAGTGGGTAGACAAAGAAAGTTTGACACAGCTTTATGCTATGGCTATTTGCTTATTTTACCTTTCACTGGTCTTTGAAATCACTGGTGCAGCAATTTTGGCAACACAAATTCTTAGTGACAGGGAAAAGAAACGACGACAAGACTGTATTTTACAGCAGCTTGGAATGAATAGACGGGATATTAAGAAACTAAATAATCGCCAGTTGTCAATGATGTTTTTACTCCCTTTGTTGCCCGCTTTGATTATCAGCAGTTGCTTTGTATATGTTAGTGCGGCAAAAATGCAGTTGAGTGTGTTTCATCTCCCTGTATTTTCAAACAACTTGTGGATAATCGGCTCTTTCAGTATTGCGTTTGTCTTTTTCATATTGCTCTATGGTGTTTACTATATTGCTGCCCGGATCAGTTATAGGCGGCAATGACGAAATAAAAAGTTTAGCTCAAAATACGGGATATTCTACCGGGCGGTAACTTTTTACTCTTAAACATACAAAAACCCGCATACCTGCGGGTTTTCGTAAAAGCTGGAAAAGGGACTTGAACCCTCGACCCCTTCATTACGAGTGAAGTGCTCTACCGACTGAGCTATTCCAGCTTGTGTCAAACACAATTGATATTGTATCACATTTTGGAAAAATTTCAACTCTTTTTTTGAAATTCTGCATGACATTTTGGACAGGTTACGCAGATTTTCCCTTTTCCCCTCGGCACTCTTATTTTCTGCTGGCAGGATGGGCAGGTATAAATATGAAAATCCTTTCGCTGGGACATCATATATTTCTCTTTTTTAAACTTTCCGGTAACCTTTCCTTTCAATTCCAAATACTTCTGATTCTCACTGTATCTGGCACTGTAATTTCTGGAAAACATCCTGAAATAACACACTCCCAGTAAAAACAGCCCCGGCAGCAGCAGGATATTTTTTCTGACAAAGAGATCCAAAATTAAAAAAGCCATAACAACAATCAGAATAAACCGGTTCAGTTGATCCGTACCATATCTTCCTGACATAAAATTCCTCAATTTTTCTTTCATAATCAGCAGTTAGCTCCTTCCCCAGACAGCTTCTCAAATACTGAATTCACAAAGACAGCCGCCTTTTCCATGTCATCCCTGTCCGGATGAAGCATTGCCTCATCAAAATTTCGCAGCAGGGCCTCTACCTTAGCGTCATTTTCTCCATTCTTCATAGATTCATAACGCTCCCTTATCTGTATCGGCATCTTTCCCTGGCACATAAAAGCCCCCAGATACTCATTGTCATCTCCGATAAAAGCTTTCACATTCTCCTCAATACGCTGAAAGTACTTTTCATTTCCGCCAAATCCACAGGTTCCGAAAAGTGCGATTTTCTTATTATGAAGTTCCCCTAAATAATCCAGGATCTCAAAGCTTGCAGTCCCCTTATCAGTCCAATACCCTATAAAATATACGTCTCCCATATCATAATTCTTCTGTCCTTCCAGCCGCTGAATATCTTTATCCGGATCAGGGATAGCTGCATAGATAGCCTTTGCCAGCTTTTCTGTATTACCAGTTTTGCTTTTGTACAGTACCTGCACTTTCATAGAATCCTTCCTCTCCTGTTAATCCTTCTGATACATACCTGTATCATAGCACACAATGAGAGAAAGAGATATTTTTAAACTCTAAAAAATTGTTAATTGTCTATAAAATATAGTAAAATCCAGAAGGAACCGCTTCCTAGTGTCTATCAGTTCTCTGCCTAGTGACGCGGTTCCCCTTTTATTCTTATATATACGTCTTACTCTTCAGAAACAGGCGTCTCTTCCGGAGCATCGGCAGGTGTCAGTTCCATATATATCTCTGACTGAGAGTATTCCGGTGTCTCCGGACTTACTTTTAGAACACCAGTTGCCTCTATTCTGCTGCCATCCTCGTAATCCTCTCCTGTAAGCTGAATCTCTTTAATTTCCGCCATGACAGTATCGCCTGATCTAAAGCCTGCCATCTGATCCAGTACTAAAAATTGCGCTGTATACTGCTGTCCGGAATCCGACCAGGTAACCTCTTTTACAGTTCCGGCTAATGTAGATTCCTGTTCCAGTTCATACTCTGTATAACCCGGGATGCGCTTGCCATCCTTTCCCACATAGGTTTCTTCAATCCACTGGCTGACGGCCATAGAACCGTCTTCCGTAAGATAGTAATCTCCAACCCACCGGGATGTCTGAAGAGCCCCTGAAGCGTGCAGATAATACCAGGTATTATCTACCAGTATCCAGCCCGTAAGCATAACCCCGTTTTGATCCATATAATATCTGGTATTCCCCACATCTGTCCAGCCTACTGCCATAGCTCCGCTTCCCTGGAGATAATACCAGGTATTCCCCTGCTTCAGCCAGCCCGTCTGCATCGCTCCGCTTCCGTCTGTATAATACCAGGTCTCTCCGTCTTTTAGCCATCCGGTCTTCATGGCCCCGCTTCCCGGAACGAAGTAATACCAGCTTCCGCCTGCTTTGGCCCAGCCTTCTGCCATGGCTCCGCTTCCCTGGAGATAATACCAGGTATTCCCCTGTTTCAGCCAGCCCGTCTGCATCGCTCCGCTTCCGTCTGTATAATACCAGGTCTCTCCGTCTTTTAGCCATCCGGTCTTCATAGCCCCGCTTCCCGGAGTCAGATAGTACCAGGTTCCTCCCACTTTGGCCCAGCCTTCTGCCATGGCTCCGCTTCCCTGAAGGTAATACCAGGTATTCCCCTGCTTTAGCCAGCCCCTCTGCATCGCTCCGCTTCCGTTTGCATAATACCAGGTTGATCCGTCCATAAACCAACCGGTTTTCATATTGCCGCTTCCCGGAGTCAGATAATACCAGGTTCCTCCAACCTTTTCCCATCCCTCGGCCATAGCTCCGTTTCCTTTGAGATAATACCAGGAAGTGCCCTGTTTCAGCCAGCCCGTCTGCATGATGCCGTTGCTGTTGGAGAAGTACCAGGCAGATCCGTCTTTAAACCATCCGGTCTGGAGAACGCCTTTCGAATTCAGGTAATACCAGTTATTGCTTCGTCTCAGCCATCCTCTCTGACGGACTCCGGACGCATCGCAGTAATACCAGCCTCCAGTGGTCAGCACCCAGCCGGTTCTCATATATCCGTTCTTGTCAAATACATACCATTCGCCATTTATGAGCTCCCAGGAATTCACAGGCCAGGAACCGTCACTTTTCTTAAACCACCACCCCTTGGAATCCTTTACCCAGGTTCCTTTTGTCTCTGCTGCCCTGGTTTCGCTGAGAGCTGCGGGTACAGGCAGCTCTCCGCTTTCCTCACCGCTGCCGGCTTCCTTTTCCACAGCTTCCTTTGTAGTTTCTCCAAACACCTGAACAGGTACGGTACTCATAATCATAGCCGCTGTCAGGGACAGGGCCGCCAGTTTTATTCTTCTATTTTTCATTACTTATCTCCTCACTCCTATGTATCATCACAGAATTAACAGATTTATTATAACATTTTTTCTTAGAATATCCATGGATTTATAAAAAGATCACTAAAAATTCACACACTGTACCAGAACTGCCTGGTGTCCAGCGTGTGAATCCGATTAATTTCCGCCCATCCAGTCTGCCGGATAGGTTACATATAAGAATCTGGCCTTGTCAGCCACAGAAAACTGAATCCTGCTGCCTTTGGGGATCAGAATCATCTCTCCCGGCCCTGCCGTGACAGACGCATTTCCCTTATTAATTCTTAGACTGCCCTCTATCACATAATCAATCTCGTCATAATTCAGTGTCCAGTCAAAAGTAGTCTCTTTCATCTCCATGATTCCGCAGCCCAGCCGCCTGCTCTCCTCCAGAGAAAGCACATCATGGGTATATACCTGGTGGCCCGGGCTTCCTGTATCCAGTCTGTCCCCGGGTGTAACTTGTACTGAGGGCAGAGCCACTTTAATCACTCCGTCTGCGTATTCTTTACAGCTGTCTCCTGCCAGCGTCAGGCCCGACAGCTTTTCTGTCAGGATTCTCTGTACTATTTTTTCTATTTCTGATGCAGTAAATTCCATTTTATGCCCTCCTATTACTCAGCCATTCTTCTGGAGATGAATACCGCCAGAATAACAGCGGTGATTCCTCCTACCAGTTTACCTACAATCATAGGAAAAATCATGGCCTGATGAAATCCCGCGGTAAATCCCAGGTGATCCCCGAATACAAATGCGGCCGATACAGCAAAGGCCACATTAATAATTTTGCCTCTCTTGTCCATATCCTTCATCATGCCGAACATAGGGATACTGTTTGCCAGACTGGCAACCATACCCGCCGCAGCCACATCGTTCATACCGAGCACTTTCCCCAGCTTCATCAGAGGTGTCCGGAATACCTTTGTAATCACATAGACCAGCGGAAACGCCCCTGCCAGAACAATCGCAATATCCGCGACAACGGTAAATCCTTCGCTGATCGGATTCATTCCGGGAATGAGGGTAATGCCTGTCAGCTGTTCAACAATACCAGCACCCAGCCCAAGGGTAATTACTGCCACAACGAATTTACCGAAATACGTAAACCCCTTAACCATGGCATCCGGGAATTTCCAAAGACCCAGAGCAATGAGCAGGGCAAAGAGAATGATCGGGATTAAATTGCGGATTACCATCATTACAGAATACCCTGCAACCAGACCTCCTACAAAAGAACCAATGGGAATGGTGATAACACCTGCCAGCACTCCTGTTGCCAGATACTTTCTGTCAGATTCCTCTATAATACCCAGGGCCACCGGGATCGTAAACACGATAGTCGGGCCCAGCATGGCCCCCACAATGAGCCCTCCGAAATCACCGGCATTGGGATCTATGGCCAGAGCCTGCGCAAGGGGAGCTCCTCCCATATCATTGGCCAGAATCGAACCGGCAAACATAGCAGGATCCGCCCCCAGAAAACCAAAAAGCGGTACAATCACAGGCTTCAGCAAATTTGCTATCACCGGGGCCAGTGCTATGATTCCCACCATAGAGACGGCCAGGGCTCCGATGGCCATAATTCCCTCTTCAAACTTTTCTCCCAGCCCAAAGCGGTTGCCGATGATACGGTCAATTGCCCCAAGCGCCGCGAAAAACACCATAATATAGATAATAATCTCGTTAATGCTCATTTCATGTTCCTCCATCTTCCTTGCTGTCGGATTCCTGCAGCTCCAGGGAATCTATGATACCTATAATCGCTGCATCTACAGGAATTCTTGCATCTCCCACCGCCTGCCGGGCGGAGTTGCCTTTGCTCACCAGGACCAGATCGCCGATCCCTGCCCCCGTAATATCTGCAGCCACCAGCAGAGAATCTTTCTTCTGCTGCCGGTTTTTCATAATATTAACTACCAGCAGCTTCTGGCCGCTGATTCCTTCATCCTTTTTCGTGGCCCATACATTTCCTATGACTTTTCCAATTTCCAAAAGCTCACCTCTTTGCAGCTCTTCTCACATAAAGATTGTGATTCGCTATATAGTCTCTGGCTAAAGGTGTGAAAATTGCTTCTCTCCTCACTAGAATTGAGGCGGCTCCTCTGGCAGGCGCTTTCATAAGATCAGATTCCCGTATTAGATGAAGCCCCGTGAGATCCAGGCTTTCTCCCTCCGGCTGAAGCTTATGGGACAGGTCATCTGCCGCAATCTCCGAGATGCTTTCAACAACTGTAACCCCGTATTTAACCAGCTTGTCTTCGTACTCCTGATACTGGAGATAAAGATTTTTAAAAGCAGTATCCCTGTACCTGTGATATTCAATTCCTTCCCGCCAGACAAAGACCTTTTTCCCCCGGAGCAGTGCGGAAAGCACACATTTTGCCTGGGGAGAATAGGGAAAGCCCAGCGCAGTCTGGACCAGCAAAAGATCCGGAAGCTCCATCAGAAAAATCACATCGTACCTGGATCCCTCTACTGCTTCCTTAATAGAATCCCCGAAATAATGCAGCAGATACTGCGTTTCCAGATAGTTTTTTATCTCAGGTCCGGGAGTTCCCAGGATAAGTGCCTCCGGTCTGTTAAGGGATGCAGACTCTTTCAGCTTTTTTTCCACTTCTCTTACCACCTGCTCCACCAGTTCACGCTGCCCTGTCATCCGCCGTTCCTCTCTTTGCCTACGATACGGCAGAAGGTTCCCTTCTGAAAGCCGCAGGCATTCGCTTCATCATAGTCAATATGGACATCTGTTTGAAAATCCGGGCTGACACGGGCAATGGTGTCTTCAAATATAAGAGGTCTGCTGCCGAACACCTTTATTTTTAAAGCATCTCCATCTCTGACCCCAAACTTTTCGGCATCCTCAGGAGTAATATGCATATGGCGTTTCGCCACTATGACACCTTTGTCCTTAATCACCTGCCGGTCTTTATAGGAGAATACTGCTCCGGGTGTGCCTTCAATGTCACCGCTCAGCCTGACCGGTGCCTTTATTCCCAGAGCCAGACAATCCGTCATAGATACCTCAGCCTGAGTTTCCTTTCGTTCCGGCCCCAGGATTACCACATTGTGCAGAGTCCCCTTAGGTCCTCCAAGAGATACTCTCTCCTGGCAGACATATTGTCCGGGCTGGGATAAGTCGCGGACTCTTGTGAGCTGATATCCGGTTCCGAACAGGGCATCAATATCTGCCCTGCACAGGTGGACATGGCGTCCGGAAGCTTCTACCTCAACCATACAGCTTTCCTGTATCTCCTTCACCACCGCATCTACAATGCGGTCGGCTAATCTTTTTTTCTCCTCATCCCGGAGTACTGTACCGTACATTGTCCATCCCTCCATCCTTGGATCTGTCTTCATCCGATATTTTATCAATTTCAGTGTACTGCCAAATGATACTAGTATTTGCCGGCAAGATATTTAAACATCATAATCCAGAACAGGGAGGAAAGCCTGTTCAGTACCCGGATAATGTCGTCCCTGGTCACTTCCCCGGATTCTGTCTTAAATGCCTTGTATGCCGCAAGTTCTGTTTCCCTGGTCATAGTCCTCAGGCGGTTCAGACAGGCAACGATCTCACCGTGCTCACAAGTCGGCAGAAAATGTCTCATTCCATAATACCGGCTGGGGTGATGGGAATGCTCTCTCAGCTCATCCATGGTCAGTCCCTGGATTTTTTCTGTTTTCACAGCTTCCCCGCTGACTTCGCAGCGAAGCAGACCTCGGATTACCCGGATAATCTCCTCCAGGTCCTGTACCAGAAGATTCTTTTTTTCTTTTGCGGCAGCCAGCTGCACCAGTATAATCTCCGACTCCAGAGAATCGATGGCTCCCCGGAATATGATCCGGGGATGGTCCTTGTAGACCATTTCATCCCCTCTCAAGGTGGTCATATGCTCCGGCTTTTTTTTCCTGCCTGTATCCCCTCCCAGAATCTCTGAGAGGGTTTCCGATACAATTTGTTCCAGCTTTTCTGTCGTGATTTCCGCCATTTTTTATGCCTCAGAGCTATAGGATGTGCTGCTTTTCTCCAGCTGGTGAGGCAGTATCACATCCACCTCAGTGTGGGGTCTCGGTATCACGTGAACAGATACAAGCTCTCCCACACGCTCTGCAGCTGCTGCACCGGCGTCTGTTGCCGCTTTGACCGCTCCAACGTCACCTCTGACCATAACCGTTACCAGACCTGCGCCAATGCTTTCCTTGCCCACTAATGCCACGTTGGCGGCCTTAACCATAGCATCAGCGGCCTCAATTGCTCCTACCAGACCTTTTGTTTCTATCATGCCTAATGCGTTTGTATTTGCCATTTTACAATCCCTCCATCTCTTTCAATACAAGATTAGTATTCTACAATTTTCTATTTTCTATTTATAAATTACGATTTGGTTGCCGCCAGTCTTGGCATCTCCTGTTTTTATCCAATCTCTCTCATGATTCTCTCTACAATTGACTGGACAAAAGCAGCATCTGTTCCTAGAGTACATACTCCTGAGGGTTCCGGCACACTGCCCGCCTCTCTTCTGATCTCCTCCAGTTCTTTGGTCCCGAACCCGACTCTTTTGATATTTATCACATCCAGAGGACCGATGTTGTTGGAGGTTGAACTTCCTCCCACTGCTCCGCAGCCCAGAGTCAGTGCCGGGAACAGACCTGTTGTCGCCCCAATGCCGCCCAGAGCACCCGGTGTATTTACCAGAATTCTGGAGGCCGGCACTGCAAGGGCAAACCTCTTGATCAGGGACTCATCTTCTGCATGAATGGAAAAGGTATGGCCGGCGCCCTCCATGTGAAGAATTTCTATGGAACGGCGAAGAACATTCTCCGTATTTTCTTCTACATAAAAGCCCAGTATCGGTGCCAGTTTTTCTCTGGAGTAAGGCGCCCCTTCCCCCACCCTGGTTTCTCTGCCCACCAGCACTCTGGTCCCGGATGGAATATTGGAAAGCCCCGCATATTCAGCAATCTGGGCCACACTTTTTCCTACAATCATAGGGTTCATAGTTCCGTTAGCTCTCAATATAAACTGGCCCAGCTTTTTGGTGTCTCCCTCGTTCAGAAGAAAAGCTCCCTGCTTTTTCAGTTCTTCAGAAACTGGCTGCTCCATACATTTCTCTACAATAATGGACTGTTCAGAAGCACAGATAGTCCCGTTGTCAAATGTCTTGGAATCCAGAATCCTTTTTACCGCCATATGCACATCTGCGCTCTTATCAATAAAGGCAGGGCCGTTACCGGCGCCTACCCCGATGGCCGGGGTTCCTGAGGAATAAGCAGATTTTACCATAGCTCCCCCTCCGGTAGCCAGGATCAAGGCTGTGTTCTCATGCTTCATCAATTCCTGTGTCGCAGGCATGGTGGGGATGCTGACAGATGAAATGGCCCCCTTGGGACAGCCTGCCCGCATTGCAGCCTCGGCAATTACCTCAACGGTTCTGAGAATACATTTCTTTGCACCCGGGTGGGGAGAAAAGACAATGGCATTTCCTCCTTTTAAGGCAATCATTGCCTTATAAATCACTGTTGATGTGGGGTTTGTGGAGGGAACAATTCCCGCAATTACCCCTACCGGCACACCTATATCCCACACTTGACGCTCTCTGTCTTCATGCAGAATACCAATTGTCTTCTGATGCTTCACTGCCTCATAGACTGCCTGTGACGCAAAGAGATTTTTTATCACTTTATCCTGCCATCTGCCGAATCCAGTTTCCTCATTGGCCAGTTTGGCCAGTTCCGCAGCATGTGCAGTTCCTGCTTCGCTGATTGCCTTTACAATCCTGTCTATTTGATTCTGATCCATCTCTGCCAGCTTTTCAGAAGCCTCTTTCGCCTCTTTTAACAGGTTCCTGACTTCCTGAACGGACAGCAGATCTTTATCTTTTAAGTCCATAGATAATCTCCTTTTCTCTTATTCAAATTGACTGGGAGAGTCTGCCACCGCTTTTACCGCCTGGGCAAAAGCCGCGCAGGCTGATTTGCAGGCTGACTGGGTTCCCGTAAGCAGTCCGCCGCCAAAATTTGTCTCAGAAGGCGGTCCGTAAAAGGAAACCATCTTTACATCTGCAGCCTTTAGTGCTGCATCCAGTCCATAAATTGACTCAAGAGGAGGGGCTATCAGATATGCCAGGGCCTGCCCTTCCCGAATCCCTGTAGACTTGGAGAGATACGATCCTGTTCTGGAAACAGTATGGGCATAATAGACAATAGAATCATCCTCATTGGCGCTGACAAAACAGCTGCCGTTCTCAATAAAATTTCTGATTGATTCTAATCCGCTGCGCACCTCCGCAGGGCTGGGACCTCCGATTATGCCGATAACCTCCCCGGCTAATTTAGTAGATGCATTGGCAGATCCTGCATACATGGATTTTGCGTATACCACATCCACATCGGCATCCTTTGTAGCTTCATCCAGAGCCGTATATAGAACATCGTCGGTATCCGCAGTTACAATTCCCAGACTTTTATGCCTCTGCCCCAGGGAAAGTGCTCGTACCAGATCATCGCTCACATTGGAAATCACCCGGACACCAAGAATGTGAGCCCGTAATTCATCATTTCTCATGGCTTGCTTTCCTTTCTGTTATTTCAGATCTATACCGGAAGCCTTCTGCTCCAGCATTTTCATAATAATACCTGAGGCATGCGCCCCTGCTTCTACTGCCGTGGTACCGCCCTTGTGAATATTACTGATAACGGTTCTCTTGGCTTCTGCCAGTCCGTGACGGGGATTGTAGGCAATATACGCAGACATAGACTCTGCTGTAACAAGGCCCGGACGCTCACCGACCAGCATACAGATCACTTCTGCCCCTGTAATCTCGCCGATGTCGTCCATAGCCCCAACCCTGGCATATTTGATAAACAGGATAGGTCCCGTACTTATCCCTTTCGCTTTCAGCCCCTGGGATATAGCAGGAATCATCTCAGCGGCATTGGCCTCCACTGCAGAGGATGATAGGCCGTCTCCCACCACAATAATTACCTTGGGGTGATCTTTATAGGCAGCTTTTATAATCTCTTTTTCCTTATCCGCGAACCTTCTTCCCAAATCGGGGCGGGTCAGATATTCATCCTTATCTTTGCATTTTGTTTTTACGAATACAAATTGATTCTTTTTAATAAACTCTTCTGAAACATCAGAGAATACCGCGTCCTGAGCAGCCGCATGATCTGCCCGTACACGAAGCATCGTTGCTGTCTTGTATCTGGCTCCTGCTCTTCCGATTCCCAGTCTGGCGGGTGTCTTAGCCTTCATGGCCAGATATCCTTCCCTGTCCTTCGGATTTTTAACCAGAAGCTGTTTTCTTAAATCAATCTGGGTAATATCCGGCAGTATCTGTCCTCCATCGGTGCTTTCCGGCATTTTCTCAACTCTGTTATTTTGTCCGACGGATGCTGCATAACTGCTTTTACTGTCGGAGGAAGCCTGAATAGATTTCCCCTTCAGCATATCTTCTACCATTTGTTCTACTAAAGCTCTTACATCTGTATCCTGCATTCACCTTTCCTCCTTTAAAATAATGTGGAGGCATCCCCGGCACGTCCCGTCAGATGTCCTCTCTCATCCACATACCCCATACGAAGCAGCCATTCATGGAACGGCCTGATTGCTGTCAGACCGAAGATTTCCCGAAGAGAAGCTGTCTCCTGGAAGCCTGTTGTCTGATAATTCAGCATAACATCATCTCCGTGAGGGATTCCCATGAAATAGTTGCATCCTGCTGCTGTCAGCAATACTGACAGATCCTCGATGGTATTCTGATCGGCTTTCATATGATTGGTATAGCAGGCATCGCATCCCATGGAGATCCCGGTGAGTTTTCCCATAAAGTGGTCCTCAAGGCCCGCACGGTTTACCTGACGGCCGTCATACAGATATTCCGGCCCGATAAATCCCACTACTGTGTTTACCAAAAACGGCTGAAAATGCTTGGCAAATCCATAGCATCTGGCTTCCATGGTCACCTGATCCGCGCCGTGGTGGGCTTCTGATGAGAGCTCAGATCCCTGACCGGTTTCGAAATACATTACATTAGGGCCTGTGGCTGTACCCCTGCCGAGCGCCATCTGGCGTGCTTCTTCTATGGTTGCCGCATTGAAGCCAAAGGCTGTATTGCCCAGTTCAGATCCCGCAATGGACTGGAAGATCAGATCTGTGGGGGCGCCCATTTTAATGGCCTCCATCTGGGTAGTTACATGAGCCAGAACACAGGTCTGGGTAGGAATCTCGTACTTTCTCTTAATTTCCTCAAAGCGTTTCAGGATACGCGTCACACTTTCCGCCGAATCATCCACTGGATTCAGACCCAGCAGCGCATCCCCGGCCCCATAGGTCAGCCCTTCCAAAAGAGATGCCATAATGCCGTCGGGATCGTCTGTGGGGTGGTTTGGCTGCAGTCTGGAGGAGAGTGTCCCCGCTTCCCCGATGGTAGTATTGCAGTGGGCAGTGATGCGAATCTTTTTCGCTCCATAGATCAAATCCATATTAGACATGAGCTTTGCCACTGCAGCTACCATCTCAGATGTGAGACCCCTGGATATTCTTTTAATATCTTCTCCGGTATGGGCTTCATCCAGGATCCATTCCCTAAGCTCGGCCACTGTCATTCTCTTAATTTCATTGTAAATAGATTCGTTTACATCATCCTGTATGATTCTGGTAACTTCATCCGTCTCATAGGGAACTACAGGGTGATTCCGCAGATCCTCCAGCGTAATTTCAGACAGTACAATCTTAGCGGCCACTCTTTCTTCTGCTGTTTCTGCCGCAATCCCCGCAAGCTTATCCCCTGATTTCTCTTCATTTGCCTTCGCCAGCACTTCCTTCAGGGACGAAAATGCATATACATGCCCAAAAAGTTTTGTTTTTAAAATCATGGCTTTCCTCCATTTTCATTATTTTCTATGAATGAAATACCAGGGTTTTTACCACCACAGGGAGAACACTTCCCTGGGCAATAGGCCTCCCGATATCAATATAATCTCCTTCCTGGAGCCTTACACCGTCCAGGCAGACAACGTCCTTCCCGTACCCCAGGAGGGCATACATAGACTGACCCAGTACCTTCGCCATATCTCTCTCCACTATGACAATAACCGGCAGTCCCCGCTCCATCAGGGCTTTCATCCCTAAAAGCAGCTCGCCGGCATAGGTCTGTACTTCCGCGAAGGTAGGGTTTTCTGCCCCTGTAAGGGCTACAGCCACCGGCTGCAGGCTGTCCTCTACCTCAAACCATTCAATCTTCTTTCTCAGACTTTCGCCCAGATTTTCCTGCTCCTCCCTGGGGCTTATCTTCAGCACCGGAAGATTCTTTACCGGGAAGGTATCTTTTGTGTAAGTAATTGTACTTCCGCTGATTTCTGTCGTATGGCTTCCGGCGCCTACCACTGTAGCCCGAATCCTTTCCCTGCTCTCTATCACCTTCATCCTCCTGCACAGCTCTGACCGTGCAATGGCTTCCCCCAGAAGGATTCCGATGTCCCCATAGCAGAACTTGTCTTCAAACTTCCGGGATTGATAAACCGCCTCCGCCACACCCCCGGAAAAGCTGATACAGGGAATTGGTTCTTTGAACTCGATTCCTCTGTGAGTGACCAGAAGCTGATAGTACTTCCCCTGGGGCTTAAGTCCCACACTCGCCTCCAGAGCCGAAACCATAATAGCAATCACGGGCGCTACATTTGCCTCTGTAGCGGTATCACCCACTGCCAGGGGCAGATGCTCCATTTGGATAATCTCCTGCAGCTTAGGGGCAATATAGGTGATTCTGTGAGTATCAGCATCTGCCTTTATCAGACGCCCCCCAATATCCAGGCATCCGGTATCACAGGTATCTCCCCTCTGAAATACCGCAAGGTTGCTGGTGCCGCCCCCGATATCTATATTAACTACCGTGGTATGATGCTCCTTGGAATATTCATCTGCCCCTGCCCCTTTGCCTGAGATAACACTCTCCAGATCCGGGCCGGCAGTAGCTACCACAAAATCCCCTGCGAAATCCCCAAGGGCATTAACCACTTCTCTGGCATTCTCTTTTCTGGCTGTCTCACCGGTAATAATCACAGCCCCGGTATCGATCTGCTCTTTTCGGATACCCGCCTTTTTGTACTCAGCTTCCACAATATCTCTGATTTTTTCAAAATCAATGCGGTTCTGAGATTCCCCCAGAAGAGGAGTAAAATATATTTCACTTTTATATTTGATCTGTTTGTCTGCAATTACCATACGGGGTACGGTATAGCTGCTGGCCATATTTTCCACAATTAATTTAGAAAAAATCAATTGTGTAGTACTCGTTCCCAGATCAATTCCTACACTGAGCAGCTCTTCCTTCACTGGCTTTCCCCTCTCTCTCCAGATAATCAAATAATTCCGGGATTCCCACCCCTGCAGGCGTGTCTACCGCAAATATGGGCCAGGCGCCCCCTGCCTGCAGCTCTCCTCTGGCTTTTTGGATCTGTTCCTGAGTCGCTTCCCTGCACTTTGTAATAATCCCAATCACTTTTTTTCCGAATATGCTGGCAAAGCCAGGGGGAATTGCCTGATAGGAGGAGGTGGGATCCGCCACAAGGGCAATCATCCGCGCATCGATGGCCGACATAATCAATGCATTGTAAAAATGCCGGTTTTCCAGATATTCACCTGGTGTGTCAATGGCATCCCCATAGCGCTCTACTGCCTGTGTCTTTTTATATTTCAACTCCTGTTCGTGGAGCTTTTGGCACAGTGTCGTTTTCCCGCACCCTGTCTTTCCCATAAAAATTACCTTTTTCATAGCTAAGACCTCGTAACAGGAGCCGGCGCGAATCCCAAGTCCTGTTCCAGCGTCCTCAAAATATCCTTAATAGCTGCCTCTACAGAGCTGATATCTCCGGTAAATACCAAAGCCCCGCTGAATCTGTCAATGAATCCGAGAGTGATATCCGATGCCTTAGTTGCTATATCAGCTGCAATAATTGACCCCTCGCTGGGAGTGATTGTCAGAATGCCGATGGCATCCTGCCTTCCCGGCTCCAGCCCCAGTTTCACATAGATATCCCTGTCTGGTCCTGCAATCACATGTGCTAAAGTCACCTGTTTGCCCGGTACAAATTCCTGAATTATCCGCTGTTTTTCTTGCTGTTCCATTTCGTCACCGCCCTGTCTCTCTCATTACCAGGCCTGTCTGAGAATTTTTATTACATCTGCCCGGGTAACCTGCCTGGGATTTGTGGCCGTACACCCGTCTGCCAGCGCTCCCTGCGCAATTGTTTCTTCTTCCTTCTGATATTCAGCCTGTGCTATTTTACAGTCATGAAAGCCCTGGGGCATCTTCAGCGCTTTTTCCAGTTTTCTGATATGACTGATAAGATTCCTGACGCCCGTGCGTACATTCACGCCTCCGATTCCCAGCAGCTCAGCAAGCCTTGCATATTTTCTGGCCGCCAGGCTGTACTCCTTCTGCTGATAATCCTTCAGATCCGCATTGTATTCTACTATATGGGGAAGAAGGATCCCGTTCGCCCTGCCGTGAGGAACCTTGAATCTCCCCCCGATGTTATGGGCAATTCCATGGTTCACTCCCAGAGAGGTCTGGTCAAATGCCATTCCTGCCATACAGGAGGCATAGTGCATCTGTGCTCTGGCTTCCGTATCCTCACTGCTCTCAAAAGAACGCAGGAGATACTGAAAGACCGTAAGGACAGCTTTCTCTGCGAATGCATCTGTAAAAAAATTAGCTTTCAGGGACACATAAGCCTCCAGGGCATGAGTAAGTACATCAATGCCTGTGTCAGCCACAACCCCCGGGGGAACGCTTTTTACCAGATCACTGTCTAAAATTGCCACATCCGGCAAAAGCTCCGGTGCCACCAGAGGATACTTTCTTCCTTTTTCCCTGTCTGTAATCACAGCAAATGAAGTAACCTCAGATCCCGTTCCACTTGTAGTGGGAACGGCAATGAAGTCCATATCCGGCAGCTCCCCAATCTTTCTGGAGAACTGCATAATTGCTTTTGCCTCATCTATGGCTGAGCCGCCGCCCAATGCAATGAGCAGATCCGGGCGGAAGGCAATAACTTCATTGACTCCCTGCACTACCAGCTCCATAGGCGGATCCGGAACCACATTGCTGAAGATACTGACTTCCTTTCCTGACAGCCGTTCCGTAATCCTGTCTGCCATCTTTGACTCCACCATAAAAGGGTCTGTAACAATGAATATTTTCTGTGCTTTCAGGGTATCTAGATAAGAAAGAGGTGCCTGGCCGAAATGTACTGTTGTTTTCAATCCAAATTCCGTCATATCTCTGTCCTCACATTCTTCTTTTCCTTGCTTTAGTTTCTGTGAGTTTACGGAAATTTATGCAGAATCTGCAAGAAAAAAGAAGAAGGATCCGTGCTTAGGCACCAGATCCTTCTTCTTTTTTAACAATATTCTGTTTTATCCTGCTTTTGTTACTCATAGCGGCTTAAAAATCCGCTGTACTCACTGTGTCCGGTACTGAAGGCTTCTCCATCCACCAAAATCTCTATTGAGGATACCCCGTAGGTATCCAGAAATGTGTTAACCAGAGATCCCATGGTCATATCCTCCCCGGCCGTACCCATTGACTGTACATACTCTCCGAACCCTGAGGACAGATCCAATCGGAGGGCGGACTCTCCCTCATTGTCAACCTCTTCAAAATTCTGTACCACCACACTGTCCGGCAGGGTTCCGTCGCCTACCATCTGGCCGATAATCATACCGGGAGATACTTCCTCAAAATCCATTTCCTGCTTGTTATAACCATCTGCATTCTCGTTAGGTGAGTAGATAATGGCTTTTCCGTTTTCCGCAGGAATGGAAGATGTCTCTTTCTCTTCCTTAGGTGCCTCTTCTTTGTTCTCTTCCTTCTCTGTTTCCTGGTTATCTTTATTATCTTCCTGGGTAGCAGTACTCTCTGCTTCTTTTTCTGTAGTCTTCCCTTTGTCCTCTGTGCCGCAGCCAGCGATTCCCCCTGTACCCAGACAGAACGCCAAAAGAATTGCCGATAGTTTTTTCGCTTTCATAGAATGCATCTCCTCTCCTGTCACTGTTCCATATGGCTGACTCTCACATCCAGTTTGTTGTAGGGTATCTCGATATCTTCCTCATCAAATGCAAGTTTTACCTTCTCGTTGAGCCTCCACTTGGTGTTCCAGTACTCTTCCGTCTTCACCCAGGCACGAAAGCCAATAATCACAGAGCTTTCCCCCAATTCATCTACAAAAACAATCATCTCCTGATCCGACATAATACAAGGATCCTCGTGGAGCAGACGCTCCAGAATCCCTTTTGCCTTTTTCAGATCTGACTGGTAGGAAATTCCGATTTTAAATTCCAGCTTTCTCTTCTCCTGGGCCGTAACATTGACCACACTCGCCTCTGTAAGCGTCCCGTTGGGAATAACAATCCGCTTGTTGTCCACAGTGGAAAGTGTGGTATAAAACATCTCTATCTTGGTAACTGTTCCCTCCTGTTTACCGGTATTTTCAATGATATAGTCTCCCACCTGAAATGGCTTCAGTGCCAGAATAATCACACCCCCGGCAAAGTTTGAGAGCCCTCCCTGCAGTGCAAGACCAACCGCCACACCTCCGGATGCCAGCAAAGCCGCCACTGAGGATTCCTTAATTCCAAACCGCACTGCTATAGTGACTATAAGCAGAAAATAAAGTCCTGCCCTGGCAATAGAGTTCACAAACTGCACGACTCCCAGGTCAATGCCCGCCTTCTCCATAGAGGCTCTCAGCACCTTGCACAGCTTTTTGATTATCTTAGAACAGATAAAGTATACCAGCAGCGCCAGAACTACTTTTACGGCAAAGTTAATCACCGTAGGAAGCATAGCCTCAAAATACGTAATCATCTTGTGTACTTCCACTGTTTCAGTATCCATGCAATATCTCCTGTTTTCTACAACATTTTATCCGCCAGCTCTTTTTTCAGATTTCTTCCGGCTGAAGTCTTTCTCTTTTTCCTGGCAGTTTTGTTGTCTACTACCTTATCCACTTCCTTCCTGTATGCAAAGATCTGGAAGCTAAGAGGCGGCACTTTAATCACAATGGAGTTCTTCCGCTCGTCGCACTCCGTTTTTTTAGACATTTTCACCCTGGGATTCACCACCCCGGAGCCGCCGAATTCTTTTCTGTCACTGTTAAATACTTCCTTGTACTTGCCCGCATAGGGAACGCCAACCTGGTATCCGTCGTATTCCACATCGGAAAAATTGCATACAAGCAGAAGCGTATCTGCATTTCTTCTGGTCTTTCTCAAAAAGGTGAGCATATTTTTCTCATACTCCAGCTGGTTGATCCATTCAAACCCATCCGTATCGAAGTCCAGCTGATACAATGCAGGATATTCCTTATACAAATGCCACAGAGCCTTCACATAATTTTGCATCTGTCTGTGGGATTCCTCTTCCAGCAGTTCCCAGTCAAGTTCCCTCTCCTCTGACCATTCCCGTTCCTGGGCAAATTCCTGTCCCATAAACAGAAGTTTTTTGCCGGGATGTGCCAGCATAAAGCCATACGCTGCCCTGAGGTTTGCAAACTTTTTCTCCTTCTCCCCGGGCATCTTATTCAGGAGCGAACATTTGCCGTGCACGACTTCATCGTGGGACAGGCTGAGCAGAAACTTTTCGCTGTATGCATAGATCATACTAAATGTAAGTTCATCGTGATGCCCTCCCCGAAACAGAGGATCGTAGCACATATACCGGATAAAGTCATTCATCCATCCCATATTCCATTTATAGTCAAATCCCAGTCCGTCCTCCTCCAGGCTGCCGGTAATCCGAGGCCAGGCAGTGGATTCCTCCGCAATCAGCAGCACATCTCTGTGCTTTTTCTTAAATACAGAGTTCAGATGCCTGAGGAATTCAATGGCTTCCAGGTTCTCATTCCCCCCGTAAATATTGGCCACCCATTCTCCGTCCTTCTTTCCGTAGTCCAGATACAGCATAGAGGCCACCGCATCCATGCGGATCCCGTCCACATGATATTTCTCTGCCCAGAATAGGGCATTGGCAATCAGAAAGTTTGATACCTGGGGACGGCCGTAATTATAGATCAGGGTCCCCCAGTGGGGATGCATTCCCTGTCTTGGATCCAGATGTTCATACAGGCAGGTTCCGTCAAAATTAGAAAGTCCAAAGGTATCCTTGGGAAAATGTGCAGGCACCCAATCGAGGATTACCCCTATCCCCTGCCTGTGGAGATAATCCACAAAGTACATAAAGTCATCGCAGGTGCCGTATCTGCTGGTAGGGGCATAATATCCCGTCACCTGATACCCCCAGGAGGCATCCAGAGGGTGCTCCATCACGGGCATCAGTTCCACATGGGTATACCCCATATCCTTTAGATACGCCGCAAGCTCCTCTGCCGTATCTCTGTAATTACAGAAGGTATCCCCGTCACCCGGTCTCTTCCAGGAACCCAGGTGCATTTCATAAATGACCATAGGTTTTTTCTCGTCGTTGACCTGCTTCCGTTTTTTCATCCAGTCCTTATCTTCCCACTGATAACGCTCCAGATCTGCTACCACGGAGGCCGTGTCCGGCCGAAGCTGCGCCTGGTTTGCATAGGGATCCGCTTTCAGATAGGTAAGGCCGCCTTTCGCCTTAATCTCATACTTATATAGAGATCCGCAGGCAATTTCCGGAACAAACAGTTCAAAGATCCCGGACGCCTCCAGCCGGTTCATGGGATAAACCCTTCCGTCCCACCGGTTAAAATCCCCCACAACACTGACCCGCATGGCATTTGGCGCCCACACTGCAAAGTACGTTCCATAAACTCCGTTCAAAGTCATTGGGTGAGCTCCCAGCTTTTTATAGATCTCATAACAGATTCCCGCATTAAATTTCTGTTCCTCCTCCGGTGTGATCTGCGTGGGAAATGCATAAGGGTCATAAACCTCCAGGGTCTCTTCCTTATACTCCACAATCAGACGGTACTGGGGAATATTCTTTCCCGGTATCAGCACGGCAAAGTATCCCCCCTCGTCCTCCATCACCATCTCATAAGTCTTATCATCCTTTATTACATGCACGCTGGCTTTTTCTGCCAGCGGATAAAAGCACTGAATCAATATCCCTTCTTCTGTAACCCGGGGACCTAAAAGATTGCGGGGGGTACTCTCCTCAGAGTAAACCACAGCCTCAATCTTTGGCCAATCCATCATCTGATATAGCTTGTCTTCCATTGTCATGCCTCCTGTCCTCGTTTTAAAAAGGTATTCTTTTGTTCATTTTATCATTTTTATAATAGAAAGTAAATAAATGTACAGTATAAGTCTAAAACCTAAGATTTCTGAACAAAATATAAATATTATAAAACAATTATTAAATTAGCACTCACCGCTTGACAGTGCTAATAATATGTGTTATAAAACATATAGAACAAATAAAACAGCAACTGTTATGAAGGCAGGCAGCTGCCGGGGTAACATAAAGAAAAATAAGGAGGAATGACCTATGTTATTTAGAAGACCTTTTGATTTATTTGATGAAATGTTCAGTGACCCATTTTTCACTGCACCTTTTGAAACCGCCGGCCGTTCATCTCTGATGAAGACAGATATCCAGGAAAAAGACGGCAGCTATGTGATTGACATGGAGCTTCCCGGATATTCAAAAGAAGATATCCAGGCAGAACTGAAGGACGGTTATCTGACAATCTCTGCAAACCATACAGAGAACAAAGACGAGAAAGATAATCAAGGGAAATATCTGCGCAGAGAGCGCTTCCAGGGAACCTGCAAGAGAACCTTCTATGTGGGCGAGGATATCAGACAGGAAGATATCAAAGCTGCTTTCCAAAACGGCGTTCTTCGTCTGGCCGTTCCCAAACAGGCACCTCAGGTTCCGGAGAAAGAACAGCCCAAGCTAATTGAGATACAGTAATTGACGAACGTTTTCGATGTTGTTTTCCTATACTTCTCTATTCCAGGGCAGCTGCGGCTGCCCTGTTTTTCATTTGTTTAAAATAAGTTTTTAACTTTAAAATCTCTCTCGGCTTCCCGCCTCTGATCTTTCTTTGCAATATCCTGTCTTTTATCGTAAAGCTTCTTCCCTTTTGCAATTCCAATCTCCACCTTTACAAGACTGCCTTTAAAGTAAACCTTCAAAGGCACAAGGGTATATCCCTGCTCTGCGATTTTGGCCGCAATCTTTCTAATCTCATACTCATGGAGCAGAAGCTTTCTAACACGCAGAGGATCTTTATTAAAGATATTACCTTTTTCATAGGGGCTGATATGCATCCCGTAGATAAGCACTTCTCCATGTTCAATCCTAAGAAATGACTCCTTGATACTGCATTTCCCCATGCGCAGGGACTTCACCTCCGTGCCCACCAGGGCAATTCCTGCCTCATAGCTGTCTTCGATAAAATAATCATGATATGCTTTTTTATTGTTTGCAATCAGACGGCTGCCCGATTCCTTGCTCATTCTCCTCATCCTCCTTTCCTTCCTTTGCCAGCACAAAATCTATGGTCTTAGTTATCATATCAGCATCTTCTACCCGTACGGTCACTTTCTGGCCAAGTCCGTATGTTTTTTTCGTCATCTCTCCCACGATCCGGTAGTGATCCTTGTCAAATACATAATAATCATCTCTGAGCGTATTTACATGAACCAGGCCCTCCACTGTATTGGGCAGTTCCACATAAATCCCCCACTCCGTAACCCCGGAGATAATTCCCTGGTACTCACAGCCGATCCGGGAAGACATATATTCTGCTTTCTTCAGCTTATCTGTCTCCCGCTCAACCTCCTCTGCCCTGCGCTCCATGGCGCTGGACTGGACAGATACCTCTTCCAGGATCCCCTGATAATGGCGGATTCTGTCTTCGTTCATTCTGCCCCGGAGTGTCTCCTTAATGATTCTGTGAATCTGCAGATCCGGATACCTGCGGATAGGCGAGGTAAAATGGCAGTAATATCTGGCCGCAAGACCGAAGTGGCCGGTACATTCCGGAGTATATTTTGCCTGTTTCATTGAACGGAGGAGCAGCCGGGAAAATAGAGATTCCTCCGGTGTCCCTTCTATCCTCTTTAATATTTTCTGAATCTCCTTTGGATGAATCTTCTGCTTAGACTTTACGGCAGGAATGCCAAAGTTATGAATCATCTGCAGAACAGCTTCCATCTTTTCCTCGTCCGGTTCTTCGTGTACCCGGTACACAAAGGGAATCTCTGCACGGCAGAATTCCTCTGCAACTGTCTCATTGGCGATCAGCATAAAATCCTCAATTATCTTTGTAGCCACATTATGCTCATAGGGATAGATCTCCACCGGTCTGCCCTGACTGTTCAGAAGGATCTTGCTCTCGGGGAAATCAAAGTCAATTGCTCCCCGTTTTTCCCTTCTTTTTCTCAAAAGTTCGGAAACCTCCTTCATCAGAAAAAACAGCGGAACTAACTCTTCGTATTCCCTGGCTGCAGATGCATCCTCCTGCTCCAGAATCTTTTTCACATTCGTGTAAGTCATTCTCCTGCTTACCCGGATTACTGTCTCGGCAATCTGATGGGAAACTACTTGTCCGGTTTCGTCGATGTCCATCAGGCAGCTCAAAGCCAGCCGATCCTCTCCCTGATTCAGGGAACAGATACCGTTTGACAGACGGGGAGGCAGCATTGGAATCACCCGATCTACCAGATATACGCTTGTCCCTCTTTTCAGCGCCTCTCTGTCCAGTGCACTGCTATACTGTACATAATTGCTGACATCCGCTATATGGACCCCCAAATGGTAGATATCCCCCTCCTTGCTAAGGGATATGCCGTCGTCCAGATCCTTGGCGTCTTCTCCGTCAATTGTCACTATGGTCCACTCTCTCAGATCCATCCTGCTGTCAAAATCTCCCGGAATCAGATATTCCTTCACCTTTGCGGCCTGATTATTTACTTTCTCAGGAAATTCCATAGGCAGGTCATACCCTTTGGCGATAGAAAGGACATCCACCCCTGCCTCGCTGAAATGTCCCAGTATCTCCACAACCTTGCCCTCGGGACTCTTATTCTTTGTCCCGTAGTCCGTAATTACCGCTACCACCTTGTCCCCTGTCACAGCCCCCTTCGAGCACTCCATGGGTACAAATATATCCCTGGAAAATTTTGCATTATCCGCTATCACAAACCCAAAATGGCTGTTTCTCTGATATGTCCCAACCACCTGGACTGTGCCGTGTTCCAGTATCTTAACAATACTGCCTTCCCGCCTTCTTCCGTTAGATTCCGGTTCCGGGGAAAGAAGTACCCTCACCCGGTCCATATGCACTGCATTCTCTACCTGGGATTCCGGAATAAAGATATCCTCTGTATCCCCTGACACCTCAACAAATCCAAATCCCTTGGGGTGACCGATAAAGATGCCCTCTGCATACTCCCTTTCCGGCTCTCCTTTCATCGCTTCCTTCCCCACAGGACAGACTGCATCTTCTCTGCCGCTATTCTTTCTCCTTCCGGGGATCCGATCCACTGCCCTGACTGAATCCGGCTTTTTCCCTGACCTTTTCTGATACCGCCCCCGTTTGGTAATCTCAAGAATGCCTTCCTCCACCATCAGATCCAAAACTTCATGAAGTTCCTTTCTTTTGCCTTTCGGCAGTTCCAGTAAAATTGCCAGCTCTTTTGCCCTCATAGGCTCGTATTCCTTGCAGCTTATAATATCATAGAGCATTTTCCTTCTTTTCTTTAATAATTTCGTATTCACTTCTTCTCCTATCTATCTTTCTCCCGAGACTTCAAAAGAAAAAAACACTCTTGTTCCTTCACAAGAGTGTCATCTGTTAAAACTTCAGGTTTAATACTAATGCCAGTACAAAAAATAATAATCCTGTAATCTTCGTAGCACGAACCAGGTTCCCTTCCATAGATCTTCCTTTGTTCTTGCCCCAATACGTATCGGCCATACCTGCAATGCTGCCCAGACCCTGCTGCTTTCCCTCCTGCATCAATACAAGAACAGTAATGGCTATACAATCAATAACGAAAATTATGGTCAGAACCATACGTAAAATATCCACGATTACACCTCCTAATTGTCAAACAAGATAATTTTACCATAGAGGTAAAAGTTTTTCAACTTGTTTTTCGGAAATATAACAAAAATCAGGAGGAGAGAGGATAAGCTTCCCTCTTCCCCCTAAACTAGTCAGATAAAAGGTGTGTCGTACTGGGCTATATTTCCCAGAGTATCCTCTATTCGCAGCAGCTGGTTGTATTTTGCCGTCCGGTCAGTCCTGCAGGGAGCTCCTGTCTTAATCTGTCCTGCATTTACAGCAACCGCCAGATCTGCGATAAAAGTGTCCTCCGTCTCACCGGAACGGTGTGAGATCACAGCCCGGTATCCTGCTTTATGGGCCATCTCTACGGCATCCAGGGCCTCCGATACCGTCCCGATCTGATTCAGCTTTATGAGAATCGCATTGGCCACATCCAGCTTTATGCCGCAGCCAAGCCTCTTGATATTTGTCACAAAAAGGTCATCTCCTACCAGCTGCACTCTGTCTCCCAGCTTTTCCGTCATCAGCTTCCAGCCGTCCCAGTCATCTTCGTGCAGTCCATCTTCAATTGAGACAATTGGGAATTCATCAATGAGCTCTTCGTAATAGCCTACCATTTCCTTTGCCGTTCTTGTAACGGTATCTCCCTTCATCTCGCTCTCTCCCGGGAAATAGTAATAATCCTTTTCTTTGTCGTAGAGTTCACTTGCCGCCGCGTCCACTGCAAAGCAGATGTCCTCACGAAGCTTATAACCGCTCTTTTCCACTGCCTGACACATAAGCTCCAAGACCTCCATTGATCCCTGAACATCCGGGGCAAATCCGCCTTCATCGCCCACCGCAGTGGCCAGATTTTCCCCTTTTAGTATCACCTTCAGATTATGGTAAATCTCGGCACACATCTGCAGTCCCGTGGAAAAGCTGTCTGCACCCACAGGCATAATCATGAACTCCTGAAGGTCTACCGTATTATCTGCATGCTTTCCGCCGTTCAGGATATTCATCATAGGCACCGGCATTCTTCTTGCATGGCAGCCCCCGATATATTGATACAGGGGAACCCGCAATGCTTTGGCCGCTGCCCTTGCCACAGCCATAGAAACCCCCAGTACTGCGTTTGCCCCTATATTCTCTTTATTTTTGGTTCCGTCTGCCTGAAGCAGAAGATAGTCAATGTGGCTCTGGTTTAAGGCATTTTCCCCCAAAACAGCATCGGCCAGTTTTGTATTTACATTTGAAACTGCCTTCTGTACTCCCAGTCCATAGTATCGTTTATCTCCATCCCGCAGCTCTGCTGCCTCAAATCTGCCGGTAGAGGCACCTGACGGAACCAGAGCCCTTCCCAGATGTCCCTCTCTTCCTACAATTCCTTCTCCTACGGTAACCTCTACCTCCACAGTGGGATTTCCTCTGGAATCCAGCACTTCTCTGGCGTATACACGGCGTATTGGCAAATAACGATACATATGCGTAAACCTCCTTATTTTTTATTCTGTATTTTTATTATTTACCAAATTGCCGGTCATAATGTATATAAAATTATTGTTTCAGGCAAAATCTGACCGGTGCATACCGATAGACCAAGAATAATGCGGCACCGATATAAAGAGCAGAAAAGAGAATCGTCAGACTTGCAAATATAATAGTTGGAGCTTGAAATTTAATGCACATATAACACAAAAAATACGTTACCCCGTTTACAATCGAATATGCACTGCTTTTCGCCTCCATATTCACGTTGTAGGGCTGAAGCAGATAATAGATCACCAGGTGATGTACGGAAAAAAATACTGCCATCGCCAGGATAGATACAAACAGCAGCGCATAATTCAGCGGATTCTCTGTCCCCCCGGTGATAAAGAGGAGAAGCGGAAGGCCGCAGGCAATCACTGCCGCAGGTATCATATTAATCTTTATCAGTGTCAGCAGCCTTACTTTAAAAAGTTTAAGAACAGCGTCCGGCTGCCGGTAAAACCGGTATGCCAGCATACTGTGATCACAATTCATAAACATAGCCTGTGTTACCACTGCTCCCTTATTCACCAGATACATCACAAAAATAAAATAAGGAAGAAAATTAAGCATCACCTCATTGATGCCCCGGGAGGCTTTTGGATTGAACTGGGAGAGAAGGAGCACTCCGGCCAGAATCACCACAAGTATGTATGCTGTTTTTCTGGCTGAATGGGTAAGAATCTTCCTGTGTCTTTGTATAAACAGTTCATTGAAGTAATCGTATCCTTTTTTATTCCCTGTCCGGACTTCCCCCGAAGATATTTTGGAGAGATAGGCTTTCTGCTGTGTGGCAGCTGCGTTCTCCTGTACCCCGAAAATAAGGCCGTTAAGATTCAGTATCTTTTTATAAAGCCGTTTATAGCTTTTGCTCTTAATAAGTATTCTCAGAGAACATACCGCACACGGAATCAGGAGGGCCGCCGCCAGATAAAAGCCCTGCACAGGGAGGCCTGCACGAATCCAAGGGAGACCGTACCCCAGCAAAAGACCTGCCCCGGTCACACTGAAAAAAAGCTTCAGATTATTTTCTGATACCTCACGGCCGGTTCTGTCAAAATACTTCAGCATCAGTGCACTGCCCGCAAGCTTCCATTCTGTCATCACAACGGGCACCAGCAGGCACACACCCAGAGGGATACCTGCCTGCATGCCCAGGATCAGAACCGCGGGTATCCAGGTCACAACATTCTTAGCCAGGAACCACCAAAGGCTGGAAAGGGCATAGCTTTTTGCATCGGTACGCATAAGTACAACCGTATAGTACTTGGCTTTCGTGGGGTTAAACAGTTCAGTGTTTGTAAATGCTCCCATTGCCGTAAGGAAAAAGAATATATTTACAAAATTCCCGGCCTTATCACCCGGCAGGATACTTAGAGGCAGTAAGATCATTAGTCCCAGATATAAAAATTTACTGCCAAAGGCTAATATAGTTTTCAGGATAACATACAAAATATAAACGAACTTTTTCAGTCCCCCGCAGCCATACAGGCTTGCTGGGATTAGTTTCTTAATCACCGGCAGACGGCGCAGCCTGTAGATCCAGGTATTCGCGCCATATGTATTGCTCAGGCGGAACGATACTAAAAGTGTTTTCATCCTTCTTCTCCCCTTAAGGTGTCAATAATTTTTTCTTTGAACTCTTCATTATCCAGATTTTCCTTAGGAATCGCTTCCAAAGTTCCCTGGTTTAGAATCACAATCTCATCACACAAATCCAGGGCCAGCTCCATGATGTGCGTGGAAAAGATAAGAATATGATCCTTTTTTATCTCCTTCAGCATCTTTTTCATCTCATCTGCCACTACGACATCAAAGGAAGTCAGCGGCTCATCCAACAGAAGAATAGTGGGACTGCCAATGATATTCACCAGCATCTGCATTTTATTCTTCATGCCGTGGGAATAGTCTTTCATCAGCTTATCCCTGTCCTCCTCCTCTATCTTCATAAAATCAAAATACTCATCCAAACTTTTAGATTCTTTCATCTTTTGTGCATTGATCTCTATGAAAAACTTTAAAAACTCTCTGCCTGTGAGAAACTCAGGCACCACAGGCGTGGAAAGTACATATCCAATATCCTCGGAAATAATCGGCCTTTTTATGCCCTCTTCCTCGATGTAAAAGCTCCCGCCGTCAATCTCAATATCCTCATTGATACAGTTGAACAGCGTAGTCTTTCCCGCACCATTTCGCCCCAGCAGCCCATAAATTTTCCCCTTTTCAAAGGTAAAATCTGCACCCCGCAGCACTTCTTTTTTGTCGAATTTCTTTTCTATTTGTTCCAGTACCAGTTTCATAATGCCCTCCATTTTCTATTATTTATTAACGTATCTCAGCGCCAAACGGCAGAAGAGCCAGCTTAGCAATTTTAAAATGCTGGATTCCGAAAGGAATACCCACAATGGTAACACAGAGAACAGCACCCAAAGCCAGAGACTCCAAAGCCATTGGTATGCCAGTTACAATGAGCCAGATAATATTGAGGAGCAGGGATCCGGCCCCTCCGCCGTAGCTCACCTCTTTGCCAAATGGGAAAAAGCTTAGCTCTGCAAATTTAAAGCACTGTTTCCCAATGGGTATTCCAATAATTGTAATGCACCACAGACAGCCCAGCAAAAGCCAAGAAAGTCCGCTTAAAAATCCTCCGCAGATAAACCAAAGCAAATTTCCAAGACATCCCATATACTATCCCTCCTGTTCTGCTATACTTATTTTATGCTCCATCTGTTCCAAATCCTCCAGTACAGTCCGAACCATAATAATGCCGTCCTCTACCTGTTCCCGTGCCTCCTGAATCTTATTCTGTACCATCCAGTCTGCAATAATACCATCAAAGAAAAAATCAGCAAATGTAAGAAAAGTACCTATCTCCATCTGGATATCCATGGGAACCTGAATATCCTTTAATTCCCTCTGAAAATGCAGCAGCCGTTCCCTTGCTGCTTCCAAGCATCTGGTTGCCTTGTCTAACCTGGAATGCTTCATAATATCTGCCAGAAGTCCTCCTCCCAGCATATCCCAGATGCCTATGTTTCTGGCGCTCTGAAGAAAATCCTCCGCTTCCTCCAGAGCTTCCAAGGCCTGTCTGCCGGCTGTTATTGCCTCTTGAATCTCAATTTGGTTACCTGTCCTATACATATTAAACTCCTTCCCTGCCTTTCGGCAACTGCAAGGTTTTTATTTGTGGCAGATGATAGAATGAAGTTTCCTATGTAATAAAAAAAGACTTCTATCATGACATCACTGCCACAATAAAAGTCTTGCACATCTCATTTGATACGGGTACTTCTCAGTACCGGGTGACGGTTTCAAACCCACCTGTCGGTGTTCGGCTACTCCCTTTTATTTGCTTGATAATAATTTATCATTTCTTTAAGGGTTTGTCAAGAATCTTTATAAAATCCTAAGATTTATTTCCGAATCAGAAGGGATTTGCCTGTCATCTCTATTGGCTGCTCCATTCCCATGAGTTCAATTAGTGTGGGTGCAATGTCTGCCAGACAGCCCCCTTCTCTCAAGCCATAGGAAGGATCTGCATTCACAAGGATAAACGGAACCGGGTTAACGGTATGGGCTGTAAACGGTTCCCCTGTCTTATAATCTACCAGCTGTTCCGCATTGCCGTGATCCGCACAGATAAACATCTGACCGCCCACTTTCTTCACTGCCTCTACCGCACGGCCCACGCACTGGTCAACTGCTTCCACGGCTTTCACGGCTGCCGCTTCAATTCCTGTGTGGCCCACCATATCCGGATTGGCGAAATTAATAATAATAACATCGTATTTATCTGATTCAATGGCCTCCACAAGTTTATCACAAACCTCAAAGGCGCTCATCTCAGGTTTTAAGTCATAGGTTGCAACTTTAGGGGACTTCACAAGGATTCTGTCCTCCCCCTGGTTGGGCTCTTCAATTCCCCCGTTGAAGAAAAAGGTTACATGGGCATATTTCTCTGTTTCAGCGATACGCGCCTGGGTCATATGGCGGGCAGCCAGGAACTGTCCGAAGGTGTTCTCTATAGACACCTTGTGGAAGGCTACTTCCACATTCTGAATGGTCGCGTCATACTCAGTAAAGCAGATAAACACAAGATCCAGCTTCTTCTCCCGGAAGAAACCCTGGAAGTCTTCATCTGCAAAAGCTCTTGTAATCTCTCTGGCTCTGTCCGGACGGAAGTTAAAGAAAATCACGGAATCCCCGTCCTGCACGGATGCCACAGGAACTCCGTCTTTTTCCACCACTGTGGGGAGCACAAATTCATCGGTTTTGCCTTTGTCGTAGGAGGCCTGTACCCCGCATGCCCCGCAGGCTGCCTTTTCTCCTTCTCCTTTTGTCATAGCGGCATAGGCCTTTTCCACCCTGTCCCACCGGTTATCCCGGTCCATAGCATAATAGCGTCCCATAACCGTGGCAATCTGGCCCACACCGATCTCTTCCATCTTGGCCTGCAGTTCTTCTACATAGCCTTTTCCGGAAGACGGAGGTGTATCACGGCCGTCCAGGAAGCAGTGAACGTATACCTTTTCTACCCCTTCCCTTTTCGCCAGCTCCAGAAGTCCGTACAAATGTGTATTATGGCTGTGGACACCGCCGTCAGACAACAATCCCATAAAATGAAGAGCTGTATCCTTTTCTTTTGCATTTTTGACTGCTTTTAAAAGAGCCTCGTTGTGAAAGAAATCTCCGTCCTGAATTTCTTTGGTAATTCTGGTGAGTTCCTGATATACAATACGCCCTGCACCCATATTCAGGTGACCCACCTCGGAATTTCCCATCTGGCCTTCCGGAAGTCCCACTGCCATCCCGCTTGCGTTTCCCTTTACAAAGGGACACTGGGACATCAGTTGATCCATCACCGGAGTTTTTCCCTCGCACACCGCATTGGCTTCACAGTTATCGTTCAGTCCATATCCATCGAGTATCATTAAAACAGTTGGTTTTTTCATTTTTGTTCTCCTCATTTTGCTTCACATGTTCGTCTTGTTCCTACAGAACCTTGGAAAGGAATTCCTGCAGGCGGGGATTCTCCGGATGCTCAAAAAAATCCACCGGATTATTCTCTTCTTTTACCTTACCTTCATCAATAAACAGCACCCTGGTGGCCACTTCTTTGGCAAATCCCATCTCATGGGTTACCACTACCATTGTCATTCCTTCCATAGCCAGTTCTTTCATAAGACTTAATACCTCACCGACCATCTCGGGATCCAAAGCTGACGTAGGCTCGTCAAAAAGCATGACATCAGGGTTCATCACCAGCGCTCTGGCAATGGCAATCCTCTGCTTCTGGCCTCCTGAAAGCATATTGGGGTAGGTATCTGCTTTTTCCGGCAGTCCCACACGTTCCAAAAGTTCCTTCGCTTTTTTGTCGGCCTCTCCCTGATTCATAAGTCCCAGTTTGGTAGGGGCCAGAGTAAGATTCTGCATCACCGTAAGATGGGGAAACAGATTAAACTGCTGAAATACCATCCCCATCTTCTGGCGGAGCTTGTCAATGCTGCAGGAAGGATCTGTTATGTTATTGCCCTCAAACCAAATTTCTCCCCCGGTGGGTTCCTCCAGCCGGTTCAGGCAGCGCAGAAAGGTCGATTTGCCGGACCCGGAGGGACCGATGACTACAACCTTCTCTCCCTTTTCTATCTTCTGGTCTATGCCGTTAAGTACTACGTGATCCCCGAAAGATTTCTGAAGATTTTTAACCTCTATCACTCTGAGCCAGCCTCCTTTCCATAACATTCAGCAGCTTTGTCAGCCCCAGTACCATTATCAGATAGCAGACAGCAGCGATGAACAGCGGAGGAAGGATCCGATATGACATATTTCCCACCAGCTGTGCGGCCTTCGTAAGCTCTGTAACAGCAATCATACCTGCCACAGAGGTTTCCTTGATCAATACAATAAACTCATTGCCCAATGCCGGCAGAATATTTTTAATAGCCTGGGGAATAATAATATAGCGCATGGTCTTTATATAATTCAGACCCAGACACCGGCCGGCCTCCATCTGGCCGATATCTATGGATTCGATACCGGCACGTATTATTTCTGCCACATAAGCTCCTGAGTTAATCCCAAAACAAATGGCTCCAACCACCACCTCATTGGTATTTCTAGAAGTAAAAATCAGGTTATAAATAATCAGCAGCTGTACCATCACAGGGGTACCTCTGATGATCGTTATATAGAGATTACATATGATATTCAGCCACTTCAGATGCTTATTGTTTGAACTGGCCACCTTACATACAGCGATCACAAGTCCGATAGCGATACCGATAATAATCGCAAGCAGAGAGATCTCTATGGTTTTTATAATACCATTTACATACAGCAGATATCTGTCATCCTGTATCAATGCCTGATATAGAGCAGACTGAAAATTTTCAAAAAACCCCATCTTTAATTACCTACATGATTTGCTGTAAACTCTTCTATCTTTCCGTCATCTTTTAACTGTTTGATCACCTTATTGATCTGATCCAGCAATTCCTGATTTCCTTTTTTCACAGCAATGGCATACTTATCCTCAAATAATGTACCGTTCAGAATAGTAAGTGTGTCATTAGAAGCAACCATCTCTTCTGCAGGATACTGATCAATGATAATACCGTCAATTTTTCCATTCTTTAAGTCTTCTACTGCCTGTGCAAACTTGGAGTAACGTTTGATTTCCTTGGGATTGGCATTGTCTTTATTGGCTACCCAGATATCAGCGATGTTCCCCTGCTGCACACCTACGATTTTCCCTTCCAGGTCTGTGCCGGCCACTTCACCGCCTGCAGGTGTAATACCCGGATTCTCTTTATTTACCACAACCACCTCTGTGTTGTCCACATATTCATCGGAGAAATCCATCACCTGTTTTCTCTCCTCATCAATGGAAACACCGGCCGCAACCATGTCTACTTTACCGCTCTGTACTGCTGCCAGAGCACCATCAAAGTCCATGTTTTTGATCTCCAGATCTTTTCCCATATCATCGGCAATAGCTTTGGCGATATCCATATCTATACCGACAACTTCTGTTCCCTTCATATATTCATAGGGAGCAAATCCAGCCTCTGTTCCTACAATCAGCTTGTCACCGGATCCGCCCTTCGTTTCTTCCTTTGCGGTATCCTCTTTCTTTGAATCACCGCTTCCTGAATTACCGCATGCTGCCAGTGATACCATCATCACAGCTGCCATTAATACTACTAACTTTTTCTTCATAGCTAATACCTCCTGCACCTTTTTATACATTATATTTTATAATTATTCACAACCATTAATTATATCGGCTTTTCCTCCAAAATACAAGCTAAATATGCATTCTTCTGCGCACTTCCTCCCGCAGCCTGCTAATCCTCATGATGGTAAACAGAGTTACCGCAATGATCAGGCTGCAGGTCATAACAATGGCTGACCAGGTTATGCCCGGCACCCCTGTAATAAAGTTCTTAATGCTGGCATCGATCCCCACACAAAAAATTCCCAGGGCAAGTACTACCGCCAAAGCCATAAACAAGATCGATCTGGAGAGAAAACGATAGCAGAGATTCACTGCCATGATGAGCACCACACCAATTATTATAATAGGAAGGGCAATCAGACGGTACCACTCTCCCCCGTCAAACAGATACGCGATAATTCCGCAGTACATGGCAACCGCAGCTCCGTCAAAGAGGAGCATGAGAAAAAAGGGCAGTTTCCTGTATATCATGGCAGGTATAAAAAAAATCCAGAACACCACACACAGTCCGATGATATACAACGACCAGGCATTCATCTGAAATATAAATAAGTTCAGAAGTCCGCAGCCCAAAGCCGTACAACTTAGTATTACGGTTATAAGTATCGCCAGATCTGTCCTCTTTACCCTGGCAACCTCTCCCCGGATCGCAGGATAGGGAGAAGCAGGTTTGCTCTTTTCTTCTTTTGCCGGATGATACACCGGAGTATTACACAGAGGGCACTTCTCAAGAGAAGCCTCCAGCTCCACTCCACAATTCACGCAATAAGCCATGGCCTCACCTCCTGTTTGATTGAATCTTTACATGAATACCATCTTTTACTAGTTTTCGGAAAAAATATCGTTCCACGTCTGCCTCAATAATTGAGCTTGCAAAATTAACAGATGTCACCCCCTGATAACTGACAATGGCACAGTTGGTTCTGGATGAAAATGGCTGCCCCATCAGCACGTCAAAGCCCACAACATACTTTTCCATAGCACCCGGCACTTTCGCGATGCCCAAATTGGTAAGGCCTGCTGAGGACTGTTTATTCTGCACTTTAATATAAAACTGGCGCACAATAAGGTCTTTTATCAGCAGAGGGACCATACGGATCCAGATGCTCTGCTGCGTGTTGGCATTCTTGGTGATATCGGCATTCAAAAATTTGGGATTGATATAATACTGCATAAAATGATGCACCTGCTTTACAATCTCCTCAAAGGTGTATTCTCCCAGTCTGGGATCAATTCCAGGATACAGCATGGTTATAAAATTTCTCATGGTCCTGGAAGGAAAGAAATTTCTGAGATTTACAGGCATGGCAATCTTTACCGGTTTCTCTTTCCATACTCTGTCCGCCTTCTGTTTCTCCAGAAGAGCATACAGCAGTACCGCGTTCAGATATTCCGTAATTGTCACCTGATAGCCCTTGGCCACAGCCTTAAGGTTAGAGACATCCATGGTGCCTTTTATGATATTAAGCGTATAAAAGGGCTCCTGTGTCCCATGTATCCGGTAAGCGTTCCCCTGACTTCGCTTGGACGGCACCCTGGAGTTTGCATATTTAATGTACGCATCCTCCAGCTCCTCCGGATCCGGCTGTTCTTCTATATTCAGAACACCCTCTCCGTCCGGTATCTCATATCCTTTCATCCTGAGATATACCGCTGTCATGGTTTTCAGAAAGCAGAGTCCGCCATTGCCGTCTGCAAGCGAATGAAAAACCTCAAGTGCTATCTGATTTTTGAAGTAATATACTCTGAACAGATACCGGTCATTGCTCTTGATACGTATAGGCATGCAGGGATTTTGAATGTCTGGCTGTACTTTTGGGGCAGGATTGGCATTAGGTTCCAGGTATCTCCAGAAGAGCCCTTTTCTCATAGCCACCTTCATACTTGGAAATCTGGGCAGAGTTACGTCCAGTGCTTTCTGCAGAAGCACTGGATCTATATCCTCTTTTAAGGCGATAGTGATTCGGAATAATGATGAAAATTTACGTTTCTGTAAGGTTGGGTACACATTAGCCGACAAGTCCAGCTTGTACCAGGTTTCTTTTTTATTCATTAGCTTCTCACCTCTTATAGGTTCTTTTTATTATAGAGGTTCAGAAGCCATATTACAAGGGGAAGAAGAGCTTTCTTCTCCTTGCTCTCTTTGGCTGTTAATGTTACTATATAGAAAATATCGAAAGAGAGGACACCTCTATCCATGCCATTTATGAGCAAAAGCAACCAGAATTTTATGAAACTTATCAAAGCCGTTCACAGTCTTGTGGTAACGGATGACCTGGATAAAAACCGCCAGTCCCAGGACAGCATAGGAAAGATTCTGGGAACCAGAAGCAAAGAGGCCGCATATACCAATCTGACCATAGACTCAGTCCCTGTGGAAATAGTGAGTGTAAACCGCCCCCACAGTACCCAGAAGGTTATCCTGTACTGCCACGGAGGCGGCTACATTACCGGAAGTCTCCACTACGCCAGAATACTCACCACCAAAATAGCCATGGCTACCTCCATGGATGTTATCAGCTTTGATTACCGTCTGGCTCCCGAATTTCCCTTTCCAGCCGCATTACACGATGTGGTCAAAATTTGGGATTATCTGATGATGCTGGGGTATGGAAGCAAAGATATCATTGTCATGGGGGATTCCGCCGGAGGCAATCTGGCCCTCTCCCTGGGCTTGAAATTAAAGGAAGAGGAACGCTTTCTGCCGGGAGCCTTTGCCCTCATGTCCCCCTGGACCGATCTCACCACCTCCGGAAAATCCCATGTCACAAGGGAAGAGCTGGATCCCATTTTAGATCACGAATATATGGACAGGGCCCGCTACTCTTATACCACTGAAGAAAACTTTGAAAATCCCCTTGTATCCCCTCTGTTCGGAGACTTCACAGACTTTCCCCCCGTTTATATTCAGGTGGGAAATAATGAGATTCTCCTGAGTGACTCCGTCAGACTGCACAAGCAGCTTATAAAGCAGGGCGTTTCTGCGAGGCTGGATTTGTATAAGGGGATGTGGCATGTGTTCCAGATGTCGAATTTTAAGACAGCGAACGATGCAGTGGATGAGATTGCGAGGTTTGTGTTTGAATTATAGTTTTGTGTATGTGAAGTTCGAGGTTATGTAGTCGGCGAGCGCATCGCAGACGGACGGATATAGGAGGGAGCACCGGGGAGACAGGGCCAGGCCAGGGGCCGGGGGATAGGGACAAGTCAGCTCGAGGCTCCGTTCCCCTAAGCTAAGTCCTACCAGCTGCTAAGCTCGTCAGGAAAGCCTTCCTCGCTAAACAGCTGGTGGACTGGATCTTCGGCTCACTCCGCTTAACCTCCCTGACTGGTCCCTATACCCCGCCCCCTGGCCTGGCCCTGTCTCCCCGGTGCTCCCTTCTATATCCTGGCAGAGACTCACTTCACATTCACGGAAAACGGGTGGGGAAGGTCGAACGTTGTACACTTTTCATATTATTCATCATTTATGATCGCTCAATGTTTTGGATAAACAGCCAAACCTGTTACCGTTATCACTTCCATACTTTCTGGCTACATTACAGCTATATTCTATCTGACAAATTTACAGCCATATCCTATGTGAATAATATCATTCCCCTTCAGATAAATTTACCCCCTGGAACTTTCCCATACCCAGGTGAGAGGAATGCTGCGGTGGTGGGCTGGCAGGTTCGGACGGGAGGGAGGCTTAAGGTCCGCGGACGGTTCCGCAGGAGTGAATAGAGAGTCTTAGGCAAAACCGGGGTTCCCGCTGGAGATTTTTTCGGCAGTCCAAGCCGAAAAAAAGTGAGAATGGGCAGAGAATGCACATAAAGCATTCTTTGCACATACGAACGGTGCTCCGGCGGGGATTCCGGTTTTGTCTTAGACTCTCTTCGCGACGGAGGTGTCCCCGGAACTTAAGCCTTCCTCCCACCCAACCCAGCCAGCCCGCTGCCGCGGGATTCCTCTCACCGTCCCCCTGCCACCTCATACCTTCCGACTTAGATCACCTTGAGCCGTAGTCCAAGTAATTGCATTAAATTCCAATTTAATAACATAAGGGACCGCCCCACAGCAGTCCCCTCTTTCACAAATACTATTTGTAATTTACAATCTGACCAAATTCAGCCTTCAGAGAAGCGCCTCCTACTAAACCGCCATCGATGTCAGCCTGTGCAAACAATTCCGGTGCGGTCTTTGCATTTACAGAGCCGCCGTACTGGATGCGGATCGCTTCTGCGGTCGCTTCGTCATAGATTTCAGCGATGCATGCACGGATTCCTGCGCATACTTCCTGAGCTTGTTCGGTTGTAGCGGTCTTTCCAGTACCGATTGCCCAGATCGGCTCGTAGGCAATGACTGCTGTCTTAGCCTGATCTGCTGTTACTCCCAGGAATCCTACCTTAACCTGCTGACGGATGAAGTCCATGGTCACACCCTGCTCTCTCTGCTCCAGGGTCTCACCGCAACACATAATCGGTGTAATTCCATGCTCAAATGCTTTCAGCATCTTTTTGTTTACGGTCTCGCTGGTCTCTGCGAAATATTCTCTTCTCTCAGAATGACCTAATACAACGTATTTTACGCCTGCATCTGTGAGCATATTCGGAGATATTTCACCAGTATAAGCGCCTTTTTCTTCGTAATACATATTCTCAGCTCCTACCTGAATGTTGGTGCCTTTTGTAGCTTCCACTACCGGGATGATGTCAATTGCCGGTACACAGAACACTACATCAACCTCTTCGTTTTCTACCAGAGGTTTTAAAGTATTCACCAGCTCTACCGCCTCGCTGGGGGTCATATTCATTTTCCAGTTGCCGGCCACAATTTTTCTTCTTGCCATAATGGGATACCTTCTTTCTTTATTCTTTTATATTATTTATCGTTTGCTGCTGCCACACCAGGAAGCTCCTTGCCTTCAAGGAATTCCAGGGAAGCACCGCCGCCTGTGGAAATATGGGTCATTTTGTCGCCATATCCCAGAATATTTACTGCCGCAGCAGAATCTCCGCCGCCTATAATCGTAGTAGCATCCGTATCTGCCAATGCTTTTGCCACTGCTTCTGTTCCATGTGCAAAGTTTGGCATTTCAAAGCAGCCCATGGGTCCGTTCCATACTACTGTCTTCGCATCTTTCACTGCATCACAGAAAATCTTTTCCGTCTCAGGTCCGATATCCATGCCTTCCCATCCGTCCGGAATCTCACCTTTCTGAGCTACCTTGATATTGCAGTCATTTGAGAAAGCATCCCCAATGAGATTATCAACAGGAAGTAAAAGTTTAACTCCCTTGTCCTCCGCCTTTTTCATCATATCCAATGCATACTGCAGATAATCGTCCTCACAGAGAGAAGTACCGATTTTTCCTCCCATAGCTTTGGAGAATGTATAAGACATTCCGCCGCCGATGATCAGAGTATCTACCTTATCCAACAGATTGTCAATCACAGAAATCTTGCTGGATACCTTAGCTCCGCCCAGAATTGCCACAAATGGTCTCTCAGGATTGTTGACTGCGTTGCCCAAAAAGTCAATTTCTTTCTGCATCAGGTATCCTACCACTGCTGTATCAACAAACTGCGTCACACCCACGTTAGAACAGTGAGCCCTGTGGGCAGTTCCGAATGCGTCATTGACAAATACATCACACAGAGAAGCCAGATCTTTGCTGAAGGTTTCTCCGTTTTTCGTTTCCTCTGCACGGTAACGGGTGTTTTCCAGTAAGATTACATCTCCGTCTTTCATAGACTCTGCGGCTGCTCTTGCGTTAGGTCCCACCACCTCAGGATCTGCTGCAAATATTACTTCCTGACCCAGCAGCTCTGTGAGACGCTTTGCAACCGGTGCCAGAGAGAGTTCCGGCTTGGGTTCTCCCTTTGGTTTTCCCAGATGTGAGCAGAGTATTACTTTTCCGCCGTCGGCAATCAATTTCTTGATGGTTGGCAGGGCTGCCACCAGACGATTCTCATCTGTTATTCTGCCCTCCTGTAAAGGCACGTTAAAGTCACAGCGAACCAGGACTTTTTTGCCTTTCACATTAATGTCATCCACTGATTTTTTATTAAGCATTACATGTATTCCTCCTATGATTAAGTGTCTATAGACAAAAAGGTCCGGTCCATAATAGACCGGACCCTTATATGAGTCTTTATTCTTCTTAATTATTTCTCTAACAATTTACCAAAATATTTGATTGTTCTTACCATCTGGCTTGTGTAAGAATTTTCATTGTCGTACCATGAAATAACCTGAACCTCTGTGGTTCCGTTGTCTAACGGAAGAACCATGGTCTGTGTTGCATCGAACAGAGAACCAAATCTCATACCAATGATATCACTGGATACGATTTCGTCTTCGTTGTAACCGAAGGATTCATCTGCTGCTGCTTTCATAGCTGCGTTGATCTGCTCAACAGTTACATTACCGTCTACAACAGCTGTTAAGATAGTTGTAGAACCTGTTGGTGTAGGAACACGCTGTGCGGAACCGATTAATTTGCCGTTCAGTTCAGGAATAACCAGACCGATTGCCTTAGCAGCACCTGTGCTGTTAGGAACAATGTTCACTGCTGCTGCACGGGATCTTCTTAAGTCACCTTTTCTCTGAGGTCCGTCCAGAGTCATCTGATCGCCTGTGTAAGCATGGATGGTACACATAATACCGGATTTAATAGGAGCAAGGTCATTTAATGCTTTTGCCATTGGTGCCAGACAGTTAGTTGTACAGGAAGCTGCTGAAATGATGTGATCCTCTTTTGTCAGAGTATCATGGTTTACATTGTAAACGATGGTAGGAAGATCGTTGCCGGCAGGAGCAGAGATAACAACTTTCTTGGCGCCTGCTTTTAAGTGAGCTTCTGCTTTTGCTTTGGATGTATAGAATCCGGTACATTCCAGAACAACGTCTACACCGATTTCTCCCCAAGGAAGCTCTGCAGCATCTGCTTTTGCATAGATTTTGATTTCTTTTCCGTCAACGGTGATGGAATCATCTCCGGCTGTTACTGTATCTCCAAGTGCGTATCTTCCCTGTGTTGAGTCATATTTCAGTAAATGGGCTAACATTGTAGGAGATGTTAAGTCATTAATAGCTACTACTTCAAATCCTTCTGCCCCGAACATCTGTCTGAATGCAAGACGTCCAATACGTCCAAAACCATTAATTGCTACTTTTACTGCCATGTTATTTATTCCTCCTATTGGTACTAAAAATTTTTGAGTTTCTCAGATTGTTAAAGAAACATCAACCTACAGAGTATTCTACATAATATATGGAAAAAATTCAAGCATAATTTATATTTTTATTCTTATTTAATGGAAAGAATGTTATAATAAAATCACGTAATTTATTGGTTAAAAAGGAGAATTTTATGTACTCAGACTATCATTTACACACAAACTTTTCCGGTGATTCTGATGCTCCAATGGAAAATATGATCGAAAAAGGTATAGAAATGGGCCTAAAGATTATGTGTTTTACCGAACACTATGACCTTGATTATCCTGAGATTGGCATCAATTTTGAAGTAAATACCAGGGAATATTTGTGCAAATTTTTGGAACTAAAGGAACAATATAAAGAGAAAATCACCCTTTATTTTGGGATTGAGCTGGGTCTTCAGCCTCACCTATCTGAAGCATACCATAATTATCTCAGAGAATACCCCTTTGACTTTGTCATCGGCTCTACTCATCTTGTGAACCATATGGATCCCTATTTCCCGGATCTCTTCCAAAACAGAGACGAAAAAGCCGCCTATTACGACTATTTTCAAACCAGTTTGGACAATATTTTTGCTTTCTCTGAGATGGATACTTATGGTCACCTGGACTACATAGTACGGTACGGTCCCAACAAAAACAGAGATTATAATTACCACATGTACAGGGAAATAATCGATGAATTGCTGAAAGCTTTAATAGAAAAAGGGATTGGCCTTGAGTGCAATTCTGCCGGTTTTAAATATGGTCTTGGTCATCCCCATCCAACCGAAGAAATCCTTGTCAGATATCGGGAATTAGGGGGTGAAATCATAACCCTGGGCTCTGATGCTCACAGTCCGGAACACATTGCGTTTGCTTTTGATAAAGCAGCGGAACTCTTGCAAAACTGCGGATATCATTACTACACAATTTTTGAAAAAAGGAAGCCAAAATTCATAAAATTATAGTGGTTTTCAAAGAAAAAAAAGAGTGGTTTTTCAACCGTTTTCAGGTTAAAAAACCACTCTTTTTATCGGCAAATTGTTCCTCCTCCTGCCACATATTCATTCTCATAAAACACAACCGCCTGCCCTGGTGTGATCGCCCTCTGAGGGGTGGAAAAGGAACAGGTAATCTCATCCCTGCCTGTTCTTCGGATGATACAGGGAGACCCTTTATGGTTATAGCGAATCTTAGCTGTCACTTCCTTTTCCTCACCGGTCTTCAGATCCTCCATAGCCATGAAATTCAGGTTACAGCAAGTCAGCCGGCTGGCAAAGACCTCCTCGTGGTCCCCTATCACTACCTCGTTGGTGTCCGGCCGTATCTCCAGGACAAAGACGGGATGTCCCATGGAAAGGTTCAGTCCTTTTCTCTGTCCGATGGTATAGTGGGTAATTCCTCTGTGGCGGCCTACCACCTCGCCCGAACTTGTGACAAAATTACCTTCCTCAATTTTTCTCTCTGTATTGTCTTCAATGAACTTGGCATAATCATTGTCCGGAACAAAGCAAATCTCCTGGCTGTCCGGCTTATGAGCCACCGGAAGCTCCAGCTGCTTGGCCATCTCCCGAATCTCCTCTTTGGTATATGCCCCGACCGGCATCAGGGTCCGGGACAGCTGTTCCTGTGTCAAATTATACAAGGCGTACGTCTGGTCTTTTGCAGCTGTCGCTGAGGTCTTCAGGGTATATCTTCCGTTATCCAGCCTGGCAATCTGGGCATAGTGGCCTGTGGCAATATAGTCGGCGCCGATTTCAAGGCTTCTTTTCAAGAGGGATTCCCACTTCACATACCGGTTGCAGGCAATGCATGGGTTGGGAGTTCTCCCCCGCAGGTATTCAGCCACGAAATAATCCATGACCTTATCCTTGAATTCTGCTTTAAAATTCATGACATAGTACGGAATATCCAGGACCTGAGCCACCCTTCGGGCGTCATCCACAGCACTTAAGCCGCAGCAGCCTCCGTTTTCCTCCAGTGCGGTTTCCTCTTCATCCTGCCAGATCTGCATGGTTACCCCAATCACCTCATAACCCTGCTCTTTCAGAAGCCAGGCAGCCACAGAAGAGTCCACCCCTCCTGACATGCCCACCACCACTTTTTTTCTGTTCATTAATACTCTTCCTCTTCTTCCTCCTCAGAAATATCCGTTTTCGGTTTTTCCAATCCCTCGATTTTTATATGTTTTTTTTCTGCATAATCCCAGAGAGCTGCATGAATGGCTTCTTCTGCCAGCAGGGAACAGTGTACTTTTACAGGGGGAAGACCGTCAAGAGCCTCCATTACTGCTTTATTCGTAACCTCCAATGCCTCCTGAACAGTTTTTCCCTTCACCAGCTCTGTGGCCATGCTGCTGGTGGCCACTGCAGCCCCGCAGCCGAACGTTTTGAATTTACATTCATTGATAACCCCTTTATCATCAATATCCAGATACATTCTCATAATATCTCCGCACTTTGCATTCCCCACAGTGCCTACACCGCTGGCATTTTCAATTTCTCCTACGTTTCTGGGATGTTCGAAATGGTCCATTACTTTTTCACTATACATATTATTTTCCTCCGTTATTTCATCATTATTTTATCTCATTTCCCGGATGCTTTTGCCAGTTTTTTCATATGATCTTCATATAAAGGCGACATACTTCTCAACCGGGCTACAATTTCTTTGATTTTTTCTATTACAAAGTCCGCATCTTCCTTTGTTGTCTCCTCACTTAACGTCAGTCTAAGGGAGCCATGGGCAATTTCGTGAGGCAGCCCTATGGCAAGAAGCACATGGGACGGATCCAGGGAACCTGAGGTACAGGCAGAACCGCTGGACGCTGCAATTCCCTCCATATCCAGCATAATCAGAAGGGACTCCCCTTCTATAAACTGAAAACTGATATTTATATTATTTGGCAGACGTTTTTTCGGATCTCCGTTCAGACGGGTATAGGGCACTTCTTCCAGAATCCTGCGTATCATGTAATCCCGGAGTTCTGCTTCTTTTCCGGTCCTCTCTTCCATTGTCTCTGCGGCCCGCGCGGCGGCTACGCCGTATCCCACAATGCCCGGTACGTTTTCGGTTCCGGCCCTTCGTTTTCTCTCCTGGGCACCTCCATGGATGAAAGAACGTATCTTAACCCCCTTGCGGATATAGAGGAATCCTATTCCTTTGGGTCCGTTAATCTTATGGGCACTGGAGCTTAACATGTCAATGTTCAGTGCATCTACATCTATAGGCACCTGTCCGAATGCCTGTACCGCATCTGTGTGAAAAAGAATTCCATGCTCCCTGGCAAGCATTCCAATCTCCCGGACCGGCTGAATGGAACCAATTTCATTGTTGGCAAACATAATGGAAATCAGTATAGTCTCCGGAGTTATCGCTTTCTCCAGTTCTTCCATCTTTACAATACCGTTCTGATCCACATCCAGATATGTGATTTTGGCTCCCCGTTTCTCCAGATACTCGCAGGTGTGCAGTATGGCATGATGTTCAATCTTTGTGGTTATGATATGATTGCCTTTGCTGCTGTAAGCTTCAAACGCCGCTTTTAACGCCCAGTTATCCGATTCGCTTCCTCCGGCTGTAAAATAGATATCCCTGGAATTGGCCCCCAAAACCTTGGCTATCTGTTCTCTTGCTTCTGTAATAGCCTCTTTGCTTCTTCCCGCAATTTCATAAATGCTGGAAGGATTTCCATAATTCTCCGAGAAGTAAGGCAGCATTGCCTCTACTACTTCCGGTGCCGTCTTTGTTGTTGCTGCATTATCCAAATATATCATTTTTCCCATTGTCCCATCTCTCCTAATTCTCACATATTTGAGCGCTTACCTGCCCTTTGTCCCGAATCTTCCGGCTTTCCTCTACCAGCTGATCCAGCATGATTGTATCTACCGCATCTTTAATACTGTCATTAATTCTCTGCCACACATACCTGGTGACACAAAGATCGGCACCCTCACAGGAACTGTTTTCCTGATTGCCCGGACAGGTGACTGCCTCCAGATTTCCTTCCAAAGCCCTTAAAACATCGCCTACCGAGATTTCTTCTGCAGGCTTTGCCAGCATATAACCGCCCTGAGCGCCTCTCACACTGCTCACCAGCCCGGCCTTTCTAAGTTTTCCAACCAGCTGTTCCAGATAACTGTAGGATATGCTCTGACGGTCCGCTATGCTTTGAATGGATACAGCCTCGTTCTCACTGTATAAAGCAAGATCAATCAAAGCCCGGAGACCATACCTCCCTTTCGTAGATAGTTTCATTTGTACACCCTCTTTTTAATTTCTGCTTTAAATCATACTTATTTAATTCCTACTTATTTAATTCCGATTGTTTTACTCTGATTTCAATTGTAGATTAGCACGATTCCCAGGTTCTGTCAAGATACTTTAAGGAATATATTTATGAAAAGAAGATAGGTCGTCATCTATGAACAATAAACAATTCCTGCTGCGAGGCACAATCATTCTTACACTCACCGGTTTTTTAAGCCGGATCATAGGATTCTTCTATAGAATATTCTTATCTCAGACAATTGGTGCAGAGGGAATGGGAATCTATCAGCTGATTTTCCCCATTCACTCTATTTGTTTTGCGGTGGCTGTAGGCGGTATCCAAACCGCCATCTCTCGTTTTGTCGCTGCCAGAATAGCTCTGAAGGATGAACAGGGTGCCAGAGATATATTCTTTATAGGTACATTTCTCTCTGTGCTTCTGTCTCTTTTTATGTCCTGGCTTGTGTATCACAACAGCTCCTTTATCGCCGTCCGGCTTCTGGGGGAGGAGAGATGTGTCTCTCTGCTGCAGCTTATGGCTTTAAGTGTCCCCTTTGGCACCTTCCACTCCTGTGTGAACGGATATTACTACGCCAGAAAAAGTACAGGGATTCCTGCAGCCACACAGCTGCTGGAACAGTGTGCCCGTGTAGCGGCATCCTACCTGTTTTATCTGGTTCTTCTTAGGGACGGGCGGGCTCTCACGCCAATGATAGCCGTCATCGGTATCCTTGGAGGAGAACTTGTCTCCATGCTTGCTGCTGTTCTTTTTATCCTCTGGGATTTCAACAAAGCATCGTACCAGCTTTCAAAAATGACAGTGCCTTTTCACCATTTAAAAGAGATTGTCACGCTTGCTGTCCCCCTCACAGGAAACCGGCTGCTGATCAATCTCCTCAACAGTGTAGAGTCGATCTTAATCCCCGGAAGACTTCGGATTTTTGGTCTGGACAATACGTCAGCCCTGAGCATTTACGGTATTCTTACGGGTATGTCACTCCCTCTGATTCTGTTTCCTTCCGCCATCACAAATTCTGTTTCTGTAATGCTTCTGCCGGCAATTGCAGAAGAACAGGCGAAAGAAAATCATGCAGCCATCAGTAAAACCATAGGGATGACCATAAAGTACTGTCTGATTCTAGGGTTTGCCTCCACTGGATTTTTCTTTTTCCTGGGGGATACCCTTGGCATACTTCTGTTTAAAAATGAATTTGCGGGGACATTTATCAAAACCTTATCCTTTATCTGTCCCTGCCTTTACCTCTCCACTACCCTGACCAGTGTCCTAAATGGATTGGGAAATACCACTCTTTCCTTTATCCAAAATACCATCGGGCTGGTCATCCGCATCCTTTTTGTCCTATTTGTTATTCCGATCTACGGAATCCAGGGATATTTATGGGGGCTGCTGGTAAGTGAACTTGCCATATCCGGATTAAGTCTTTTCTTTTTGCGGAAATATATCGACATTTGAATTTGAATGTATTATAATCGTTTTGGCGATATTGTATACGCACAAAGGAGAATATATCTATGAGTTTTGAATTTATAAAAAAGCTCCCCACCCCCAATGAGATCAGGGAGCAATACCCAATGACGGAAAAAATGGCTCAGATAAAAGCACAGAGAGATGATAAGATCCGCAGGATAATCACCGGTGAATCCGATAAATTTCTGGTGATCATAGGTCCCTGTTCTGCAGACAATGAGGATGCCGTCTGCGATTATACCTCCCGTCTGGCTAAAGTGCAGGAAAAGGTAGCCGACAGAGTAGTTATCGTTCCCCGCATCTATACCAACAAGCCCCGTACTACTGGAGAAGGCTACAAGGGCATGGTACATCAGCCCGATCCGGGGGCAAAACCCGATATGCTGGCCGGTATCCTGGCTATCCGGAGAATGCATATGCGTTCCATAGAGGAAACAGGCCTGACCTCAGCAGATGAGATGCTCTATCCGGAAAACTGGCGCTATCTGTCAGACATCCTCTCCTACGTGGCCATCGGCGCCCGATCCGTGGAGGATCAGCAGCACCGACTTACAGTCAGCGGCATGGACGTACCTGCCGGAATGAAAAATCCAACCAGCGGGGACTATTCTGTGATGCTTAATTCTGTTGTGGCAGCACAGCACGGACACGATTTCATCTACCGGGGCTGGGAAGTAAAAACCTCCGGCAATCCTCTGGCGCACACGATCCTGAGAGGTTCTGTAAACAAACACGGAAATGCGATTCCCAACTACCACTATGAGGATCTTCAGCTGCTTCTGGAAATGTACGGGGAAAGGGATCTCCAGTACCCGGCTGCCATTGTAGATGCCAACCATTCAAATTCCAATAAGAAGTACGAACAGCAGATACGTATTGTAAAAGAGGTTCTTCACAGCAGAAAATCTTCTGCCGATATTAAAAATCTTGTAAAGGGCGTTATGATCGAAAGCTACATTGAACCAGGCTGCCAGAAAATCGGAAAAGACCAGGTGTACGGAAAATCCATTACCGATCCCTGCTTGGGATGGGAAGAGTCTGAGAGACTGATTGAGGATATTGCGGAATTGTGTTAAATGATAGTTTTGTGTATGTGAAGTTCGGAGTTATATAATCGGGGAGCGATGTGTTGCAGACGGACGGTCAAGGGAGGAGGTCTTGGGGCCAGGGGTATTGGGTGGATCTGCTTGCTGCTGCGTTTCTCCTTAGCTAACTGCCTGGCCGTTCACTAAGAAGCTCAGGAAAGCCTTCGCTCCTAAGTGACCGCCGGCAGTGGATCTTCGGACGCACTCCGCAGTCTGCGCAGTTCCACCCAATACCCCTGGCCCCAAGACCTCCTCCCTTGACCTGGCAGTGACTCACTTCACATTCACGGAAAACAGGCGGGAAGGTCGAGAGTTATACATTTTCATCTTATTTAGTACTATTATTGGCTCGATTTTTTGGATAAACAACTAAACCCGTTTCAATTATTTAATACACTTTGTCTGGCAATATTATATCTTTATTTTATCTGTCAATTCTACGTGGAATATGACATTCCCCTTCTGATAAATCTCCCCCCTGGAACTCCCCATACCCAGGTGAGAGGAATCCTGCGGCGGCGGGCGGACTAGGTTGGGCGGGAGGGAGGCTTAAGTTTCGCGGACGGTTCCGCAGGAGTGATTAGAGAGTCTTAGGCAAAACCGGGATTCTTGCTGGAGATTTTTTCGGCAGTCCAGGCCGAAAAAAAGTGAGCATGGGCAGAGAATGCACATCAAGCATTCTTTGCACATACGAACGGTGCTCCGGCGGGGATTCCGGTTTTGTCTTAGACTCTCTTCGCGACGGAGGTGTCCCCGGAACTTAAGCCTCCCTCCCGTCCGGGCCAGCCAGCTCGCTGCCGCGGGATTCCTCTCACCGTCCCCCTGCCACCTCATACCTTCCGACTTAGATCACCTTGAGCCGTAGTCCAAGTCACACTGTTAAATCCCAATTAGATACCTGACAATATAAAAAGAAACCCCCAATCTCACCCGAGTCTGATAATCATCCAAGTCCACCCCCGTAAGATACTTCAGTCTGGCAATCCGGTACAATAAAGTGTTTCTGTGAATATATAATTCTTCTGCCGCCGCCCCAATATTTCTCTCATTCCTGATATACACCTCTAACGTACGGCAATATTCTGTATGATGTTCCCGATCATAGTCCAGAAGCCGGAACACTGTTTTGTCGCACACCATCTTCATATCTACATTCTTCTGACCCATAAACAGAAGATGAAGTACCGCGTAATGCCGGTAGCTCACAAAAGGCTTCTTCAGCAGTTCTCTCCCCATGTCTAAACAGATAAGGGCCTGTCTGTAATAGACCGCCGAACGGTAGAACCCATCGAATTCATCACTGAGTCCTGCATATCCTCCATTTCTTTCAATAAATTCCTCCAACAGCTTTTCCAGCTTCTCAATTCCTTTTGCTCCTTCAAGGGAAAAAATAGTTACAATTTCTCCGTCCATAATAACCGGCTTGCTGCTGTGCATGTTTTCTAATTCTGCGCACATAACCTCTGTCTGGATCTCATCTTCCTCTTCCGGAAGATAACGCATAACACAGTACTTCCCTTCCATATCCCACATCAGAGGTGCAAGCTGTCTGTGTATCTCCTCTTTTTCTCTGAGAGTTCCGCTTACTACATGATGGATAAAGTTTTCATAATCTTTTCCTCTGGAGATCGAATACTTCATATCTTTTTCAAGCGCCAGAAGCACCAGTCTGCCCAGGTGATCTGCATAGGCAACATCCCCGGGGGTAATTTTCTTAAAATATCCTACGATAAATAAATGCCCCCGTATCTTTCCTTCCCAACGAAGATTATAGTTGATAAAGGGGTTGTTAAAGCTGTCCAGATGAAAGATTACAGCTTTTTCATAAGAATCCATCAACCGGATTTCGTCCGCCCTCCGCATCTGATCCAATATATCGTAGGATAGATATCCATAGGTGACAAGATGCTTCCAGATAGCGCTGATTTCAGATAACACCGGCGCCTGGTCAATAGCCAGTACCTTAAAACTGGAATCCACCAGGTACGCAGGATTCCCCATGATTTTGGAAAAGAGCTGCATCATCTCCTGAAGCCCTTTCTGTCCATAAATCAATTCTTTCAGCTGCTCCTCCCACTGGTTCATTTCCTCAAGTACATCCTGAGCCTGGTTAAATATGTAACTTACCTCCTCTCCTTCTGATAGCTGAAAAGCAAAAAAGCCGGGGTTCCCCTCCAGTTTACAAACCAGAGCTGCGGTTCCCCTCTCATATTCTGCCCTTTTGGGGATAGCAGGGCCAATATATAAATAATCCTTTTTCAGTCTCTCTGTGTGTTCTGAGAGAAAGCGAATCCCTTTAACCAGTAATGTCCGGGGACAGACGGGATGACTCTCTGTCTGAAGATTCATCCGATCCAAAAGTGTAATCAGAGGCAGATCCATAACTTTTTCCTTTCCTTTTCTATTGTATATTATATACAAACACCATAAAGTCAAATTCATATTATATAGACAATTTTTCAGTCTACTTTTTGATGATATAATTATTGTAACACAAAGCAATGGATTTTAGGAGTATAAAAAATCAAAACAGCAGAGAGAACTTATGCAAAACCTACAATATAATATTAAGGAGGTATATCATGAACAAAGATGAATTAAGGGCTGAAAGAGAAAAGAGAGTGGATACCGCGGTTGCACTTCAGGAGGGCGATCGGGTACCTTTTGTCCCAAAGATGAGCGGCTTTTATATGTATGGGTATGGCATTTCTTTTTATGATGCTATGAAGGATGCACGCAACATGGAGCCTGGATTCCGGAATTTTATGCGTGAATATGAACCGGATGCCGTAAATATCGGCGGTATCTACTCCATGGATGCCCTGGAGGCCCTGGGAACTAATTATCTGCGATGGCCGGGTCCAACCCACGGTCTCTCACTGGATTCCTCCTTTCAGCACCTGGATGAAACTTATCTGCAGGATGAAGAATATGAGGAATTTATCCAGGATCCCACGCACACAACAATTACGAAACTTTTGCCCCGAAAGCACAAAAATCTGAAAGGACTTAGCCGTCTCTATTTGAGGGAAGTATACGATGCGGGATTTTTTGCCGATCTTAGTGTATTCTCAGATCCTGAAGTGCAGGATGCCCTGCAGGCTCTCATGGAGGCTGGAAAAGCATCTCGGGAGAGGGCAGCGCAGATGGAAAAAGTGAGAAGCTGGATTGGGGAGGAAGGATTCTCTACCTACTGTCAGGGTACGTTTTTTATTCCGTTTGATGCATTTGCAGACAGTATACGCGGGATTATCCGCACCACTATGGATATCATAGAATTTCCTGACGAATTAGAGCGTGCGGTCAATAAGATAACCGAGATGAACGTGGAACGTCTGGTAAAAATCTACAAATCCAGAGGTGCCAAAAGAATCTTTATGCCGCTGCACTGCGGGGTAGATGAATTTATGAGTGTGGCAAATTACGAAAAATATTATTGGCCCTGTTTGAGGAAGTGTATCATGACCGTAATCGAACATGGAATGACTCCTGTTTGCTTCTGTGAAGGGAATTACAATACTCGTCTGGATACGCTGTGCGATGTGCCCAAGGGTAAAGTTGTCTACATGTTTGAGAAGGTTGATTTGAAGCGTGTAAAAGATACGGTTGGGAAGGTAGCATGTATCTGCGGTACCCTTCCCAATGCTCTGCTGGCATTTGGAACCGCAGATCAGGTGATTGAAGAGACTAAAAGGCAGCTGGATATTCTGGCTCCCCAGGGGGGATTTATCATGGACTGCTCTTTGATGCTTGACAATGCAAAGCACGAAAATATGCATGCCTGGAAAGAGGCCACTTTAAAATACGGACAATACTAAAACAGACAGATGCCCGGCTCACAAGGCCGGGCATCTGTCTGTTTTATTTTCTCGGATGCGCTTTGACATACACATCCCTCATCTTATTCATTCCCATATTCAAATATATCTGCGTTGTGGAAATATCTGCATGACCCATCATCTCCTGGACGCTCTTAATATCCGCCCCATTCTGCAGCAAATGGGCGGCAAAGGAATGGCGGAGCGTGTGAGGCGTAATATCCTGTTCAATCCCCGCTTTTACCGCATAGCTTTTCAGCACTTTCCAAAATCCCTGACGGCTCATGGGCTTTCCGGAACAATTGCAGAATAAAATATCACTTTCATTCCCATCCAGCAAAATATCCCGGTACTTTCCCACATAAGATGTCAGTGCTTTCCTGGCCATGTTTCCAAAGGGGATGATTCTTTCTTTCTCTCCCTCTCCGGAGTTACAGATAATGTATCCCAGATGCAGATTGACATCCTTTACTTCCAGGTGAATCAGCTCGCTGACACGGATGCCTGTGGCGTAGAGCAATTCCAGCATCGCCCGATCACGGATCCCTTTGGGAGTCAACTTATCCGGCTGCTTCAAAAGCAAATCTACCTCTTCCACACTCAGAATCCCCGGTGTCTTCTTCTGAATCTTTGGGGCCTTCAGATGCTCTGCAGGATTCTCCGCCCTTATCCCCTCCAGATACAGATACTGAAAAAAGGCGCGTATAGATGCTACGCTCCTGGATATGGTAGAGGGGGCAAAATGTTCTTTTTCCAGATACATCATATAAGAATTCAGATTTGTTGAAGACACCATGCAGATATCATCTTCTCCCTGACATTCCAGATAATGCACCATCTTTTTTAAATCCCGCTCGTATGAAACCTCCGTATTCCTTGATATGTTTTTGGTATTATGTAAATAAGCTAAAAAATTTTGAATTGCATCGTCCATATGGCGTCTGTCCTTGTCTTGCGTATTATAAAAGCAATTCACCCTTCAATGAATCATAAGAGTATTATAAGCAGAAATCCCAAGAAAATCAAACACAATTTTTACGGAAAAACCGCTTATTTTCAAGGTTTTTTACGTATCCACAACATATCGGATCTGTCTTGGAAGCTTTGCACCATATATAGTAAAATTCCTGCAAAGTCTTTTTTGGAAATATTTACCACATGCAGCCTAGAGCAGCGTTTTCACATATATCAGTACTTTATAATTGACATAACTCTCCATAAAAATGCCGCATAAATAAACAATCCCTATGGCCATCAAAAAGAAAATATAGCTTTGGTAACGCTTTCTTCCGATGCTCTGCCTTTTCCAAAATTTCTGCGACATCTGATATACTATGAAAAAAAAGCTCAGCGTCGCAGGTATATAGAAGAAGCACTGGGGCACGAAACAGGCACTGCCCAGCAGCAATCCTCTGATTCCATATTCCATCAGAAACATGGTCAATAGGCTGCCAGCCAAAAAGCCCAGCCAGAGAAGCCCGCCCACTACCAGGGGCACCCCGAAAAAAGTAACCCCGCCCACTCCATAAAAAAGGAACCAGGCACCTCTGTTCTCCAGAAGTCTGCAAAAATACCTTCCCGCGGAATACTCCGGATCCGCCTGACTCATAAAATACATTCCCAGCAGATTGGAAGGATACTGAAACTCCTTATGCAAAAGATTTGTACCTATAATTCCCAGTATAAAGCCCACCATATATACACAGACAAACACCGTAAAATGCTTTTTGATATCCTGGCTTATCATTATATTCATCGTCACTCACCCTCTTATCAATGTATGTGACGATCACTCCCTTTTATGTCTGGTATCCATGCATTATTTTTTAAGAAGTTTTGAAAACTTGTTTCTGATTTCTTTTTTTCTCTCCTCTGTAGCGCTTTCGTCTCTGTACAGAACTCCTTCCTTCTCCCTGAGCACATCGCCCTCCTTCGGCCGAAAATCCAGAGTATCCAGAGGAATCTCCTCCATCTTTTTCTGTAAAGTTTCACATACTGCAAAAGCTCCTTCAATTCTGTCTACAATCCATTTTTTTTTATCTTCCATCCTTCTTTTCCTCCCTGTTATGGATGACATTTGCCGCAGGGCGTCAGGCCTCTCGCCTCTGCCTCCTTACGCGCAATTTCCCGGGCACTGTTTTTCAGATATTGGCACCCTGTTCTATGGTATTTCTCTCCTGTCTCTGTTATATAGACTATCTCTTCCTCCTCCCCCTGTATTGTATCCGCCGCTTCCTCAGTATCCTTTTGGAGGTTATCCTGATTAACCGGCTCTGTATCCTCGCTGTCTGTTTCTGTCTGCTGAACACCCGCCTCCATGGACCGGGATGGCTCCAGATTCCAGGTAATGCTGCTTCCGTCACTGACTGCGGTAACTGTACCCTGCTCGTCTGTTCGGAACACAGATATTCCTCTGTCGCGGAATGTCTCCAAAACAGACAGATCCGGATGTCCGTACTGATTATCTTGCCCACAGGAAATCACGGCGTATTGAGGCTGTACAGCGTCCAGAAACCTGCTGCTGTTAGATGTATCACTTCCATGGTGCCCTGCCTTTAAAACGTCTGATTTGAGGGTCAGACCGGTACTTAATATATCCTCTTCCGCCTCCTGCTCCCCATCCCCTGTCATAAGGAAACTGTTGCTGCCATATACCAGCCGAATTCCAACCGACCAGTTATTCAGTGTATCTCCATAGTCCTTATTTGGAGACAGGATAGTAAAGCTTCCACCGCCCAGGGTATAGGTATCGCCCGGCCGGGCCAGTGTAATCTCCAATTCCTTCTCTTCAACTGCCTCCAAAACATCTTCAAAGGTCTGGGAAGTGTGTATTTTATCCGGAAGAATCACAGCACCGATAGGTAAAGCCCGGATCACTACATCCAATCCCCCGATATGATCCTCATGGGGGTGGGTCCCGATCACATAATCTAATCTGTCAACGCCCTTTTCTCTGAGAAAAGATACTATGGCATCTCCATCCTCATTTTTGCCGGCATCTACCAGCATATAATGTCCCTCTGCCTGTATGAATATGCAGTCTGCCTGCCCCACATCCAAAAACGTCACCTCCATGGTTCTCTCTGCAGAGGATACTTCCCGTGCAGTATCTTCCCAAACGGCCTCCTCCCCGGAATGCGCACTCTCCTTCGCCTCATTCTGACACCCTGCCATCGTCAGTAGAATCCATAAGATGGCGGCCAGCCATAGGACGGTATATTTTTTCATTTTTCCTGTCATTTTGTGTCCTCTCCTCCTGCACTGTCTATAAAAGCCGGAAGCTGGTTTTCCTGTTCCAGCTTCCGGCTTCCTGGTTTTCCGGCATATACAGATGCCTCAGGCAATATATGCGTCTAAGGCATCTGCCACATACGCAGGCAAGTCTGTTTTTTCTATGTAATGGCATCTCACTGGCTCCCAGTCGAATTCCTTAAGCTCTAAAAGATCTTTTCCGTCCAGAACTGCAATAAAAATCGTCTGTGGCTCATCGCCGCCTCCGTTATAGACAAAAATCTTTTTTGTCTGCCCGGACTTCTGGACTGCCAGCTCTGCGATTAACAGTCCGTTCCTGGTAATAATCTTTAGCCTATCTGCAGCCCCTTCCTGGGGATACATAATCTCTAATGCCCTCTCGTAGGCATGGGATACTTCTGTATCCACCGTGAAGTCATAGGAATGCTTCTTAAAGATCTGTTCTGCCAGCCGGACCCCTTTGGCAAGCATATTGCTGTCCAGTTCCAGCTGTGATTTCAGCTCCTCATTGCGTTCCGTCAGTATCTTCAGCAGCTGTCCGGCATCTATGAAGTCTCCTTCCGTGCCATAGATTGTATTCATTTCATAAATCTCCCTTCAATCGTATATGTGCTGTCACTATTATAGCACCATCAGGTTAGGAAAAAAAGATGAAGATCCCTCCCCGAATGAATTAGATGCTGCATCTGGAAAAGTTCTGCCATTTGATGTATACTTTAATGTGCAGTAACTGTCATTTACCTGTCCAAAGGATGCATCAGCATATACCTTTGGAAGTTCTGCAGACAGCAGCTGCAATTTGATATAACACAAGGAGCCGATGATGGAAGAACATGTACACGATAAGGACAATGAATACACCCTGACATTTGACAGCAAATGTCCTGCAGACGCAAGTAAGGTACTACATACCGTAATCTACAAAAAGGCCACTTGTACCCGTGTGGACGATATCATCCTTCACTTTCACTGCAGCCGGGATTCGAAATGTGTAAAATGCCAGCATAATTATCTGTAAATCAAGGATTTCAAGAGAAAAGAGCCTGATCGACGGGCTCTTTTCTCTTGTGTTTATTCTGCTGCAATTTTATGTAAAGCATCCTCAATTGACAGTCCCTGCTTTTGGATTTCCAGGTACAGAGCAGCCATCTCCTCTTCTTCTTTCTTCTTCTTAAGGTCCTTTAATTCGGCTTTTAAATCTTTTAACTCAGCCTCCTTGTCCGCAATCTGCTGCTCTACAAACTCAATTCTCTGGAGAGTTGTCATGTTTTTTGGTCTTCTTCCCATTGTGGTGTCCTCCTGTAATTTTATATTTCTATCATATAACGTACATCTGCCTATAGCAAGTCAAACTTTTCCTCTTTATATGACAAAACTTCTCTTAAGGCAGACCACGAATAACGTACGCTAAAAAAGCCCTTAAACCGCTGCTTTTCTGCAATATCAACGGTTTAAGGGCTTTGCCACTACAAGTAAGTACCTTTATTTCGCGTAATCAATTACGCGGCTTTCACGAATTACATTTACTTTGATCTGTCCTGGGTATTCCAGTTCAGCCTCTATCTGCTTGGAGATATCTCTGGCAAGCAATACCATATCTGCGTCACTCACATGATCTGGCAATACCATCACTCGAATCTCTCTTCCTGCCTGAATAGCAAAAGATTTGTCCACTCCTTTGAAAGAGTTTGTAATGTCTTCTAATTGTTTCAATCTGTTTGTATATGTTTCTAAAGTCTCTCTTCTGGCTCCTGGTCTTGCAGCGGAAATTGTATCTGCTGCTTGTACAATACAGGCAATCAGGGATTCTGGTTCTTTGTCTCCATGATGGGATTCTACTGCATTGATAACCGTGGGAGATTCTTTATACTTTCTACATAAGTCAGCACCGATCTGAATGTGGGATCCTTCCACTTCATGGTCGATGGATTTTCCAATGTCATGTAACAGGCCGGCACGTTTTGCCATACGGACATCTGTACCGATTTCTCCGGCTAACAGGCCGGATAGCTGAGCTACTTCAATGGAATGCTTTAATGCATTTTGTCCGTAGCTTGACCGGAATTTCATTCGTCCAAGTAAACGAACCAATTCGGGGTGTATACCGTGAACGCCAACTTCCAGTGTCGCTGCTTCTCCTTCTTCGCGCATCATAGTTTCTACTTCCTTCTGCGCCTTTTCTACCATTTCCTCAATTCTAGCCGGATGAATACGTCCGTCTACAATTAATTTTTCCAATGCAATACGTGCTACTTCACGCCTGATCGGATCAAAACCAGATAATACTACTGCTTCCGGAGTATCATCAATAATCAAGTCGACGCCTGTCAGCGTTTCTAATGTACGGATGTTACGTCCCTCTCTACCAATGATTCTTCCCTTCATCTCATCGTTGGGAAGCTGTACTACTGAGATGGTAGATTCTGCTACGTGGTCTGCTGCACATTTTTGTATGGCAGTAACTACATAATCTTTCGCTTTCTTATCTGCTTCTTCTTTTGCCTTGCTTTCCAGTTCCTTATAAAGCTTAGCGGTGTCAATTTTTACTTCATCTTCTACAGATTTCAACAAATATTCTTTTGCTTGTTCGGAGGTTAGGCCTGAGATTCTTTCCAGCTCCTGTACTCCTTGATCATGTAATTCGTCAACTCTCTTTTCTTTCTTCTTTACATCTGCTTCTTTTGTTGCAATTTCAGACTCACGTCTCTCTAACGCATCTGCTTTTTTGTCAATCGCTTCCTCTTTAGACAAAACGCGCTTTTCATACTTCTGTACCTCAGCACGTCTCTCCTTTGTCTCTTTTTCTGCCTCATTTTTCAGCTTCAAGGATTCTTCTTTTGCCTCTAAGAGAGCTTCTCGTTTCTTAGTTTCAGCCGTTTTCAATGCTTCATCTATTATGTTCCTTGCTTTGACCTCTGCTGTCCCAATGGTTTCTGCATCCTTTTCGATCTTTTTCTTAACCGCTACATTTGCAGTAACCGGAATAGCTATAAGCAGCGCGACTAACACAGCAACAATTGCAATGATTACACTTGCACCTGTCACAGGAGCACCTCCTTATTAAGTTTTCATTGTACAAATACAACAGTTCAATTTTATACTGTTTTAACAATTATGTCAAGCTTTCATGCATACTTTTATACAATATAACAATGCCTGCCTATTCCTGCTCTTCCGATAAGACATCCCAGATATCTGAGCTGGAGAATCCCCGTCTTGCAAGGAATCCGTAAAGCCTCAGCTTCTCCTTTTCACTGAGACGTTCCTCCTTTTTCTTCTTTCGAACCAACTCCCGAATCTGCTCTCTGGCTTCGGGCAGCGCCGCCTCCTCTGCCGCCTCAGCAATTAACTCCCTGGCAATCCCTTTATGAGACAGTTCCATGGCAATTCTCCGAAACCCTTTTTTTTCTTTCTGAGATTCTATATACTTTCGGGCATACTGCCTGTCATCGATATATCCATAAGATTTTACATATGCTACAGCTGCCTCTACCACGCATGCGGGATGACCGTCATTCTTTAGTTTTTCACACAATTCTTTTTCTGTCCGATCCATCTTCGTGAGAAGATGCATAGCTCTTAGCTTTGCTCTTTTTTCCAGTACCTCACTGAGGATTTGTCGATACGTATCCTCTTCTATCTCTTCCTGTATCCGGATATGATAATGGGACAGCTCGCCCTTATATAGCATAAAAGCAAGCTGTCCGTCAATCTCAACTTTATATTTCGTCTTGGTTACAGGTTCAATTCCTGTGACTATCATACATCCCTCCCTGTCTCTCCATCGCTGTCAGGTGCCTGTCCTTCCTGCGTCACTTTGGCGGTCAGGCCGTAATGCTCCCTCACCTTCTGTTCCACTTCCTCCATAATCTGAGGGTTCTCCCTCAGATACTGCTTAGCGTTTTCTCTTCCCTGTCCAATCTTGCCGTCACTGTAAGCATACCAGGCACCACTCTTGTTAATAATTCCCACATTGGCTGCCAGATCCAATATATCTCCTTCTCTGGAAATACCCTGTCCGAACATAATATCAAACTCTGCTTCCTTAAACGGAGGCGCAATCTTATTCTTAACCACTTTAATGCGGGTTCTGTTTCCCACAACCTCGCCCCCCTGCTTGAGGGCTTCAATTCTTCTCACATCCAATCGGATAGAGGAGTAAAACTTCAATGCCCGGCCGCCCGTAGTCGTCTCAGGATTGCCGAACATAATCCCTACTTTTTCCCTCAGCTGATTGATAAAAATAACAATACAGTTGGACTTGCTGATGACTCCTGTAAGCTTTCTCAGTGCCTGTGACATCAGCCTGGCCTGAAGTCCCACATGGCTGTCCCCCATATCGCCGTCAATCTCGGCCTTAGGCACCAAAGCTGCCACAGAGTCCACAATTACAATATCCACTGCACCGGAACGCACCATGGTTTCTGTAATCTCCAGCGCCTGTTCTCCGTTATCCGGCTGAGATATGTATAAATTATCAATATCCACACCAATTCTCTTGGCGTAGGCAGGATCCAACGCATGCTCTGCATCAATAAATCCGGCGATTCCTCCTCTTTTCTGTACCTCTGCCACCATATGCAGGGCTACTGTGGTTTTACCGCTGGATTCCGGGCCGTATACCTCTACCACCCTTCCTCTGGGAACGCCGCCCAAACCCAGAGCAATGTCAAGGCTCAGAGAACCTGTGGGGATTGTCTCCACGTTCATATTCACCCCGGAGTCGCCCAGCTTCATAATAGAACCTTTTCCGTACTGCTTCTCTATCTGTCCTATAGCGGCATCCAATGCCTTTAATTTATCCTCTTTAATCATTGTCCGTCTCCTTTTTGCTAACGAACTTATGTTCGTTTTTCAATACTATTATACTACACTTTTTTTTAATTCTTGTCAACCTGTTATTTTCTCAAATCCACTCTTATCAGGACATAGGCATCCCACCTTCTATCTGCTGTTATCCACTGGAATAGTTTGGCTGATTCGCCGGAAAATTTAGAAATGTACGGTATTAAAGTAACATGAAAAAAGGGATAAGTCAAGGGGTTACTGACTTATCCCGTATCCGTCAAACGACCACGTTCTCCCCAGATCCGGGCTGATATAACGGCACATCATTCCGGAAAATGGAGCAGATTCATCCTGGCCCACATACATCACCAGGTGCTCTCCCTCCTGCCACGGCGCCCATGCCATGGAAAAATTAGCAGAGTAATAAGGAACAGGAAGTTCCACCGACATCTGCGTCCAGGAGACTCCTCCGTCCTCCGTGCGGTAAAAGTCCGGGGTTTCATGACTGGTTACTGTGATAAATCCCACAGCATCACTCACAAAATTCACATCCTGTGTGAGAAATGTGCCGTTTTCCGACGGGGAAGCACACTGCTCCCAGGTATCCCCTCCGTCCCGGCTGACCAGTACCTCCTGGTATTCCGAACCCATTGTCTTATCTCCTCCGGTAACTGCGTAGATACAATTTTCAGTGACTGATAGAAAGCTGCGTCTTACGGCAATCCGGTCTGATACCTTTTTTTCCTCCCAGGTTTTTCCCTGATCCCGGGAGAGTATCATAGTTACAGGCTTTCCCTCCTCTCCGCCGTACAAGAAGGCAGTGAGTCCAGGAGAAATAATATAGCTTCCCTGATCCAGAGACGCCGGCACGCCCTGGCTTTCTATATCTGTATGCACAAAGAGATCTTCCATAGTCACAGGAACTGCCGTCCAGCTTTTCCCCTTATCATATGAGACACTGAGCGTCTTCTCCTGAAGCTGATACGATCCTTCTTTTTCTCTTGGAGCAGCGGGCTGGATATAAGGTACCTGGGTGTCTGTCACGCTTCTGGCGTCCTCCGTCTGCACAATCCCTTTCAGTTCATAGATATAATCGGATGCCTGCTCTCCACAGACAGTCAGAGCACACCGAATGACATTCTCCTGCCAGGAAACGCCATACTCCTTGTAACGAGAGGTCTCTGCGTCCGGTACATGCAGATTCACAACAGTTTCCGCCGCAAATGCCCCCCGATCCCCTGCGATGAGCCGGCAGTCCAGGACTTCTGCATAATCTATCCGCTGTTCAGATGTCAGCGCCTCATATGTCCCGTATTGAGCCGTCAGGCCAGTAAAATAGCGATTTATCATTTCCCTGGCTGTATCCCAAAACATGTCAGGATCCGTACAGGGAACCTGATACGGATTATCGGAACATTCTATAGCTGACTCCTCCACCCGCTCGTATTCATCCCTTACCTCCCTCACCAGCCCTTCATTGACAGGGGACATGGCGCCTATGGCCTCCAGTGTCTCCTGAGCAAATGCAGGAGGAAGTAAGTATTTATCAAAATCCCATCCATATGCGGATGTCTGCCCTTCACTCTCCGTTTTTCCAAAAAGCTGATTCGTATCCTTCAGCAGAGCTTCAAAAAACATTGGCTTTTCACAGCCGACGAGTCCCAGGGCAAAAACGGCTATCCCGGCCAGTGCCAGCTTTCTTCCATTCATACATCATTCCCCTTATTTTTTGTATACATATCTTACCGGGGTAATCTCCTCCTGCCTGCCCACACAGTAGACTGAAAGGCTCGGACCCTTAATCTCCCATTCCTCCGGGGAGGGCAGCGAAACTGATCCATCCCTGTCAATAAACCGGAGCCCCGTTTTATCGGATCCCCAATTATAATTGCCTTTGTAGAGCAGTCCGTACTCCTTCTCCTTCCATTGAGACACATCTTCCTCCAGAGGAATTTTCTCCATCATAATTTCAAGGATGGAAAAATCACTGTCCAGGTCATAGGCTGTCCCATCTCCTTCTATGCCTTCCAGGTTTTGTACCCTGACATACAGGCTTTTATCCTTATCCCTGTCATACCATATAAGATAATTCCTGTGGGGTTTGTAATTACCGTCAAATCCATATAAGAACATATCAATAGTATCAATGGTCCCGTCTGCCTGAAATTGTACGGAGTAATTTTTCACTGACAGGTGAGGGGATATTTCAATTCTTCTCCCGATGCGTTCCATCATACCTTCCAGTCTGATCTCATAAATATTATCACTGTCAAGGCTTACCTTGCGCACACTCTTCCACTGTTCTATCTTCCACGACAGCTTACCGTTATAGGAAACTGCCGACTTTCCCACAGCATACATTCCAAAAACTGTAATAAGGCCCCACAGCACAAGAACTGTCCAGCGAAGGCTGACTTTCCGGATATGCTTTTTACTCTCCAGCAGCTGCCTGAGTTCACCTCTCATGGATTCCTGAATCGCTGCTTTCTCTACGGGAATAAACCGCAGATCTGTGAAATACAGAAATACCCACTTTTTATTCTCCTTCAGTCTTTTCAGTTCCTTCCAGGGAATACAATTTTTAACGTCTCCGTCTTTTTCCATAATAAACACTTCAATAGAAGTAAAATAAAGTAAGTCCCCGTAATTTGTCACTTTCCGGTGTATCCGTCTGTCTCCCCGGAATAAGAATTCCACCATAACCCCAATAAAAAACAGCAGAAGCAAAACAAAAAACGGCAGGTTTCTCTTAATCATCCCATATTGCGCCAGCAGAAACGTCACCTGCCAAAAAGCAAAATACGCTAACAGAATCAAGGGATTCCATACATGTTCAAAAAGCAGTTCCTTCCATATAAATTTCCGGTAGTCCTTGTCTGATACAGTATATTTTAAGTGCATAGGCATTCTCCCCCGACGCAGCCATTCAGCCGATTGTAATATAATCTCCTAATATTTGCTATTATAGCATATTTTGTCTGCAAAAAGAAGAAGATGCCAGGGGCTTCCTGCCTCTGACCTCTTCTTCTCTTTTATAAGCTGTTACGCAAATGCAAAATCCTCGGAAACCTGTTCCTGATTCTGTACCATATTGGCGATCATCCGGGGAATTGTCTTATCTCTTCTGTAGCTGATATGTACCTGATGTCCGAAGAGGCAATCCACACGCATCCCCTCTTCCTCAAACAAAGTGACATGTTTTCCTATGATCCGCTGAATTCTTTCATCAAAAACAATTCTGCTGTCCTTTTTAGACTGATATACCTTTCTCTCGTACTCCTTGAGCCCCCCAAGCTCCAGGCCGTTAATCGTCATCTGGCGGTAGAGATCCCGCACAAGAGGATGCTCATGTTCCTGCATCCAGACAATGTTGCCGTCCATAACCGCCTGGCATTCTTCGCGGGTCAGGGTACAGCAATACTTATATACAACGCCGTTCTGGACATTTTTCTTTTCCAGATAGAGAAATTCTTCATGATTTTCTTTTGTCTTTCTGCACAGATAATAGCAGGGAAGCTCTTCGTCACGGGATATGTATCCTTCCACATTGACAAACTCCATTTTGCGAAGGAGCATCCTCTCAAACTTATCAGGTGCCTCTTCCTGTAATGTCTTTTCTATTCTCCGGTAATCGTTTTTTGTTATTCTGCCGTTTTCCTCGTAATAACTCATATACTTCATACCATAACCTCCATATACATTCCCCTGTTGCACCATATGATCCTGACAAATGATTCATTCCATCAGACTTCTGTCAGGGCTGACGCCTGCCATAGTTATACTATACAAAATAATTGTGACAAAGGGATGACCAACTTCTGAAAATCCTATAAACTATATTTTATTTCCATAAAATGGAGGCATTATATAAGTTTTCTGTATCCGATCACTGCTGCACCCAAAGCTCCTGCGTATTGCGCGGCCGGTGATGTATACACCGGGCGGTTCAAATATTGCTCCAACACCTCGGAAAAAATACGAAACCTGGAAAGACCGCCGGAAAAAAAGATATCCCCTTCCAGCTTCAGCCGCTGGGCGAAGATGGCCGTTCGCCGGCAGACAGAATGAATCACTCCCAGGGCAATATCGCCCGGATTTTCTCCTTTGGCAAGGAGACTCACAATCTCGCTTTCGGCAAATACGGTACACATACTGCTGATATTTAACGGCTTGCAGCCTGCTACAAAGTCATCCATTTCGGCAACCGGCCGCTCCAGGGTACGCATCATTACCTCTACAAAACGCCCGGTGCCTGCAGCGCATTTATCATTCATCAAAAAGTCAATTACATTTAAATCCCTATCCAAAAGTATCGCTTTGCTGTCCTGGCCTCCGATATCCACCACTGCTCCAATCCCGGGGTTTAGAAAGGCTGCACCCCTGGCATGGCAGGTAATCTCTGTGACTTTTTTATCTGCCTCTGTCAAAAGTTCTCTGCCATATCCTGTGGTAACCGTATACCCTACGTTCTCACTCCATAAAGCCTCGTAAATCTGCCGTATACTCTGCTGTGGGCAGGCAGTTGTTGGGATCATCTCCATACGCAGAACATTTTTTCCGTCATACAGCACCCCTTTTGTTGTGGTAGAGCCCGAATCTATTCCTAAACTATACAACATATCCGGCTCCCTACAGCATCTCAATAAATGCGGCCATTCTTGTGTTCAGCTGACCAATATCCCCAGTAGAATAATCGGTCTCCAATGACATATAAGGAATCCCATATTGTTCTTTGACATATTTCTTTATTCCCATAGTCTCCACATTATATGTATGGCAGGCCTGAAGCACTACATCCACAACAGCATCCGCCTTGTAATCCTCGATGAGTTCCCCCATGAGGCGGTAGCGGTTGGGATTGGGAGACATACAGGAACAGCCAAGACTCAGATAACGGCTCGCCAGAGCCTGATAGATGTCGGGAGCATCTTCGTCTACCAGGGCTTCTATAGAACGGGCCCCTCCGCAGTTTTCAAATGCAACCACCACGCCGCCGTTATCCTCAATAGCCTTAACCACCTTCATGGCCCCTCCCGCTACCGGCGAACCTGTCACCAATATTCTGGGACGTTTATCCAGACACTTTCCCTCTTTATATTCTGACTCGACTTTCTCACGAATAGCGTTTATTTCACTTACTACCTTTTCTTTGTCAAACTTAAAGGTAGAGCCATACAGAATCTGAAACAAATCCTGCCCTTTCATGGGAGCCGGATCCAGCTTCATCAATTCATAAAAAGCTTTTAAAGCCTTTCGCTCTTCATTTCTCAGGTGTGTTGCCCTGCGGATATCTTCTTCTGTTATGGTTATCCCGAACTTTTCTTCCAGAACCTTCTGAAAACGGATGATTTCATTTTTATACATTTGCAGTCCGTCTTCACTCTGGCTGTTTGGCAGTTCCATCACATGCACCGGCTTAAATTCCCCCAGCTGTTCGTACATCTTTTTCTTTCCGTCACAGGTTGTCTCTCCGACTATCAGGTCTGAAAAATAAAAAAACGGACATTTATCGGTTTTGGCAAATCCATAGCTGGACTTAATTAACGGACATAGATTTCTGGGAAGTTCTTTTTCCGCCTCCGGGATTGTCTCATCTGAGGTGGAGCAAAGTCCTACGACAGCTGCCCCCATAGCTGCCGGAATCTCCTGGGGCAGATAGGTACAGAATACTCCTACCACAGGGACTCCCTGATCCTTCAATTCTTTCACAGCCAAAAAAGAATTCTTTCTCTGCTCCGCAAAATCTTCAAACACCTCTGGCAGCTCTTTGATTAATTCCATGATTACCCTCCTGTATATTCCGGACGCAGATGCCTCCGGTTCCTCTTTTTTCCAGTATATCTTTCCGGCCCCGGAAAGTCTAATTGGGTTTTGAAATAAAAGGAGTCCATTTATAGACTCAATCTATAAATGGACTCCTTTTCATACCTGTTTATTACTGCATCTGCGGCTGTTCGAATAAGGAACGAACATGGGCAACTTCTTCCGGGGTTGCCTTAGAAGCCGGAACGTAGTAAGCTTTCGCTCTTGCAATCTGGTAAATCTCTTCGTGAGACATTTCACACTGATTGCGGATCTGCTTTAATGTCTGTTTTAACTGTGGATTTTCTGTCTGAGAAATCATCTCGCTGTAACGTAATAATTCGCCGTTAATGCCTGCTAAAGTATCGGATACCATTGTTTTTTCTGTCATTTTCTAACCTCCTACCGTAAGAACTGCATCAGCTGTTGCTTAGTTTCCATTGCGGACTGCGCAGATTTTTGAAAAAACTGCTTTACCTGAGGATCCTGAGCCTCATGGGCATAATCCTGCATCTTACAGTGAGTGGTTTCGTATCCACCGATTAAGTGGCGAAGATTCTGAACGTCTAATTCTGATAAATCTGTCATAACATAACCTCCTGATATTTTCTATACTATGGTAGTATGGCATATTTATCAGGTTTTATACGGATTTTTGACGGTTCCAGTTAATAGCCGATCAGCCAGTTATACATTTCCTCATACTGTTTCGCCGAGCTGTTCCAGGAATAATCTCTGGCCATGGCACGGTCCACCATTTTATTCCACTCTCTTTTCTTGTCGTAGTAGACTTTTTCTGCATAGCGGATAGTGGCAAGCATCTCATGGGCATTGAAATTTTTAAAGCTAAAGCCAGTGCCTGAGTTCTCAAATTCATTGTAGGGCTCCACGGTGTCCTTTAAGCCTCCGGTTTCCCTGACGATCGGCAGGGTTCCGTACCGCAGGCTCATAAGCTGACTCAGGCCGCAGGGCTCGAACAGAGAAGGCATAAGGAAGGCATCTGAGGACGCATAAATACGGTGAGACATTGCCTCATCATAATATATGTTGGCAGACACTTTTCCATTGTATTTCCAGGCAAAATGCCGGAACATGTTCTCATAATGTTCTTCCCCTGTCCCGAGAATAACAATCTGCACTTGGTCCTGGCAGAGCTCATCCATAATATAAGAAACAAGGTCAAAGCCCTTTTGATCGGTGAGACGGGAGACAACACCTATCATCATCTTTTTAGGGTCTGTCTCAAGTCCCAAATCCCTCTGCAGCGCAGTTTTATTTTTTACCTTTTCCTTCCTGAACGTCTTGGCATCATAAGTCTTTGTTATATAAGGATCCGTTGCCGGATTATATTCATCATAATCGATTCCATTAACAATACCTCTGAGGCTGTTGGCACGGGCCCTCAGAAGGCCGTCCAGCTTTTCTCCATAAAACTCTGTCTTAATCTCTTCGGCATACGTATTGCTCACGGTCGTGATAGCATCGGCAAAGACAATCCCCCCCTTAAGATAATTGGCGTCTTTGTATGCTTCCAGCTTGTCTGGCGTAAAGAAGTAATCCGGCAACCCAGTGATTTCCCGGACGGTCTTTACATCCCACGTCCCCTGAAATCTCAGGTTATGTATCGTGATTACGCTCTTAATTTCTCTGTAGAAGTCACCCAGCTGAAATTGGTCTTTCAGATAAACGGGAATCAGTCCTGTCTGCCAGTCATGGCAGTGAATAATATCCGGCTTAAAATCAATTACGGGAAGTATGGACAGTGCTGCTTTAGAGAAAAATGCGAATTTCTCCAGATCAAACCGAATGTCCCCGTACGGGCGATATCCTGAGAAATAATATTCATTATCTATGAAATAGAAGTGAATTCCTTCGTATTCCAGCTCCAGAATTCCCACATATTCATTTCTGTATCCTATATCCATATAAAAATGAGCTACATACTGTAACTGATTCTTAAATTCCTCTTTCATGCACTGATATTTGGGTATGATTACCCGCACATCAAAATATTCTTTATCGAAACATTTGGGCAGGGCACCTACAACATCCGCCAACCCTCCGGTTTTAATAAAAGGTACCGCCTCAGATGCTACAAACATTATCTTTTTCATATGTTATCCTCCTTGAGTAAGAACATTGATTAATGATATTATAGCCTATTTTAAGGTAGATGAAAAGGCGGTAACAGGATCTTACTAATTATTTTTGTATTCTAAACGAATTTTATCTGCAATTAAGGCAATGAATTCTGAATTCGTTGGTTTGCCTTTTCCTGTACTAACTGTATATCCAAACAGTTCATCTATGGTGTCCATTTTCCCTCTGCTCCACGCCACCTCTATGGCATGTCGGATGGCACGCTCTACTCTGCTTGGTGTCGTCTGATGTTTTTTAGCAATGGTCGGATATAATATTTTAGTGATAGAGTTAAGCATCTCCATGTCATTAACAGATAAAATGATGGCATCCCGCAGATACTGATATCCTTTAATATGTGCAGGTACGCCAATCTCATGAATGATATTTGTCACATCAGCTTCCAGATTTCTTTCGAAATAATCCCCCTTGTTTTCGTAAGCGTTTACTTTTCTCAGCTCTTTTGTCTTTCCGCTCATGGTATTTTTTATATGTTTGATACGATTCAACAGCATATTATTGTCAAATGGCTTCAAAATATAATAATTCGCGCCCAGATTAAAAGCATCTTCCGTAATTTGTTCCTGTCCGACAGCAGATACAACAATAAATGCAGGATGTTTTTTGATTTCTACATCTCTTCCCACCCGTTCCATAACTGACAGTCCGTCTACCTTCGGCATAATAATATCAAGCAATACAACATCCGGCTCTTTTTCACGTATAATCTCGTAAATATCTTCCCCATTACTTGCGTGTCCTACCAGTTCCAGCTCTTTGTCTTCGTTTATGATATTTCCCAACAAATCCAGCATTTTTTCATTGTCATCTGCTATGGCAACATTCAATTTTTCCATTACTACTCCTCCATATTTCCTCATAGTTCTCGGTTGTCGTCAGAAATTTTTGGGCGCCCTCTCTTCTTCATTTCTGAGCGATAATTGTATTATAGTATTTATTCTTTGTATAATCAAGTTGAATCCGCTGACAATTCTGTGTATTTTCCGTCACATTTCGACATTATAGACATTATTTCCCCTTCTGTTTTCAGCTTACTCCAGCATATTTTCTATGAAGATTCCGTATCCTTTTGTAGCATCCTGAACGAATACATGAGTCACAGCACCTATGATTTTCCCGTTCTGAATCACCGGGCTGCCGCTCATTCCCTGCACAATTCCGCCGGAATACTCCAATAGGTCAGGGTCTGTCACCTGGATGGAAAAAGCCTTATTCGTATCTGCCTGATCCCAGAAAATCTCTGTAATTTCTATGTCGAACTCTTTTGTTTCTCCTTTTACAGTGGTCAGAATTTTGGCACTTCCTGTTGTAACATCCTGTTTCAGGCCCACTTCCATAGGCACCAAATGCAGTGATTCTCTTGATTCTGCGGGAATTGTGCCGAATATTCCCTTTTCGCTGTTTATGTCGATTGACCCCAGCTGATTGCTTTTTTGATAATTGATCACACCAGAGAGCTCTCCCGGATTTCCCTTTGAGCCTTTCATAACGGAGAGAATCTCCGCCTGGTATAGCTCTCCTCTGTCCAGCTTGAGGAGTTCCCCTGTGTCCACATCGCTGATGCCGTGGCCCAGTGCTCCGTAATTCCCATGGGCGTCCACATAGGTAAGAGTTCCGATGCCCTGTGTATTATCTCTGACCCAAATTCCCAGCTTATAAGAATTGTCTTCCCCTAAAAGTGGTGTAAGCGAAAGTGGAATTTCCTCTCCGTTCCTGTCCACAAGTAACTCCATCGTCTCCCCGTTGCTGTCGTGTATCATAGAGATAAGCTGGTTTTTATTGGTGATGTCTGTTCCATTGGCTTTCAGAATGTAGTCGCCGGCCTGTACGATATGCTCAGCCGGCTGATAGGCGATACCGTCCGTAGATACTACATCCCCGGACCCAATGATCATTACTCCCTCTGTCTCCATATACAGACCGATGGGAGTACCCGAAGCAGCTACCCAGGTATCCTCAACAATCTGCACCTTAACTTTTTTCAGAGGCATTACATGGCAGAGACGGCATTCAATCGTATAAGTCTTATTACCCGCCACAGAAAGGGAATCATCATAGGTGATCAGAGGGTTCTGCTCCAGGATACTTGCCAGGCCGTCCTGTTCTTCTGCCCGGATTCTCACATCATCCGGAATTGAATCTCTGATAGAAATATAGCTGTAAACGCCAATTCCTATTATATTCAATAATAATAATACGAGTAGAAACCGTCTATAATTACGCTTTCTATGCAAAATATCACATCCTTTCAAAAAAAGAAAAAGATACACCATCGTGTACCTTTTTTAGTATGTGATTATTTGCTTATTTCACTCTTGAATTTTTTTGTACCTGTGCCAAATCCTTCATCTCCCGTGCACTCTCTAAAACCGTACTGGTAATTTTTGCACCCCCGAGAATCCTGGCAATCTCCTCTATGGATGCCTCCTGACCGATACGATGTATCCGGGTAGTGGTTTCCATATTTGACACTTTTTTTTCAATCAGGTAGTGTGAATCTGCCATAGCAGCAATCTGAGGAAGGTGGGTAATGCAGAGCACCTGGTGATTTCTCCCGATAACCGCCATTTTTTCTGAAACCTTCTGGGCTGTCCTGCCGCTGATGCCTGTGTCTATCTCGTCAAAAATCAGTGTCTCTGTCTCATCCTTGTCTGCCAGCAGAGTCTTGATCGCCAGCATAATACGGGAAAGTTCTCCTCCTGATACCACCTTTGCCAGAGGTTTTAATGCCTCTCCGGGATTGGTGGCGATGAGGTACTCCACAGAATCTGTACCCTCTGCAGAAAAATGTTCCTTTTCAGAAAAGTTCACTTTAAATCTTACATCCGCAAAATTCAGGTCTCTTAGCCCCTCTGTAACATTTAATTCCAGCTTTAAGGCCTCCTCTTTTCTTTTTTCAGAAAGTTCCCGGCAGGCCTCGGACAGTTTTTTTTCTTCTATATTATATTCTGTCAGTAATCTGGTTTTTTCTGTCTCAAAATCCAGCAGATGAGCCAGCCGTTTTTCTTTTTCATCAAGCTGCATCAGAATAAGCTCTATGCTCTGGCCATATTTCATTTTCAGGTGATTGATCCAATCCAGGCGCTCTTCTATCTCATGAAATTCTTCTTCCGAATAGGAGAAGTTATCCAGGTAACCTGAAAGTTCTCTGTTGAAATCATTTAAAAGGGCTTCTGTATCGCTTAAAGCACTGCAGAGGCCAGCCAGGGTATCGTCATATTCAGCCACCTGGGCCAGCTGATACAGGCTTCGTCCCAGGAGATCGCTGCAGCCGCTGTCTGCTGCACACATCTGGTATACCTGTGAAGCGTTCTCCAGAATTTTCTTTCCGTTCAGCAGTTTTCGATACCTCTGCTCCAGCTCCTCGTCCTCGCCATTCTTCAGATCTGCGTCTGTGATTTCCTTAATCTCAAATTCCAGAAATGATATTTCACGGGTTCTCTGCTCTTCGTCCATCTGGTATTCCGCCAGTTCTTCCTGCATTTTTTTGTATCTGCGGAAAGCCTCTCTTACTTTTTGGATGCTGCCCGCCAGATTATCCTTCCCATATTCATCCAGTATCTCCAGCTGTTTTGCGGGATATAATAAAGACTGATGTTCGTGCTGGCCATGAATATCCAGCAATTTGCCGGCGGCTTCCCGAATCTGGGCAACCGTGCAGGCTTCTCCGTTTATCTTACTGATGCTTCGGTTTCCTGTAATCTTTCTGGTAATGATAATCTGCCCGTCTTCTGCAAAAATATCCTGTTTCTTCAATTCTTCCAGAATTTTAGGATTATTTACAGAAAATACCAATTCTACCAGCGCAAAGGGTGCATTTTCCCTGATCATGTCCCGGGACATCTTGCCTCCGAGGGCAAGACTAATAGAGCCTATAATAATAGACTTACCCGCTCCGGTTTCACCGGTTAAAATATTAAGACCTTCATCAAAATCCACTTCAATTTCATCTATCAGTGCCAAATTTTTTACGTGTAAATTAACCAGCATATCTTTGCTCCTTTACACTCTCTTCTTCTGATCTTTCTTCAGTTTTCCAGGATCCGTCGGATCTTCTCCATGAGCAGCAGCGTTTCATCTACACTTTTTACCGCACACATGATCGTATTGTCCCCTGCAATACATCCGACGATCTCTTCCCAGTTCAGTTCATCCAGGGCTGCGGCCGCGGCCATAGCCATCCCGGATACCGTCTTGATTACCAGGATATTCTGAGCCATATCCATGGATAGGAATGCGTCCTTCAGCACTCTGGTGTATTTTTCACTCATATTCTGATTCTTGTTTTCGAGAACCGCATATCTGGAACGTCCGATTCCATCCGCTATTTTTGTAAGTTTAAGTTCCCGGATATCCCTGGAAATAGTGGCCTGTGTAACCTTATATCCAGCCTCCTGCAGCTTGTCGGCAAGCTCTTCCTGTGTTTCAATATCATATTGATTGATTAATTCAATAATTTTTGAATGTCTTGCTATCTTCATGTTTTGTACCCTCCCGAGATGTTATCCTCACACATTAGCTGGTACTCATCTTTTGCCGCAGCACCTCTAAAAAGCTCAGATTACTGATCTTTATAATCTGAGTATCTGGTTTAGCCCTGCGTATCACTATGCGATCTCCGGTTGTCATGGTGAGATCCGTATCCCCGTCAAAGCTTGCGATCGCCTTGGCATCTCCTTTTGATTTCCCCTGCGCGATCTCCACCGTTATCTCATCCTCGGAAGAAAATATAATACTTCTTGTGTTCAGCGTATGAGGCGCTATAGGTGTCATCATAATCATAGAAGCTCCGGGCGATACAATGGGTCCGCCCACCGAAAGGCTGTATCCGGTGGATCCGGTAGGTGTTGATATTATAATTCCGTCTGCAGTGTAGGTATTCAGGAACTCACCGTTAACATAATTTTTGAACCTGACCATCCTCATTGGTCCGTCCCTGACAATCACGATATCGTTCAGGGCAATATCTGAGGCTATAATCTCCCTTCCCCGGTACATATCCCCTGTGAGCATCATTCTTCTCTCTATTTCATACTCATCCCGTATCAGATGATCAATGGCAGGACCGATGGAATCACGGTCTATCTCTGCCAGATACCCCAGTGTTCCCATATTGATGCCCAGCAGAGGGATCTGACGGTCTATCACATCCCTGGCTGCCTGGAGCAGGGTTCCGTCCCCGCCCAGAACGATGACGCAGTCCGCATCTTCCGGAATCAGCTTTACATTCGTATAATGATAACCTGCATTCGGATCCCGGTCTCTTTCTGTCTGTATGGTACACTGGCATCCCTGCGCCTTCAGATAGCCCACGATCTCTTTTGTCACTGTCAATCCTTCATCTTTACTGCTGTTTGTAATTATGTAGAATTTTTTCATATCCCTCACCTGTCAGTCTAATGTACCGTGTGCCTTTTCTACAATTTCTTTTATCTCTGCTGTCACCTGTCTTTGTGTGTTCTCCTCCCCGGGGAATTTTCCCAGATGCAGCAAATATTCGATATTTCCCTCCGGTCCTTTGATCGGGGAAAATTCCAGATGCAGAACCCGAAAGGAGATGCTTTGTGCGTAATCGATTACTTTCCGTATCACTTCCTCATGAACCTGGGGGTCCCTGACTACCCCCTTTTTGCCAACCTTTTCTCTTCCTGCCTCAAACTGAGGTTTGATCAGACAGACAATTTCCCCTGCCTCTGCCATAAGCTCCCGAATCGGCAGCAAAACTTTAGTGAGGGAGATAAAGGATACATCGATAGAAACAAACTGCGGCGCCTCCTGTATGTGCTCCGGAAGCACATAACGGATATTGGTTTTCTCCATACAGATGACCCGTTCGTCCTGACGCAGTTTCCAGTCCAGCTGCCCATGCCCCACATCCACTGCATATACTTTAACTGCTCCGTTCTGAAGCATGCAGTCTGTAAATCCTCCGGTGGAGGAACCTACGTCCATGCATACTTTTCCAGCAAGCTCCAGGCCAAAATGTGTCATGGCTTTCTCCAGCTTCAGGCCTCCTCTGCTCACATACTTCAGAGGATTCCCTTTGACTGTGATCTCCACCGTATCCGGAAACATAGTTCCGGCCTTGTCCTCCCTCTGTCCTTCTACAAATACATTCCCTGACATTATTACTGCTTTGGCTTTTTCTCTGGAAGCGGCAAGGTTCCGGTTTACCAGTAAAACATCTAAACGCTCTTTCATATAGCTTCTTCCTCCAGTATGGATTGGCATACTGCCTCAGGATCCAGCCCCACCTCTTGGTGGAGCATTCCTACATTCCCCTGCTCTACAAACCGATCCGGCAATGCACGGATCATCACCTTAACCGGAAGCTTCCTGGTACTCACACAGTCCGCCACATGCTCCCCAAACCCGCCGCTCTTTACATTTTCCTCCAGAGTGACGATGAGGCCGTGATCCTTTGCGGCTTCACAGATAATCTCTGTATCAATAGGCTTTACAAATCTGGCATTCACCAGAGACACCCTGTATCCCTTTTCCTTCAGCATCTCTCTGATCTTCACCGCTGTTTTCACCATACTCCCTGCTGCCAGCAGCAGAATCCCCGACTCTCTGTAGATCCATTCTCCTTTTCCGCAGCGAATCTCTTCCCTGTACTCCTCAAGGCCGTCATAGGCCTCCCCTCTGGGATATCTGATGGCAATAGGCCCGTCATAGGCCACGGCATATTTCAGCATATCCGACAGTTCCCACTTGTTTTTCGGAGCCATCACTGTCATGTTGGGAATCAGAGAGAGATAAGACAAATCAAAGCATCCCTGATGGGTCTCCCCATCGCTTCCTACCAGTCCTGCCCGATCAATGGCAAATACTACATGTAGGTTCTGCATGCAGACATCATGAATCACCTGGTCAAATGCTCTCTGCAAAAAAGAGGAATAGATGGCAACCACAGGTATCAGACCGCCCAGCGCCAGACCCGCGGCAAAGGTAACTGCATGCTGCTCCGCAATTCCCACATCAAAGAAGCGGTCTGGAAACATATTCCGGAATCGCTTCAGTCCCGTCCCGTCCGGCATGGCTGCAGTCACTGCCACCACATCCGGATTCCTGTCGCCGAACTTTCTCATAACTGTGGAAAATATGTCCGTGTAGCTTGCTTTATTCCCGCTGCTTGTGGGTATGCCGTTGGTGATATCAAAGGGAGTGGTTCCGTGGAACCTTGCGGGATGGCGCATAGCGGGTTCATATCCCTTTCCTTTTTCTGTAAGGACATGGACAATGACTGCTCCCTCCACCTTTTTGGCTTCATTAAGCACACGCATAGTCTGGCGGATGTCATGGCCGTTTACAGGTCCCAGGTAGGTAATGCCCATATCTTCAAAAAACATTCCCGGAATAAAAAGCTGCTTGATGCTGCTTTTTGTCTTGTGTATCTTTTTTACAATTGCTGGTCCCACACTGGGCATTTTATTGAGGCTCTTCGTCACACTCATTTTCAGTCCGGTGTAGGCTTCGGCAGTGCGTATATTCCCCAGATACTGGGAAATACCTCCTACATTTTCAGAGATGGACATCTTATTGTCATTTAGTACTATAATAAAATTTGTTTTCAGCTCTGAGGCATTGTTCAGCGCTTCATAAGCCATCCCCCCGGTAAGGGCCCCGTCGCCGATTACAGACACCACACGATAATTTTCCCCTTTGAGATCCCGCCCTGCCACATATCCCAGGCCTGCGGAAACAGAGGTGGAACTGTGCCCTGTGTCGAAAGAATCGCACTGGCTTTCACACCTTTTCGGAAATCCGCTCATCCCCTGATATTTTCTAAGATTCTCAAACCCATCCTTTCTTCCGGTCAGGATTTTGTGGGTGTAAGACTGGTGTCCTACATCCCAGATGATCTTATCTGTGGGAAGGTCCATGACATTGTGGAGCGCCATAGTAAGCTCTACCACACCCAGATTGGAGGCCAGATGCCCCCCAGTCTTACTCAGGGATTCTATCAGAAACTGACGGATCTCTGAGGCAAGCTGGGGGAATTCCTCCAGCGGTATTTTTTTTATATCGTTTGGCTGATTTATCTTATCTAAAATCATTGGTAGCTTCACCTCTACTTTTTTCTGCCGCTCAGGGAAGAAATCAGTGATATAAGGAATTCACCATCTCCTGTCAGTGACGACAGCTCACATACTGCCTCCTGCGTCAGCTTCTCTGCCTCTTTATGAGCATCTTTCAGTCCCTGCAGAGTTACCCAGGTTGTCTTGTGATTCTTCTCATCGCTGTGAACTGGTTTTCCCAGCTCCTTCTCATCCCCTGTGACATCCAGAATATCGTCCTGAATCTGAAACGCCAGTCCGATGTTTCTTCCGATTCGTTCCATGGCCTCAAGCTCATATTTCTCTGCACCTGCAAGCACTGCACCAGTCATCAGCGCAGCTTCGATCAAGGCCGATGTTTTATTTCTATAGATATAATTCAGCATCTCCCTGTTTATTGGTATGCCGTCGTTTTCCACATCCACACCCTGGCCTCCCAGCATTCCGTGGATTCCGGTTTTTCTTCCCAGGATCTCCAGAGCCTGTCCTATCACAGCAGGATCCGTATTACTCTGAAATGCCAGAAAAGCGGTTTCATAGGCATAGTTCAGCAGTGCATCTCCGGCAAGAATAGCCGCAGCCTCTCCGTATACCACATGGGTTGTCTTTTTTCCTCTCCGATAATCATCATTATCCAGAGCAGGAAGATCATCGTGGATCAGCGAATGGGTATGAATCATCTCCAGGGCAGCCATGAAAGGCTCTATTGCCATTCGGTCTCTTCCAAGGAATAAGAGGTATGCCTCCTCCATCATGATAGGCCTGAGCCGCTTGCCCGGAGCTGTCATGCTGTAGTTTACTGCCTCCGCCATTCTCTGTGAAAATCCTTCCTCTGCGGGAAGATATCTGCGGATGATACGCTCCGCACGCTCTGTCTTCTTCTGTAATTCCTCTTTAAAATTCACTGAGTTCTCCATTTTCATCCATCTGAAGCATTTTCTTTTCTACTTTATCTATCTTACTGTTGCAGTATTTTAATAGCTCCATTCCCTCCTGGTAGACCTTAAAAGAATCTTCCAGTGAAATTTCTCTGCTCTCCAGCTGCGTCACAATCGCATCCAGAGATTTCATTGCCTCTTCTATGGTTCTGCTTTGCTTTTTATCTGCCATTTATTCCAACTCCTCTGTCTGCAGTTTCCGTTTTTTCCACAGAGGTATGAATCATACCGTCTGTAACCTGTATTGTCAGATGCTCACCGGGTTCCACTTGAGTAACGCTGGTTACTGCATGATGATTATCATCTTCCACATAGGAAAATCCCTGATTCAGCTTATTCAGCGGGGATAATCCTTTCATTCGCTCAATATAAATATTCAGCTCCTGGCGGGAATCAAGGATGTTTCGCTTCATGCTTTCCCGCATCTTATCCTCGAGATCTATCAGTCTCTGGCGTTTTTCCCGAATCTGGCTGGCTGGGCTTAAAAAGCTAAGCTTTGTCCTGTACTGTTCCAGCCGTCCTTTCTCTAAAAGCACCCGGTTCTCCATCCCCCTTGTCAGACGTCTGGAATATTCATACATAAGGTCCATAAGCCCGCGCATATCGTCTACCGCCAATTCTGCTGCTGCAGATGGTGTGGGGGCTCTGAGATCCGCCGCATAATCAGCTATGGTAGTATCTGTCTCATGTCCCACTGCCGATATGATGGGGGTACTGCAGTTGAAAATAGCTCTGGCTACTTCCTCCTCATTAAAAGCCCAGAGGTCTTCAATGGAACCTCCGCCTCGTCCTACAATAATAACATCCACACCCAGGGCATCCAGTTTTTCAATTCCTCTGACAATGCTCTCTTTGGCGCCCTCTCCCTGGACAAGGGCAGGGTAGAGAATAATCTGCAGAAACGGGTTTCTTCTATATGATATATTGCGGATATCCTGTACAGCAGCCCCCGTTGGCGCGGTCACCACTCCCAGGGTTTTTATAAACCGGGGAATGGGCTGTTTATATTCCTGTGCAAACATTCCCATCTCTTCCAGCTCTTTTTTCAGTGCCAGATACCGTTCGTACAGAAGACCGGCGCCCTCCAGGGTAATCTCTTTGGCATAAAGCTGATATTTTCCGTCCCTCTCGTATACGCTGACACTTCCGCCAACAATGACCTTATCACCGTTTTTCATGGAAAAAGCAAGTCCCTTACGGCTTCCGGCGAACATGACACAGGCAATGGTTCCGCTCTCATCCTTCAGAGAGAAATAAATGTGACCCGAGGTATGGTATTTACAGTTGGATACTTCACCCTTTACATATATCTTATTCAGAAAAAAATCCTGGGTAAACATGTTCTTAATATAAGTATTGACCTGGGTTACAGAATAAATACTGCTCATTCCTTCTCCTTAGCGATATTTCCCAAAATTCCGTTGATAAAGGCTGCGGATTCATCCTGGCCAAATCGCTTTCCTATCTCAATGGCCTCATTAATGGCTACTTTTACCGGTACATCGGGATCGTAATTCATCTCGTAGACAGCCAGGCGCAGAATCGTGAGGTCTACCTTTCCCATACGGGAAGTTTTCCATCCTTTTGCCGCCTCATTGATCAGGCTGTCTATCTCATCCAGTACATTCCGTACCTTTTTATATTTCTCTTCCATATACATCTGATCCTTCTGGCTGAGTTCCCCCAGCTGTTCAAAATACAGACTGATCTGCTCCGGCATCTCTTCCGGTGTATTGAATTCGCTTACAAAAAGCAGTTTAAATATATTTTCACGAAGTTCTCTTCTTCCCATTCCGTCCTCCACGTTTAATTTCACTTCTGCAAAGAGAAAAAGGTGCCTTTTTCAGAGACACCTTAATGATACCAGCCAGAACGATTCTTCTGTGAACCGGATGTTTCTCAATTGTAAAAGGTCTACTTATTATTTTCCATCTCCACACTTGCAATGCGGACATTTACATCGGATACTGTCAGTCCGGTCATATTTTCGATGGCCGTCTTCACTCTCTCCTGAACCTTCTTGCTTGTTTCCAGTATGTTGTAACCGTAATCTATATTCAGCGCCAGATCTACACATACCACATCTTCCAGGACATCTACCTTGACACCTTTGGACAAATTCTTCATCCCCAGTTTTCCCACCAGTTCATTCGTGATATTCCCGGCCATGGAAGCAACTCCCTCTACCTCTGTAGCAGCCAAGCCTGCGATAATTGCGACCACCTCATCTGCAATCTGTACTTCTCCCAGATTGCCGTTATCATGTATTTTATAAGTATTTCTCTTTTCTGCCATAATCAAAAACCTCCTAAGGCTATTCTCTTGGTGGTTATTATAACAAATTTCACCTGAAAATAAAAGGAGTATGGAAAAATTTATTTATTGCAGCGTCCCTATGGAAGCAAAAAAAGCATCTTTTGCAGCCGCACTATCATCTGTGTAAACCAGAATCCAGGTGATAATTTTGTTATCCTGTTTTCTCGTACAGTAATCCTGATGCATATTAACATCCATATAGGTAACACTGGTTGTCATCTGCTGATAGTCCTGACCCCCAATGGATACAGTGGCAATCTCATCGGAGAATGTGTAATCCATCTCATCTGTGGTAAAACTCTGCAGCTCCGACTTTACTGCCTGAAGATACTGGTCGGCTGTAATGTTCGCCATAGGGCTGTCCTCAGTTAAAAGTGTAGCAGTAAAATCCTGAGTTGCATTTCTGGCAATTAGCTCATATACAGAAGTATCCTCCATCTCAGCCACAGCTGCCTGTCCTTCCTCGTTCATATTCTCCTCGCCAGTATCGGCCACTTCCTGTATTTCCTCCTCCGTGAGGAATAACAGGTCTTCCGGCAGCGTGATCTTCATATTCAGCCAGCTGCTTTCATAGACATTGTCTGTCACTGTTCCCTTTACATAGGGCACCGCCGATTCTTCCGGTTCTCCTGATTCTTCCGTCTTCTTCTCAGGCTCTTCTGCCTTTTCTGCCGATTCTTCTGCCTTTGTGTCCTCCTTGGCTGTCTCCTCTGCCTTGGATTCTTCCTTTTTCCCGTCCGTTGCCTCCGTGTCAGTTGCGGCTGTTTTTTCCTGCTTATCATTCCCGCCGCATCCAGCTGCAAAAGTACACATCGCCAAGATCCCAATCCATAGCAATACTTTCTTCTTCATATCTTAATTCCTCCATATTAAGTTTTCTATCTCTATGGTACTAAGAAAAGGGAAAGCTGTCAATGCGAAGCTCGCGGTGTATAGGCAGCGAGTGGAGAGGTGCAGACGATCTGATGGTCAAGAGAGACGCAGATGGACGGTCAAAAATCTCCCTCATCCTGAAATTTCCCATACTCAGGTGAGAGAAATCCCGCGGCAGCGGGCGGGCTGGGTTGGGCGGGAGGCTTAAGGTCCGCGGACGATTCCGCAGGAGTGAGTAGAGAGTCTTAGGCAAAACCGGGATTCACGCCGGAGATTTTTTCGGCAGTCCAGGCCGAAAAAAAGTGAGCATGGGCAGAGAATGCACATCAAGCATTCTTTGCACATACGAACGGTGCTCCGGGGGGGATTCCGGTTTTGTCTTAGACTCTCTTCACGACGGAGGTGTCCCCGGAACTTAAGCCTCCCGCCCAACCCAGCCCGCCCGCTGCCGCGGGATTTCTCTCACCGTCCTCCTGCCATCTCACCTCCCGGCATGAATTCCCCAGAGCTAAATTAAGTTACAAAAAAGGCACCGCTCCACATTCCGTATCACAGTGCCTTCCCCTCTAATTCTTACCAAACTCTGCCAACCGCAGTCCATCGTTTCTGTCCAGTGTCATTCCGATGCTCCAGCTGTTTACAAACAGAAGCAGCGGATTTCCTTTTAAATCCATAACCTTCTTCATATCTGAAGTCCCGGTTATCTTTTTCACATCGATCTCGTCTTTGTTCTCTATCCAGCGAATATGTTCATAGGGAAGATTTTCCAGACGAATATCTACTTTATATTCATTTTCCAAGCGGTATTTTAACACATCAAACTGCAGGACGCCTACCACTCCCACAATAATCTCTTCCATTCCCGTGTTCAGTTCCTGGAAGATCTGAATCGCACCTTCCTGGGCAATCTGGTTGATTCCCTTGATGAATTGTTTTCTTTTCATAGTATCTAACTGGCGCACTCTGGCAAAATGCTCCGGAGCAAAAGTGGGAATTCCCTCATAGGCAAACTTCTTATTTGACATACAGATGGTATCTCCGATAGAAAAAATACCAGGATCAAATACGCCGATGATGTCTCCCGCATATGCCTCGTCTACAATGTGTCGATCCTGGGCCATCATCTGCTGGGGTTGAGACAGGCGCATCTTCTTTTCCCCCTGTACATGGTATACCTCCATCCCTGCATCAAACTTGCCGGAACAGATACGCATAAAGGCAATTCTGTCCCTGTGGGCTTTGTTCATATTAGCCTGAATCTTGAATACAAAGGCTGAAAAGTCTTCCTTCATCGGATCAATGATTCCCACATCAGCCTTTCTGGGAAGGGGAGATGAGGTCATCTGAAGAAAATGCTTTAAAAAGGTCTCCACGCCAAAGTTCGTCAGCGCCGACCCGAAAAACACAGGGGAAAGTTCACCTTTGCTCACTTTTTCCAAATCAAACTCCGCACTGGCGCCGTCCAGCAGCTCGATTTCTTCCATTAAGAGCTCCTTGGCCTCTTCCCCCACGGCCTCGTCGAACTTAGGGTCCCCGATGGGGATTTCACTTTCAACACCCTCTTTTGTACCTTTCATAGTATCGGAAAAGGTCAGCACACTTTTGCTGTTTCTGTCATAGACACCCTTGAATTCCTTTCCGGAACCAATGGGCCAGTTAATGGGACAGGTGGCAATTCCCAGCTCTTTTTCGATTTCATCCAGCAAGTCAAAGGTATCGTTGGCATCTCTGTCCATCTTGTTAATAAATGTAAAAATAGGGATATGTCTCATGACACAGACTTTAAAAAGCTTTCTGGTCTGAGCTTCAACGCCTTTGGAACCGTCAATAACCATGACTGCAGAATCTGCAGCCATTAAGGTTCGATATGTGTCCTCCGAGAAATCCTGATGTCCCGGGGTATCCAGTATGTTAATGCAATAACCGTCGTAGTTAAACTGCAGTACAGAAGACGTGACAGAGATACCTCTCTCTTTTTCAATCTCCATCCAGTCAGACACCGCATGGCGGGCTGTTGCTTTTCCTTTTACTGACCCTGCCAGGTTGATCGCTCCCCCGTAGAGAAGAAATTTTTCCGTAAGGGTGGTTTTGCCGGCATCCGGATGAGAAATGATTGCAAATGTACGTCTCTTTTTTATTTCATTTGTATAATCAGGCACGATAGCATCCTCCTGTGCGAACTGTAATTTTCTTATTTTTCCAAAGTTACCGTGATTTTACACGCTCTGAATATTTTAGTATACCCGGGAAACGGTGTCAAGGGATTTTAAAATTACTCTTCCCCCTCTGTTCCGTCGTCTGATGACTGTGCCTGACTCATGGGAGTAATTACGATATTTTCAGGAGCTACACTGGTTTTCCTCTTAACAATATCTTCGATTTGAGCCCTCTTGGCATCATCCAGCTCAGAATCGGGTACTATGACGTCCGCAGAGTCACTGGTAAGATTCACCACCACATTTTCAAAGCCTTTTGCTTCCAGAAGCAGCTCTGCCGCCTCTTCCTGCTCTGCCAAATCTGTCATCTGCACCATGGATGCCACTGCTTCCTGTTTCTGCTCGTCAGAAATATTGGCATTGTTGATAATCTCCAGCAGAGTTTCTTTGTTGGCGGATCGGACCTGCTCCCTGCTGATCTTGGCCTGTGCTACAAAGGTGGAAGCACCTGTAAGTACTGCCTCCCCCGGAGTCTCTACATTAGCATCTGTCGTACTGGCATCTGCTGTATCCTGACTGTTTTCTTCCAGCAGGGCTGTCTCATCGGTAAGATCTGTGTCCAGACTGTCAATATCCTGAAGTACACTGTCCATATCTGCTGTGGTTTTAGAATCCTCATCGGATGAATTTTTAACATCTTCGGAGCTTGCTTTCTTAAGCGATTTGCCCATCCCCAGATGACTGTCCGAATAATTGATGTATCCGGCCACTGCTATCATGATTGCCAGGGCAGTAATAATTACCTGATTTTTCTTAAAAATTTTCTTCACTTGGATTCTCCTCTATTTCATTTTCATTACTTTAATTTTATGGGCTTCCACCTGAAATAATGCCATAACTGCCTCCCGAATATTTTGATTTACCACTGCATTATCACCTCCCTGGGCAATCACCAGCACACCTTTGATTCGGGGCAGTATCTCTGTGGAAACATAGGGGGTTTGATTTCCCTTGGAATCTTTCGCATATACCGTGGCATCTGAATCTTTCTCCACCACTTTTTCTCCCGTATCTTCAAAGGTAAGCACTACCTGTACCTTTCCGATTCCCTCCACATTGGAAAGAGCCTGTTCCAGCTCTGTCTCCATCTGCCTCCCTGTAAGTTCCCGGGTGTCTGATTTTTCTGTATCCGGAAGAGACGTCTCACTGGTGCTGTCCTTTTCCTTCTCTTTTGTGGGCAATGCAATGATCAGCAGCAGTATTCCCACCAGAAGCACTACTACCAGCTGTTCCTTTTTTAAATTCTTAGGCAGTCCGTTTATTGTGTCATCCCCTCCTCCTGATACATTTTTACATTGTATTTCTCTTCCAGTTCCTGCGCGTAATCCTCCCACTGCTGCAGCTGACGGGATTCCTCCTCCTGAAGATAGTCATAAAAAGAAGTCTCTATCCGTTCATCTATATTCAGGAATTGAAGAATAGGGGACAGTAATAACAACATCAGCAAAATCCCCATAAAGTACTGTACATATTTCCGGTAGCTGTTATCCGGCATAAAGTTCAGCACCGCAGACAGAAAGATAAAAAAATACGCCAGATTTTCCATCCATTTGTAGATTTGCTGGGTCATTTCTTGTCCCTCCCCTGTTGGAAAATATGCGCCGTATTCCGTAATTATGTCTGAAAAAATGATGTGGCCAGTATAGCAATTGTGATCATGAACAACACCTCAACGGTAAGAAGCACCCTTAACAGCAGGGCACATCCTTCCCCGATAGTACTAAGGCAGCCCACCATCCGCTTGTCCGATATAGGCTGGGTGAGAGCTGCCAGAAATTTATACAGAATCGTGGTAAACCCCATTTTAATCAGAGGGGAGAGGCCCAGAATCACCAAAACTATAATTGCCACTACACCAAGGCAATTGCGCACCAGCACGGAAGTGCCCAGTACTACCTCAGTCACCGCATCCACCGCATTTCCAATCCCTGGAATGGCGCTGGCAGTCTTCCCCAGAAAGGTTCGCTTCAGGGAATCCAGTGCAGGGGTGACCATATTCTGCACCACCTGAAGTCCCACCACCACTGCCAGGCAAGTTCTAAGTGTCCACTCAATTAATGTCTTCATCAATTCTGCCATCTTTGAGAGAAAATCTTCACTGTGCAGATAATTTACCAGTTCAAGAAGCACAAACACATTGATGCCGGGAAGGATCACGGTGAGAAGCAGAACCTGTACCAGATAGATTAAAATCAGCACCATTTCATAAAACATCATGGCTGTCCCTGCACCGGTAGATACAGTGATGGCCAGAAAATACGCGGGTGCCAGAGCCTTCATGAAGGTGGTAAGCCCTGTCAGTGTATCATGTACCTGGCTGCTTAGCGTGCCGAAGGAATGGATCAGCACGGCAAGAAGAAGCATATAAATCATGTAAAAACTAATCTCCCCAATCTGACCATTCTCAAAAACGTTGGAAAAATTAGTAAAGAGAGCTGCAAGCAAGACCAGCAAAAGTACATGAACCATCGTCTCCTTCTCCACGGAAAAGGAGGTAAGGAGCACCTGCTGTATGACTTCTCTGAAATTCTCTTTGGTAAAAATCTGTTCCCCGTTCATCAGCCGCTCCATGGCCGTTCCCAGATCGAAGCTGTTCTCTCCAAGAAGTTCTGTGATAGCTTCCTGCACCTGATTCAGGTCCATATCTTCCATCATACTGTCTTCGATCTCTCTGCCCTTGTCCTCCATGGTTTCCTGCATCTGAATCTCCTCCCGGGTCTTTTCCGACTCTGAAGGAGGTACTGCTTCAATAATTTCTTCTTCCTGATCCGATGCACTGACAGACTGGATATTTCCCAGAATCAGTATAAAAAGCACAGCGGCGGCCAGACCGATGCGAAAGGGGGCATGGCCTTTCATGACAGAAACCCGTGAATGGTCTCCATAACAGCCAGAAGTACAGGCATACTGATGACCATAATGTATAATTTACTGAATACCTCTATCTGATTGCCGATAGAACCATACCCGGCATCCTTGCAGATTCCGGATGTAAACTGGCCGATATAAGTGATTCCTATCATTTTCAGCAGCGTGGTCAGGTAGGACGTGCTGATCGGCAGGTATTCCTGAAGCTGGTTTACGGAATCAAAGAGATATTCCAGCTTCCCTATGGCATATGTAAAAATACACAGGCTGACTCCCAGGCTGATATAAATAGAATACTCCGGCTTTACCCCCTTCAGGAAAATGCCCAGTAGAATCCCAGCCATCCCGAGAATAGCTACTTTTATCATCTCCATGTGTTCCACCACCTCTTTTCCCGTTTACAGGGAGAATAAATCTTTTATGGTTTGAAATAAATCATAGATATAGGGAAGTACCCAGAATAAAACCAGGATTAATCCCGCAAGGCTGGTTAAGAATGCCTGTTCCTCTCTCTGGCTGTGCTTCAATACCATACATAATACGGATACCAGGATTCCCACTGCCGCTATTTTAAATAAGAGACTTACTTCCAACTTCCCCTCCCCCTTTGTACAGATTTATGCCAGTGCAATGGCCAGAAACAGTCCGCCCATCACACCCAGGCTCTGATAGATTCTCTTTTTTGCCGGAATGGTAGCCTCGATTTCTTTCAATTCCAGTTCCAGCTCCTGCTGGTACAATTCCAGCGTGCTTATCTGCATGGCAATATCCAGGTATCCCAGATACTGGCCAATCTGTTTTAGACTTTCTTTATCTTTTGGGGTAAGGCTGCTGGATGACAGATGTTCATCCACACCTTCTGCGAAAAGCTCCTGAAAAGTCCGCCCGTCGTATTGGCAGGCCTTGCGGGCCACTTCTGTAAGAAATAAATGGAAAGGTTCCGGAAGCTTCTGACCGATCTGGTCCAGAGCCTCCGGCAATGTAGATTTGCCATAGGAGATTTCCCCTTTTAAAAAGAGAAGCAGTCTCCTGATAGTTTTCAGCTGCTGGTATCTCTTTGTCAGAGACAGGCTCATCAGATATCCGATGCCGGAAGATGCACCTATCACGAGACAGATTCCTATCACTTTGATCATGATGTACCACTCCCCTGATAGAGGCAGCTGCCTCTGGCATCATAGATTGCATGTACAGTTCCCGCCTGTTTCTCTTTTTTCAGAATCACATACCTGTCAAAGATGCGTTCATTCATCAGACGCTGCATAAGAGGCTTCCTCTTAATATCCTCTATGGTGCTTCCGTGAACTGTGGCCAGCAGTCTGCAGCCGCAGTGGATTACAGATTCGATGGCGTGAATGTCCTCATAATCCCCCAGCTCGTCTACCGCCACTACTGAGGGCGACATAGACCGGATCAGCATCATCATACCCTCGGCTTTCGGACAGCAGTCCAGAATATCCGTCCGAATCCCCAGGTCATTCTGGGCAATGCCCAGGTAGGATCCTCCGATTTCGGATCGCTCATCCACCACCCCCACAGTGATCCCGGGAAATTTATCCCATCCGTCAGAGATCTGGCGGATAATGTCCCGAAGCATAGTAGTCTTTCCGCATCTGGGCGGAGATATAAGAAGGGTGTGATAAATGGTATCTTCCTGTATCAGGTAGGGCATAATCGATGTGGCACAGCCTTTTATCTGATGGGACAGGCGCAGATTTACATAAGATATATACTTCACGCTTTTCACCTTGTCCCCCTCCATGACAGCCTTGCCTGCGATTCCCACACGGTGGCCGCCCTGAATAGTGATAAATCCCTGGCGGACTTCATCCTCAAAGGCATACAGGGAATAACTGCTTACGTATCCCATAGTCTCTTTCACTTCCTGGGCGCTGACCAGATATGCGTTTTCTCTCCTATGTGTAAACTGCCCCTCCCGGGTCAGGAAATATTCTGTACCCTGGTAAACTACAATCAAAGGAGCATTGACCCGAAGACGTATCTCATAGACATTGTCCATATCCATCCGGGCTTTGGACAGAATTCCCCTGACTGACAGAGGAAATAATTGAATAATGGGTTCCTTCTTAATGTTCCTCACCTCTTTAAAACAATATATGAGGACAATCTGTTTTTAGAAGGAGAAATTAGTATTTCTGACTTTCATCTCTTCCAGGAAACGAGACATCTCCTGTTTTTCGTCGGAATAGCACAGGTGAAGCCGCTTCCTGGCTCTCGTCATACCCACATAAAAAAGCCGCCGTTCTTCTTCTATCTCCTCTTCCAGCACCGCTTTGTGATAGGGCATCACCCCTTCGTTTACATCCAGTATATATACCTCATCATACTCCAGCCCTTTGATGCTGTGCAGAGTGGAAATGGTAACACCCTCTTTTTGTTCCGACTGGTGTTTTGCCTGCTCTTTCAGCTTTTCGGAGAACTCTTCCATGTGGGCAAACCATGCAGCAAAACTTCGGTATCCCTTGGTACTCTCATGTATCTCTCTCAGGGTTTCCAGCAGATCTTCTGCTTTTATCCTGCGGTACACTGCATATTCTTTCAGATAAGCCTCATATCCTATCCCCTTCCGGATATAATTGACCGCACCATAGGGAGTCATGCCCTTTAGGATCCTGAGATCCTCCTCCAGCCGGTCAATCCTGTCGCACATCCATTCCTTATCCTCATAATACCAGCGCAGCCCTTCAAAAGAAAATTCGCCGGAGTCCACCGAATCCCGGGACAGATAGCGGTTGGGCCGGTTCATAATCTGATAAAAATTTTTCCTGCTTCTGTCACCCAGGGCAATCTGGATATATGCCAGCAGATCCCTGGTAATCCAGTGCTCATAGAGATTGGGCAGCAGATCTCTCATATGAAAAGGAAGCTGGTACTCCATGAGCATTTCCACCAGATATCTTGCCCCCAGGTTGGTCCGAAACAGAACGGCGATTTCTTCCAGGGGCTCTTGCGCCTCTTTTGCTTTCAGTATCCGGTCCCTCACCCAGCGGTTTTCCAGGATTTCTGTTTCGAATCCCCTGACTTCGATAGGATCCCCAAGCTCATTTATGGTTTTTATCTCCTTGGGAAAACGCTCCTGATTGTGATGGATAACATTCTGGCTAGCTTCCAGAATTCTCTTGGTAGAGCGGTAATTGCAGGCCAAAGTTACCCTCCCCGCATCCGGATACTCTTCCGGAAACTGAAGCATAATTTGAGGTTTGGCTCCCCGGAAGCCATAGATGGACTGATCATCATCTCCCACTATAAAGAGATGGTTTTGAGGCAGGGCCAGAATCTTTATTATCTCATACTGCAGCTTATTAATATCCTGAAATTCGTCTACCAGGATATACTTAAACTTATTCTGCCAGGCTTTCCTTATGTCCTCCCTCTGCGTGAGCAGTTCATAGCACCACACCAGCATATCGTCGAAATCCAGGAGTCTGGCACTCCTGCATCTTTCCTGGTAACCCCTGTAGATATCACGGAACGACTCTTCGGGACAGGCCGCGGAATAGTAGTGTTCCAGGGCAATCCTTCCTGTCTTTACCGTGCTGATCTCGCCGATAATATCTGTAATAAGCTCTTTTTCATCCTCGACTTCCAGCCGGCTGCTGCGTATCAGTTCTCTTAAAATGGAATATTTTTGGTCTTCGCCAATAATATTCCGGGCACTCAGCCCGTAGGCATGGCGTAGGATCCCATAAAACACACCGTGAAAGGTTCCGAAGGTAACCTGTGTGGAGGCAGTTTGGGATAAACGCAAAAAGCGCTCCTTCATCTCTCTGGCAGCGGCTTTTGTAAACGTCACTACCAGGATAGAGGAAGGAGACACCTGATATTCCCCAATCAGCTGGAGAACCCGGCGGGTTAAGACAGTAGTCTTCCCGGAACCGGGTCCCGCCAGACACAGAAAGGGACCTTTATAATGCATAATTGCAGTTTTTTGTGATTCGTTATATTCCATTAAGCACCTAATTTTACAATTGCAGCCTGAATCCTGCGGATAGATTCCTCTTTGCCCAGCAGTTCCAGAATCTCTGTCGCCCCGGCGGGTGTCATCTGTTTTCCGGAGAGGGCAGTGCGGACGGGCCACAGTACATAGCCATTTTTGTATCCTTTTTCCTTTGCAAATCCGCACAGGAGCTCATAGAGTGCATCATTGCTGTAATCATTTTGTGCCTCCAGCACAGGGAGTACCTCCTGCAGCAGACTAAGAGAGGATTCCGGAGTTGTCTTCATTTTTTTATGGCGGTACATCTCTGTGTCATATTCCAGAACATCTTCCACAAAATCGATTAATTCCGGAATTTCAGGGAATACCTCTATTCTTGTTTTCACCATCTCAGCTACTTTTTTTAGATTTACCTTCCGGCTCAGAGTGTTCTGAATAAAAGGAAGCGCTCTCTCATAAAACTGATCAAAATCCATGGCTTTGATATATTCCCCGTTCATCCATTTCAGTTTGACAATGTCAAACACAGCCGGTGATTTGCTCATATGATGATAGTCGAAGACCTTCACCAGTTCCTCCAGGGAATAAATCTCCCGGTTCTCCTCCGGGCTCCATCCCAGAAGTGCAACGTAGTTGACAATAGCTTCTGTCACAAATCCCTGATCGATGAGATCCTCATAGGATGAGTGTCCGGACCGTTTGCTCAGCTTTTTATGCTCCTCGTTGGTAATCAGAGGGCAGTGCACATAGGTGGGGATCTCCCATCCGAAGGCTTCGTAGATTCTGTTGTATTTGGGGGCAGAGGAGAGATATTCATTACCTCTTACCACATGGGTGATTCCCATCAGGTGATCATCCACTACATTTGCGAAATTATAGGTGGGATATCCGTCGGATTTGATCAGAATCAGATCATCCAGCTCCTCGTTGGGCACTGTAATTTCCCCGTAGATATCATCCCGGAAGGTTGTAGTGCCTTCGGAGGGCATATTGAAACGGATAACGTAGGGAACTCCCGCCTTCAGCTTTTCTTCTATCTCCTCTTTTGTGAGAGAGAGACAGTGCTTGTCATACATGGCAATCTCTTTGCCTGCCACATTCGTCCGAAGGGATTCCAGGCGTTCTTTATCGCAGAAGCAGTAATAGGCATCCCCCTGCGCAATCAGCTGCTCTGCATATTTTTTATAAATTCCCAGAGCATTTCTCTCACTCTGGACGTAAGGACCCACTCCCCCGTCTTTATCCGGTCCTTCATCATGGAGCAGACCGGTTTCTTCCAGGGTATGGTAGATAATCTCAAGAGCACCTTCCACAAAGCGTTCCTGATCCGTGTCCTCGATTCTCAGCATAAAGCTTCCGTTCTCGTGTTTTGCAATCAGATAGGCATATAAAGCCGTCCTTAAATTTCCTACGTGCATTCTCCCTGTAGGGCTTGGGGCAAATCTTGTTTTTACTGTACTCATCATGATTCTCCTGGTTCTTTTATAGTTAATGATAGATCTTCGGCAGGATCTCGTCCGGACTGCCATGATAGACGAAATCAGCATTGGCATCGCTGAAATGGGGTTCCCTGTTTATCAAAATCAGTTTTTCTCCCATAAAGTACTTCAAACAGGTCTGACACAGATAGGAATGAAGGGTAGAACCGATAACCAGCAGGGTATCTGCCTTGCGGATCTCATCTGCTGCTCTGGAAATCAGATAATTATCTACCATCTCACCCACCAGCCTTACCTGAGGTCTTACCGGTACATTGCATTTATGGCACATGGGGATATCTCTGCTTTTCAGCATATACTCAAAGGGAAAAACCTGACCGCAGTGTGGACATTTATTGCTGTATATATTCCCGTGAAATTCGATGACATTTTTACATCCTGCCCTCTTTGCCAGGGAAAATATCTCTCTGGTAACAATTGCATTCAGCTTGCCGTCCTCTTCCATGCGGGCCAGCGTCTTAAGTCCCTCCCCCGGCGTTCCCGGGCTGGCCAGTATTTCATTGCGATAGAAATCAAAAAACTGCTTGGTACGGGTAGTATAAAACACAGAGCTGAACATTTCATCCGGGGAATAACCGTACTTTTCTTCGATTGCGTAGGCACTGCTGTCACTTCGGTAATTCATACAGCCGCAGTCCTCACAGATGGTGATACCTTCCAGACACACTACATTTCTACTTTCATCCAAAACCTTCCGAATACTATCCAAATTCATTCTATCGCCCCTCTTTTTATTGCTGTTAACTTTTTCCTCAAAAAAGGGTACATGGTATGAACCAGTACCCCATTGCAGACATATTATACCTTAAGTGCTGTTTTTTTTCAAGCATCAGTTAAGCCAGTTCCTGGAAAATATCTTTGACATATTCCAGCTTTCTGCAGCGGTAAGCATTGGCTCCGCAGAACAGCAATCCATGATCCACATTCCCCTCTACCGCCTGCACCAGAGCGTCCGTGATACAGTAAGGTATTTCTTTTGGTTTGCAGGTAGTGATACAGTGATAGCAATACGGAATCGGCTGTCTCTTCGCCTTCACCCGTTCCATAAACTCATTTTTTATGGCTCTTCCCGGCATGCCCACAGGGCTCTGGACGATACAGATGTCTTCTTTTTCTGCCTTGATATAAGCCTGCTTATATGCCGGACTGGCATCACACTCATAGGTGGTAACGAATCTGGTACCCATCTGTACTCCGTCCGCTCCAAGGCTGAGCGCATGATCCATATCCTCTCGGTCAAAGATACCTCCGGCAACCACTACAGGTATCTCTTTGCCGAACTTCTCTTCATATTCTCTGGTCTGGAGGATGATAGAGCGGATGACAGAATCATAGTCCAGGGCGTCCGTATCCGAGAGCTCTTCCTTTGTGAATCCCAGATGTCCTCCGGCTTTCGGCCCTTCTATGACAACCAGATCCGGGGCCCTGTGATATTTTCTGTCCCACATCTTGCAGATCACATGCAGTGATTTCAGGGATGATACAATAGGGGCTATCTTTGTCTTTGAATTCTCCACCATCTTTGGGAGATCAATGGGCAGGCCGGCTCCTGAGATAATCAGATCAATTCCTGCGGATACTGCCGTTTTTACATAGTCCTGATAGTGCTGGGTGGCTACCATTATATTTACTCCGATAATCCCGCCCTGTGCCAACTCTCTTGCTTTTGCAATTTCTTTTTTTACAGCCCGGAAATTTGCTTCCAGAGGATTTTTTTTGAAATCTTCCTCCCTCCAGCCGATCTGTGCTGTAGATATTACGCCTACACCACCGGCTGCAGCCACGCTTCCTGCCAGGCCTCCCAGGCTGACACCGACGCCCATTCCTCCCTGAATCACGGGAATACGTGCCGTAAGTTCTCCTATTTTTAAGGGTTTTCTGTCCATTTACATCCTCCTAAACCTTTCATAGCGCAGTGCGGCTATCTCCTCGGGATTTTTCTGTTCCATCCGGCAAAGGAAGGATTTCATCTCTTTTTTCAGTTCCTCTGCGATTTCTCCCAGATTGTCAAGACCGGCGGGGACTGGTTCCGGAATAATACGCTCAATGATCTGCAGCTTGTAAAGGTCCGAGGCTGTTATCTTCATAACCTCTGAGGCCTCCGGCGCCATCTTGCTGTCTTTCCAGAGGATAGAGGCAAATCCTTCCGGTGACAAAATGGAATACGTAGCATTTTCCATCATCCAGACTTCATTTGCCACAGCAAGGGCCAGCGCCCCTCCGCTTCCTCCCTCTCCAATCACAATACTCAGAACAGGGACTTTTAAATCTGACATTTCCATAAGATTTCTGGCTATCGCTTCCCCCTGTCCCCTCTCTTCTGCTTCGATTCCGCAGAATGCTCCCGGTGTATCTATAAAATTGATAACCGGACGGTTAAATTTCTCTGCCTGCTTCATCAGACGCAGCGCTTTCCGATATCCCTCCGGGGAGGGCATACCGAAATTACAGCGTATATTATCCTTTGTGTTTTTTCCCTTCTGCACTCCCAGGACAGTGACCGGCTGGCCATCCAGAAGCCCCAGACCGCCCACGATGGCTCCGTCATCCCGAAATGCCCGGTCTCCGTGAAGCTCCAGGAATTCATCAAAGACTGCATGGATATAATCCAAACTGGAAGGCCTCCCGGCGTCTCTTGCGATCTGCACCCTCTCCCAGGCCCCAATCTCTTTTCCCCCGTCTCTGTGCTTTCCCTGCCTCTTATCCAAACTTTTTTCCTGTATTTCAGAAAGAGGAATCTGGCAGAACTGTGTATAAGACCTGTTTCTCTTATGCAGACGCACCAGACCCAGAAGGGTACTTTTCTGCTTCTCTCTGGTCACAATACCGTCAATGATTCCATGCTCTACCAGAAATTCTGCCCTCTGAAATCCCTCCGGCAGTTTCTGTCCAATGGTCTGCTGTATCACTCTGGGACCGGCAAATCCGATGAGCGCTCCGGGTTCTGCCAAAATAATGTCCCCCAGCATGGCAAAGCTGGCCGTTACTCCCCCAGTGGTGGGATCTGTAAGAACAGGAAGGTAGAGCAGTCCTGCCAGGCTGTGCCGCTTGATTGCAGCCGAAGTCTTCGCCATCTGCATAAGAGATACCATTCCCTCCTGCATTCTTGCGCCTCCGGAGCAGCAGTAAAGAATTACAGGAAGCTTTTCCTCTGTTGCCCGCTCGATGGAGCTTGTGATCTTCTCTCCCACCACATATCCCATGCTTCCCATTAGGAATCTTGCGTCACAGACACCGATCACCACAGATTCCCCTTCGATCTTGGCTTTTCCGATTCGTACCGCCTCATCCAGATGGGTCTTTTCCTGCACCTGCGCAATCTTCTCCTCATATTCAGGATAATCTAAGGGATTCGACACCGGCATTCCGGCAAACCATTCCTCAAAAGAACCTTTATCTGCAATCATCTTAATTCTGGTCTTTGCCTTCATACGGAAATATCCCTGACATTTTGGGCACACATAGTGGTTTTTCACCACATCTTCCTTATATATTACCTCTTTGCATTTGGGACACTTCATCCAGAGTCCTTCCGGAACAGAGGGGGAAGAAGGTACCTCTCTGGTTCCCGACAGTGTAATATAATTACTTTTTTTGAATAATTCTTTTAAACGGGCCATTTTTTACACTCCTTACTCGTAATGCTCCTGGATAAAATGAGTCGTCACATTCCCTGTTATAAAATCTTCCTGGTTCAGGATATCATACTGAAAGTCAAGATTCGTGCTGAGCCCTTCTATGATAACCTCCCCCAGAGTGCTGCGCATCTTGGCAATGGCAGACTCTCTGTCTTTGTCATATACAATTACCTTCATGATCATGGAGTCGTAATTCGGAGGGATCGTATATCCCGTATACACGGCAGTGTCAATCCGAACCCCATTGCCCCCGGGCACATGCAGGTTTTCTATGGTACCCGGACAGGGCATAAAATTTCTGGCCGGATCCTCCGCATTGATCCTGCACTCTATGGCATGCCCCCGAAGAGATATGTCCTCCTGCCTGACACTTAAGGGCAGGCCTGCAGCGATGGAAATCTGTTCTTTTATAAGATCAACCCCTGAGACAAACTCTGTCACCGGATGCTCTACCTGGATTCTGGTATTCATTTCCATAAAAAAGTATTCACCTGTTCTGTCCAAAAGAAATTCTATGGTACCTGCATTCTCATACCCGACTGCTCTGGCAGCCAGGACAGCGGTTCTGCCTATCTCTTCTCTCTGGCCCGGGGTGATTGCACTGGATGGAGACTCCTCAATCAGCTTCTGATGCCGTCTCTGAACGGAACAGTCTCTTTCTCCCAGCTGCACCACATTCCCATATTTGTCTGCGATAATCTGTACCTCTATATGTCTTGGCCTTCCCACATACCGCTCCAGGTACATGGTATCGTCTCCAAATGCATTGACAGATTCCCTCTGGGCCGTATTAAAATTATCCGGGAACTCTTCCTCTGATTCTGCAATGCGCATTCCTTTGCCTCCCCCTCCGGAGGAAGCTTTGATCATGACAGGGAAGCCAATCTGCTTTGCAGCTTTCAGGGCTTCCTCCAGGGTATATACAGGCTCTCTGGTCCCCGGCACCACCGGTACACCTGCCTCTATCATGGTTCTCCTGGCCTCAGATTTATTACCCATTTTGTTAATCAGGGCTGCAGAGGGACCGATAAATGCCACGCTGCATTTTTCGCACATTTCTACAAACTTACTGTTCTCCGATAAAAAGCCAAATCCCGGATGAATAGCTTCTGCCTTGGTAGCAATGGTAGCGCTCAGGATTCTTTCCATGTTCAGATAACTCTCTGAGGCCTGGGCCGGACCAATGCATACGGCCTCATCTGCCAGCTGTGTATGCAGGGCATCCCTGTCAGCCTCTGAATAGACCGCCACCGTTTGTATTCCCAGTTCTCTGCAGGCTCTGATAATCCGTACGGCAATCTCTCCCCGGTTGGCAATTAATATTTTCTGAAACATACAAACTCCTAACTGATTGCAAATGTCAGCTCTGCAACCGCTGTAATCTTCCCCTTTTGGTTGGTGGCCTTCGCAGCCCCTACCCCGATGGGCCCTTTTTGCTTTATAATCTCTATCTCCAGTGTCAGTACATCCCCCGGCAGCACTTTTTCTTTGAACTTAGCTGACTTAATAGACGCAAAGAAAGCAGTTTTTCCCCTGCACTCAGGTTTGCTTAAGATAGCCACTGCCCCCAGCTGAGCCAGTGCTTCAATCTCCAGGACACCAGGCATTACCGGCTGTCCCGGAAAATGTCCGGCAAAATAAGGCTCATTAAAGCTGACACATTTTGTCCCTTTTGCCCTCACTCCGGGCTCCAGTTCCTGTACGGTATCTATCAGTAAAAATGGCTGTCTGTGAGGAATAATCTCCATAATTTCTTTGGTACCCAGTTCCATTCACATCTCCTCCTATCTAATGACGAACAGCGGCTGTCCGTATTCTACTACCTGCTCATTTTCTGCTAAGACCTGCTCTACCACCCCGTCATATTCTGATTCAATTTCATTCATCAGTTTCATAGCCTCTACAATTCCAAGAACCTGGCCTTTTTTTACGGTGTCGCCCACATGGACAAAAGGACCTGCTTCCGGAGAGGCTGAATTATAAAAAGTACCCACCAGAGGAGCCTTTACAACTTTTCCTGCGAGGATCTCCTGTCCCTCTTCCTCTATCTTTACAGAAAATTCAGACCCGCTCTGTGCCGTTGGCACAGGATCCAGAACGACCTGTCCGGCAGCAAACTTCGGCTGCTTATTCGTTTTCATGGATAGTTTCAAATCCTTATCTTCCATTTGAAAATGTGTCAGTGAAGAGTCACTAACTGTGCGAATTAAGGTAATAATCTTATCAAATTCCATTCTCATCCCCTCCTACTCTGTGTACTTTTTCACCAGCAGACTGGCGTTGTGTCCGCCAAACCCCAGGGAATTGGTAAGGGCATAAGGAACATCCATCTCAATTCCGTGCCCTGTCACATAATCAAGGTCACATTCTTCATCCTGCACCCGGTACCCCACGGTTTCATGGACATAGCTGTCCTGTATGGATTTTACACAGGTGATAAATTCCACTGCTCCGGCAGCCCCCAGAAGGTGTCCAATCATGGATTTGGTAGAGTTCACTTTCAAATTTTTGGCGTGTTCCTGGAACAGTTTTTTAATCGCCCTTGTCTCAAACAAGTCGTTGTGATGGGTACTCGTGCCGTGGGCATTAATATACGGCACATCCTCAGGAGTGATTCCTGCTTCCCTTATAGCATGCTCCATGGCCCTGGCCGCGCCTTCCCCATCTTCTGCCGGAGACGTGATATGGTAGGCATCACTGGTCGTTCCATAGCCGGCCACCTCCGCCAGAATCCCGGCGCCTCTGGCCTTTGCATGCTCCAGCTCCTCCAGAACTACGACACCTGCCCCTTCCCCCATAACGAAGCCATCTCTTTCTTTGTCAAAGGGGATAGAGCAGCGTCCCGGATCAGTGGATGTGGACAGCGCTGTCAGCGCCGCGAATCCGCCGATGCCGATGGGAGTCACCGATGCCTCTGTGCCCCCGGCTACCATGATATCAGCCTCTCCCAGCTGAATCGTCCGGTATGCTTCTCCGATGCTGTTGGTTCCTGTTGCACAGGCAGTTACCACGTTGATACTTTTCCCCTTCAGTCCAAACTGAATGGAGACATTTCCTGCTGCCATATTGGAGATCATCAGGGGAACCAGAAGCGGATTCACGCGGTTCGGCCCTTTTTCCAGAAGTTTTGTGTGTTCACGTTCCATAGCCTGGAGGCTTCCGATCCCTGAGCCTACAGCACATCCAACCCGGTAGGGATCTTCCTCCCCAAGACAATATCCAGACTGTTCAATTGCTTCCTTTGCAGCCGCCACTGCATACTGGCAGAACAGTTCCATTCTCTTTGCCGCCTTAAAATCCATGTATTCCTTGCCCACAAAGCCTTTCACTTCTGCCGCCAGATGGGCTTTGTATTCAGATGCGTCAAACTTTGTAATCTCTCCAAACCCAGTCTTCCCTGCCTTCACTCCTGCCCAAAACTCTTCTACATTCAGCCCCAGAGGGGTAATGGCTCCCATTCCTGTCACTACTACTCTCTTCATTTTGTCCCTCCTACATGCTCATGCCGCCATCCACACAGATGACCTGGCCGGTAATATAGTCTGCATTCTCAGAAGCCAGAAATGCCACCATCCGGGCAACATCCTCAGGACTCCCAAAGTGTCCCAGAGGAATCTGGCTTTCCGCATATTTCTTCACGTCTTCACTTAAGACTTCTGTCATCTCTGTGGCAATAAACCCGGGAGCTACCGCATTCACGGTTATCCCCCTGCTTGCCAGTTCTCTGGCCATTGATTTTGTAAGTCCGATCACCCCAGCCTTAGACGCGGAATAATTTACCTGACCCGCATTGCCCATAACTCCAGAGACAGAAGAAATATTAATAATTTTTCCCCCGCGCTGCTTCAGCATCTGACGCGCTGTGTGCCGAATGGTGTTGAAGGTTCCTTTCAGATTCGTTGCGATGACCTCGTCAAACTCTTCTTCTCTCATCTTCATTGCCAGATTGTCTCTGGTGATTCCTGCATTGTTCACCAGTATATCCAGGGAGCCATAAGCTTTTACAATCCCTGCGATCATCTCCTGACAGGCGCCATAATCAGCTACACTGCACTGCCATACAGTCCCGTCACCTCCTGCCTCCTTTATTTCTCTCACTGCTTCTTCTGCCCGTTCCCGGGATCCGTTATAATTTACCACTACAAATATGCCTTCTTTTGCAAGCGTAAGGGCGATGGCTTTTCCGATGCCCCTGGACGCTCCTGTCACTAAAGCTATGCTTTTTTTCATATCCAATTCCTTTCTCACAGGCCTAAGCCAGGTGTTCCATTACCTTCTGAAAGTCTTCTGTGTTCTGTATATTCATTACTGTCACATCCCGGCTGATTTTTCTGATAAACCCGCTGAGAGTTTTTCCTGGTCCAATCTCCACAAAGGTATCAACACCCCCGGATATCATCGTCTCCACGCTTTGCTGCCACTTTACGGGGGAAGACACCTGCCGGACGAGAAGCTCCTTTACACAGCCGCTGTCCTCGATGTATTCTGCCGTGACATTCGTTACATAGGGAGTTTCAATGGGATGTATCTCTGCCTTTTTTAATTCCTCCCGGAGTTTTTCGCCCGCACCGTCCAGCAGCCGAGAGTGGAAAGGCCCGGAGACCTTGAGGGGGACAATTCTTCTGGCTCCCGCCTCTTTTAGTTTTACTTTGGCAGCCTCCACGGCCGTCTCCTGTCCGGTTATTACAATCTGTCCCGGACAATTATAATTAGCTACAGAAACTGTCCCCGGGACAGCATCACAGATCCCTGCAATCGCATCTCCGTCCAGCCCCATGACAGCAGCCATAGCTCCTCCAAAGGGAACTGCCTCCTGCATAAAGATTCCCCTCTTTCTCACAAGGGCGAATGCATCCTCTAACGACAGAGCTTTGGACGCCACGAGGGCTCCGTATTCTCCCAGACTCAGCCCGGCGTTCACACAGGATGAGAGTCCGGTTTCCTCCACCGCCTTTAATATGGCTGCTGATACCGTCAGCATAGCAATCTGTGTGTATTCTGTAATATTCAGACGACTATTTTCCGTAAAACAAAGTTCCGGAAGATCCAGTCCCGTTACCTGGCTGGAGCAGTCGAACACCGCCTTACATACAGGCATCTTCTCATAGAAATCCTGTCCCATCCCTGCATACTGGGCTCCCTGTCCCGGAAAAACAAATGCAATTTTCTTCATCTCTGAAAACTCCTTTGTGCATAAAATATTTTGTATATCAAACTATATGTTCACAAGAAAGATTGCGCGAAAGCGCAATCTCGGCCTGCAGCGGGCTGTCGCAGACAGCATCTTCCTTTCCGCCGCAGTGTGATCCCCCGGAGGGTTTTTTATTACATAGGGAACAGAGTTTCCTATTTAGTAAAAAAATCCGGCTTGCCGGATTCACATGTATTTCTTATAGAGAAAGGTGTGGGCTTTATGCCTCCACACCTTTATTTTTTAAATACTCCATTACAGCGCCCACAGTTGTCAGCTCCTGCAGTTCCTCAGCAGGAATCTCTACAGAGTATTCATCTTCAAGAGCCATCACTAATTCGAATAAATCCAAAGAATCTGCTCCCAAATCATCCTTGAAGGACGTCTCCGGAGTAATGTTGCCTTCTTCGCAATTTAACTGTTCAGCAATGATTTCTCTCATCTTTTCTAACATATCATAATCTCCTTTAATTAAACTTTACCATACAGCGAAAGCTGTATGCTCACCCAGAGGAATCTTCCTCCGGCCCGAATACTTTGACATTCAAAGTATATCTGCTATTGCCCGTTTTGTCAACTATAATTTTCTATTCTTCCTGCTTCTGAAACTTTATCCGCCGGGATACACTGAGGGCAATTCCGATCTCTGACATCAGGAATAGAATGGACGTACCTCCATAGCTGATAAAGGGAAGCGTAATTCCCGTAGTAGGAATCAGATTAATTACCACGCAGATATTCAGTATAACCTGGAGGGCTATATGGCCGAAAATGCCGCAGACAAGCAGTGAACCGTACAAATCCGGGGCATTCTGAGCAATAAACATCAGCCGGTACAGCAGGTACGCAAACAGTATCAGCACTACAGCTCCTCCAAATACCCCAAGTTCCTCACAGATAATGGAAAATATCATATCGTTCTGTGCCTCCGGCACGGCTCCAAGTTTCTGCGCGCTGTTTCCCAGGCCTTTCCCAAAAAAGCCGCCGGATCCTATGGCATACAGCGCCTGCATAATCTGGTATCCTCCGTCGCTGATATACTTCTCCGGCTCCAGCCATACAAGTACTCTTCGAATACGAAAGCTCTCGCTGGTCTCCAGAGTCTTTGCCAGGATTGCCACCCCTCCGGCTATCAGGGCCGCTCCCCCCGCACCGGCTATAATAAAAGGTTTTGTTCTGGGGTGGGCTATAAATATCATGATAACCGTGATTCCAACAATAATAATACCTGTGCTCAGGTTTTCTGTAAAAATATAAGCAAGCGCTCCCAAAAATCCTCCTGCACACAGCAGCATCACGCACGCCTTCCATGTTTTAATCTGCTTCCCCATCTTGATAATCAAGAGAGGAATAAACGTAATCACCGCAATCTTAGCTACCTCCGACGGCTGAAACTGAATGGGGCCAATCTTCAGCCACCTCCTGGCTCCGTTTACAACAATTCCCAGAGGAGATTTTACCAGTACCATCAGTACTGCCGCTGCCAGATAGATAAAGGAAGCCAGAGGCATCAAAAGGTGGTAATCCAGCCGGGAAATTACCAGTGCAAACAGAATACTGACTACACTGATCAGTGCCTGCTTTCCAAAATAGGCCATATCATCCCCGAATTTCAGTTCCGCCACATAGGCGCTGGTGCTGTATAATATTACAAGGCCAAAGCAGGTAAGAAGCAGCACCACAGCCACCAGATTGAAATCATAATAATCAATCTGCGCCCTTAGCCGTTCTTTTGCCCTCTGCCTGGCTCTCGCACGTTTCTCTCTGCTTTTTACTAATGCCTTCACTTGTGCTAACATGAAGTTCCTCCGTTATTATCTTTCCGTTATTTCAAGCTCTATATGCGAAGAGCATATTTCATCAGTTCCCAAAATCCTGTTCTTGTATCACTCTCCTGGTCCAGTACCTTCCGCACCAGAACGGGGTTATCGGTAATTATGTTATCTACCCCGCAGTTTATCATTCTCTTGACATCTCCCCTGTAATTCACTGTCCAGGCATGTACTTCTTTGCCGCAGGCATGAGCCTCTGCCACAAAGTCTTCATCTACATAAGTGTGTTTCACACTGAAAAAATCAGCGTATTTCACATTGGCAATACTGCCGTAAGTCATGGTCATAATATAACCGGTTCTAATATCAGGATTCGCCTTTTTAACCTGTTTCAGAAAATCATAGTTCATTGAAGTAATTACACAGTGGTCAGCAAAATCGTTTTTCTCTATCTCCCTGACGACCCGCTTAGCGATCCCTTTATTCTCACCATTATACTTAATCTCAATATTTAAGTCCAGCTTTCCTTTGGAAAAATTTATGGCCTCCTCCAGTGTGGGGATTTTTTCCCCCCTGAATTTTTTATGAAAACTGATTCCTGCATCCAGTTTGCTCACCTGGGGGTAGGTTACGTTCCATATATTTTCCTTCAGGCCTGCCGTTCGCTTCAGAGAATTGTCGTGGAGCAGTACAAGCACACGATCTTTTGTCTCCTGCACATCAATCTCAGCATAATCGCAGAGGGTATCGTTTGCATAAGCCAGTGCGCTTACCGTATTCTCAGGCGCCATCAATGCCCCTCCCCGGTGAGCTGTAATCCCCACAGAATTCCATATATTCTCCGCAGTCTGGCGGCTCTGTATCATCACATAGACACCGTAAAACCCTTCAGATACCAGCAGAACGGCAGTCAATACCCCGGCAACTCTTCTTCTCAGCTTCAGCCCCTTTGAGGTATGCCTGGGAAACAATATCCGCTTCTTCCAGTTGCTGACCGAATCGGGATAGGCTTTCTCATAAATCACAAAGACAAAGGCTAAGGTCAGAACCAGCTCAACCGCGCCTGCTGCCAGCCCCAGTCCAATATCCAGCCACCGGCTGTAGGTCAGGACAGCCCCCGCTGCCATGGCTGTTGATTTGGTCAGCATAGAATAAAGGACCACAAATATAACTGCAATGAGATATACCGTTCCTACAATCAGAGCCACAAGTATATTAATCACCGCAATTCCAACAACTGTCTTTCCGGCATTTTTCCGAAATAATTTCAGGGCTTCCGGCACCCGTTTCCCTAATTTTCCCCCAGTCATAAAGCTGCCGGGAAGGATATAGATGAAAAGCAGGGAAAAGGCAAGCAGTAATCCGCATACGGCAAACAGCACCCAGTGCCATGGCACAGCCTTATAGAGCTGCTGTGCCGAAAACTGCAGCAATTTAATATAAGAGATCTCCCTCACAATAAGGTGCAGCTCCATAATAGGAGCCGGCAGTCCCGCTGCAAGAATCCATGCTGCCTTATTTTTCCGGATCATGATAAAGGTCCTGTAGAGCCCCCCGAACAAAAGATCCCCCGGTGTCACCTTCTGCCTGTTGGACGAAGCTTCAAAACAGGTGATCAGCGCACCTGCTTCTATCAGCAGAAAAAACAGAATTTGGAGAAACACGGCCAGCGCCAAAACCACAGAAAGGGGATGGAAAATAAAGCTTGTATAGTTCTCAGCCGTAAGATAGCTGAACCCCTGTTTTTTCAGAGAAAAGTCGATGGCTGTCTGCACGCAGTAGCCACTGAGAAGAAATGTTGCAGTCCGGTACATAATTTCAAATACCAAAAGGCTTCTCATATTCTTCTTTACAATGTAATACAGACGGCCAAATATTTTTCTCATATACCCTTAAACTTCTGCCTTTCTATCCTGAATTCAGCTCATATCCCTGCAAGACATAAGAAACACCTCTTTTTGATCCAGCCAGGGAATAGCGGCGGCTGTTGCCATAACCTTCTTCCCCAGCACTTCGCTGTATAAAACCCCACTGACTTTTTTTCCTCCCCTCTTCAGTCGGAGGCTGGGACAGTACTCACAGGGGGTGTCTCTGCAGTAGAAGGCTTTGTAGCATATGCTGCCCTCTGCAGCCTCCCTCACAGCTTCCCGGGTAGCCAGATTCGCGTATTGAATCTTATAGGTATTGCGTTCCACAGCATAAATCCATTCTTCCTGATTGTCTAAAATCATGTGCAGGCTGTCCAGCAGCTGCTCCTTCCTGTCCTGGGCTCTTTTCTTCAGAAGAAAAGTCCCTACCATTTCCGAAATCAAAGCGAGCGTTTTAATCTGAGCCTGCGGCCAAAACCGATTCTCCCGGCACTCATCAAACCCTACGTATCCCCTGTTTTTTCCTCCGTCACGAATCAGGCAGTGAAGCATAGATTTAATTCCCTGCGCGTCCAGGATTTCAAATTGTTCTTTTGTCATCTCCCGGATATTCCTGCAGTAATATATGCCGTACTCATCAAAATTATCATAATAATCTCCCAGCACTGCGTATGGCACCTTCTGAAGAAACTCCTTCTGCGGTGCAATTCCTTCCGAACACCATTCAAAGGTGTTGGTACAGTATGTGCCGTCCTCAGAATCCTCAAATATATAGACTCTGCTTACATCCATCTGTCTGCCCACAATTTCAAGGATCAGAGGAATCGATTCCTCAAGATTGTCCCCATTATAAAGGATGTGAAACACGTATTCTGCCAGCTGGTAGGGCAGCACCCCCAGATTTTTGTCGGATTCTATCTCTTTTTCCCCGGAGGCCGCAAACGACTTCAGCTCCGCAGCAGTCAGTGACTGGGGAGGCATCCCCTTATCATACACAGCATATCTATTCTTCCCTTTTTTCTTGGCATAATACAGTGCCACATCTGCATTTTTGAAGATGTCCTGAAAGGTTCTGCCGTCTCCGGGTATCCTGGCAATACCGATGCTGCAGGAGATCTGCTGTTTATCCATTTCCTTATTCATCAGCTTCCCAAAGGCATCCAATATCGCTTTGGCCTTCTTCTCTGCATCCTCTGTCTTTTGAATCCCCCACAGGAGTACTGCGAATTCATCGCCTCCCACTCTTCCCACAATATCGTTGCTCCGCACCAGCTTTTTCAGGCTTCTGCCGGCCTCTGCCAGCATCACATCCCCGTTCAGGTGTCCGAATACGTCATTGATTTGCTTGAAGTTATCTATATCTATGATAAAGAAGGCACCCTGCTCCCCTTCCTGCATATGCAAAAGTTTTTCTTCTGTCAGATTCTGCACCGTTATCTTATTATACAAACCTGTGAGAGCATCCCTCTGTGCCTGTTCTCTGAGCTTCAGAGACTCTTTTTTCATATGATCAATATCCGTCAGAATGCAGTAAAAAACCTGGCTGCCGTCTTCTCTGTTTACTACCTGCCCTTTATCGTGGACATAAAGAAGCTTTCCGTCTCTGCAGATTATCCTGTATTCAATTTCTTTTTGATCCCTATGTGCCAGCTGCTTTTCTACCTTGTCCCAGGTTTTTTCCAAATCCTCGGGATATATCATGCGTGAGAATTCATTTTGAAACCGTTCTGCAATCTCCTTTCTTGTATATCCCGTCATCTTCAGAAAACCGTCACTGATGAAAAGCAGCTTTAATTCTCTGGTATATTCACAGCACATCACTCCTCCAGGAATGTTCTGAATCAGCGCATTCATGTCCTTTGTCTTTTCTTTTAATTCCAAAGACTTCTGCTCTACCAACTCGTGCAGATTCATGAGTTTTTCCCCTTTCCAAATACCAGTAAGTCAACCTGAGGAACAGGCAGCAGTCTATAAATTGCAACCTCTGCACTAATTCATACCCTGTCCTGACAAGAATCTCTGCCTGTAACCGGGTCTGCCCCTACTGCTACTGTACTCATATGTAATTTACACTCATTCTACCCTTTTCAGCCGGAAAAGGCAATCATTCCGCGGAACATTTTCCATGAAAAGACATAGGATAGTACTGTAATAACTTAAATTTTGTAAAGGATATGCTTATGGACAAATGCAGAATGAATAATTATCCAGGGTACCGTCCCTATTATCCCCCTCCATGCCCGTCCAGGACTCCGGAACCGCGTTCCGCAGCTCCCTGCAAACCGGCTGTGGACTGTGATTACTCTGTTGTCAACTCTCTCCCCCTGGCCATGGGATATGTTCCCTGTCAGAAGTTCCGTTCTACCTTTGAGCTCTGCAAAGCGCTTCAGGTAGGAACCATTTTCCCGGAACTTTGCAAGCCATTTACCGGAAAGCAGGTGATGAATCGATGAATGGAAATAACAAACCATGTAAAGAACAATTACTTCAGCTGATTAACGAAGTCAGCTTTGCTGTGGACGATATTCTCCTTTATCTGGATACCCATCCGTGTGATGAGAAAGCCCTTGCCTTCTATCAGGAAAAAATTGCAATCCGCAAGGAAGCCCTGAAAGAATACGCTGCCTATTACGGACCTCTGACCATTGATACTGCAGATGACGCCTGCAGTGATTCCTGGGAATGGGTTATGCAGCCCTGGCCCTGGGAAGTGAAAGGAGGTTGTAAATAATTTATGTGGAATTATGAGAAAAGATTACAGTATCCGGTCAATATCACAAAAACAAACGCTAAAATAGCACAGGTTATCTTAAGCCAGTACGGCGGCCCTGACGGAGAGATGAGCGCTTCCATGCGGTATCTCTCACAGCGTTTTTCTATGCCGAACCGAAAGGCTATGGGTGTACTGAACGATATAGGCATATCGTTACCGGTATTGCCCCTTTCCATGGCTTACGTCTAATCTTAAGATACTATTTGTGAACTACATAAAAATACGGTATAATACCAAAAGTATCTTTATGAAATGTGAGGTGATTTTTTTGCTGCACATAGCAGTATGCGACGACGAGAAAAATTTTATTGCTAGTTTGGATGATTTATTGCAAAAATACGCTGCCCAAACAGATCTGGAAATAAAAGTTACTCCCTTTTATGATGGCAGCGAATTAGTGGAGAAATACGACACTACCTTTGACTTGATTTTCCTTGATATTCAGATGAATCAAATGAACGGCTTAAAAGCTGCAGAGCGGATCCGTCAGATGGATGAAGAGGTAAGCATTATCTTTCTTACCACATTAACACAATATAGTCTGGAGGGTTATAAATATCAGGCCACCAACTATATTATCAAACCAATAAAATATGCCCGGCTGAAGGCGGAAATGGATAAGTGGCGGAAGCGGCGTCCCCAGGGAGACTCCCCATATCTGGCAGTTTCCTCTCCTTCCGGCAAATACAGGATATTTCTGAAAACCCTGCACTACATAGAGACTTTTAACCGCAGTCTGCTTCTTCATACTGAGCAGGAGAATATTATCTGCAGCAAAAGCATGAAGGAGATGGAACAGGCCCTGCGCAGCAAAGGGTTTGCCCGTTGTCACACCAGTTACATAGTCAATCTCTTTTTTGTCAAAGGAGTAAAAAAACTTGAGATCGAACTGATCACCGGCGAGATTATCCCTATCAGCCAGCCTAAGCGCAAAGAATTTATGGAGCAGCTGGCAGATTACTGGGGGGACTTTTTATGATGATAGCATTCCTTGATGGACTTGCCTGTGTCTTTGCGGCTGCCTATGCCTTTGTATTTTTCTGGATTCTCAAAACTTTTTTATGTCTCCGAAAAAAACGCCTGATGAAGGCCGCCGCCTTTTTGGCCTTTATCCCCTTGGCTGACTGTGTCATCTATTCCAATGATTTGGTCGGTATCTTAGGTACTATGATCGGTTTTATACTCTATCTCCTTATCTTTTACCGGGGAAGCCTCATCGTAAAAGGTTCCGTAGTGCTGGTCTTTTACCCGGCTTTAATCGGTATTAATTATCTGACCCAGGATATCGGGGCCCGCCTGTTTCACAGGGCTGCCTCCATTGAGTTCGGACAGGATATTGTCTGGACGCACGACTTACTTTTGACCAGTACAGCCTTGCACACAGCTTCCTTTTTGTTCCGCCTTCTGTTCTGGGCGGGGGCATGGCTGATTCTGCGGAGGTTTCTTTCTCAGATCACCTCAAACCTGACCACGCGGATATGGCTGATCGTTGACATGCTGTCACTGGCTTCTTTTGTCGCTATTTTTACTATTATATATTTCATGCCGGAAAATGCGGTCATTGTCTATCCCATCTGCGGTGCCTCTATTTTCTCAAGCTTTGGCTGCGTCTATCTCGCCTCTTATATCTGTAATTCGGTTCAGGTTGCCTACCGGGCTCAGGAATTGGAGATGCAGCACAGCTACTACAGGGACAGACTAAAGGAGGAAGAACGGGTCCGAAGTGTTTATCATGATCTAAAAAACCATCTGCTAATCCTGGAGGCACAGTCTGGCGGCAGCGGGGAAGCCCAAAAGACCATTCAGACTCTGAAAGCTCAAATTGAAGGTTATGAAGCTTATCAGCACACTGGAAATGATTTTTTGGATATTATTCTCAGAGATAAATTCAGGATCTCCCGGGAAAAGAAAATCGATTTCAGTGCGGTAGTACACTTTGAGGACGGTTCCTTCCTGGAGCCTCTGGACATCAGTACCATCTTTGGGAATGCTCTGGACAATGCCATAGAAGCCAGTGAAAAACTGCCGGCAAGCCAGAGACTCATAACGGTTAAAGCGGCCCGTGTCCGGGATATGCTCGCTGCCACCGTAGAAAATAACACAGCTTCTGACCTGCCGCTGTCAGAAAAAACCACCAAAAAGGATGTTCTTTTACATGGATTTGGATTACCAAATATACAAAAGACTGTAGAAAAATACGGAGGACATTGCCGGACCCAGACAGACGGAAATACTTTTATTCTGAAAATACTGATTCCACTGCCGGACTCATAATACTTTCCCTTAGGGACGCTGCGTTAAGGCAGCGTCCCTTGTTTGTCTCACCGGAAATACCCAAGCCTTCAGGTACCCTACCCGTATTAGTTTTTACGTACAGAATGTTAGTTTTCGCATTTTCTATTGTGCCTTTTTATCTGCGGATTATAATAAACTCAAGTTCCCGAGAGGACATGAAAATTGCAGAAATGAGGTATCTAGTATGAGTATTTTGAGTACCACCCGCTTAACCAAACAATATGGCAGTGAGTCAAATATAGTTAAAGCTCTGGACAATGTAACTCTCTCTATCGAACAGGGAGAATTCGTGGCTGTTATCGGCACATCCGGAAGCGGCAAGTCTACCCTGCTGAATATGCTGGGAGGCCTGGACCGCCCCACCTCCGGGAGTATCAAGGTGGATAAATTTGAGCTTGGCAAGCTCTCTGATGAAGATCTGACCGTATTCCGGCGTCAGAGAATTGGATTTATCTTCCAGAACTATAATTTAGTTCCAATTCTGAATGTTTATGAAAATATTGTTATGCCCATTCAGCTGGACGGCAAGAAGCCCGATGAAACCTTTATTATGGAAATCGTATCACTCCTGGGCCTGGAAAAGAAATTAGACAATATGCCCAATCATCTATCCGGCGGCCAGCAGCAGCGTGTGGCTATCGCAAGAGCGCTGGCAAGCAAACCGGCTATTATACTGGCGGACGAACCTACTGGTAATCTGGACAGCAAGACAAGCGACGAGGTAATACAACTGCTGAAGCTTACCGGCAGCCAATACCGGCAAACCATCGTGATGATTACTCACAACCCGGAAATTGCCCGGCAGGCTGATCGCATCATCCGCATTGAAGACGGAAAAATCACAGAGTAAAGGCGGTGAAACCATGAAAAAGCAAACATCTATCCTACGCACATTGACCGGCCGCAGCTTTCGGGCCAACAGAGCCAGAAATATCGTGGCCGTTATTGCCGTTGCTCTGACTACACTAATGTTTACTACTCTGTTTGTACTGGCGCAGAGTATGCAGAAAAATATGATAGAGATGACGTTCCGGCAAACCGGGTATGACGCTCAGGCTTCTTTTAAAAATATAACAGAAGAGCAGGCAGAACGGATTGCCGCCCATCCGGATGTTGAGGAGCTTGGGCAAAGCATTGTGCTTGGCCTTGCGGAAAATAAATCCCTTGCAGGAAAGCAGGTAGAAATACGCTGGGGGAATGACAGTTACGCCTCTCATTCGTTCGCTCTGCCCACCACAGGCTCTATGCCTCAGACAGCCGATGAAATTGCACTTGACACCCTGACTCTGGATCGGCTGGGAATTCCCCATGAGATAGGGGCGGATGTCACGCTGGAATGGAGAAAGGACCTCTCCCAAGAAGAAAAAACCAATGGAAGCTTTACACTCTGCGGCTACTGGGAGGGGAATGAATCCAGCTATGCCAGTATGGCCTGGGTCAGCCGCAGTTTCGCCGATGAGATGACCGCCGGACAAACTCCCTCTGAAGATCAGATTCTGGGACTTCACATGGCTCAGGTTTCTCTTCCCAGCGACAGCAATATTGAAGCCTCTATGGATAAGATTCTGGCGGACACACAGCTGTCCCAGCTGGAATACGGCGTAAATCTGGCTTATTCCCCAGAAATGAATGCTACAGCAGTCCAGGAAAGTATTCCCATGTATCTGGGAATGATTCTGGTATTCGTCGCAGGCTATCTGATCATCTATAATATCTTCCAGATCTCCGTAGCCGCAGACATCCAGTTTTATGGAAAATTAAAGACTCTGGGCACTACCACAAAACAAATTCGTCGTATACTATATGGCCAGGCTAACCGCCTGTGTCTGATAGGAATTCCTGCCGGCTTAGTCTTCGGTTTTCTGCTGGGTATGGTTCTGGTTCCTGTACTAATGGGTACCTTCGGCGGATCTGCAGTAACATCAGCCCATCCCGCCATCTTCCTTGGTTCTGCGTTGTTTGCCTGGGCAACGGTTCTGATATCCTGCCTGCGCCCCGCAAGGCTTGCGGGCAAAGTTTCGCCCATGGAAGCACTCCGATATAATGACTCGGACTCAAAAAGCAAAAAGAAGACAAAGAAGGGAAGAAAAGGGGCCTCCCTGACCGGAATGGCATGGGCTAACCTTGGCCGTAACAAAAAGCGTACGGTTACTGTAATCTGCTCCCTTACACTCGGCCTGGTACTCCTGAGCTGTTTTTACGCCAAAAACGCCTCCTTTGATATGGAAAAATATCTATCCGGACAGACAATTGCTGATTTCGAACTGGCAGATATCTCCCATGAAGATGCCGTAAACGGCTACAATCCTCAGGGAAATACGCTGAACAATGAGTTGACTGCTGACGTGGAGGCACTGGAAGGTCTGGAAGCTCTGGGTCATATGTACTCTCACCAGTTATCCTGGGAAATGGATGCACAGACAATTGAAAACTTGAATGCCTTCTATACGCAGGATATGCTGGATGACTGGTCCACCTACGATCCCACCGGCCCTAAGGCATTGAAAGCTGCAATAGCGGATAAGCGGGCAGATACTGTCATCTATGGACTGGATGGGATTCCCCTTGATACTATTACTCAGTCACAATATCTTTATTCCGGCACCTATGATGCTGAGACATTCGCCACTGGGAACTACGTACTTGCAATTGGTCCTGCCATCGATGAGTCTGAGAAAGAAAAATATAAGGTCTATCCCACACCCTCTGTTGGGGACAGCATTATAATAGAAGAAAAAAACTATACAGTAATGGGGATTGTCTATCCGCTGAATTCCGTGGACAGCGGAGCCATGGAAAACGGAGGCGGAAGCGGCTTCAGTCTGAGCTTTATTCTCCACTCGGATGCATTCTGCAGACAGTGGCCGGATAATACACTGCGCAAGCTCTTTTTCAATATAGAGGATTCGCACCTCAATGACGCCCGGAAAGTGCTGAATGAATATACAAAAAATATGGATGCAAGCCTGCCTGTTACTTCCCGGCAGACCATGATTGAACAATATCAGGCTGAAACCCGTGCCTCCGCTGTTATGGGAAATGCCATAAGTTTAGTGATCGCACTGGTAGGTATTCTGAACTTTATAAACAGCATGGTTACTGCTATTGTTTCCAGAAAAAAAGAGTTTGCTATGATTCAATCTGTCGGTATGACAAAACGTCAGCTCTGCAGAATGCTGATTTATGAAGGACTGTATTATGCAGTTATCACCATTGGAGTTTCTTTTCTGGTCAGTGCCTTCGCAGTAGGGATTGGTGTGCGTGCTATGGTAGAGGGGGGATACAGCACGTTTCGTTTTACACTGCTTCCTTTGGGAATCTGTATCCCTGTTCTGCTGGGATTCGCTGTTTTGGTTCCGCTTCTGTGTTTTAGAAATCTGGAGAAACAGAGCATTGTAGAGCGGCTGAGAGCAATCGATTAAGAAAACTTACCCACCTTCTCCCGCGGTCTCCAGAAGCCTGCGAAAAGCCTGTTCAAACTGACGGTCATCTTCCCCTGTCCTCTTTTTCGGTCCCCTGATGTGATTTTTGGACGGGGACCGCCGTGCTTTTTTTGCCAGATGCCTCTCCATTAAAAGCTGGTCTATATTTTTATCTGTATACAGCATTCCGGAGGGATGAATCCCGTAAGCCCCTTTTCCCAATGCCATTGCTGCCACACCGTAATCCTGTGTCACCACTATATCTCCCTCTCGGCACAGTGTAATAAGGGCAAAATCCACTGCATCTGCTCCGGTTCCAATCACCTTTATGCTGCTGTAATCTGACTGCAGCATATGATTGGTATCGCAGAGCAGGGTGACAGGTACCTTACAATCCATGGCAGCTTTCTCAGCAATTTTGATTACCGGACATGCATCCGCATCTATAAGAATTTGCATGGAACGCCTCTCAATACCTTTCTCTGTGAATCTTGGCAGTCTCTACTTCCGCAAGGGTATGGGGGGTTGGATGTTCTGCAGGAATCCCCAGAGAGAGGATTGCTTCTAATTTAAAGTTCTCCGGATAGTGAAGAAGCTGTCTCAGATATTCCTCCGCGGTACCCTTTTCGGCTTCCCGGAGACGGCCCTGTATCCAGCAGCTTCCTATCCCCAGACTGTCCGCCATAAGGTGCATATTGGACATAGCTATGGAACAGTCCTCTGTCCACACATCCGTCTTCCCTGCATCTGCGATTACAACAACGGCACAGTCTGCACCTTCCAGCATCTTTGCCGCTCCCACCCTGCAGCCTGACATTGCTCTCAGGGTCTCTCTATTTCTTACTGCAATAAACTCCCAGGGGCGGATTCCCCGGCCGGATGCAGACAGCAGACCCGCCTGCAGAATCATCTCCAGCTTTTCCTCGGGCACCTCCTCCTGTGTATATTTCCTGATACTTCTGCGCTTTTTCATAAGTTCCAGTAATTCCATTTTTCTCTCCTTTCTGCTATTTATGGTACCCGGTTGTCAGCACCGCAGCAACCGCATTGCCAAGTTCGTCGTAGACATTCATCTGATAACAGCAGGTGGTGCGTCCGTCCTTAATACAGACAGCTTCTGCAATCAGCTTGTCACCTTTCGGCGCCCCCAGGTATGTAATGCTGGAGTTCAGAGATACGGTGCCCATCACCTGCCAGTTGGAAGCCACTGCAAATGCGAAATCTGCCAGGGTAAAGGATACCCCTCCCATGGCTGCTCCCATAGCATTTCTGTGTCTGCGCTCCAGAATCAGACTGCATTTTGCATAGTGGTCAGCAATCTCTTCTATGACCGCGCCATTTTCTGTTGCAAACCGGTCTCCCTCAAATAATTTTCTGACTCTCTCTAATGTCTGTTTGTCCATATTTTCCTCCGAGTATTCACCTGCTCTGTACAGCGGGTGCATTGTATCTGATATTTGTATGTTGTTTTTAATTTTAGCACAATTTTCTTCTTTTTGCCACGTAAAAGGAACCGGCAGCCTCTGGATTGCTCAGAGTCCTGCCGGTTTTTTCTCTTTCCTGAGTAATTTTATTTCCAATAATTTTGTAGTATAGTTTTCCCCTCTTCCACTGGTTCTGATTTTCATATGGAAACCTACGGGCAGGCATTTTAGCCAGACAGCCATCGTATTATGGTCATATATAATTATTTTTTCAAGAATCTCTCTGTATATGCTCTCCCTGGCGGATGGAATATTCAGCATCTCATCCAGCAGCTCCCTGTAATGACATACCTCACAGAAATCACCGGATACTACTCCTGCTTTTTCCTCTGCAGTGTGAATCTGACGATTTACAGTCTCGATTTTTTCTTCATACCACCCGGTCTGCTTTCTTAAGTCTTCTCTGCTCAGCATTCCCTCCAAAAACAAATCAATAGCCTTTCGTTTTTTTTCTTCCAGTGCCTCTCTTTTCCTCGTCAGCCGCTCCATTTCCATCCGTTCCCCCTCAGCAGGCTTCAATTTACGCAGATTTATAAGCACTTCTTCCTTCAGGGAATTCCATGATACCGGCACCCGGGCAGCTGCAAAGTCCATACAGCTTAACAGGGCATTCTCACTGACCGTCTGATTATCGCACCCGGCCTTTCTCCCCAAATCGTCTGTTTTTTCTCTTCCATACCCCGCATTGGCACTGCATCTCCACGCTTTATACAGGCTTCCGTCCTTTCTCTTTTTTGTGCGGCTGACAAAGCTTCGGCCGCATCTGCCGCATATTAGCTTACCGCTGCACCAGTAACGGCTGCTGTGTTTCTGCTGTTCCCCGGCCTTAAACGTTCTTGCCCTCAGTGCTTCCTGGGTGCGGTTCCAAAGCTCCCTGTGGATAATCGGAGCATGGTGATCGGTTATATATATCTTTTCTTCTTCTCCTCTGTTGTATTTTTTCTTATGTGTGAGATAATCCGGCGTAATTGTTTTTTTCTGACAGAGGTCACCTACGTATTTCTCATTTTTCAGGATACGCAGTATAGAGGCATTGCTCCACAGAAGGCCGCTTTTTGAGGGAAATCCCTCCTCAAAAAGCTCTCTTGCTATGACATAGGTTCCTTTTTCCTCGTTCGTATATTTATGGAAAATAGCCCTCACAATCCGGGCCTCCTCCTCAATAATATACAGCTTTCCATCCTTCACTTCATATCCCAGAAGCTCTCTTCCAAATACAACGCCCTGTTCCATCCTCCGTTTTTGTCCCCACTTTACTCTCTCTGAGGTTTTGCGGCTCTCCTCCTGAGCAATGCTGGCCATAATGGTAAGGCGCAGTTCTCCATCCTGTTCTCTGGTATCAATGTTGTCTATGGTAAAGATAACTCCAATCTTATATTCCTTTAATTTTCTTGTATAATACAGGGTATCTACAGTGTTTCTTGCGAATCTGCTGACCTCTTTGGTCAGAATCAGGTCCATATTCCCAGCCATGGCATCTTGTATCATACGTTTAAAGCCTTCCCGCTTAGCTGTCTGAGTGCCGCTCATCCCCTCGTCATAATAAATGCCCACAAGCTCCCAGTCTGAATGACTCCTGATATACTCTGAGAAGTACCTGCGCTGACTCACCAGAGAATTAGCCTGATCCACATGTTCCGTGGAAACTCTGCAGTAAGCGGCAACCTTTAGCTTTTTCACAGCACACTGCTCTCTTTTATTAGCAGATCTAGCTGAGACTCCGTCAGTACATTTTTTTTATAGAGTTCTTTGTAAACCCCAATTTTAATTAGTTTTTCCAATTCTTTGCGCTGTATCTCTGACACCTCAACGCTCTGCTCATTGTTGCTGTTCGTCGATTGCCTGGACCTGCCGTAATCTGGCATTTATCTCACTCCTAAAGCTGCATTACTAAAATATATGCCATACAGCTAGGCCATAGTCCGGGGCTTATGGGGCAAAATCGGCTGCGATATAGGTACAGAAGAACTGGCACACCTGGAGATGGTATCCACCATCGTTCATCAGCTCACAAAGGACCTGACTCCGGAAGAAATTATGCAGCAAGGCTTCCAGAACTACTACGTAGACCATACCGTAGGCATCTGGCCCCAGGCTGCAGGAGGGGTACCTTTCAATGCATGCGAATTCCAGTCAAAAGGGGATCCCATCACAGACTTATTCGAAGACATGGCTGCAGAACAGAAAGCCAGATCGACCTACGACAACATTCTGCGACTGGTAAAGGATCCTGAGGTTGCAGATCCTATCCGTTTCCTGAGAGCCAGAGAAGTTGTACACTTCCAGAGATTCGGAGAAGCTCTGAGAACCGTTCAGGAAGAACTGGACTGCAAAAACTTTTACGCTTTTAATCCCAGCTTTGATTTTCCAAAAAAATCTGGCTGTGACTGCAAATAAGCAGAATGCGGCCCTCCGGGCGCAAAAAGCCACCGGGATTATTTCCTTCCCGGTGGCTTTTTGATCATTTCCTTATGTTTATATTCTTAGCAGAGAGCATCCATGCCTCCGTCCAGACGGATTCCTGACCCCATAATATGGGAGGATAGATCAGAGGCAAGATAGAGGGCAAGATTTGCTACTTCCTCCGGCCTGCAGTACCTTTTATCCAGATAATCCTTACCGAATATTTCTTCACACTCTTTATGTGTCTTTGTATCTCCAAAGGTGTTTTTTTCAATCCTGCTAATCATGGGTGTATCTACTCCTCCAGGACAGATATAATTACAGTGCACTCCGTGAGGGCCAAGTTCCAGAGCTACGGATTTCGTCAGTCCGGCAACCGCATGCTTGGATGAACAATAGGCGCTCATTCCGGCAGCGGTAGTATAACTTCCATTAGATGCAATGGTAACAATTGCGCCGCTTCCCTGTTTTACCAGATAGGGAGCTGCGTATTTCATGGCATACATAACGCCGAATACATTGACATTGTAGACTGCCATATAAGACGCAAAGGTGCAGTCCGCGATTTCCTCGTATTTCCCCTCGTATCCGGAATTCGGCACAAGGACATCTATCCTTCCAAACTGCTGATAAGCCCCGTCGATCCAGGCCTTCACCTCTTCTGGTTTCGTGACGTCGGCCACAAATGTTTTCAAATTTTCCGGAGCAATATCCAGATTCTTAACAAAAGCATCCAACTTTGCCTGACTTGTAGATGAGATTGCCAGTCTGCAGCCCTCCCCCGCAAAAGCCCTGCAGAGCGCCTGCCCTATCCCACCAGTGCATCCATTAATGGCGACGACTTTATTTTGCAGATTTAAGTCCATAAATACCTCCTCCTTCTATTCTCGAAGCTGTTTTTTTAAGGGTGACAATTTTAATGCTGCCAGCAGCAGTATCATCCCAATACCGGTTGTCACGGCAAATACGATCCAGGCAAGGCCCATACCTCCCTTTGAAGCCAGAAGCGCCGCCATTACCGGGGACGCCAGAGCCTGGCCAATATATACGGCAACCATCAAAGTTGCGGAGATCTGCGCAAATTCTTTTGCACCGAATGCTGCCGTTCCTACAAAAGAAGGAATGCTTGCACAAACCGGATAAGCGGCGGCAGCAAAGATTACCGTCAGTACCATAAGATACGTGGCGCCGCTGACAGGCCATAATACCATACAGATAAAAGTAAGAATAAATGCAGCACACACATAGACAATGAAACCGCTTGTTCCAAGCTTATTGGAAATTGTTCCGGCTGCCATCAAAAGCAGTCCCGCCAGAAGCAGATAGATGGCATTCCAGTTTGCGGCCCCGGTTGCCGTCATTCCATTCATCTGCCACCAGGTTGGCGCATAGGACAGATATGCTGTTCCCCCTATTGTCGAGAAGAGCAGTGCTGCCACAAGCACTTTAAATGAAGTGGACGATACGGCTTCTTTATAGGATACCCCCGGCAGTTCTGCCGCTTCTGTCTGTGCAAAGGCACTGTCCCAGCCCAAAGGCTTTTGTCCCTTTTCCTCTGTTGTCTTAATCAGGAACAGTACTGCAGACAAACCAATGATCAGCACGAGTACTGAGAGTACGCGATAGCAGTTTTTATAATCTGTTACCTTAAATAATTGTCCTGCCAGAAAAACCCACACTGCTGCTCCGATGCCCGCGCCAGAAAGTACCATGCCGGTAATCTGTGCCCGTTTTTCTACAAACCACTCCGCAATCACCGATGAACAGACCGCATGAGTGCCGAATGTTATAGAAAAGGAAGCCAGTGCACCGGCCAAATACATAAGAATCAGGCTTTGAACATTCGCCCCCGGTGTCACAAAGGTATACAACTGCATATGTGCCGCACACGCAAGTATAGAGATAAACATAGTTTTCCGTGCCCCCAGTTTTCCGAGGGCTTTAATGGCTGCCAGACTCAGCACTACATTGCATATAGTGTTTACCGTACCAATCTGGCCTACAGCACCGATAGAGTGCTCACTGTAAGCAGACAGAGATGCCAGGAAAGTTCCCAGGGTGGTACAAGCCCCCAGATTAACAAAAATCACAAGAAATGCCCCCACTGCCGCTTTATAACCAAAAAATCCTTTTTCTGTCTTCACCTTGTCCTCCTTGTGTTTTTCTTCCTTATTGGAGCGCCATCGCAGCATAGAAGCCTTCACGGATTGCTTTGCCTGCTTTTCCCGCCTTCAGACAGTCTCCGATTAAAGTCGTCTTCAGAGGGTATTTTTCTGCAATTGCCTCAGCCACGGAGCTGTTCGGTTTTTGTCCGAATGCAGTAATTACTCTGTCAGCCGGAAGCACCTTTTTATCCCCACCCGCGGTCTCGACAGCTACTCCTTCCTCCGTGACTCCCGACACTTTCGTATTTGTCAGGATCGTTACTTTATATTCGGCCAGAAGTCTGTCCAGACTCAGCTTATTGATCATCATTACATCCCGGGCACAGGCATCCATCATTTCTACTATGGTAACTTTCTTCCCTTCCATAGCCAGCTCAAGGGCCGTATCACAGCCGGAAAGCCCTCCGCCGCAGACTACAACATGTTCCTCCTCAATCCCCTGGATGTGCGCCTGGGTCACATCTATTACTTTTTTATCATCCATTCCGGATATACAGGGGACAAACGGAACGGAGCCGGTGGCTGCAAAGATCTCATCCGCCACCGCAAGGCACGGATCCTGGGGAGATACCTTTGTATTAAACTGGATCTTTACTCCCAATTTCTCCAGCTGAATCCCATACCACTCCATAAGATCGCGGATACGCTTTTTAAACGGTGCGCTGGCAATGGCTCTGAAGGTTCCTCCTATTCTGTCAGAAGCCTCATAGATTGTCACATCACATCCCCGCAGAGCAGCAACTCTGGCAGCCTCCAGCCCCCCGGGACCTGCGCCTATAACAGCAACCTTTCTTGGAGAAGGCAGCGGTGTAATCTCTAAGGAGCCTTCCATGCAAGCCTGTATATTGACCGTACAGGAAAGCTGTGTCAGTCTCCCGAAGATACGTCCGATGCACTCTTCATTACAAATCAGACAGGGACGGATGTCTTCCCTGTGCCCTGCTTTCAGCTTATTTGGAAAATGAGGATCCGCAATCAGCTGACGTCCGAAGCTGATAATGTCTGCATTTCCTGATTCCAGCAGTTTCACTGCCGTCTCCATAGAATGGTTGCCCGCATTGATGATTGGGATACTTACATGTTTTCTGGCCTCCTCACAGACATATGCCATACAGGCCTCGCCGGTATAACAAGTGGGAAAAATATAATCCATGGTCTCATAGCAGCCGGAATCAATATCAATAGCATCTACCCCGGCTTGCTCCAACAGCCGGATGATAGGCATAGAATCCTCCAGGGTACGTCCGCCCTTATACATATGGTCCAGGGAGATGCGAAACAGGATCGGAAAGCAAGGTCCTACCACTTTTCGGATTGAATCTACAATCTCCGTGGCAAATCTCACCCGGTTCTCCCAGGATCCCCCATACTCGTCCGTACGTTCATTCCACTGGGGAGAGATAAATTGATCTACCAGATACCCGGCATGACCATGTACTTCCACCGCATCAAAGCCTGCATTTAAAGCAAACTGAGCAGCAACGGAAAAATCTTTCATTATGTCTTTAATTTCTTCTGTCTCAAGAGGACGGCAAATCATATCCGGATTGTAAAAAGAGGGATTTGCAGATGCAGAAATCGGAACTCTCTCTCCAATATCCGGCATACCGTTTCTTCCTGTACCGCAGCTGAGCTGAAGACAAATCCTGCCTCCCCATCTGTGTATACGCTCTGTAAGAACTGTAGCCTTCGGAATAGCCCTGGTACTGTGAAGTGCCAGAGTAGGCCCTCCCTGTGCAGTTTTTTCGTTGAGGAACATGGCTCCTGTCATGATGAGTCCTGCCCCTCCTTTTGCCCTCTCCTCATAGTATCGGATGCCTTCCTCACTGTCTGTACCGTCTACCATTGGGGTAAAAGTCCCCATTCCAGACATCATGATTCTGTTTCTGAGGCGCATTCCATTGATTTTAATTGGCTGTAATAATTTATTATAATTGTAATTCATCTCACATTCTCCTTATCTGCCTGTTATTCTTCCGTCCCTTTATATGGCTGTCCATCCGCCGTCGCAGGTTAAGATAGCACCCGTCACATAAGTAGATTCCTTTGCCGCCAGAAATACAACGGAGGAATCCAGTTCCCCATCCCTGCCGGGACGGCTCATAGCAGTTCTTGTAACGATAAAATCATTCATAGACTGCATAGCCTCAGGACCATTGGCCTCTGATGCAAAAAATCCGGGACAGAGGGCATTTACCGTTACTCCCTTTTCAGCCCATTCAGTGGCAGCCTGGCGGGTCATATTAATAATTCCTCCTTTGGCTGAAGCATACGCAATAACGGGCAGCTCTTTCAGTCCGCCTTTTCCCAGAATGGAGGCAATGTTTATAACACGGCCATATCCTTTCTCCAACATTACTCTGCCAAAATATTTCATGCAGTAAAATGCCCCGTCAAGATCCAGGGTAAGTACCTTTCTCCATTCCTCATCCGGAAGTTCTTCCAAGGGAATACAGCTTCCTCCCCCGGCATTATTCACAAGGATATCTACCGTTCCTAATTCAGACACAACCTTTTCCACAGCTCCTTTGATCTGTTCTGTATCCGTCACATCGCAGGCAACCGGAAGGCAGGTTACCCCAAGCGCTTCAATCTCCTTCGCCACTGCTTCCAGCTTTTCCTTTCTTCTTGCCAAAATCGCCACATCAGCTCCCTGACGTGCCAATGCCAGCGCAAACTGACGTCCCAAACCTGCCGATGCCCCTGTCACTACTGCAACATTTCCCGTTAAATCGAACATAACTGTTCCTCCTTTTTACATTAACTATGTTTATTGTTTCCGCTGGTACCAACAACGTTTTGTTAATTATATGTCAATCCCTCGGCTGCGTCATCAGTAATACCGAAAAAATACATCTGTCATTTTTGTGCATCTGCACAACAGAAAAATATTTTTTCTTATTGTTCTATCTGTATACTTTTACTCCTATATATCAGGTAAACCCACCATTTTATATAGAATGATTGTGATATCCTTAACAATTTATATCATTTTCAATAATTTAGGCTGGCATTTATGGTTTTCTATCGATATAATAGGAGATATAAAATATTGTTATATGTATCTTTGTACAAGGAGGCATCTATGGCGGATTCCATTGATTTTCTAGAGTTATATGAAAAAATATTTAAAGTACTGCCACGCAATAATGTCCAGAGGCTTATGGAGGTCTGTTATGAAGTTGTGGGTGTCCCGATACTGACCGTAGATGTCATGTATAACCTTCTGGGCATTGCACCCAATGTAAAAACCGGGGATTATCAGTGGGATTACCTGCTGGAAAATAAAGGCTATGAAACTGATATGATTGTACGCCTGTACGAGGACGGAATCATGCAGTCAGTCAATAACCGGAATGCGCCTTATGTGGTAGACTGGGGATCCTGCAGGGATAATCCCAAGATTCAGGGCATCGTCAAGGTAAATGATATCGTGGAAGGATACGTTACTATGCAGTGCACATACGATCAGATCACCCCCGACCGTCTGAAAGCCATGGATATTATCATGAATGTCTGTGCTCTTTTTTTCCGTGAGAACGATTCGGAAAGCAGTATGCCCTACACATATCAGAAAGTATTTGCAGGAGAGTTATTTAATCACCGTATTAAAACCCCCAGACAGCTAACTATGTGGCAGAAAGATATGAACTGCGACTTAAACCCTCCCTATCAGATTTTTGCTGTCAGTACTTATGATAAAAGTGAGAAAAATGTATTGTCCTACATTCGGAAACTGAGTCAGCAGTTTTCTCCCTACCAATTCGCACTGATTCAGGAAAATATTCTCTATGTGCTTCACTATAATATGAAGAAACGACCGAGAGGGAATTCTGAAGAAACTTTATTTATAAAAACACTGCGCAGGTTTAACGGCTGCTGCGGAGCCAGCAGGTACTTTGACGATCTTCTCTGCGCCTCAGACTATATTAAACAGGCTGAGGACGCCATGACACTGGGACAGTCCATGGGCAGCCCCAATGGCGTCCACTATTATGAAAGCCTCTATCTGCCGGCAATACTGGCTCCGCGGCTGTCCCAGATGCCCCGGACCAATTATATCTCCCCTGCCATACCTCTTCTGGAAGAGTATGACAGTGAAAACTCCACGGAATTCTTAAAGACACTGGAGGCCTATACCAAAAATCTGTTCCGAACTTCCGAAACTGCCGCGCAGCTTCACATTCACAGAAATACTCTGCTTTACAGGGTACAGAAAATAGAGGAGATTGGAGATTTTTCCCTGAAAGATTACAGCACAGTTTTACACCTTATGATTAGCTTTTATATGCTGGATCTGGAAAATAATTATAATACATAGATGTATTCATGCTATAATAACCTCAGCAAAGCGATACTAACCCTGCACTCTAGGAAGGAGCCGAAACATGAAAGAAATCATTACTGTACCGGACACCAGGTTCCATAAAGTGATTCGCCTCATCAGTCTTCTGCTGATCATCGGAATGTTCCTGAACATTATTCTCTTCTGGCGTACGATTCCCAATCAAATTCCCGGACACTACAATGGCGCAGGGGAAGTAGACAGGTGGGGCAGTAAAGGAGAGCTGTTTCTCATTCCCATCCTGACTTTTTTAATGTTTCTCGGAATCTCTGTGCTGGAAAAGCATCCGTCTATGTGGAATACCGGTGTTGCCATCACCAGCAGGAACAAAGACAGAGTATATCGTTATGTAAAAAACATGATTGCTGTGCTGAAGCTTATAATGACTGGTGTTTTCACCTATTTATCCTTCTGCACCGTACATCTTCTGCCCCTTTACAGGCATTTTACAGCACTGAGTCTGATAGCCGTATTCGGCAGTATGGCATACTATCTCATACGAATCCTGAGGGTGCCGGGGTAACCTGTTCATGGCAGCGGGAAAGAAGACTCTTCTGCCGGCTCTGGACTGCTATAAGTTCCGGCATGGATCAATCTTAACAAAATCTGCACAGAACATCTGCATATAATCATGTATACTATAAAGCAGGAGTGTAATCTCCCGCTTATCCCGGCAGTTTCTAAACACATACAAGGTTATACCACCATATCATCTTTTTCTGTTTTAATCATCCGGGCTTCCTGATCCGGTATGCCGGAATAAGTGGGCCTTACACTGGCTACTGTTCATCCTGTCACCAGAAAGGAGGAGTCTCTATTTGAGATTGCACCATCGACTGAAAGAAAAAGTCCTTGAGTCTGTCTCCTCTGTCCTTCCTATTACTGTAATCGTCTTGATTCTAAGTATCACTATCGCGCCCTTAACGCCGGGAGCTCTCATCTTATTTATCTTCGGCGCCGTGCTGCTGATTCTGGGTATGGGTTTCTTTACCTTAGGGGTAGATATGTCTATGATTCCTATGGGCGAAGGCATAGGAGTTCAGATGAGCAAGTCCAAAACCATTCTTATTTCTCTGGCAGTCTGCCTTATTCTCGGTATCCTGATTACCGTGGCAGAGCCGGATCTTCAGGTACTTGCCAACCAAGTACCCGCCGTTCCTAATCCAGTATTAATTTTTACCGTAGCTGCCGGAGTCGGAATCTTTCTCCTCCTGGCGGAAGTCAGAATGTTATTCCAGATCCCATTATCCTATACTCTGGTATTTTTCTATGCCATTATTTTTCTTATGGCTTTCTGTACTCCGGATTCGTTTGTGCCTGTATCTTTTGATTCGGGAGGTGTGACCACCGGTCCTGTCACCGTTCCTTTCATCATGGCTTTGGGTATTGGTATGGCATCTGTCCGCAGCGATAAGAATTCTAACAGCGACAGCTTCGGCCTAATCGCGCTGTGCAGCATCGGACCTGTTATGGCAGTTCTTCTGCTGGGGATCTTTTATCATCCCTCGGAGACCGTGTACGCTCCTTCAGAGATTGCCGTTATTGCCACCACAAAGGATGCCGCCCGCGAATTTCTCACAGGAATTCCCCATTATGCAGGGGAAGTAACCACAGCACTTCTTCCAATTATTTTATTATTCCTTGTATTTCAGCTGCTGTTCCGCCGCTTTCACAGGCACCAGCTGCTGAAGATTGTATCCGGGCTGGTCTATACCTATATCGGTCTGATCCTTTTTCTGACCGGCGTCAATGTAGGATTTATGCCTGCCGGACAGCATATCGGCGCAGCCATAGCCCAAAGTCCGTATAAAGTATTGCTGATTCCCATCGGGATGCTCATCGGTTATTTCATCGTAAAAGCTGAACCTGCCGTTCTTGTCCTCACAAAACAGGTAGAAGAGATATCAAACGGCTCCATCTCCCAAAAATCAATTGAGCACAGTCTTTCTATCGGCATTGCTCTTTCTGTGGGAATTGCCATGATAAGGATCCTAACCGGAATATCTATCATGTGGTTTTTAATCCCAGGATACCTGATTTCCCTGATAATGACCTTTTTTGTTCCTCAAATTTTTACGGGTATTGCCTTTGACTCCGGAGGTGTGGCCAGCGGGCCAATGACGGCTACCTTTCTTCTCCCCCTGGCAATGGGGGCCTGCGAGGCTGTGGGGGGCAATATACTCACAGATGCTTTTGGAATTGTAGCAATGGTGGCCATGACCCCCCTTTGCACGATACAGCTTCTGGGACTCAGCAGCCGCTTAAAGGAGCACCTTCCCCCACGGCAGCCCCGGGCAAAAGAGGAAGTGGAGGACTGTATTCTGTATTTTGACGCTGAAGATTAGGAGGTAAGACATGACTGCAAAACAAGAACCGCTGAAACTAATGGTAACCATTGCCGAACGCCACCAGGGAGCCGTGCTGGCCGATTTCTATACAAATCAGGGAGTCTTCTGGCATTACCAGTGCTGCGGTTTCGGGACCGCATCCTCTGATCTGCTGGATGTATTAGGATTTGGCAGCCCGGAAAGAGACATTTTGTTAAGCCTTGGAACCTCTTCCTGTATTACCAGACTTTTATATGACCTGAACACCGAGCTCAGAGCACAGGTTGAGGCCAAAGGCATTGTTTTTGACATTTTGCTCACAGGAATTAACCAGCTGGTTGCTTCCGTTTTCTATGAAAATAAGGGAGAAATCCCTGAAGATACCGCGAAAGGAGAGATTGCTATGACTGGTTACGGAGGGTCACACAGCCTGATCCTGGTTGCTGTCAACCAGGGACATACAGATGATGTCATGGATACTGCGAAAAAGGCCGGTGCAAGAGGGGGAACTATCCTCAAAGCACGCTGGCTGGGTACGGAAGAGAGCAAGCACTTTTTCGGCTTTACCCTGCAGAATGAAAAAGAGGTGGTAATTATTGTAGTTCCTGCCCAGAACCGGAATCTTATTATGGAGGAAATCAATAAGGCCCACGGTATCAGCTCTGAAGCACAGGGCATGATCTGTTCCGTGGGCGTAGACCAGGTAGTAAGGCTGACGTAGCGGTCAGCCCAGCTTATGATATTCTCTGTAAAACAGGATTGAAGTAACGGATACTGCAATGAAGTCTGCAATTGGTTCCGCAAGAAATACACCCAGTACCTGATTAGGTATCAGATGCGGCAGTATAAAAATCAGCGGAATCAGTAAAATTACTTTTCTGAGCAGTGCGAGAAAAACTGAGGTTTTGAAATTCCCCAGGGCGATAAACGTCTGCTGGCACGCAATCTGTATTCCAAAAAGAAGGGATACTGCCATGTAGATGCGGATCGCCCATTTTGTATATGCTGCAAGCTCTGCATTGCCGGTAAATATAGCGATAAACACCTGGGGAGCGAAGATACTGATGGCCCACAAAAGAGTCGAATAAATCATAGAGCTTTTCAGCAGCAGATGAAACGCTTCCTTTACCCGCTGGATATTCTCCGCTCCGTAATTAAAGCTGATGATAGGCTGTGCCCCCTGTGTCAGCCCCTGAAGAGGAAGCATAGAAAACTGCATTACACTGGTAAGGATTGTCATAGCCCCTACAGCGATGTCACCCCCGTATTTCAGCAGGGAAGTATTAAAGCATACAGACAGAATACTTTCTGTAAACTGCATGATAAAAGGGGCCGCCCCCAGTGCCAGACTCGGAAAAATATATTCACCTTTGGGGCGCATATTCTTCAGACGGATTCTAAGGGTACTCTTTGATCCGGTAAGGAACTTTACCACCCAGACAGAGGATACCGCCTGGGAGATAATCGTGGCAAGAGCTGCCCCCCTCACGCCCATATCGAGCCCAAAAATAAAGATGGGATCCAGGATAATATTGCAGACAGCCCCGATTGCTACGGTCAGCATACCCGTCTTGGCGTATCCCTGGGCATTGATAAAAGCATTCAGTCCCAGCGACAGCTGGACAAATATCGTGCCAACGGAATAGATCTGCATATATGCCCAGGCATAGCTGATGGTATTGCCGCTGGCTCCGAACATCAGCAGAATGGGTTTTCCGAAGGCCAGAAATATAACTGTGAGGAGTATGGCCAGCACCGCCAGCATGGTGGTACAGTTTCCCATAATCTTCTCGGCCTCTTCATTCTTCCCTTTTCCCATCATAATGGATGCCCTTGGGGCACCTCCCATACTCACAAGGGCCGCAAATGCAGAAATGGCCATTATCACAGGCATAGTGACCCCCACCCCGGTAAGCGCATTGGGACCTATGTCCGGAATATGACCTATGTACATCCTGTCCACCATATTGTACAGAACATTAATGATCTGGGCTAAGATAGCCGGCAGCGCCAGCTTAAAAAGAAGGCTGCCTATCCTATCCGATCCCAGACTGGCTTCCTTCTGTGTCTTTTCATGACTCATGACAATTGCTCTCCTTTCAGCATTCTCTCAACATTCTCAATCATCAGCCTTAAAGTTTCATTGGTTACTTTCTTATATTCTTCCGGGATTCCCTCTTCCAGCCTGGCTGCCAGCTGCTCCTGTGTCTTCTGCAGGTCACCCACGATCTCAGGATCACTCAGCTTCAGATGGATAACCCTGTGATCCCTCTCATCTCTTCGGGTAGTCAGATACCCTCTGGAAGTAAGAGACTCCACGGATCTGGCCACCAGTCCTTTGGAGATTCCCTTACACCTGACAATATCACGGGAAGTGTCCAAAGCCGGGGCATTGTTGTATAAAAACAAAAGTACAATCATCTCATTGGGCGTAAGTCCGTAGGAAACCAATGCCTCCTGAAAATATTTTCGGTAAAGTTTTTCAAGCTTTATAAATTTGTCGAAATAGCCCCTTCCTAATTCCAGCATTCACTCTTCCCCTCCAATGGTTTTCCAGTAAACAGTTTACCCGTAAACTATTCTATGCCTTTCTCCTGTTTTTGTCAATCGCAATTCTACAAATACTCTTTTTTGCTGGTGAATCCCTTTCCCTTTACTTCTTTTACGGGGCTTACAATCATAAATGCCTCTTCGTCAATCTTTTGTACCTCTTTGTTCAGCCTCTGAAGCTCACGTCCGGAGATTACGGTGAGGATTACAGGAAGGCTGCTGCGAAGATATCCGGTTTCCCCGTGCAGCAGGGTAGAACTGCGATCCAGTTTTCCAAGGATCATCCCATTGATCTCTTCATATTTTTCACTGATGATTTTCACCTGGGTTTTGCTCTGACCCATGAGAAGGACCTTATCCAGAACCGTGGTGTAAAGGAATACCAGTAGCAGTCCGTACAAAACCTGCTCCTGAACGGAAAAGAGGATCTGCAGCAGCAGAATTCCGCAGTCGCACACATACATTACAGCTGAGATAGGAAGACCCCAGATCTTGTTGCATACCAGGGGAGGAATGTCCATCCCGCCAGTGGAAGCCCCCGCACGAATTACAATCCCTATGGCTGTTCCGATCATCACTCCTGCGTACAGCGCCGACAGCATGTGATCCGAAGTCACATTTGCCAGCGCCGGCACAGACTGAAAAATTCCGAGAATGATGGGATAATAAAAGGTGCTTATGATCGTTGTCATAGCAAATTTCTTTCCCAGAATCAAAGCCCCTATAAGAAACATCAGAACGTTAAATACGCTCACAAAACCTGTGACCGGTATCTGGAAATAGTGGTTGGCCACAATTGCAAGACCTGTGGTACCCCCTGTAATTAATCCATTGGGAAGGATAAACATGGTAACCGCAAGCGCATAGACGGTATTGCCCAGAATCACCATCCCCACATCCTTTCCTGTTCTAATAACTTGTTCTTTCATTATTCTCCTCCTTTTTACTGTGCTGATAAATTAGTACTCTATTCTGATAAATCAGAAAAGAAAAAAGCCATGCCGGGTATTGGCATGACTTTTTTTATCCTTCTATCTATCTGATTGCTGTTTCTATTGTTTCTGTCTCTGTTCATATGTAATTTGCTCCTGCAGTAAAAATCATAGCACAGCGCCCGCAATCTTGCAAGTATCTATTTCAGAAAATGACAATACCATTCCTACAAATGACGATTGGTCATTTTCTGGTTGTAAACTGCAATTACCCATGCTAAAATAACAATATATTTTCAGAAAGGTGCATAATAATTATGGATGAAATAACCCGATTCCTGGAAGAGTTCTATGCCTCCCTGCCGCCTCAAAAGGCTGACGCCGCTGTCAGACAGAGGCTTCTTAACCGGTTGGAAGCAGAATATATGTCTTACCTTTCCCAGGGCAGACCAAAGAAAGATGCCGTTTCTCTCACCCTGATGCATTTTGGATTTCAGGATGCTTTGGACGCAGAGCTGCGAAAAGAGAAGCTTCTTGACACTTATAAACGCTTCCGCACAAAATACCCCCTTCTTATTCGGGGAGGATTCCTGGGCATTCTGATTGTCCCGGCTGTGTTTCTGATTCTTATGTTCAGCCTGGAATCAAAGCTCATCTTCCTTACGGCATGGATTGTGTCCATCATCCTTCTGGCCGCCTATCTGATCTGTGTGGAATACATTGACTATCGCTATAAAAAATTGCTGGAATCAGAAAAACTAATAGAGGGAGAGCAGAAATGAAAAATATATTCAGAATCTATCGGCGAGACGTAAAACGCCTCACCAAAAATGTTATGGCGCTCATTGTAGCCATCGGCATAAGTATTATACCTGCACTGTATGCCTGGTTTAATATTGCGGCTAACTGGAACCCCTACGGCAATACAGCAGGTATTAAGGTAGCCGTATCCAACGAAGACGAGGGCTTCCGCCTGGAGGCTGTCTCCCTGAACATTGGAGAGCAAATCATATCTAATCTAAAGGCCAATGATCAGATCGGATGGCAGTTTACAGACACAAAAGCAGCCCTTTCAGGGGTCAAATCCGGCAAATACTACGCAGCAGTGGTCATTCCCTCTGACTTCAGCAAAAAGATGTCCAGTATACTTTCTTCAGATATTGAACGTCCTCAGATACAATACTACATAAATGAAAAGAAAAATGCCATTGCACCCAAGATTACAGACAAGGGCGTAGGTGTAATCCAACAGCAGGTTAACGCCACCTTCATCAGTGAAGCCACTGAGGCTATTGCCGGAGTTTTGAATATGACTACCACTGATCTGGAGGATAAGCAGGTCACGATTCTTGACCGCTTTATCTCCTCTCTCAATACCATTGATACGGACCTTGCACAGTACGAAGAGACCATAGACGCCTTTATTTCTGCCGTAGACGAGGTCAACGGTCTTGTACAGACCACCAAACTGGCTTTACCGGATGTTGATACCGCCCTGGCCAACGGCAATACCGCCCTGGCTGACGCCCAGTCCATTATGGATGCCTCCCAGACCTCTCTCAGCGATATTACCCAGGTGCTCGGGAATGTCCTGGATTCCAGCCAGGGACTCTATGACTCCGTATCCTCCACTGCAACAGATGCCTTCTCAGGTATAAAAAATAGTGTGGATGACGCTGCAGGGAAGCTGGAACAGACCACTTCCCTGTCCCAGTCCATTATTGATATGAACAATAAGAATATTGCCCTGCTGGAGAAGCTGAATGCCACCCTGGGATTGTCCACCATTGAGGATCTGATCCTTCAGCTGCAGCAGTCCAACGAGCATCAGCAGGGGATCATTGACAAAATCACCGATACCTCAGAATCCATCTTGTCTGCCTCCAATCAGGCGGCCGAAACCAGAGGAGACATCCAGGCTCTGATAAAAAGCAGCACAGAAGATCTGGCCTCTATCCGGGCTTCCTACCGCACTGCCGTACAGCCCTCCCTGGACAGTCTTCTGGACAAAATCTCCAGGGCCTCTGCGGATCTCTCAGGTATGCTGAAAAGTGCGGACGGCAGTCTCTCCAATATTGATGGAATCCTGGACGGCGTTGGAAACTCACTGGCCTCCGGAAAGGATTCCCTGTCCAGTACGAAAGATATTATTGAAACCACGAGAGGGAAGATTCGTAAACTGGTAGACGGCGTAAACTCTGTGGGAGAGGATGAACGGATCTCTAAACTCCTGGAGATTATACGCAATGATCCCACAATCATGGGTGACTTTATGTCCTCCCCGGTACAGCTGGACACTACTTCCCTCTATTCCATTGAAAATTACGGTTCTGCCATGGCACCGTTCTATTCCACTCTTGCCATCTGGGTGGGGGGCATTGTCCTGGTAGCTATTATGAAGGTAAGAGTTGACGAAGACGAAAAGCTCAGGAATCTAAAGCCCTCTCAGTGTTATCTGGGACGTTACCTGCTGTTTCTCACCTTCGGTCTGATACAGTCATCCATCATCTGTCTTGGGGACTTATTCTTCCTGGAGATACAGTGTAAGAATCCGGTACTTTTTGTTCTGGCCGGAATGGTCTGCAGCCTGGTATTTACGAATATTATCTACACATTGACGGTTTCCTTCGGAGATATCGGCAAAGCGCTCTGCGTCATTCTCCTGGTAATTCAGATCGCCGGGGCCGGAGGGACCTTCCCCATTGAGGTCACCCCTCAGTTTTTTCAGAACGTATATCCCTTTCTGCCGTTTACTTACGGGATAAACGCCATGCGGGAGACGGTAGCGGGAATCTACCATATGAGCTACTGGACGGATATTCTCCATCTGCTGCTCTTTGTTCCCTTTGCCCTGCTTCTAGGTCTTGTTCTGAGGAAACCGCTCATCCGTCTGAATGAATTTTTTGAGAGACGGCTGGAAGACACTCATTTAATGTAGTCCCCTAACGGAAAGGAGCATCCTTATGAAAGATATCCCCTTACTGCTGCCGCTGATTCCCGACGATCCTCTGATGCCCCTGGACACGGTCCAGGGATTCCGGGTTCGTCCCGGCTTTTTTGAGATTAACGGAGCCACCTCTCTCCCAGGAGCTGTGAATTTTACGGTCCATTCCCACGCTGCTTCTTCCTGCGAACTCCTGCTTTACAAACGGGAGGCATCAGAACCCTATGCCGTACTAAGGTTTCCGGAGAATTACAGGATAGGCAACGTATATTCCATGCTGGTCTTCGGTCTGGATATCGGAGAATTCGAGTACGCCTACCGGCTGGACGGACCCCGGGACCCGAAAAAAGGGTTATTGTTTGACAAAACGAAGCCCCTTCTGGATCCTTATGCAAAAGCCGTCACCGGGCAGAGCGTGTGGGGCAGCAAACCCCTCCCCGGGTCATCCTACCACGCAAGAGTGGTCAAAAATAATTTTGACTGGGGAAACGCCCGCCAGCCCCTTCTTCCCATGCAGGATCTGGTGATTTATGAGCTCCATGTCAGAGGCTTTACCAAACATTCCAGCTCTCAGGTCCGCCACCCCGGAACCTTTGCCGGACTCATGGAAAAAATTCCTTATCTGAAGCAGCTGGGCATTACCGCGGTGGAACTGATGCCCATATTTGAATTTGACGAGACCATGGGAAAAAGAGAGGTGAACGGAAAGACTCTCCTGGATTACTGGGGATATAATTCGGTCAGCTTCTTCGCCCCCAACACCAGCTATTCCTCCCAGAAGGAATATAATTATGAAGGACATGAGTTGAAATCTCTGATAAAAGCCCTCCACAGAAACGGCATCGAAGTAATCCTGGATGTGGTATTCAACCACACAGCGGAGGGGAATGAAGATGGTCCCTTCTTCTCTTTTAAGGGCTTTGACAACAATATTTACTATATGCTTACCCCTGACGGACACTATTACAACTTCAGCGGCTGCGGCAATACCTTAAACTGTAATCATCCCATTGTCCAGCAGATGATTCTGGAATGCCTCCGCTATTGGGTGACTGTCTATAGAGTGGACGGCTTCCGCTTCGACCTGGCAAGCATTTTGGGGCGTAATGAAGACGGAAGTCCTATGAATAAGCCGCCACTTCTCCAGACACTGGCCTTTGACCCCATCCTCGGCAATGTAAAGCTTATTGCAGAGGCATGGGATGCAGGAGGGCTTTATCAGGTAGGCAACTTCCCGTCCTGGAAGCGGTGGGCTGAATGGAACGGCAAATACCGGGACGATCTCCGCAGCTTTTTAAAAGGAGATTACTGGATGGCCCCGGAGGCAGCCAAGAGAATCACAGGCTCCCCGGACTTATATACCGGACAGTACCGGGGATACAATTCCTCCATTAATTTTATCACCTGTCATGACGGCTTTACTCTGTGCGACCTCTATTCCTATAACCAAAAGCATAACGAGGCAAACGGATGGGCTAACACGGACGGAACAGATGACAACCGCAGCTGGAACTGCGGTTGTGAAGGCCCGACCTCAGATCCCGCCGTCTGTGCCCTTCGAAAGCGGCTCATTAAAAATGCCTGCGCCGTCTTAATGTGCAGCCGGGGAACGCCTATGTTTCTTGCCGGTGATGAATTCGGCAATTCCTCCATGGGCAACAACAATCCCTATTGCCAGGACAATGAAATATCCTGGATCAATTGGAAGGATCTGGATGCTAACCGGGAGCTTTTTAACTTTTTCCGGTTTATGATCCGTTTCCGAAAAAAACACGTTTCCATCCGCGGGGGAAGAGGCCCCTGCTCCTTTGGTTTCCCCTTTATCAGCCTGCACACAGCAGTGCCCTTTGATTCAGGAATTACTCCTGACACGAAGGCAATGGGCGTTATGTATGCCAGCCAGGGCGAGCGTCCGGATACTGATGATATTGTCTACCTGGGAGTCAATGTGTACTGGGAGGATATTACGATTCAGCTGCCGAAGCTGCCCCCTCCCTACGGATGGTATCTGGCGGCAAATACGGCAGCTGATACAGAAGATTCCTGTGTGGCCTGGAATCCCAAAGAAATGGTTTATATAGCGAATACATTCGTACTGGGCCTTCGTTCGGCAGCGGTATTTACAGCCTGCAAAAGACAGGAACTCTTACCAGACCAGTAAATCAGCGCCCCAGGTAAGTCCGGCTCCGAATCCGGAGAGTATAATCTTATCCCCCCGCTCAAGCATTCCCCTCTGATTCATTTCATCCAGAAGGAGGGGGATGCTGGCCGCTGATGTATTGCCGGTGGACTGCAGGTTCATGGGGAACTTGTCTTCTCCTGCCCCTAGACGTTTTGCCACGGATTGAATGATACGGCTGTTTGCCTGATGAAGCACAAAATATTTGACCTCTTCTATACCGGTACCTGACTGCTCCAGAACCTGACGGATGCACTCAGGTACTTTTTTTACAGCAAACTTGAATACCTCCTGGCCCTCCATCGTAATATAGTCCTGAGGCAGTTCCTCGGGCACCAGCATATTGCGGACCGTACGGTTCCGGCAGGTAAGAACCTGGGATTTTCCCCCGTCTGCATGCTGTACCACAGACAAAAGGCCTGTACTGTCCTTCTCCACTACAGCTGCGCCGGCACCGTCTCCAAAAAGCACACAGGTGCCTCTGTCTTCCCAGTCAATCAGCTTGGAGATCGTTTCTGTACCGATGATAAGGGCATTTTGGTACATTCCGCTCTCCAGATATGCATGTGCTGTATTCAGTGCAAAAAGGAAACCAGAACAGGCAGCGCTGAGATCAAAGGCAGCCGCCTCAGGGATTCCCAGCTCTTTCATGACACAGCAGGCCGTGCTGGGGAAAAAATAGTCCGGCGAACAGGTTGCGGCAATTACAAGCTGTATCTCCTCCGGATGTTTGTGACTGCTTTTCAGCGCATTCCGGGCTGCCTCAGCCGCCAGACTGACGGTTGTTTCGTCTTTGGCGATCCTTCTGGCACGTATGCCGGTGCGGGAAGAGATCCATTCATCACTAGTCTCCACCACTTTAGCAAGGTCATCATTTGTCACTATTGTCTTCGGAAGCGCACTTCCGGTTCCTATTATCCTTGTAGCCATTCTATTATCCACCTATACTTTTATATTATCTCGCTCATTTATTTTGACTATCAAAGTATATGATGATTTCAGGCATTTGTCAATATGTCTCTGTTTTAAAAGCCTTCTGAGGATGCTTTTCCTCTTTCAGATATACATGCTTGATATAATGAAGGGTTTTCTCTTCTCCCTCTCTGGCCAGCATGCGCAGAAGCCTCTCCAGATCCTGGTTGGTTTTCTCGTGGACAAACCACAATTTTTCTTTCCCGGCCAGAAAATACTGCAGGGGTGCCTGATCGGTGTAGGTTTCCGGAGAATAGGTTCTGGATGCGCTGATCCGATCCATAACCATCTCAGCAATATATTTTCTGGGCATGGGCACCCCTGCAATCACGGTCCTGCAGTTTATGCCATAGTCCACCCAGTGCTCAAAGTGATGCTTATTTCTCCCATAGTGGTGCATCCAGGAGGTTGACATTCCAGTAGCCTCCCGCTCCGCATTATTAGGACTGCGGTTTCCCTGGTAATACCTGCAGCCCACCTTAAACTCCGTCCATGAATATTTAGACAAATCGTGCAGCAGCCCTTGTTTATAGAGGCCAATGCGGAAGCAGTACCTCATTACCATCATTTTATGTTTTGTAATTGTCTTAAAATGTGCCCATGCATGCATACGCTCTTACATCTCCTACTTTCCCACCAGTACAATAATTGTTCTTGGGGATACTTTAATCCCTTTTTGATCTTTCACGGGAGGTTCTTCCGTTTCCTCATAGAAGCCGGCATTTTCATTTTTCCCTGTATTGATGGCAACCCGCCATTTTCCATTCCCCGGCAGATGGGGCAGGGCAAATTCATGCTCCAGCCAATGCATATTATATGCAATATAGATCCATGCGTCAGGAACCCCCGCCGAATCTTCGGCATAGTTACCGTTGTACATGACTCCCACATGACGGAAATTATTATCCAGCTCAGCAAACCAGGCCCTCTGGCTGTGATAGGAAACATCCGGACTCCCATACGATTTGTAATCCATGCACCGAAGTTCCCCTGGCAGATGAAGCACAGGATGTGACGCCCGGAACGCAATACTTTTTTTTACGAATTCCAGGAGTTCCCGATTCCGGCGCAGACCGCTCCAGTCTACCCATCCCACTTCATTGTCCTGACAATAGGCATTGTTGTTGCCATTCTGGGAATTGCCAATCTCATCTCCCTGGTAAATCAGAGGAATGCCCTGGCTCAGAAGCAGAAACAGAAAGCTGTTTTTAATCTGCCGTTTTCTGAGGGCTTTGATACTCTGCTTTCTGGTGGGACCTTCGATGCCGCAGTTCCAGCTGTAATTATAATTCATGCCGTCTCTGTTTTTCTCACCGTTCTCCTCATTGTGTTTTATATCATATGCTACTGCGTCTGCCATTGTAAACCCATCTTGTATACTCATGTAATTCACAACGCCATGGGTATCCGGGTTTCTTCTGGTGCAATAGGTAAAATCCACCAGCATATCCTCGTCTCCCTTCAGGAAACGTCTAAACACCTGACGGCTCCACTCATTGTATTCCGCCAGGTGTCGGAAATGAGGAGTTTTGTTTCTATATAATTTCTGGGCATCCACCCCGGCAAAAAAGAGTTTGGTATCTGCCAGCAGCGGATCCTCAGTAACATACTCCTGCGCCCTGGTGTCCCCCACCAGATGGAATCCGTCAATATGATATACCGTTTTCCAGTACCTCAGAATATCCAGCACCTCAAGGGGAGATATTTCCGCAGTAAAATAAAACTCCATCATGCACTCTATGCCAGCCTGGTGAAAGTCTCTTACCATCTCCATAAATTCTCTGGCCGGACTTCCGGTTGCACAGTAGGACGCTTTGGGTGCAAAGTAAAATGCCTGATCCGTATATCCCCAGTAGTTAACCTTCGCGGCATCCTTCTGTTCATAAGCATATGCGGCAGGAATCCCGTCCTTCACCATGATTTCATCAAACTCATAGCATGGCATGAGTTCTACTGAGGTAATCCCCAGTTCCTTCAGATAGGGTATCTTTTTTGCCACCCCCCGAAAGGTCCCTTTTTGTCTTACCTTTGAGTTTTTATGGCTGGTATATCCTCTCACATGTAATTTGTACAAAACCATCTCTGACAGAGATATGGCGGGCCGCTCCTCCTTTTCCCACAAGAATTTTCCCTCCAGCACACCGCACCGGAGACTGTGCGGATTCTTGTGATCCACAGCAGTACCGAAGCGTTCTCTGCCTGTCAGCAGTGCAGCCCTGGGGTCCTGACGGATCTCACCGTCTATTTTATAATTGTACTCCATCTCTCTGGGACGGAATTGCTCTATAAAGACAGCAGCTACCTCCCCGGTTCTCTCTTCGGGAGGCAGGGGGATCTCTTGTATAAGCCTTCCGCTGTTCTTCTCGTACAGCAAAAGACTTGCCTCCTTTTCATCCGGGATGACACTTGCAAAATTATAGCCATTTTTTGCTCTGTACACTCCTAATATTCTGGGATTGCCTGGTAATACTCTGATTTCAGCCTCGTTTTCTCTTCTCTTCAAGCCTTTTCCCTCTTTCCCTCTATACTTTATTCTTCAGAACACAGCTTCTCCATCTTGTCATGGACGGTTCCGGCATCTCTCTCATCTGTCATGGTAATGAGTGTATCACTTGCAAATACTCTGGTCTTGCCTTTGGGAATGATTTCCTTCCCTCCCCTTTGAATTGCGACCAGAAGACAATTCTCAGGCAGCGGAATCTCTCTCACCAGCTGTCCGTTAATCTCTGAACCATGCATCACTACATATTCTGATAATACCTTCTGCCCCATGGTTTTTGGGGTCTGAATTCCCCTCTTCTCTAAAAGGCGCTCCAAAAGACTCTCGTATATTGGGGCGGAGCGCAGTAGAGTTGCCACGATATAGGCCACAATAGAAACTAAAGAAAGGGACAGCATCTGATCTACAGTCCCTGTCATTTCAAATATAAGAATAATTCCTGTCAGGGGCGCTCTGACAATTGCCGTAAAATATCCTGCCATAGCCAAAAGGATAAAATTATTAATGTATTCCGCCTCCAGGCCAAAAAACTCTGCCCCGGCAATTCCAAAGGCACCGCCTATAAAAGCCCCTAAAACCAGAAGCGGAAAAAAGATTCCTCCAGGAGCTCCGGATCCAAAACTTATGGCTGAAAATAAAAACTTCACAGCTAAAAGCACAAGCACAGTGCCCAGCACCATGTTCTCATGAGTAATCATTTCCACAAGCTCATGACCGCTTCCCAGCACCTCAGGCATGGTAAACCCTAAAACGCCTGCCAGCAAAAACGGAATCAACAGTCTGGTGGACTCATTCAGAAACTTTTGCTTCTGATAAATCTCCTGGGCTTTCAGTGTTGCATAATTATAGAAAGCCCCCAGTATTCCTAAAAGTATACCAAGAAGTATAATTGCCCAGTAATATTTCTGCGGCAGTTCACGCCCGATGTCAAACTGAAATACCGGATCAAGTCCCAAAACATGGGAAGCCATAAAATCTGCTGTCAGAGAAGCTGTCATAACTGACACTAAAACTGACACAGAAAAGTTTTTATGAACCTCCTCCAGAGAGAACATTACACCTGCCAGCGGAGCATGGAAGGCTGCGGAAAGCCCTGCACTTGCTCCGCAGGTCAGAAGAAACTTTTCTTCTGTCTTTCCCCGGTCCAACAGCCTGGAGATTCCTTTTCCGGCCATGGCTCCCAGCTGGATAGAAGGGCCTTCCCGCCCAAGAGACAGACCGCCCAGCAGAGCCAGACACCCGCCTGCCAGCTTCGCAGCCATCACCCGCCACCAGGTCTGCTCCAGCTTACCTGTCATCTCTCCCTCCAACTGGGGAATCCCGCTCCCTGATATCAAAGGCTCCCACTTTACCAGCCGTCCCACAAGCAGAGCCAGAACAGCAAGAACCGCAAACCACAAAGCCATCCTCCAGGGCACACCCCTGGCAAAATCCAGCACCCAGTTCAGAGCTTTTCCGGCATAGCTGAGCATAATGCGGTATAACAAAGCGATCCCTCCCCCTGTAATACCCACCAGAAGCCCTTCTCCGATTAAAATAACGTTTAACTTGTCCGCACGCTTTAATGTGTGCGCAACATCCTTCTTCACGTATAATTCCTCCCATCTCCTCTTCTGTTATTATAGAGGGGGGAGAAAAAAAAAGCAATGCAGGATTCAATAAAAAACAGCTGCTGTATGCTGTTCTGATCAATACAACATACAACCGCTGTCTGTTATCCCGCCCCCTATTTTATTCTTTACTCACAGTCTCTCCTAAGGTACGAATAAGTGACGTATGGCATTTTTATCTATTTTTCCATTTGCCGTCTTTGGTATATCCGACAGGGGAAGAATACGACAGGGGATTTTATATTTTGCAATCCTGTGTTCCAGTTCCTTCTGCACTGCCCCTTCCTTCCACTCTACCCCAGGGGCAAAGCGTATGACTGCCACGGGTATCTCTCCGTATTTTTCATCCGGCACCCCTACGACGGCTGCCTCCAGTATACCGTTTAACTGCATGATTTCATTTTCCACATCAAAGCTGCATATCTTTTCCCCGCCGCGATTTATCATATCTTTTTTTCTGTCAACTATGTAAAGATATCCGTCCCGGTTGCAGTATCCTAAATCTCCGGTTTTCAGCCATCCGTCTTCCGTTATCGCAGAGCTTACCCCATGATAATATTCTTCCAAAACGAAGGTTCCCTTCAGCATTACTTCACCTACTATGCCAGACGGGACTTCCTTTCCTGTGTCATCCGCAATCCTTACTTCCAGATTTGGCATGGGTATGCCGGAAGCTCCTATGTATCTGCTCTCAGCTGCTCCTCCCGGGAATACCGTACCTGCCCCGGCTGTCTCTGTCAGCCCGTAGATGGTATGGAATTTAACCTGGGGCAGCCACTCATATATTCTGCGTATGTTTTCCGGAGACATATTGCTGCTTCCACAAGCAAAGCTATTTAGCGATGGAATTGACGGAAACATATCTTTCTTATCCATCAGCATACAAAATACAGTAGGTGATGCATGGATAAAAGTAAGCTTATTCTCAAGAGCACACTGCAGCACCTTTTCCGGTTCAAATTTTCTGTGCAGATACAAGGATGCGCCAATATAGAGAAATTCACCTAATAAAGTGATCATCCCTGTTATATGGTAAATGGGAGTGGCGATAACTGATCTGTCTTCTGACGTAAGCTTTAAAGTCTTTTCATAGGTTACAACAGAATGCATCACATTGTAATTCTTTAATAACACCCCCTTGCTCTGAGATGTAGTACCTGAGGTAAACATGATCAGCACCGGATCTTCCAGTGCCCCCCGGGATACAAGAGGTGCATATCCCTTTGTACTCCTGGCAAGATATGCAAATCCATATCCCTTCTCTGCATTTTCCGCTTTAATTCGCACGAAGGAGTATTCTTCTGCGTTTTCAAACCACTCATAAAAATCTTCGTCACATATAATATAGGAGGCTTCTGCTTTCATGCAGAGGGACAACACCTCCTGTTTTTTATATTTACTGGGCAGCGAGACTGTTACCGCTCCTAATTTGCAAAGCGCAAGGAAGGCTACACAGAACTCAATTCCGTTGTATAACATCAAAGCTGCATGATCCCCCTTTTTTATCCCATATACACAGGAAAGAGACAATGCAAAATCATCTACTTTTTTCAGGAAATCTTTATAGCTGTACCTACGCTCCCAAGGATCTGTCAGAGCAATCTTTTCGGGGAATCTCGATACACTTTCCGCAAGTGCATCATACAGATTTGGCGGCATATTTTTAAAGGTTTCCACTTCTCTGCCGCCTATTTTTATTTTCTTTAGTTCTTCCCACTCATTACCCCGCCAATAGTTTTTCCACGTTACCATTTTTCACCCTCTCCGCAGGCACATCTGCCTGCATCACAATGTCTCTCTTTTATTTAAAATCTCAATCAGCCGTACCTTTGATTTTCTCAAATGTTCAAACATAATGAGCCGGGCGTACTCATGTCTTTTCTCCTCAACAGCCTGAAATAAGATCTGATGGTCAATCATTGAATTCATTACAATGCCGGGGGAAATATTTATCTGTTCAATATATCCGCTTATTACTTGCTCGAACAGATCAAATATAGTAAGAAGCATCTCATTTCCTGCAATCTCGCAAAGTGCCCGGTGAAACTTATGATCGTATTTGGAATACATATCCTGACGATTCATGGTTACAGAATCATTCATATGCTCCAAAAGCCTCTGAAGATACTCCACATCCTCCTGGGTACGTCTCTGAGCAGCCAGCTCACAGGCACCGCTTTCAATATACGTGCGGGCATCATAGATCTCTTCAATATTACTCTGCTTATAAGCCATCAGCGGAAACAGAGGCTTCATAAATTCAGAAGGCCTAATTTCATTCACGTACGTTCCGTCGCCCTGAACAATTGATAAAACTCCCATCATACTTAATTTTTTCAGACTCTCTCTCAAAGTTACACGGCTTACTTTATACATCACTATCAATTCCGATTCCGAGGGCATTTTATCCCCCGGTTTCCACTTTCCCGCAGCAATACTTGCCAGAATCTCATCTGCGACTATATCATATTTAAATTTTTGTTTTTTTTTCGAACTCATAGGGACTGCTTCTCCTTTAAACGTATTATGTTTCATTCTATATCATACCTGACATTTAATGGAAAATCAAGCAGTCCCTGAGGATCAGACGAACAGGTTCGGCAGTGCCATGGAGAAAAACGGGATATAAGTTACCAGCATTAAGACAATTATCATACCTGCCAGCAATTTTAAGGTATATCCAAATGTATTTTCCATAGGTATTTTGCTTATCTTGGTACCTACAAAAAGGTTCACTCCCACAGGCGGCGTAACCATCCCGATTGATAAATTCATAATCATAATTACCCCAAAATGAATCGGATCTACGCCCAAAGGCTGCACGATTCCCAGCAGAAGGGGGCCTAGAATAATGGTTGCCGGTGCGGCATCCATAATCATTCCCACACCTAAGAGCAGCAGATTTATCAGCAGCAGTACCACATATTTATTCTGAGAAACTCCTAACACCGCATCTGCAATGGCTGTAGGAACCCCCTCCATTGCCATCAATTTTCCAAAGGCTACGGAAAATGATATTACGATTAGGAAGCTGCAGCTCCGAAACGCCCGTATAAAAATCATCGGCAAGTCCTTTATCCTTAGCTCCTTGTAAATAAAAAATCCCACAAACAATGCATACATACAGGCAACTACCGCTGCCTCTGTGGGAGAAAAGATCCCTCCGTATATACCCCCTAAGATAATAACCGGCACCAGCAGAGCCCAAAAAGACTCACGAAAAGACCTTGATATTTTTACATTAAATAGCTTTTCACTCTCCTCCGCCACCTCAGGGGGCGGTGTGAAATTCTTTTTTCCGCAGATAAGCTTTGTCATAAAGAGCAGAGCTATACCCATTAAGACTCCGGGCACAACGCCTCCCATAAACAGTTTAGAGACAGATACCTGGTTCACTACCCCATACAGCAAAAACATAATACTAGGTGGTATAATAGGTCCTAATGAACCTGCAGCAGCCGTTATGGAGGTAGAGAATTCCTTATCATACCCGTAACGAATCATCTGGGGAATCATGATACCTCCGATACAAGCCACAGTGGCAGGTCCGGAACCAGAAATCGCCGCAAAAAACATACAGGCAATTACCGTAACCATTCCCAGTCCGCCTTTTCTATTTTTAATTAATGACATACAGAAATTAATCAGTCGCTGGGAAATACCTCCATTGATCATTAGTTCCCCTGATAATACAAAGAAAGGTATCGCCAGCAGTGTAAAGCTGTAGGTGCCATTCAGGAAAGATTGTATAATAAAATCCATGGGTACTGTGTGAAACGCCAGCACATACAGAACACAGGAAAGGCCGATGGATACGGCGATGGGAAATCCAATGAGAATAAACAAAAACAAAGTTCCTATCAAAACTAAACCCGCCATTTATACATCCCCTCCTTCCTTTTTAATAAGATCAAGCTTAATGGTGAGATAAATATTCTGCAGCGATCTCACAATAGACGCAAACATTCCCACAGGGAGCGCCAGGGACATAATAAACAGCGGAAACGTGGTGGCAGATACCGTTCCCAGCAGATATTGATCCATCACCTTAAACCACCCCGCATACATTACTACTGCTGAATAGCCGATATTTATTACCATCATAACCAGATACAGCCCAGCCTGTACCTTTTCCGGAAGCCTTGCTGTGATAACTTCAATGCGGATATGCTCGTTTCTCAGAATGGCGTTGCTGGACGCCAGAAAGACAAACCAGACAAACATATACAGGGAATACTCTTCAAGAACCGGTGATGAAAGATGAAAGAGAAATCTGAGCACTACCTGTGTGAAAAGCATAATCAGCATAATCCCAAACAGACAAGCACACAGATATTCCTCCAGGTGATTCCAGAGTTTTTTATCATTAAAATGTAACTGCATGTCAACCTCCCTTGCCGCAACAGAGGCGCCCCCGCAGGGGCCGCCCCGCAGTTGCTATTGTGCCACTATTTCCAGTGCTTTGTTAATATACTGTTCATCAACCAATGCCGCCTCTTTGTCAGGGAAAATATGTGTACGGCATGCATCCTCGAGTACTTTTGTCTCTTCCTCCGTAACCTCATATACCGTCATGCCCTCGTCTGCTAAAGCTTTCATTGCTTTATCCGTATATGTCACTTCTTCTTCACGGATATATTCCGTCATTTCTGACACACATTCATCAAACACCGTCCTTAAGTCATCCGGAAGGCTCTGGTACCACTCTTCATTTACAATATACTGATGGAATGCGGCTCCGTTCTTTAATATTTTCAGAGACTTCAGCACCTCATAATACCGATTGCTGTAGAAAAGGTTCTGGGCAGTCATCATACCGTCAACCATGCCCTGCTGGCACGCCTGGTAGACTTCATTAAATGAGATAAATACAGGAGTAATGCCGATACTTTCCACCAATGCAATCTGCTGTGGCGTTTCATTGATTCTGATTTTAAGTCCCTTAAAGTCATCCAATTTTGGAACATCCTTTTTTGTGGTTCCAAATGCATACCATCCCATATTAAAAGAAGCATCCGCAATAATCCGCACTCCTGTAGTTTCTTTGAACTTCTCGTTTAATTCCAGCATCCAGTCAGATTCCGCTAATTTATACATCTCTTCATTGGATTTGTATATATAAGGAATATTCCATACATAGTATTCTTCCATATTTGAGATACCTGCAAAAAGTCCGGGCATTGTATTGGCCATCTGCAGTGTATTATCCCTTACCTTTTCAAGGGCATCTCTGTCTGTCTCCGCAATTGACTGATTTGGAAAAATCTGCACTTCAATCCTTCCATCCGATTTCTCCTCAATCAGCTCTTTGAAATGGAGATATCCCAGTTGGGTAGGATCCGTCTCTGAGACAGTGTGTCCAATTTTCAAGGTGTACGTTTCCCCGCCGGAAGTCTCTTTTTTCTCTTCACCGGCAGTATCCTTTGGGACAGAGGAGTCTGAGGATTTGCCGGTACCGAAAGAACCGCACCCTGCCATCATCAGCATTGCTGCAGACACTGCAATTGATTTCATAAAAATACTTCTTTTTCTCATAAACCTTTCTCCTTTTCCTGGTTTTGTTGGCTGGTTTTGTTAGCTGTTCTTATTTGCTGCTCTTGCTCACTGCGTTTAAATCATAGGAAACACTTAATCCCTCCCGTGCATCCCTTTGAATCCCGTATTGGGCGGCCGGATATCTAAGTCCGTTTCCTGCTAATTTTTTTAGACCATCCAGAATTTTGCAAATGTATGCCGGAGGGAAGGCCAGAACCATCTCATCATCCCAAACTCCCCCGAACCGTCTTTCTCCAAAACAAGGCATCGTAAAGCATGGCTTCTGCGTTACAAATGCACGGATCCAGGAATCTGTACATGAGGTCTCTCCAACAAACGAGGATTCTATTACCTCATAATCATCATACTGCAGTGCACAGCACATAAACATAATCTGCTGCGGCGTGCCGTATACGAGGCATACATCCGGCGGATTCAGTCTGCCGAGTACCGCAGGAGAGGCCGCCACCCCCTCATACATTTTATCCAGATGATACATAGATTCCTGATGTCTGGCTGACTCTTCAGGCTTTTCAAACCAGGTGCCTGCAAGGTGCGGGCTGTGAATATAATCTTCTTTCGGAATAAATCCACAGACACCGGAGCACTGAATGGTGGGCATATGCTCTTTTGTAAAACCAACCGTGTAATTCAGCCTGGTGGCCTGCCCCACCATCTGGCAGGCGGTAAAGATCTCCCCCTCTGCCGGGATGCGGATCTTCTTTACCGCTCTCATTTCCCTGAGATCTTCAAAAAATTTAATAGCCGTAGGGGCTGCACGCAGTTTAAGTACTCCGATTAATTCCTGAAAATATTCCGGCAGTTTTCCATCTTCATAAGTATATAATTTTGCTGCTTTTTCTGCATTCATTCTAATTTCCTCCGGGCCATCGGCTAGATGACAGCTTTGCTTTTCAGTTCTTCTATTTTTTCTTCATCCAGTTTCACAATATCCCTCAAAACTGCCTCCGTGTGCTCTCCAAGTACCGGGGGCAATGCGTAAATCTCGCCGGGTGTCTTAGACAGCTTGAGATTTATGCCGGTTACAGGCATTTTGGTACCATCCGGATATTCTAATATGCGCAGCATTTCCCTGGCCTTTACCTGGGGATTATTTACCACATCTACCGTATCTGCTACTACCGAACAGGGGATGCCAGCATCTGTGAGCAGTGTTTCAATCTCATAGGCCTCATGGCAGGCCGCCCACTGCCCCGTTACTTCCTCTATATAGTCCGGATTAGCCATCCTCTGTCTGCTGTATTTGTACTGTTCCTCCTCCAACAGATCCTCTCTTTTGATAATCCTTGCAAAGGTATCAAAAAAGGTATCGCTTCCTGCATGGATAAATACATATTTTCCGTCCTTTGCCTTAAATGTGTTGGCAGGACTCAGGGCGCGGTCCCGGTTGCCTGCCTGTCCCATAACAATCCCGTTGGCTATGTAATCCTGTGTTGAAAAAAGAGAATAGGCAATACCGGCATCCAGCATAGAGATATCCACATCCTGACCGTCTCCTGCTTTTTTCCTGCTGTACAGAGCAATCATAGTTCCTAAAGCGCCGAACGTTCCTCCTATATAATCCAGATACACGGAACCAATCATCATTGGTTTTGTTCCCGGATCGCCAGTCAGGCTCATAATACCAGACATAGCCTGAGCGATACAGTCAAAAGCAGCTCTGTCTTTATAAGGACCTGTCTGTCCGAATCCGGAAACATGGGTTACAATAATTCCTGGATTCAGCTTATCCAGCACCTCTCTGGTTAAGCCCATCTTATCCAGAGTACCCGGTCTGAAGTTCTCCACAATAACATCGCAGTGACTGATGATTTCTTTTACAAGTTCCATGCCCTCCGGTGTCCTGTAGTTTATCCTGACACTCTTCTTGTTTCTGTTTACCGAATTAAAATAAATGCTCTTTTCTCCCAACCAGGGGCCAAAATGTCTGGTATCATCCCCCGCCCCTTTTTCGATCTTTATTACTTCAGCACCCATGTCTGCGAGGAGCTGCGTGCAGAACGGACCCGATACAAAACGGGTGAAATCGGCAATTCTTACACCTTCCAGCGCTTTCATTCCCATAGCAATCCTCCTACATTTTTTTAATCTTTTCTACAAACTCAACCAGAATTCCCTCTCCGTGGCGGGGCCGCAAAAAATTAACAATGATATCGCCCGCCCCCTTCACCGCCCTTTCCTCTAACATCTTAAGACCTTTCGCTTCGAACTCCTCACGCACTTTGGACACATCTTCCACCTCAAAGGCAATATGATGGATTCCCCCTTTCCCGTTATTGTACTCTGTCAAAATGCCTTCTTTGGGTACAACAAGCTCTATAGCGGAATCGTCCTCCCTGTGCCTCATAAATATGCAGTCTGCCTGATATGCTTCCACATATTCCGTGTAATCTTCCTCCAAATCGAACTTTTCCATAAAGCGCTGTACTCTGTCAGGCTGTGTCATAACAATACCTATATGATGTAATTTCATCCCTTTCATTGATACCCCTCTTTCTTCTCCAGCATCTCCTTTATTCCTATGGCCCCCTGCCTGTATATACTGACAGGAGTTTTTATTAACTCCTCCGCAAGAAGAGGCTCAAATTCCATTTGCTCCAGTATGTCTCTCTGCAAATCCACACCTTCTGCAATTTCTGTCAGTAAAGGACCCTCCTTTGTCAATCTGAACACGGCTCGTTCTGTTACAAAGTACATCTTCTGCCCCCTCTCCCGGGCAATTCTTCCGTTGTAAGAGATCTGCTGTACGTTCTTTACTAGTTTTTTGAACCGGCCTTCCTGTTTGATCCGCAGTCCCTTTTCGTCCATATCTACTTCCAGTCCTCCACCGGTGAACGTGGAACAGAATATGACATTCTTTGCCGTTGTTGTAATATCTACAAACCCTCCTGCTCCTGCTGCTTTAGATCCCATCTTAGTCGCATTCACATTTCCATACTGATCCATCTCTCCGGCACCCATAAAAGTAAAGTCAATGCCGGTTCCAGTATAGTATTCAAATTGTCTGTCATGGGCAATTAAAGCCATTGCATTTCTGGAGATACCGAAATCAATTCCTCCCGCCGGTACACCGCCGTAAATCCCTGATTCGACTGTGATGGTTATCTTATCCTGAATATCTTCCTCTGCCAATATGGGTCCCATAACATCATTGGGTATTCCTGTTCCTACGTTAATAATGGCACCTTCCTCTAAAAGCATGGCAGCCCGCCTACCAATTGCTTTTCTGACAGAGAGCTTTGCTGCGGCGGCTTTGTTCTCCTCTCTCAAAACTGCCTGACCACTGTAGGAAGGATCATAATACCACGATGATGTCTGTCTGTGATCCTGCAGTAAGTCATCACATACCACAACCGCATCTACCAGCACTCCGGGCACCACCACTTCTTTGGGATTGATCGTTCCCGTTTTTACTACGTGTTTCACCTGGCAAATCACCTTTCCGCCGAAACGCTTTGCGGCCATAACTGCAGGCAGGATTTCCAACACCATGGCTTCCTCCTCCGTCGACAGATTTCCCATTTCGTCACAGTAGGTTCCTCTTATAAGAAGGGTATCAATGGGTATTTCCTTATACTGCAGGTATTCTTCACCGTCTATGGTGACTACACCCACAATATCCTCCAAATCCTTTGTTCTGTCGTTCATCTTTCCGCCTTCCACTCGGGGATCGATGTATGTACCCAGGCCAATTTTACTAATTTTCCCCGGCTCCCGCAGTGCCATACTGTGAAACATATTGGCCATCTGTCCCTGAGGCAGATTATAGGCTTCCACTTTGTTGCTGCTAATCAGTTCCATAAAGGCAGGGCACAGTCCCCAGTGTCCCCCGACCACTCTTTTAATCAGATGTTCATGGGCAATATGCTGTAAGCCGTCTCTTTTGTCTGACTGCCCGCAGGTATGAAACAGTGTTAAATCCCTGGGCTCTCCCGTCTCCATAAATTTTTTTTCTATCGCCTTTAAGATACTTTCGCAAGTAGATACTAACGTCATTCCCGTGGTACACAGTGTACTACCATTCTTTATCATGTCTGCGGCTTCCCCGGCCGATATAAAAACTGGTTTTTTCATAGTATTGCTGCAAACTCCTTCCCGCTATTTACACAGTTCGTAAAGAACAGCCAGGCCCTGACCTCCGCCGATGCACAGTGTGGCAATTCCATATTGTACATTCCTTCTGACCATCTCATTCATCAATTTAATAGTAATGATGCAGCCTGTAGCTCCAATAGGATGTCCCAGGGCAATCCCGCTTCCATTTACATTTACAATAGTTTCGTCCAGCCCAAGCTCTCTGATGCACGCCGCAGCCTGAGATGCAAATGCCTCATTTAACTCTATCAGTCCAATATCCTTTTTTGTCAGCCCTGTTTTTTTCAGCAGTTTTCGGACTGCGGGGACAGGGCCTATCCCCATTATCTGGGGATCAACGCCTGCAGCTGCTGCATCCACAAGTCTTACAATAGGCTTGAGCCCTAAATCTGCCGCTTTTGATTCCTTCATGACGACGACAGCCGCAGCCGCATCGTTTATACCGGAGGCGTTTCCAGCGGTTACTGTTCCATTCTCCTTAAATGCAGGTCTCAGTTTTGCCAGTTTTTCCATCGTTGTATTCGGCCTGATATACTCATCCTCATCAAATATTTTTGTCTCCTTTTTATTTACCCTTACTTCCACAGGGACAATCTCATCTTTAAACAGACCGGTTTCTCTTGCAGCGGCTGCCCGCTGCTGGCTCATAAGTGCCAGCCGATCCTGATCTTCCCTTGTAATATGATACTTCTCAGCAACGTTCTCAGCTGTGATGCCCATATGATTTCTGGTGAATGGATCGGAAACTGCAGTTACCAATCCATCCTCCAGCTCCCCATGTCCCATTCTGTAACCATAACGGGCATTTCTGAGATAAAAGGGAATATTCGTCATACTTTCGCATCCGCCGGCTACTGCAATTTCACACAACCCGTCGCGAATCTCCTGTGCGGCTGTTACAATTGCCTGCAAACCGGAGGAACATAATCTGTTTACTGTTATAGCTGTAGCTTCCACGGGAATACCTGCCTTTACAGAGGAAAGACGTGCTGCAAATGCATTTTCTGCCGCCTGACCCACACAGCCGTATACTACCTCATCCACATCCTCCGGTTTAAGACCTGCGCGTTTTACAGCCTCTTTAATCACAATGCCTCCCATGTCACTGGCCTGCAGTTCTTTTAATGACCCTCCCATACTTCCAACCGCAGTTCTGCAGCCGGAAACAATAACAATACTTTCTTTTTTCATTACAGCTTCCTCCATGAGCGTATTCTTTTTACTGATCTTTTGTACTCTAACTGATTAAAGTACCATTCCGCCGCCTACCTCAAAGATTCCCTGCGTAATATATGAAGCCTCGTCGGAGGCCAGGAATGCTATCATATTGCCAATGTCCTCCGGCTTTCCGGCCCGTCCCATTGAGATTTTGCTGACCATGATATCCCAGGCCTTTTCTGGAACCCCTCTGGTCATCTCCGTATCAATAAACCCCGGTACGATAGCATTGACCGTGACATTTTTCTTTCCCAGCTCTTTTGCTGCCGTGCGTGTCAACGCAATCACTCCTGCCTTTGCCGCGCTGTAATTCGCCTGTCCGATATTTCCGTTCAGGTACGAAGCCGATGAAATATTTATTATACGGCCGTATTCCTTCTCTCTCATATGAACTGCTGCAGGCTGCATACAATTAAACACTCCGGTGAGATTTACTGCTATCACTGCATCCCAGCTTTCTTTTGTCATCTTGTGAAGCATCATGTCTCTGTTAATTCCCGCATTATTCACTAGAATGTGGAGATCTCCCTGCTGCTCTATCGTAGATTGAATCAAATTATGTGCCTGATCAAAATCTGAGACATCAGCCAATATGTAAGTTGCTTTTCCACCCATATCTTTTATCTTGTCTGCAGCCTGCCTTGCATTTTCTTCATTGACATCAGAGATTACAACGGTTGCACCTTTCTCCGCTAACTTCCCGGCGATCCCGAATCCAATCCCTCTTGCTGCTCCTGTAACAATCGCAATCTTGTTCTCTAAATCTCTGCTCATTTTTATAACCTCACTCTTCATTCAGTAGTAGACAGTACAGCGCGCGCGTAAACATAATATGTCTTATTGCATTTCCATTTATAAACATAATATGTTTATAGTTACATTATACACATTTTTTACACTTTGTAAATATCTTTTTTTCATTTATTCGTCTTTTTGTTTATTTTTTAGTTTACTTTTCTTACTTATTTGTGTATAATGCCATTATAAACATATTACTAAGGAGGGATTAAAATGTCTTACGTTTATTCACAGATTAAAGTTGGAGACTCGGAAAGCTTCAGCAAAACAATCACCGCAGCAGACATATTACTATTCGCTGCGGTATCCGGGGATCAAAATCAATTGCACATGAACGATGAATACGCCAAAACTACTCCGTTTGGGAAACGAATCGCACACGGCGCGCTTACTTCAGCGCTTATACCCGCCGCCCTGACTGCCGCCTTTCCAGGTTCTATCTATATCTCCCAATATGTAGAATTCAAGGGTCCTGTGTTCATCGGCGATACCATCACTGCAGTCGTTACCTGCAGAGAAAAAAAGGAGAGAAACCGGGTTATTATGCAGACAAACTGCTATAATCAGAATGGAGACTGTGTCTTAGAGGGGACAGCTGAGACAAAGCTGGCAAAAGAACAGGTGCATTGAAACACAATTTATTTCGGTAATTATATTGCAAACACATTCTTAATCTGTTAGAGTATCTATTGTAGCACCTTACTGCTACAATAATTTCTAAAGAGAGGTATCATCATGAGCGACGAAAAATTTATGGGCGGCTGTGACCCCAGCGACTGCGCTTCCTGCGGAGGCGGCTGCGGCTCTGTTCCCAGAGTGCCCAACCCTACCATAAAGCTGACGCTGGAGGACGATACAGAGCTGGAATGTGCGGTACTCACCACATTTGACGTCAATGACCAGGAATACATTGCTCTTCTTCCCCTGGATGAAAACGGCAAGAATACCAACGGCGATGTATATCTTTTCCGCTTCTCAGAAGATGGGGATCAGCCTGTAATTGAAAATATCGAGAGAAATGATGAATACATGGCTGCTGCAGAGGCATTTGACGAATTTATGTCTAATCTGAAAGAGGATGCAGGCAGTACGGAATCCTAGGCATAAAAATAGAAAGCTGCTAATCTAACAGCTTTCTATTTTTATGCCCAGGATATAGTCTTATGCTTCCAGACTTGGAATAGGCACTTCTATATCAACGTCCTGACTATAGTCAATGTTATCAAAATGGAACCCGAACATATGATAGAAGTCCTCCCAATATCCTTTAATATCTGACAGCTCCTCCACATTTTCTGTGGTAATATTCTCCCAGCATCTCATAACCTCTTCCTGAATCTCTGGCTTCAGCTCCCAGTCATCCATACGAATCTTGTACTCTTCATCCATATTTACAGGATCTGTGAGCAGCTTATCATGAAAGAGGCGGGTAATCTGCTGGATGCAGCCTTCGTGGTTTCCCTGTTCCTTCATTACCTTATAGAGAATAGCAAAGTACAGGGGCACAATAGGAATGGCAGAGCTTGCCTGGGTAACCAGAGCCTTATTGACTGAGATATATGCGCTCACTCCAGGATACTCCCGGTTTAACTCCACTGCTGTGTGCATCAGGTGCTTCTTAGCCTGTCCGATGGTTCCGTCAGAATACATGGGATAGGTAAGTGCAGGCCCTATATAGGAATAAGCAACCGTAACCGCTCCCTTTTCCATCACATCCGCTCTGGTCAGCGCTTCTATCCAGTCTTTCCAGTCTTCCCCTCCCATGACCTTGATGGTTCCTTCCATCTCTTCCGGAGTTGCGGGTTCTACCGTCTTTTCCCCGATGGTGTTATTGCGCAGATCCAGGCTCTTATTCGTAAATGGCCGGCCAGTCGTCCTTAACACGGAAGAATAGACCGTACCGTCCAAAGTGGTCCGGCGGGGTGCCGCAAGACTGTAGATCACCATATCTACTTTTCCCAAGTCTTTTCTGATTATGTCAATTGTCTTTTCTTTTATCTCCTTTGAAAACGCGTCCCCGTTGACAGATCTGGCATACAGACCTTCATTTTTGGCCGCCTTCTCAAAGGCTGCCGTATTATACCAGCCGGGAGTTGCTGTACGTTTTCCGTTAGACGGTTTCTCGAACATAATTCCCAGAGTAGACGCTCCGCACCCGAATGCCGCTGTAATTCTGGAGGCGAGACCGTATCCTGTAGAAGCACCGATGACCAACACCTTTTTGGGGCCGTCCATTCTGCCCTTCTCCTTAACGTATTGGATCTGCTCCTTTACATTTTCCTCACATCCCGCCGGGTGGGCGGTGGTGCAAATATACTCTCTCACCTTTGGTTCTACTATCATAAATAAATCCTCCTAATTCATCCACACTGTGAGTATCTGGTTTTAAAAACCAGATACTTTGGCTATCAAACTATTCTACCACATTTTTCACAGATTGCAAAGAGGATTTTTATTCAGGCTGTGGATTCTTCCTTACCTGTCAGTGCTTCCAAAGCCGCCGTTTCGTACCTCGCAGGCATCATCATCTACGGTAATTCCATATTCTACAAAGATCCCCTGCATAAATCCGCTCCCGGCGTTCAGCTCTATGGTCTTTCCTTCTCTGGAATCATTGGTAATCTTAGAAAATATATGGCCCTCATTTTCTGAGTAAAAGTAATCGCTGTCAATAATCCCAACGGTATTATTTAACTGCATGCGGAACTTAAAGCCCAGACCGCTTCTTGGGTAACATTTCAGAACCCATTCCGGTTCCATTTCCGCGCGGATTCCTGTGGGGATTTTTACGGTTTCCCCCGGCTTTACCGTTACACTGACCGGCGTATAAAAATCATAGCCCGCAGATCCCCTGGTGGCTCTTTTGGGCAGGGATATGCCGCTGTAAATCTTTTGTATCTCCTCTTCCCTGTCACTCTCCCCAAAGGTATCTTTCCAATCCTTCAGAAATCTTTCCCAGCTTACTTTGTGAAATTTTGCTATTTTCTTCATGTGCATTCTCCTTTTCTCTGCCGCTGTCTAAAAAGGACGGAGAAAATACGCTTTTCCCCGTCCTGCTCTACAACTTTTACTTTTCTTCTTCCGGAACATCCTTCATACTGAAGCTGATTCTTCCCATCTTATCTTTTCCAAGACAGATAACCTTTACCATATCTCCCAGAGTCAGCTCGTCTTCCACCCGGTTGATGCGGTGTTTGGATATTTTGGAGATATGAACCATACCTTCTTTGCCCGGAGCGAACTCCAGGAATGCGCCGAATTCCTTAATGCTGATTACCTTTCCAACAAAAATCTGTCCGGCCTCAAAGTCTGTAGTGATGATTTTGATCATGTCCATGGCTTTTTCCATGCTCTCCTGATCCACGCCGCATACAGAAACGGATCCATCGTCATCAATATCAATTTTAACGCCTGTCTCCTCGATAATGGTATTGATTGTCTTGCCCCTCTGGCCTACTACATCGCCAATCTTGGAGGGATCAATCTGAATCTGCATAATCTTGGGAGCATAAGGCCCTACACTCTCTCTGGGCTTGCTGATGCACGGTTCCATAACTTCTGTAAGAATATATTCTCTGGCAGCCTTCGTCTTAGCGATAGCTTCCTCTATAATCGGTCTTGTGAGTCCATGAATCTTTATATCCATCTGAATCGCGGTGATACCATCGTGGGTGCCTGCCACTTTAAAGTCCATGTCCCCAAAGAAGTCTTCCAGCCCCTGAATATCTGTCAGCACCAGATAATCGTCATCGGTATCCCCGGTTACCAGACCGGTGGAGATGCCGGCTACCGGCTTTTTGATGGGAACGCCTGCTGCCATCAGGGACATAGTAGATGCACAGATACTTGCCTGTGAGGTAGAACCGTTGGATTCAAAGGTTTCCGAAACCGTACGGATCGCATACGGAAACTCGTCTGCAGGAGGCAGCACCGGAATCAGAGCCTTCTCTGCAAGCGCTCCATGGCCGATTTCCCGGCGTCCCGGTCCTCTGGACGGCTTTGTCTCACCTACTGAGTAAGACGGGAAGTTGTAATGGTGCATATATCTTTTTGAAGTCTCGTCCACGTCCAGCCCGTCAATTCTCTGAGCTTCAGCCAAAGGCGCCAATGTAGTAATGGTGCAGATTTGCGTCTGTCCCCGGGTAAACATAGCGGAACCGTGAACCCTTGGAATCAGGTCTACTTCCGCCGCCAGAGGACGAATTTCCGTAATTCCTCTGCCGTCCGGACGCTTTTGATCCTTCAAAATCATCTTGCGGACTGTCTTTTTCTGATACTGATATACAGCGTCATCCAAAAGATTAAGCCACTCCTCATTTTCAGCAAAGGTCTCCGCCAGTTTATCTTTAATGGCGCTGATATTGCCTTCCCTAGTCTGCTTGTCATCTGTAAATACTGCTTCCTCCATCTCTTCCGGAGTCACCAGTTCCCTGATTGCAGCAAACAGTTCTTCAGGAACCGCACAGCTCTCATATGTGTGCTTTTCCTTTCCGCATTCTGCCACAATGGTATCAATAAATTTGATAACCTCCTGATTCACCTCATGGCATTTGAAAATAGCCTCGATCATCTTATCCTCCGGAACCTCATTGGCTCCAGCCTCGATCATGATAACTTTTTCCCGGGTAGACGCTACAGTAAGCGCCAGATCGGATACAGCTCTCTGGGCATTGTTAGGATTCACCACAAATTCTCCGTCCACCAGACCCAGCTGCGTCATAGCACAGGGACCGTCGAAAGGAATATCGGAGATACTGGTGGCGATTGCAGATCCAAGCATTGCCGGAAGCTCCGGATTGCAGTCCGGGTCTACAGAAAGCACCAGATTATTCAAAGTCACATCATTGCGGTAATCCTTTGGAAATAAAGGACGCATGGGGCGGTCAATTACACGTGAGGTAAGGATTGCATGCTCACTGGCCTTCCCTTCTCTTTTATTAAAACCGCCAGGAATCTTGCCCACGGCATATAACTTTTCTTCATACTCTACACTTAACGGGAAGAAATCAATCCCGTCCCTGGGTTTTTCTGAGGCAGTAGCGGTAGACAGCACGGTGGTGTCTCCATAGTGCATCATCACTGCTCCGTTTGCCTGTTTTGCCACACGGTTCACATCAACTGTCAGGGTTCTTCCAGCCAGTTCCATTGAAAAACTCTTATACATAAATATATTCTCCTTTTCTTGTGCTGGTAGAAGACTCCGAAACAACTGAAAAATACATTTCGTAAAATGTCCTTTTCAGTGGTCTCGGCAAAGTTCTTACTACCGCAAAACAGGGCGGATAACTCCGCCCCTTAAATGCCTGATTATTTTCTGATTCCTAATTTTTCAATTAAAGCACGGTATCTTTCAATATCAGTCTTCTTTAAATAAGCAAGTAATCCACGTCTCTGACCTACCATTTTCAGAAGTCCTCTTCTGGAGTGATGGTCTTTATGGTGCTCTTTTAAATGCTCTGTAAGCTCCTGGATTCTTGCAGTTAAAACTGCGATCTGAACCTCCGGTGAACCTGTGTCACCCGGTGTTCTTGCATACTCTGCCATAATTGCCTGTTTCTTTTCTTTTGAAATCATGTTGTGCTTCCTCCTTATTCATTATAATCGCCTCAGATTAAGAAATGGTCGGAGTGTCCAATTTCTGAATCAGGGCTATTTTCACACCTTCATAGTATAACACAAGGCATATCCATTGTAAACTGTTTTTCTCTCTATTCATCCAGAATTCTTACTGCCCAGACAGCATTGTCATAATATATATTCGAGATTTTAATGCCGGTTTCCTTGCTGCTTGCATGGATCACCTGACCGTCCCCAATATACATAACCACATGGTAAATTTCCCCGTCCCTGGCGTAAAATATAAGATCTCCGGGCTGTGCTTCCTCTATGGGGATTCTGGTTCCGGTCTGTGCCTGATCTCTGGATACCCGGGGCAGTGAATATCCAAAATTGGCATAAATACTCTGTACAAAACCAGAACAGTCCGCACCGTCCGTAAGGCTTGTCCCGCCCCACACATAAGGATTGCCCAAAAATTGTTCCGCAAACTCCACCATCTGGGAGCGGACACTTTCCGAGGCTTCAGCTGCACCTGCAGTTTCTGCAGAAGGCTCTTCCTCAGCCGGTTCTGTTATCTCCTCTTGCGTAATACTTGTTTCTTCTTCCGGAACACCAGCTTCTTCTTCCGGAGCGGATGTTTCTTCCTCCGGTTCTGTGGACTCAGGGACAGTGTTATCTATCCCGGTATCAGCAGGTTCAGCCGCACTTCCGGTCCAGTGGGCATAGGTCAAAGTCTCCTCCTGCCCCTGTTCCACATATTCTCTGGCTGTCTCTCCCGTAAGAAGATATCTGCTTGACACGTATCCCCGTACATCCCCGGAGATGATACAAGCCCACCCATTCTCTTCTCCCTCTATGATACAAACGGCATCTCTGGGGAGTTTTCCGATAACAGAATACTCCATCCCCCCGCCGCTTCTTATATTCAGATTTGTATTTACATCAGCAATTCCATACTCTTTATCCTTTGTATCAGACACAGTCTCTCTCGTTTCCCCCTGAGATTCCTGGTATCCTGCGGGAGGATCTGCCCAGATGCTTTCAGAGGAAACGCCCAGAAGCACCAGTACAGACATGGCTCCCAGTAAATTACGTCCTTTTCTGTGCATAATACTTTTTATAAAGCCTCCTTTGTTACGTTTGTTTTAAAATTGTTACATTTATATTACGTACTCATTGTACCATGCAAGTACAAAATGTCAACAAAATTCCGTCGGGACAAAACGACAAAAAAATCCCGGCATAAGGTAAGTATATGCCGGGTTTTCAATATTTATGCCTGAACAGCACCTTTCATGTCTTCCTCCGGATCCTCCTCCAGGATGGAAAAAGCAATATTGGTAGCGTGATCTGCCACCCTTTCCAGGCCGGATACAATATCTGAGTAGAGCATTCCCGCGCTGGGCGTACATTCTCCTCTGGTGAGACGCTGTACATGATTTTGCTGAAGCTCCCGCTCCATCTTGTCAATGTTATCTTCCAGTTCCAGGATCTCCTGCATATGGATCCGGTTGTTGTTCGAAAACATATCCAGAGAATACGTTGTGATTTTGATCACAGCGTCCAGCATCCCGGACAGCTCTGCCTGTGCTTCTTTACTGAAGCTGACTTTCTCTTCCATCCTTGTCCTGCAGGCATCTGCCACGTTCTCGGCATGATCCCCGATTCGTTCAATATCATTTACTACGTGAAATAGTCCTCCGATACTTTTTGCATCGTCAATCGGAAGGGTAGTCTGGTTGATTTTTACAAGATAATCCGTGATTGCATGGTTTAAAAAGTCTATATTCTTTTCCATAGAATATACTTTTTTCAGTTCCTCCTCATCCAGAGTAACCAGACAGTTCATTGCTCTGGTAAGATTCGTAATTGCCATATTTCCCATGCGTTCCAGTTCTCTGGTTGCTTCTACCACCGCTGTGGTGGGGGAGAACACTGCTTTGTCTCCAATATAAACCAGTTCGAACTCTTCCTCCCCTTTTTTCTTGTCGTCTCCGGGAACGATCAGGTAAGTAAGCTTTACAATCCACTGGATAAACGGAAACAGTATGATAACCTCACAGACTTTGATTAAGGTGTGAGCATTGGCTACCTGCCTGGCCACGCTGTCACCGGAAAGCCTCTGAATGATTCCGGTAATCGGATCCAATGCAATTGTCAGGAATACCAGAATAATGGCGGAACCTACAATATTAAACAAAAAGTGAATCCATGCTGCCCGTTTGGCATCTTTCTTTCCCCCCAGGCTGGCCAGCAGTGCGGATACACAAGATCCCATATTGCATCCCAGGATGATAAAAAAACAGATAGGCAGCTTCAAAAGCCCCTGGGTGGCCAGGAGAAGCACAATACCTACCGTAGCGGAAGAGCTCTGGAGGATTGCTGTAATTACAAATCCTACCAGGATCGCCACATAGTGATTCTTCAGAGAAGCAAGCATGTCCACAATCTGAGGGGATTCTTTTAATGTAGACATAGCTCCGGACATGGTTGACAGTCCCACAAAAAGAATACCAAATCCGAGGACAACCTCCCCTGCCTTTTTCACAGAGTTTTTTTCGCAGAACATCACCATGATAACACCGGCCATTACAAAAAGCGGCGCTATTTCAGAGAGATTAAACGCGATTAACTGTGAGGTGACTGTAGTACCGATATTGGCACCCATTATAACTCCCGCTGCCTGCAGCAGTGACATAAGTCCGGAGTTTACAAAGCTTACTACCATTACCGTGGTAGCGCTGGAGGACTGAACGATGGCCGTAAACAGGATACCTACCATCATGCCGATAAAACGATTCTTAGTAAAGAATTCCAGGATACTTCTCATCTTGGCACCGGCTGCTTTTTCCAGACCGTCGCTCATGAGCTTCATGCCGTACAAAAACAGGCCAAGACCGCCAACTAACGTCATAATAATTCCTAAATTCATAGTATCTCCTTAGTAAAAAATATGTCTGGATTTATTCAGGAACGCCAAAGCGCACCCCTGCGTAACGTTTTTAACGCAGCACTCCTACTATAAGATAAAATTTTTAATTTGTCCATATCCCAAACGAAAATATTCCCTGCCCATCTCATTATCCTTCAGGAGCTGTTCCTTCAGAAGTTCCATAGAACCGAATTTTTTCTCATGCCGAAGAAAATGAAAAAATAAGACCTCAGACTCTTTTCCGTATAAATCCGCATCACAGTCGAAGAGATAGGTTTCCACTCCCAGAAAATTTTCTTTTACCGTGGGTTTGTATCCCACATTTGTAATTCCCTGATACACGCTCCCATCTATAATGGATTTTGTCACATAGACGCCGTTGGGCGGGAATTTTTTCTTTGTGGAAGGGATGATATTAGTAGTCGGAATCCCGATGGTTCTTCCCAGCTGTCTGCCCCGGACAATCTCTCCTTTGGTAAAAAACGTATATCCAAGAAGCTGTGATACGGTCTCCATATTCCCTTTTTCCAGTTCTTCTCTAATGTATGTACTGCTGATCTCTCTGTTTTCGTATCTTTCCTTTTCAATAATCTCTACGGTATAGCCATACTTGCCGGCCATATCCTCCAGCATACGCACATCTCCCCGCCGCTCATGTCCAAAGCGGAAATCCGTCCCCACTACAATGCAGGCGGCGTGCAGACGGTTCACAAGAAATTCCTTTATAAAGTCTTCTGCCTCCATGTGTATGACTTCATCGGTGAAGGGGCACTCCACAAGACAGTCTACCCCCAGCTCCTCTATCATTTCCGCCCGCTCCTCATTGGTCAGAAGAGATTTCAGATTAGATTTTCCCAGTTTTACAAGAGGAGAGACATCAAAAGTAAAGATGACTGTCTGATAGCCATCTTTTCCAATCTCAAGCACTCTGTGAATCAGTTTCTGATGTCCTCTGTGCAGACCATCGAACTTTCCCAGTGTAATCACACTCTTCTGTCCTTCCTCGAACTGGGGTACAACTGTTGTACTGATCATGTCTCCTCCTTAAACATCTTAACCAGCTTATATTGCCGGCGTTCTTCCTGATACTGGTATATGCCGATAAACATGCCCTGGCTGTCATATACCCGGACCCATGTATCCTTTATAGGTATCATTTGGTCCGGACAGGCAAAAGAGTTCCCATTGTGCAGCGCCTTATCCAGGCTGGGACTTGCGCAGATCCGGGGATATTCAGAAAACATCTCCTCTATAGGCAGAACGTCCTGTTCCAAAACCCCTTTTTCCTTCCGCTGCCGAATCTCCTCCAAAGTAAGGCTTTCCTGTATCCGAAAGCGTTCCACACGGGTGCGGGTCAGCTGTTCCATACAGCCTCCGCATCCTAGTTTCTGTCCAATATCGTGGCAGAGTGTCCGTATGTAAGTTCCCTTGGAGCATGTAACTGACAGCTTTACCCTGGGAAGACTCAGTTCCGTCACCTCAATGCTGCGAAAAAAGACCTTCCTCGCTCTGCGCTCCACTTCTCTGCCCTCCCTGGCCAGCTCGTACAGTTTCTTTCCGTTCACCTTCAGGGCAGAATACATGGGAGGGATCTGCATCTGCTCCCCCACAAATCCGCGGATGCAGTCTCTTACCTCTTCTTCAGAAACCGTAACCGGCATTTCTTCCAGAATCCTGCCGGAAATATCCTGGGTATCTGTGACTGTGCCAAGCAGCAGTACCGTCTCATAGGATTTATCTTTCTCTGTAAGCATGTCACAGAGCTTTGTAGCTTTTCCAAGACACACCGGCAGGACACCTACAGCATCCGGATCCAGCGTCCCTGTATGACCTATTTTTTTCTGTTTCAGAATTCCTCTCAGTTTTGCCACCACATCATGGGAGGTATAGCCTTTTTCTTTATAAACGTTAAGTACTCCGTTCATGAAAGTATTTCCTTCTCTCTCAGCTGTTTTTCTATGTGGGGCGTAAGATTATTGATCACATCATAGGAGCTTCCCTGCAGGGTGCATCCTGCTGCTTTTACGTGGCCTCCTCCTCCAAAGTACGAGGCAATTGCACTAACATCCACCGCCCCGTTGGAGCGCAGGCTTACTTTATACTCCTGGGCCGATGTCTGGTACATAAAAACTGCCACCTCAACGCCCTGGGTAACACGAAGCTGACTCACAATACCGTCCAGCTCTTTTGCCTGTATACCGTAAAATTCCATGTCCTTTTCATTGACAACACCCACAATACATTTGCCGTCCAGCACCAGAATGCTCTCCATAAGGCACCGGCCCAGCACCTGATTCTGCACATAGGTCTTTGTGTAAAAAGATTCATCTACAATACGGCTGAAATCTATTCCTTTATCCATGAGAATCCCTGCAATGGTCATGGTTCTGGATGAAGTGCAGGAATACTGGAACACCCCTGTGTCATGGACAATCCCCGTATAGAGAGCCGCTGCACAGTCGGGCGAAATCTTTTCTTCCTCCAGCATTTCAAACAGCACCTCACAGGAGGAGCTGCTGTCGGGGACGATCACATTTATGTCACCAAATCCCGGATTGCTGATATGGTGATCGATACAAAGACGTTTTCCTGCATGTTCAAAACAGGGAAACGCAACGCCAATGCGGTCTGGGGCGCTGGCGTCCAGAGTGATAAACAGATCATACGTTTGTTCCTCCCGGCAGATGGTCTGTATCTGGTCCAGATCCCGGATAAATGAGAACCCTTCTTTCGGCTCTTCCAGATATACGTCCGTCTCAAGGGAAGGATAGTTCTCTTTCAGGTACAGGTAAAGCCCCATGCAGGAACCCACACAGTCTCCGTCCGGACGCACGTGGCCGGCTATGGCCACAGTCCGGATGCCTTCCAGCTGCGAAGCCAGTTTAATCATTCTTATCATCTTCCTTCTGTTCGAAATCCTGATTGTTCACTTCCTGAATCAATTTTGACATAGTAACGCCGTATTCAATGGAGGTATCCAGCACAAATCGGATTTGTGGCGTGTTGCGCAGATTGATATTCTTGGCCAGCTGATTTTTCAGAAAGCCTTCTGCGCTCTTTAGACCTGCCAGAGTATCCTCCTTTGCCTTGTCATCTCCCATAACACTGATGTAGGCCTTGCAGGTTTTCAGATCCGGCGCCACCTCAACGGCGGTTACTGATGTCAGCGGATGAATACGGGGATCTTTCAGATCCCCCCGGATTAAATTGGCCAGTTCTCTTTGAACTTCCCCATTAATCCTTGTATTCTTTATACTGTTTTTTCTCATATCTATTCTCACTTTCTGTCTTTTCAGGTACAGCCGCAGGCAGCCCCTCTGGATTCTAGCGAGGAACTTCTACCATAATATAGGCTTCTACCTTATCTTCTTCTTTTACGTCATTGAAGTCCTGGAATACCAAGCCGCACTCGTATCCGGCTTTTACTTCCTTCACATCATCCTTAAAGCGCTTCAGAGATGCCAGCGGTCCCTCGAAGATCTGCTCATCCTCACGGGTAATGCGCACTTTACAGCCTCTCTGGAAGATACCGTCCAGGACATAAGAGCCTGCAATGGTACCGATGCCGGAAGCCTTAAATGTCTGGCGGACTTCCCCGTGGCCGATGACTTTCTCCTCATATACCGGATCCAGCATACCCTTCATAGCCGCTTCCACATCCTCAATAGCCTGATAAATGACGCGGTATAGGCGCAGATCCACCCCTTCCTGTTCTGCAATCGCTTTTGCGGTAGCGTCAGGGCGGACATTAAAGCCGATAATAATAGCATTGGAAGCAGAGGCCAGGGTAACGTCTGATTCATTGATGGCGCCTACGCCTCCATGGATCACCTTGACAATCACTTCTTCATTAGAAAGCTTTACAAGACTCTGTTTTACTGCCTCCACGGAACCCTGTACGTCTGCTTTTACAACAATCGGAAGTTCCTTTAAATTACCTGCTTTAATCTGTGTAAATAAATCGTCCAGAGACATTTTTGCTTTGGTGTCCTCCAGAAGTTTATTCTTTCCTTCTGACACAAAGGTCTCTGCAAATTGTTTTGCCTCTTTGTCGTTGTCAAGAGCTACGAGAATCTCCCCTGCATTGGGCACATCGGAAAGTCCCAAAATCTCTACGGGTGTGGAAGGACCAGCCTCTTTTACCCGTCTTCCCTTGTCATCCATCATGGCACGCACTTTTCCGGAGCAGGAACCTGCAGCGATAAAGTCTCCCACCTGAAGAGTACCCTTCTGCACCAGAATCGTTGCCACAGGACCCTTTCCTTTATCCAGCTCTGCCTCAATGACAAGGCCTCTGGCTTTTCTCTTAGGATTGGCTTTCAATTCTCCCACTTCTGCAGTTAGAAGAATCATCTCCAAAAGTTCATCAATTCCGTCTCCGGAATGGGCGGATACAGGCACAAAGATCGTGCTGCCGCCCCAGTCTTCGGGAATCAGCTCATATTCTGATAATTCCTGTTTTACCTTTTCCACATTGGCACTTGGCTTATCAATCTTATTGACAGCTACAATTATCTCTGTGCCGGCGGCCTTAGCATGATTAATGGCCTCCACTGTCTGGGGCATAACACCGTCATCTGCAGCGACTACCAGGATTGCAATATCAGTAGCGTTGGCACCGCGCATTCTCATAGCAGTAAATGCCTCATGTCCGGGAGTATCCAGGAATGTAATCTTCTGTCCGTTGATGCTTACTACGTAGGCGCCGATATGCTGGGTAATTCCTCCCGCTTCTTTGTCTGTTACATGTGTATTACGAATAGCATCCAGAAGAGAAGTCTTGCCGTGGTCAACATGCCCCATGACACAGACAACTGGCGGTCTGGAGACAAGCAGGCTGTTATCCTCCTCTTCCTCTCTGAGCAGTTCCTCGATGACATCGATTTTCTCTTCCGGCTCTGCTATAATATCATAGCTTAATGCTATCTCCTGTGCTTTCTCGAAATCAATCTCATGATTGACTGTAACCAGGATTCCTTCCAGGAATAGCTTCTTAACGATTACAGACGGCTGCATTTTCATCTTTTCAGCCAGCTCCCGGATTGTCATCTTTTCCGGAAGGGTAATCTCCTTAATTTCTTCCTTCTTCTCCTCCTGCTTCGGCTGAGGATTCGGTCTCTGAAGAGCTTTCGGAAGCCTCTGATTCGGTCTTCTTCCTCCCTGGTTTGGCCGCTTTCCGCCATTGCCCTGGTTTTTGTACTCTTCTCGCTTGACATCCTTTTTCTTGTTATCTCTGTTCAGCTTGCGGCTGTCTTTGTCGACAATTTCAATTTTTGAATCTGTCGGTTTGTTTCTTGTATCCGGCCCATTTTTACGGAAATCATTGGTTCTTCCTGCGGGTCTCTGGCCGTCATTGCTTCTGTAGCCTCCGCCCGGTCTCTGGCCGTCATTGCCTCTGTAACCTCCGCCTTGTCTCTGGCCGTCATTGCTTCTCTGGTAGCCTCCGCCGCTTCTCTGGCCGTCATTATTTCTCTGGTAGCTTCCCGCCGGTCTCTGGCCGTCATTATTTCTCTGATAGCCTCCTGCCGGTCTCTGGCCGTCATTATTTCTCTGATAGCTTCCCGCCGGTCTCTGGCCGTCATTATTTCTCTGGTAGCCCCCTGCCGGTCTCTGGCCGTCATTGTTTCTCTGGTAGCCCCCCGCCGGTCTCTGGCCTCCCTGAGGTCTCTGATAATTTCCAGTTCCCCTCTGGCCGTCATTGCTTCTCTGGCCGTCGTTATTTCTCTGGTAGCCTCCTGCCGGTCTCTGGCCTCCCTGGGTTCTCTGATAACCTCCGCCGCTTCTCTGACTGCTTCCGGTCCTCTGATTGCCGCCGGTGCTCCTCTGACTATTATTTGCCGGCCGCTGATTGTTATTCACTGGTCTTGAACTATTTTCACTCATAGCTTTTACATTACTCTCTGTTGGCCTGGGAATGCTGTCTCCCTGGCTTGCTTGTGTATTTTGAACAGGTTTCTCAGTGTCACTGTGTACCGGGTGTTCGGTCTGAGGGCGGCCCTGGTATGGACGGCTCTGGCTGGAACGCTGCGGGCCTTTGCCTCTTCTGTCCCCTCCATTGCTGGCATTCTGGGGACGGAACACCTGAATAATATTGGATTTCTTTTTGGGCTTTTCAAAATGCTCTTTCACAGCCTTCACATGATCGTCTTCCAGACTGCTCATATGGCTTTTGACTTCTATATTTTTCTCTTTCAGAAAATCTAATACCTCCTTGTTTGTTTTATCTAGTTCCTTAGCAAGTTCATGTACTCTAATTTTTGACATACTTACTACCTCCTTTTCTATTACGAATTCATTTCCAGTTGCTTTTCGATTGCCTTAGCAAAATTTTCATCGGTTACTGCCAGGGAAGCCCGGAATTCTTTTCCAATCGCCCTGCCCAGTTCTTCCTTTTCTCCCAGGAAATACAGTGGAACCTGGTAGTAAGAGCAGGAATTTCCGAATTTCTTTTTGGTATTCCCGGAGGCTGACTCCGCGACCACAACCAAAAAAGCAGTTCCTGTTTTCACAGCTTTTTCCGTAGAAAATTCTCCGCTCACAACTTTGCCGGCTTTCATTGCCAATCCTATCAGAGATAGTACTTTATGATTTATCAATAACTTCTAACTCCTTTTTCAAGCTTTCATAGACCTCTTTTGGAATTCCCATCTTTAATGAGCGTTCCAGCCCTTTGTTTTTTTGGGCTTTCTCCAGACAGTCCCTGGAAAAACAAAGATATGCGCCTCTACCGTTTTTCTTACCAGTCGCATCCAGCACAATCTCATCCTCTGTTGTCTTTAAGACACGCATCATTTCTTTCTTACTTTTCATCTCACCACACCCGATGCATTTCCGCACAGGTACTTTTCGAACGGTGCCCATAACTCTCACTTCCTACTCTTCAACGTCTTCCGGCTCCTCATAGTAAGGCTCAGCCTCTTCCGTGTATTCATTCTCATCCGGATAATATTCTTCGCCGTCCCCATAGTCCTCTTCATACTCTTCTTCATAGTAATCTAAGTCACCGGCCTCTCTGGCCTGGGTCTCACTCTTTATATCAATTTTAAAGCCTGTCAGCCTTGCTGCAAGCCTTGCATTCTGTCCCTCTTTTCCGATTGCAAGAGAAAGCTGGTAATCAGGCACTACAACCTGAGCTGTTTTCTCATCGGGATCTGCCATTACTGAGATCACCTTTGCCGGACTGAGTGCATTTTCAATCAATATCGCGGGGTTGTCACTCCAGTTAATAATATCAATCTTCTCTCCTCTGAGTTCCTCTACAATGGCATTCACTCTCGCTCCGTTCATACCAACACAGGCGCCCACCGGGTCAACATCCGGGTCGTTGGACCATACCGCGATTTTGGTTCTGGATCCCGCCTCCCTGGCGATGCTTTTTATCTCGACTGTTCCGTCTTTTACCTCGGTCACTTCTGATTCAAACAGACGCTTTACCAATTCCGGATGTGTCCGGGAAACTAAGATTTTTGGACCTTTCGGTGTATCCTTGACCTCCAAAATATACAGCTTAATGCGCTCTGTAGGGCGAAATACCTCTCCCTTTACCTGCTCATTTTCCGTAAGAATAGCATCCGCTTTGCCAAGATTAATACTATAATTTTTGCCAAGATTTCTCTGAACAATACCCGTCACTACATCCTTTTCCTTGCCGTAGTACTGGTTATAAATCACTTTGCGCTCTTCTTCGCGGATCTTCTGAAGAATGACGTTTTTGGCATTCTGAGTGGCGATTCTTCCAAACTCTTTCGATTTAATCTCTATATTAACGATATCTCCGACTTCATATTTGGAATCAATCATCTTGGCATTGGCCAGACTGATCTCCAAGATGGGATCCTCTACCTCTTCCACCACTGTCTTTTCTGCATATACTCCAAAGTCGCAGGTCTCCGGATTAATGTTTACTTTTACATTATCTGCTTTGCCGAAATGATTCTTACATGCCTGAATCAAAGACTGCTCAATTGCTTCCAAAAGAGTATCCTTACTGATGGATTTCTCTTTTTCCAGAATCTCCAGTGCCTCTAATAATTCTGTATTCATGTTACTTCTTCCTCCTAAATATTAAAAATCGAATGCCAATCGTATCAAAGCGATATCAGCCTTCTGAAACACCATCTCCGTTCCGTCTTCTCTGGAAATAGTTACACTATTGTCATCGTATGCCTTCAGAACTCCATAGAATTCTTTCTCCTTTTGAATCGCACGGTAGGTGCGGATCTCCAGCTCTTTTCCCATACTTCTGGCGTAGTCTTTTTCTTTCTTCAGCGGTCTCCCAAGCCCCGGAGAGCTGACTTCCATTATATATGCTTCCTCAATAAAGTCTTCTTCATCCAATTTGTCGCTGAACGCACGGCTTACCGCCTCACAGTCATCTACCGTTATGCCCCCTTCTTTGTCTATATAAGCCCTCAGATACCAGTTGCTTCCTTCTTTCACATACTCTACATCCACCAGCTCAAATCCATGGGACGCAACAATTGGGAGAAGAATGCTCTCTGCTTTTTGTTCATACACTTCTTTTTTACTCATGTTCTCACCACGCTTTCCGGATATTCCCTTACACGCGATAAGAGTGGACTCGCAAGCCCACTCTTATACTGTAGTATTATTTATATCTTATTAATATTAGCACTAATTCCCAGAAAAATCAAGCATCTTAGAAAATTTGGTAAGATTCCGTCCGTTCCACTGTCGGCTAAACTCTTATCTTAGTGCCTTTGGTATCCCTCTTCGCCAGCTTCAGTTTATTCAGCGTTACCTCTTTTTCCTTATATACTATGGTATACTCGCTCCTGTTTTCCAGAAGATATGCCTCTTCCAGCGCATCCTTTTCTCCCAGACGCATTCCCCGTACTCCAATGGCTGTTTTTTTCTTATAAGGAACTTCCTCCTTGAGAAATTTCAGAAAATAACCGTTTACAGACTGGAGCACCACATATTCCATGGGATCTGACATGCCCACAAACAGGAGTTCATCCTCCCCGGAGAGCTTTGTAGCTGCAATGGTACGCTTAGATACATCAAATTCCTCCCCGGCCACCTGCTTTATCATACCGGTCTTTGTTATAAACATAAGGCTGGAGGCTTTTACAGACTCCAGGCTTCCCGCATAGAGAATCCTTTCCTGGGTGCTGTCATAATTGCTCAGATTATCAACAGGCGTCCCCTTATCCCGGAACCTTCCGTAGGGAACTTCCTGTACCTTAACCGAATGCATCCTCCCTTTGTCTGTAAAAATGCACACTTTATCCGTATTCATGCAGGTAAACAAATATTTGCTTTCGCCGTCAGCGGTTTCCCTATTTCTCTCATACGTAGCCTTGTCGATCGTCTTTGTATAACCGAAGCGGTCCATCAGAAAGACAACTTCTGTCTCCTCAATTTTCTTTTCCTCATACACTGCCTCTGCGGCATTTTCCACAGCGGTTCTTCTGGGTCTGCCATATTCTTTTTTCACGGCAGTAAGTTCCTTTATGATCACATTGGCCATCGAATCATAGTTATTCAGGATATCCTCATATCTCGCTATATTGGCAAGTGTAATCTCGTGTTCTTTCAGGAGAGCCTCTATCTCCAGGCCGATTAATTTATACAGGCGCATCTCCAGAATAGCCGTGGCCTGGCGCTCTGTGAAAGCCAGCTTTTTAGCAGCCCGCTCACTGGCTTTACTCTTAAAGCGGATCCCCTCCGTGATCCCCTGAATCAGACAGTCTTTTACCTGCTTCTGGTTTTTGCTGCCTCTCAATATCTCAATGATCAGGTCAATGACGTCGCATGCCTTCATCAGGCCTTCCTGAACTTCTTTTTTCTCCTGTTCCTTTGCCAGCAGGGTCTGATACTTTCTGGTGGCCACCTCAAACTGAAAATCTACATGGTATTCTATGATCTGCCTGAGGCTTAAGATCTCCGGCCGGCCATCGGCCACTGCCAGCATATTGGTTCCAAAAGTATCCTCCAGCCGTGTCTTTTTATAGAGCATATTCATAAGGTTTTCCGCATCTGCACCTTTTCTCAGTTCAATGACGATACGGATGCCTTCCTTTGATGACTGGTTGGAGATATCTATAATATCCGTGGTTTTCTTTGTCTCTACCAGAGACGCCACATCGTTTAAAAACTTGCCGATATTGGCGCCAATCATCGTATAAGGAATCTCAGTGATCACAAGGAGTATCTTTCCCGCTTTTCCCTTCTCAATCTCCACTTTACCCCGGATACGGATCTTGCCGCTTCCTGTCTCATAGATTTGGAGAAGCTCATCCTTATTTACTACAATTCCGCCTGTGGGGAAATCTGGTCCCTTGATATATTTCATCAGACCTTCTGTGGTGATTCTGTTGTCCTTCATATAGGCAATCACACCGTCAAGCACCTCCCCAAGATTGTGAGGAGGGATACTGGTAGCCATTCCAACGGCGATCCCGTCCGCTCCGTTCACCAGGAGATTGGGGATCCGCACGGGAAGCACGGCAGGTTCCCTCTCAGTCTCATCAAAGTTCGGCACAAAATCCACCACATCTTTGTCCATATCCTGAAGGTATACTTCCTGTGTGATTTTTTCCAGCCTGGCTTCTGTATAACGCATGGCTGCGGCGCCATCCCCCTCAATAGATCCAAAATTGCCATGGCCGTCTACCAGAGGCAGACCCTTTTTGAATTCCTGAGCCATCACCACCAGCGCCTCGTAGATAGAGCTGTCACCGTGGGGATGGTATTTGCCCATGGTGTCCCCCACAATACGGGCACATTTCCGGTAGGGACGGTCGTAACGAATCCCCAGCTCGTACATGTCATAGAGCGTACGCCTCTGCACCGGTTTCAGCCCGTCCCTCACATCAGGGAGCGCACGTGCGATTATGACACTCATGGCATAATCGATATATGATTTCTGCATTATCTCAGAATATTCGGTCCTAATGATATTATCCTGCATCTTCTATTCCTCCTATATATCCAGCTGGGCATCCCGGGCGTGCTCATAGATGAATGCTTTTCTGGGGGGTACATCTGTGCCCATCAGCACCTCGGTTACCTGGGAGGCCATACGTGCATCCTCGATTTCCACCCGGCGGAGCATCCTGGTCTCGGGATTCAGAGTAGTCTCCCAAAGCTGCTGGGCATCCATCTCTCCCAGTCCCTTGTATCTCTGAAGGTGGAAGGAACCTTTGTGCTTCTTCCGGTACCGCTCCAGGGCCTTGTCGTCATAGAGGTATTCTTCTTTTCCCCTGGCAGGCATGGCCTTATAGAGAGGGGGCATAGCAATATACACGTGCCCTTCATAGATGAGCTCCGGCATAAACCGATAGAACAAGGTGAGCAGCAGCGTGGAAATATGAGCACCGTCCACATCCGCATCTGCCATAATGATTATCTTGTCATAGCGGAGCTTTGTGATATCGAAATCGTTGCCGTACCCTTCTGAAAATCCGCAGCCAAAGGCATTGATCATAGTTTTGATCTCTGCGTTGGCCAGTACCTTATCAATAGTAGCCTTTTCCACATTCAGGATTTTTCCCCGGATGGGCAGGATCGCCTGAAAGCTCCTGTCCCTTGCTGTCTTTGCGGACCCTCCCGCTGAGTCTCCCTCCACAATGAAGATCTCACAGATGCCGGGATCTTTTTTCTCGCAGTTTGCCAGCTTTCCATTAGAATCAAAGGAATATTTTTGTTTTGTCAGAAGATTCGTCTTTGCCCTCTCTTCTGTTTTTCGGATTTTGGCTGACTTCTCCGCACAGGCCAGGACGTTTTTCAGAGTTTCCAGATTCCGATCAAAGTAATGTACGATCTCTTCGCCTGTCACCTTTCCTGCGGCTTTTGCAGCATCCTGGTTGTCCAGCTTGGTCTTTGTCTGTCCCTCAAATCTGGGAGACGGATGCTTGATGGAGACAACAGCGGTCATCCCGTTTCTGATATCTGCCCCTGTAAAATTCGGGTCCTTTTCTTTCAGAATCCCCAGTTCACGGGCATACGTATTCATCACCGTGGTAAAGGTAGTCTTAAAACCGGTGAGGTGGGTCCCCCCTTCCGCATTGTAAATATTGTTGCAGAAGCCCAGTACATTTTCATGAAACCCGTTGACAAACTGGAAGGCCACCTCCACCGTGATCCCTTCGGACTCCCCGGTAAAGTAGACGGGCTCATGGATGACCTCCTCTTTCTGATTTAAATCCTTGATAAAGCCTACAATACCATCCGGTTCATGGTAAGTGACCGTCTCCGTTTCCTCTCTGCGTTTATCCTCAAATACTATGGTCAGTTTGGGATTCAGATAGGCAGTCTCGTGAAGGCGGCTTTTTACCTCAGTAGAAGAAAAGTTCGTCTTTTCAAATATCTCCGGATCCGGAAGAAAATTCACACAGGTCCCTGTTGTCTTTGTCCTTCCCAGCTTGGGAAGCAGGCCTCCTTCCAGCTCTATCGTAGGAATGCCTCTCTCATAATGGTCGTGGTGGATATATCCCTCTCTGCTGATTTTTATATCCAGATACGTAGACAGGGCGTTAACCACCGAGGACCCCACACCGTGGAGCCCGCCGCTGGTTTTGTAGACAGAATCGTCGAACTTTCCCCCCGCATGGAGTGTTGTAAATACCAGACGCTCAGCCGACATCCCTTTGGCATGCATTCCCACAGGAATTCCTCTTCCGTTGTCCTCCACGGTTGCGGATCCGTCCGCCTCCAGGGTTACCCGGATATGATCACAGAAGCCTGCCAGGTGTTCGTCCACCGCATTGTCCACGATCTCATAGATGAGGTGATTCAAGCCTTTTCTGGAAACACTTCCTATATACATTCCCGGTCTTTTTCGGACCGCTTCCAGTCCCTCCAAGACGGAAATACTGTCCGCATCATAAGTATTTTTCTTAGCCATACTAACAAATCCTTTCCCTTACTTATTTTCAAACTTCCTCTGAATCTTTCCGATTATCTGCATCACTGAGGTTATCAGAATAATCCCAATGGCAATGGATCCGGCTTCCTGCAGCACCCATCTGGCATAGCGGCCGAATTCATCCGCCTGTCCTCTGACAAAAAAGTTCATCGTGTAGTAGAGATTTCCACCCGGGATCAGAGGGATCAAAAAGGGAACCAGAAGTGTAATTACAGGAGTTTTTAAAACTCTTGCAAAAATTTCGGCCATCACTGAGGCAAAGGCAGAGGCGGCCAGAAGCCCCGCCACTTCACTCTGAGAAACATACTGGACTGCCAGAAAGACTGCCCAGGTGACACCCCCTCCTATGGTAACCAGAATAAGCTTCGAACGTTTTATATTAAAAAAGATGGAAAACCCCATGGACCCAAATGCGGCCATAATAATCTGTATGATATATTTACTCATGATTTATGCTCCTAATGGAATTAATACAATTGCAAAGCCGACTGCCAGGGCAACGGAAATCAGCACAGCCTCCAGCAGACGAAGGCCGCCTGAAATAATATCTCCGTGTATCATATCCCTGACCCCGTTGGTGAGAGCCACGCCCGGCACAAGCAGCATTATATTGCCTATGATAATCTTATCAATAGAATGTCCCAGCCCCATGCGGGTCAGCGTCCAGGCGCACAGCCCCCCTGCTGCCGAACAGATTATATTTTTAATGATTCGGTTCATTCCCACCCGTTCATTCAGCTTTACCATACAGCGGATTACAAGTCCGGTAACTGCAGCGGCGACTGCGTCCATACAGTCACCTCCGAAGAACACAGAAAAACACGCAGATATCATCACATAGGCCAGGCACATAATAAATTCCGGATATGTTTTGCTGCTGCGGATCCGCTCCAGGCGTTCATCAATGGCTTCAATGCTCAGATGGTACTCGCAGATATCCCTGGATAGGCGGTTGCACCGCTCCAGTCTCTCCAGGTCTGTATCATAAGCCAGGATCCGCCTGACCTGTGTCAGGATCCGTCCCTCTTTGGTATGAATGGTAACGATCAAACAGGAGGTTATGGAAAACACATCTGACTTCTCCATCTCATAAGCGCTGCAGATTCTGGTCACAGAATCCTCTACCCGGCTGATCTCCGCACCGGCCATAAGCATCTGCGCCCCCAGTTCCAGAATCCGATCCAGCAGTTTTTCATAATCCATAGTTCTTTCTCTTTTCTTCCTGATAATTTTCAAACATTTCTATTTTGCCATAAACGGCAGAAAAATACCAGACCCGGATTCGTAAAATTTTTAACAAAAATGCGGCATAACAGTAAATGTTACACCGCAGAACGAATCATTCCGTGTTTTGTTTTATTTTTTTCCTGCCCAGAAGTCCTTTTGCCGCTATCCCAACCAAGATCCCCAGTACGGCACCAGCCAGCACATCTGTGGGAAAATGCACATACAGGTACAAGCGCGAGAACCCAATCAGGGCTGCCAGAAGAAATGCAGCTATTCCCAGGCGTTTCTCTGTAAACCAAATTGCAGTTGCCGCAGCGAACCCCGACATAGTGTGCCCGGAGGGAAAGGAATAATCCCTGGGGACTGCTATGAGAAGCTCAATTCCGTCCCTAATCCAGCAGGGCCGTTCCCTGGCAATCAGATTTTTAAGAATCAGGTTCCCCAGAATCAGATTCAGAATAAGCGCCAGCATAACCAGTACCCCGCCTTTTCTGTATTTTGGAATACACAAGAGTACAATTCCTGTTAGAATCCATATGATTCCTGAATTGCCCAGCTTTGTTACAGATGTCATAATTGTATCCAGCATGGGAGTATGTATCTTTTGTAAGCTGTCCAGGATTGCGAATTCCATTGAAATCCTCCTACATTTATTTTTTTATTTTACATTTTGTAGTCATAACCACAAGGCAGACAATTGCAACAATAATAATGGCCGGCCCGTAGATCATGCGAATCACGGTAAACTTGTCAGACAGGAATACAAATGCTGCCTGAACAATGGTAATCAGTACTACCATTACGGTCATTAACCGGGTTGCTTTTTTCTCATCATAGATCTTCATGGCTTCTTTGCCTGATTTCCCCATACTTAAAAGCCAGCTTCCCTTTCCTGCCAGCATAATAAGGGTCAGGATTACCAGGATGGCCAGGATAAAATAGTCAAAAGACTGAACGTGTCCCATGGAAAACCTCCTTCCTCTATCTTTATCACTATATCTTAGATTGGGAAATAAATCAATCAATTTACTTTATTATATATTTACATTTTGGTAAATTGCAAATAGATAAAATATAGAAATAATATTAAATATGTCCTTATAAAAAGTAAAAGGGTATCATTTGCTTTATCGAATAAGCTAATATTGACAACATCCATATATAACAGTAACTACAGTCGCATGTCAAAAGCAGACGAATGATTCGCCTGTAGAAAATGCGGATTCCATTGTAATAATCATTAGGAGTGATAAACTTATGAATGCAGTAGGTATTGATGTTTCTAAAGGTAAAAGTATGGTTGCTATTCTACACTCATATGGAAAGTTGTTTTCCCACCATTCGAACTTCTTCACACAACAAATGATATCAATTCTCTTGTTGAACTGAATAAGTCAGTAGAGGGTGAATCGCACATTGTTATGGAACACACAGGTCGCTATTACAAGCCACTAGCTCATCACCTATCTCAAGCTGATCTTTTCGTAGGTGCAGTTAATCCAAACTGATTAAAGATTTTAGCTGCAATTCTTTACGCAGAGTTAAATCTGATATAGCAGATGCTATAAAAATAGCTCGTTATACTCTCCATAGCTGGCCGAATTTGAAACAGTATACTCTTATGGATGAAATACGAAATCAGTTAAAAACAATGAACTGTCAGTTTAGTTTCTACATGAAGCACAAAACTGCTATGAAAATTAATCTCAGTGGTGTAAACGCAAGAAGTACAACTCCAGCAAATCAAAAGCTGAAGAAATCAATGCAGCATCCAAAACACTAGTTCCTGTGCTTCCGAAAGATGAACTGACCAATCTTATCATCACACAGGCTGCAGCACAATTAAATACTGCCTCTCAGAACGTAGATCCACTTCGCATACTTATGAATAAAACTGCTTCAAAATGTCCAGAATATCCTGTTGTCATGGCTATGAATGGTGTTGGAACATCCCTTGGTCCTCAGTTCATTGCAGAAATTGGCAACGTAACTCGTTTTACTCACAAAGAGGCCCTCATCGCCTTTGCTGGTGTAGACCCTGGAGTAAATCAATCAGGAGCTTATGAGCAAAAAAGTGTTCATGCTTCTAAACGTGGATCATCCGAACTTAGAAAAACACTTTTTCAGATCATGGACTGTCTTATCAAAACTATGCCACAGGATGCCCCTGTATATTTGTTTATAGATAAGAAACGTGCACAGGGCAAGCCTTGCTATGTCTACATGACCGCTGGTGCCAACAAATTTCTTCGAATTTACTATGGAAGAGTGATGGAATATCTTACATCTTTATAATCCATAACCGAAAAGTCATTTTAAAAAGACCAACACATGTGGTGCTGGTCTAGTTTTGTTGTCGTAATACGACTTCTAATTTTTACTAGAAAATTCTTGACTCTTTATTTTGAATATTCTTGTGCGATGAAATCGCACTTCCGGAAATCTGGAAATCAGATGTCCGGAAAGTGGAAATCATCTTATGCGAGATTACTCGCGTAAT
>NZ_FQVI01000006.1 GCF_900129135.1 Lactonifactor longoviformis DSM 17459
AAGAGCAATGGAGCGATGGTGACAGGCTGGCTGCTGGACGGAAAGACCTGGTATTATCTAAAGAGCAATGGAGCGATGGCCACAGGCTGGATCCAGGTTGGAAAGACCTGGTATTACCTGAGAGGCAATGGAGCCATGGCTGCCAATACATGGATTGGAAAGTATTATGTAAACAAGAGCGGGGCCTGGACAAAAACAAGGTAGTGAAATGTGCCGTCGGCTGCAGATTGCAGCCGGCGGTATATTTGTTTGGTCCGCCCGGCAGTGCATACGCCAAACCGGTGAAAGTTTCGGATTCGCCCGACGGTGGGAAAAATATAGGGGAGATATGAGAGGCTTCCGAATAGCTGACAGAAAATATTGCCGTATTCCTAATAATGAAAGACTAAGAATTCTGTCCAAGATATAATGTCTATATAAAGATTCGCTTAAGTCTTCTTTGTAACAAAATGTAATGTATTGCAGCCGGGAAGACATGGCCAAAAGCTCAGGCCTGTCTTCCCCTAAATTTTATTTAAGAAGGAGGCCTTTCCGCAATGGGAAAATGGAAAAGAGCATTAAGCCTTATGATGACAGGAGTTATATCTTTGCAGCTGGGCAGTGTGACAGTATTGGCAGACAACCTGCCCCCCTCAGGTGAGACGACGGAGGCTCGGACAGAGGATGTTGAGATTGGCAGTGATGTGTGGGAGACGCCGGTAATTCCAAAAGCAGCAAAGATTCTTTCCGGGGTAGAAAACAGTGAAATCAGCCTGAACGAGACGACCGGTGACGGAACCTGGAAATACCTGTATGACATTCCTGACTATACGCTTCCGGAGGGAGTACCTGCCCCCACAGAGGAGGTGCAGGATTTTGATTTTAATGCCTGGGCTGAGATGGACTGGGAGAACATTAAGGTGCCGGGAGAACCGCTGATGCAGGGATTTGATATTCAGGCAAATAATGAGTATTATTATCAGCGCAGTATTTCTGTTCCGGAGGACTTTGCCGGAAATAGGGTGCTGGTTAGATTTGACGGAGTGTACAGCAATGCAAGAGTGTGGATTAACGGAGAACATGTACGGACTCATGCGGGCGGCTTTACCACCTGGGACTGTGATATCACTGAGTATGCAGCGCCGGGAGAAACAGTTACGATGACCGTGGGAGTGGCTGAAATTTACTCCACAACAAAGGGAATCTGGAATCCGGATGGTAATCCGGTGAACAATCCGTCAAATGCAACGGAATACGCACACCATAATATGGGAGGCATTAACCGGGATGTAAGCCTGGTAGCAATGCCTTTTGACTATATTGCCCGCACTTATGTGAACACTGATTTTGATGAGACATTCACAGATGCCAGCCTGGAAGTAACTGCACAGCTTGGTATGATAACGGAGAACGCACAGCTTCAGGTGGAGCTTTTAGATGAGGGTCAGGTAGTCACTTCCGGGGAAATCGGATTTGAGAGAGAGGCAGCAGAGTTGAAAAATCTTCCTGAACTGATACAGGAGGCCGGTACACTTCTCTCTGAAAATGTAGATAACCTGTATGAAGGAATAAACGGCCAGACAGGGCAGTATTCAAAAGAGGCGTATGAGAAGCTGCTCCGGGAGCGCAACGAGGCACTCAAATTGATCGCGGGGTCCTCCGAACTTTCTGCGGCAAAGAAGCTTTCCCTGCCGGTAGAAGCACCCAAGAAGTGGGACGCAGAGCATCCCAACCTATATACCCTGAGGACGACTCTGGTGATAGATGGTAAAACAGTACAGGTAAATGAAGAAAACGTTGGCTTCCGTGAAATACAATACAGCGGAAAAGACGGCACAGATGTAAATAAGGTGTATGTAAACGGGAAAGAAGTCAAACTCAGGGGGACCTGCCGCCATGATGTATCGTATGATCTGGGACGGTCAATGACAAGGGAACAAAGTTATGCTGAGGCAGAGGCATATAAAAATGCCAATATCAACTTTATCCGTACATCTCATTACCCTGCTTCTGAGGACTTGCTGGATGCCTGCGATGAACTGGGAATCTATGTGGAACAGGAAACAGCAGTGTGCTTTCAGGGCTATGGCTCTGTCTATGGTTCATCTGTAAAAAGCAAGTACGAAGATTTTCTTCCTCAGTTTACGGAGATGATTGAGCGGGACAGGAACCGTGCTTCAATTCTTATATGGTCTCTGGGCAATGAATCCAGTTACAGCGCCATAGCAGAGGAATCCGGAGGAAATGCTATCCAGGATGAGCGTGAGTATCTGAGAGATGTGGAAAATACCCGTCCTACGATCTTTAGCTGGCCAAACAGAGGGGAACCGGAAGGGTTTGTTGATATTTACAGTCAGCATTATGCAAACATTCTGGGCGGAATGGGGCGAAATGACAAGCCTGTTCTCCACGATGAGTATGCTCATATTTCATGCTATAATCTGGACGAACTCCAGAGGGATGTAAATGTCCGGAATTTCTGGGGCGAAGGACTGAAAAAGGGCTGGGAAAATATATTTACTACGGAAGGTGCCCTGGGAGGAGCTTTGTGGGGAGGGATTGATGATGTGTTCTATATCCCCGAAGGTACCTCTGAGCGGTGGCAGTCACATTCAGACGGACAGACTGCAGGCTATGGAGAATGGGGAAGTGTGCTGGATGCATATCTCCGTGAAAAGCCGGAAGCATACCTGACGAAAAAAGCTTATTCGCCGGTACGGGTGGATGAAGATAACTGTTATATATCAGGGGATACTATGAATATTCCTGTAAAGAACTGGTTTGATCATACAGATTTGAAGGAGCTTAAGGTGGAATATGCGGCCGACGGAGGAGAGACAAATACTTTAGAAGTGGCAGAAAGCATTGCCCCTCACAGCGAAGGCGTAATTACTGTTCCCGGTATATCCAAGGAAGCAAAGAGTGTAAACTTAAAATTCTATACCCCTGACGGCATTATGGTGGATGAATACAACGTTGCCCTTGCAGCGGTCCAGCATAAGTTTGCGGAGCCCAGTGAGACCGCACCGTTAATTTCTTCTAATGAGGAGACAAACGAAATCATAGTGAGCGGCGAAGGGTTCTCTGTGGCTTTCAGCACAGTGACAGGTCTTATCAACAGCGGGAATTTTAAAGACGGTGCCCTGATTACAGGAGGTCCATATCTCCACGTGACAGGCATGAACCTGGGAGAGTGGACACCTGCAGAAAGCGGTGGAATTACGGTGGATTTGCAGGATAATTATGCACTGGCTACCTTAAACGGAACCTATCAGAACGGACAGGGTGTGCGATTTGATATGAAAATATCAGGAAATGGCATCATCACTACAGACTATACGCTGACCACAGAGCCTGCCGTGAAAACAGGACTTCGGGAGGTGGGAATCAGCTTTGATATCCCAAAAGAGGCAAAAAGCGTAAGCTGGCTGCGTGATGGCCTGTATAGTGCATATCCGGAGGACCATATCGGACGAAATGAAGGACTGGCATTAAAAACCAGAGAGGGAGCGGAAGAGACACCGGATCAATACGGTGTACTGCCTCAATGGCCGTGGAAAGATGACATGAAGAATTATTTTGTGTATTCTTCGGAGGACCCCAACAACGGTCTGGTGACCAATGACTTTAAGACTATGCGTGAGCATGTCTGGTACTATGATGTTAACTATGGAGATAAGGAAGATTCTCCACGCATCAGTGTAGAATCCCCGGATGCCGGTGTAGCGGCCCGGGTGAGTGTTACCTATGACCGTGGATATATTGACGACAGAGATGCAAGGATAACATATAGCGGAGGATGGGCCCCTTACGATTCTAATTCTGATTATGCAGGAACAGAAACATTCAGTACCAAGCTTGGCGATACCTGTGAATTTACCTTTGAGGGAACGGGTGTGCGGTATATCGGGGCAAAACAGAAAAATACAGGCAAGGTAAAAGTCTATATCGACGGAGCATTCATGGAGGAGGTTGATACCTACAGCGATCTTGGAAATGATTTAAAACAGGCGGTAATCTATAGCATAGACGGGTTAGAGAACGGGGAACATACCATTAAATTGGAGACTTCAGGAGGAAATGCAGACTGTATCGTTGTAGATGCCTTTGAGGTACTCAGGGAAGGCGGATCTGCAGCCACGGAAGAAGCACAGCTGATTATAAACAACCAGTGGTATTATCCGAACCTCGGATGGGGTAATTATACAGGAATTGACGGAAAATTGGAACAGGGCACGACCGGGACAGCAACGATACGCCTGACAAACGGGAAAAATTATTCCACAGAAACAATCCCCACCCTGACTAATGTAACGGTGGCAGAGGAAGGGGATTCTAAGCTGAAAGTCACTTATAACCTGAGCCACGCAGATGAGAGCACAGGGGTGGAACTGCAGTGGTACCGTACCGCAATTGGTGATCCGGATTCTAAGACTCAGGCTATTGAAGGAGCAACCGGGGAAACTCTTGATATTTCTGAATTGTACGGCGACAGGATATATTGTACTGCCACAATGAAGCGGGGAGAGACTGCAGGGACTCCTGTTAAGAGTAATATAATAGAGACAGGCAATTGTGTGATTTATGATATTCTGGCAGATTCGCAGGAATTTCAGTTTACCGGGACAGCGGGAAGTGACTATTTTACAGACAAGAATCAACCCTGGACGGGAAATGCTTATGGAAAAACAGTCACTTATCTGGCAAATAATAATGCAAAAGTAGACTTCACTTTTACCGGTGATGGGATACGATGGATAGGTGCCAAAGAAAACAATCAGGGAATCGTAAAAATTACTGTGGATGGAGAGGAGCCAGTGGAAATTGACCTGTATGACGGAGAGGTTTCTACAACTCACCAAATCAATGAAATCTTGTTTGAACAGGTATGGGATACAGTGGGAGAGCATACTATCACTGTTGAACATACTGGTAAGAAACATCCCGGTTCATCGGGCACCTTTATTAGTATGGATATCTTTGTGGTAATGGGCGAGGGTGCTGCCGGTGTAAATATGCAGGGAGATACCTCCCTGTCTGAGGAAGTGCCTGAAGAGACAGACCCGCAGGAGCCTCAGACGGACCCTGCCGGAGAGGAACCGGAAGCGGAGGATCAGAGCGAAGATGTGCAGCCTGTACAGGAGGCAGAGCCGGAAGAAGAGGAATCCACACAGGAAGCAAGAAGAACCGGTGACAGCTTTGAGAGAAGGATGGCCTCTGCAGGACTTATCAATGAGAGCATGGCAAAAGGCAATGCAGAAAAGGCAAAATCTGCCGTGGATGCATCCGCAGTAGATACAGCAATCAAAGAACTGAGCGGTGCCATTCAGGAATTTAAGGATTCCAGAATTGATAAGATAACACCCCACTGGGTGCAGGAGGGCAGCCGCTGGAGATATCAGAATGCGGACGGCAGCTGGAGCAGGAACACCTGGCAGTCCATCGGCGGAGTTTGGTATTACTTTGATAATGACGGGTATATGAAGACAGGCTGGCTGTTGGACGGAAAGACCTGGTACTATCTGAAGAACGACGGGGCCATGGCAACGGGCTGGATCCAGGACGGAAAGACCTGGTATTATCTGAAGAGCAGCGGAGCGATGGCAACGGGCTGGCTGTTAGACGGAAAGACCTGGTACTATCTGAAGAACGACGGGGCCATGGCAACGGGCTGGATCCAGGACGGAAAGACCTGGTATTACCTGAAGGGTAACGGAGCGATGGCCACAGGCTGGCTGCAGTTAGGAAAGACCTGGTATTATCTGAAGAGCAGCGGAGCGATGGCAACGGGCTGGCTGTTAGACGGAAAGACCTGGTATTATCTGAAGAGCAGCGGAGCGATGGCAACGGGCTGGCTGTTAGACGGAAAGACCTGGTACTATCTGAAGAGCAATGGAGCGATGGTGACAGGCTGGCTGCTGGACGGAAAGACCTGGTATTATCTAAAGAGCAATGGAGCGATGGCCACAGGCTGGATCCAGGTTGGAAAGACGTGGTATTACCTGAGGGGCAATGGAGCCATGGCTGCCAATACATGGATTGGAAAGTATTATGTAAATAAGAGCGGGGCCTGGACCAAGACTAGGTAAGTTGTAAAAAAAGGGCAAGGAGCTGGTGCAAACGGATTATGGATATCCGGGAGCAGCAGCTCCTTGCCCTTTCCGGAAGGTATTTTTTGCATAGATGGAAATAATCTCCGTCAAGATAGGAGCGCCGCTCTGCGGGCGGTATGGTATAATAAATCAACTAAATTGTTAAATTTGCAAAAAAATAATTCCGAAAATTACACAAAATATTGGACGTTTTTCCTAATAACGGAAGCATTACAGGAAGCAAAAGGGTAAAATACACTTATGAAGAATGAGCTTAAGCAATCTTTATTAGACATTTTAGGCAGTCCAGAATTTGACATTCATATCAGGAATGCAGGGAAGTTCCGCTTCCCAATCAACTATTTGTTTGGTGTACACAGTCACATTGAATTCGAAATGAATTACATTAACTCCGGCAACTGCGTCATGGAGATTGGAGGTGTTCTTACATCACTGAAGCAGGGGGATTGTGTTATCATTTCGCCGAATATCCCACATTATTTTATGGTTGGAATGCAGAGAGGGTGCAGTATTGTACAGCTGGAATATTCCATGAATCTGCCGGACCATATCGCGGATACGTTTCGGTTCATGTATGGCAAAAGAGAGTACATACAAATTACAGACAGTGCATCCATTGGAAATGTTATGGAGGGAATCTGCCGCTGCTTTCGGGAAGAGAAGCCTGACCTATATATGAAGCCGCAGCTGGAGTTTGGGTTTGCACAATTATATATGGCATTGGCCTATATCCTGGAGGAGGAAGCAAAAACAGATGTAAGTAAATTATTAAACAGACAGAGCCAGCTCCTTCGTTATATTAACGAGTACTATGACAGTAAGCTTAATATCGAAGAACTTGCAGAGAATTTCGGAGTTAGCTCTCGCAGTGTCCGCAAATATTTTGAAGAAAATCTGGGTATGAGCTGCACAGAATATATTACAATGCTGCGGATGGAAAAAGCGAAAGGGCTGTTGTGGAATTCCAAGAGAAGTATTACGGATATTGCCATAACAGTTGGGTACAGCAGTTCACAGTATTTCAACAATGTTTTTAGGCAGTATACGGGAATGACACCCGGTAAATTCAGAAGTAGCTGGCGAGGTGTGATTGCAGAGGAGAGACTACTTTATGAATAAACGAGAAAATTTGCTGAGGGCTCTACGCAGGGAAAAACCCGAATATGTCCCATGTGACTTTGAGTTATGTCCGGCTCACATTGATGCTTTTGAAAAAGCTCATGGAACCAGAAACTTTCGGGAATATTACGATTTTGCCTGCAGGTATATAGAGCTGAAACCTTCACAGCATGTGAATGATTACAGCAAATACTATGAGGATGTGGAAGGTCCCATAGAACCCCTGGACTGGAATCCGGAATGGGGAGTGATGGGAAAAAGGGGTACCGTAGCCCATTTCCAGGAAATGATTCATCCCATGCGGAACTTTGAGACAGAGGAGGAAATTGAGGAATATCCGTTTCCTGATATGAACGCAGACTACCGCTGGGAAGGGCTGAAGGAGGAAAATGACAGTCTGATCCGCCAGGGTTATGCAACAGCAGCCTTTATGGAAATGACCATATTTGAACTCTGCTGGTATCTTAGGGGAATGGAAGAATTCATGATGGGTTTTTATGTTGACCCGGAATTCAACGACAAACTGATGGACAAAATTACGGATATCCGTATAGAGATGGCCAGAAGATATGCACAGGTAGGCGTGGACATTCTGATGCTGGGGGATGATGTATCTACCCAGGAGGACATGATGATGAGTCCCGACCTGTGGAGAAGTACATTAAAACCAAGGCTTGCGAAGATTATTCAGGCAGCCAGAGAAGTAAAAGAAGACATTCTTATCTTTTACCACGGAGACGGCAATCTGGAACGCATTATTCCTGACTTAATTGAGATTGGCGTAGATGTTCTGAATCCGGTGCAGCCGGAATGTGTGGATCCTTTTAAGGTAAAGGAGCTTTACGGTGACCAATTATCTTTTTGGGGATGTGTAGGCACACAGACCACGATGCCTTTTGGAACAAAAGAAGAGATTTTTGATGTTTGCAAAAAATTAATCTGTGAGGTGGGCAAAGGGGGAGGCCTTTTGATCGCCCCTACTCACGTAATCGAGCCGGAGGTGCCCTATGAGAATGTAGAAGCCTTTCTGCAGGCCATAGACACGTACGGCAAATATGAGAATGTAAGTAACTAAGACAGACAAAGGAGAGTTCTTCAAGGAGGAAAAGCATGGGAAGTGTGTTGGAATTCCAAAATATAACGAAATATTTTCCGGGCGTGAAGGCGCTGGACAATATTTGTTTTAAAGCCCATAGCGGTGAAGTTCTCGCGTTTCTGGGGGAAAATGGAGCAGGCAAATCTACACTGCTGAAGGTACTGAACGGAGACTACAGGCCAGATGGAGGAAAATATCTGCTGGATGGAGAGGAAAAACATTTCCACACACCCCATGAAGCAATCGAGGAAGGCATTAGTGTAATTTATCAGGAACGGCAGATTCTGCTGGAGCTCAGCGTGGCAGAGAACATCTTTCTGGGAAGGATGCCGGCGAACCAGTTAGGGGTCATCAATGTCCGCAAAGCCAATGAGATGGCGCAGAAGATTATTGACGACTTCGGACTGCCCATAGCGCCGTCCACAAAAGTAAAGGATCTAAGCATTGCCCATCAGCAGATGGTAGAGATTATGAAGGCCTACAGCAGGGAGAACCTTAAGGTAATCTGCTTCGATGAGCCCACAGCCAGCTTAAGTGACGCGGAGATTGATATGCTCTTCGCGATTATTGAAAAGCTGAAGGCACAGGGCAAGATCATTATTTATGTTTCCCACCGGATGAACGAGATTCGGCGTATTACAGACAAGGTTGCCATCTTTAAGGATGGATGTTACATAGACACCGTGGTCACAAAGGATACACCGGAAGACGTTATGATTAAAATGATGGTGGGCCGGGATTTGGGAGATATCTATGAGAAACTGGACAGAGAGAAAGAGATCGGCGATGTACTTTTAGAAGTGAAGAATGTCTCTTCCGACTATGTAAAGGAAGTCTCCTTTACCCTCAGAAAGGGAGAAGTGCTGGGATTCTCAGGCCTGGTAGGCGCAGGGCGGACAGAAGTCATGCGGGCGATTATCGGTGCAGACACCATGCGCACAGGGGAAGTTTATCTGGAAGGGAAAAAGATTGTGAACCGGTCGCCGAAACATGCGGTGGACAACGGAATCGTTCTGGTTCCGGAAGACAGGAAACTCCAGGGGATTATTTCCAACCTGAGTGTTGCGGGGAATATTAACATTTCTCTTTTGAACAAGAATGCGAATAAACTGGGAATTATTGATCACAAAAAGGAAACGGAGGAAGCATATAAAGGAATTGAGAATTTTAAAATTAAGACCCCCTCTCCGGATAAGAAAATCGTAGAGCTTTCCGGAGGAAATCAGCAGAAATGTATCGTGGCCAGGTGGATAGCCACCAACCCTAAGGTGCTGATACTAGACGAACCTACAAAGGGTATTGATGTGGGGGCGAAGTCAGAATTCTATAACATGATTTGTGAATTTGCTAAGCAGGGACTGGGTGTTATACTGATCTCCTCGGAGCTTCCCGAGGTAATCGGACTCTCAGACAGAATCATTGTGATGAAATCGCTCAGGATAGCCGGAGAGGTGTCCAGAGAAGAAGCAACAGAGGACAGGTTATTAAGTTTGGGTATGATAGGAGAGGACAAGAATGAGTAATGTACAGGCGGAACAAAAGAAAGAAGGCAAATTAAAAAGTATAGTATCTGCCATTGGCGGAGATAAACTGGTACTGATAGGCGCTATTATTTTAGTATTTATATTGTTCACTGCTATCAATAAGAACTTTCTGACTATGCAGAATATGATTAACCTCCTTGTGGCGGCTTCTCTGGTAGGCATGGTGGCAGTGGGGCATACATACCTGATTATTGCAGGCCAGAATGATTTATCTCCGGGTTCCCTGGCAGCCTTTTCCGGTGTATTTGCAGCATTGCTGCTCAGCTGGGGTGTCCCGGTAGTGATAGCAATTGTGGTGACACTGGCAGCGGGAGCTGTTGTGGGTATCTTCAATGCGTGGATGGTTAACAAGATTAAACTGGAGTCTTTTATTGCAACTCTGGTAACACAGGCCATTATCCGTGGGTTTGCCTACATTATATGCGACGGAAAACCGGTGGCTATCAGCAATTCCGCTTTTATCCAGCTGGGAAAAGCCAGATTTCTGTCTATCCCTGTATCTGTGTGGCTTATGCTGATTTCTATGGTGGTATTCGGTTTTATTCTTGCCAAAACAAAGTTCGGCCGAAGTGTTTATGCTATCGGAGGAAGTACAGAGGCGGCCAGGCTGGCAGGCCTGAACCCTCAGAAAATCGTAACCCTTTGTTTTATTATGATTGGTGTGCTTACTTCTCTGGGCGGTATCGTATTCTCTGCACGTATGAATGCAGGGCAGCCTGCCGCAAATGTGAACTTAGAGTTTGATGCCATTACCGCAGTTATCCTGGGAGGTGTTTCCTTTACCGGCGGTGTGGGAAGCATGGGGGGAACCATGCTGGGTGTACTTTTAATTCAGGCATTTAACACAGGACTTATCATGGTAAATGTACCTACGTTCTGGCAGTATGTAGCCAGAGGGGCGCTCCTTCTGTTCGCTTTGACTTCTGACTATATCAGAAAGGAAAAACGTAACAAAGAACTCCTGGCAGCCAGCATGAAGGTAGAAAGCAGTAAATAATCAGATGTGTATTTGCACATTTGACATAGAGCAATAAACTATAAAACTCCAAGGAGGAAATTTAAATGAAAAAGAAGGTATTAGCAGCATTATTGGCAGCAACAGTAGCAGCAACAGCCCTGGTGGGATGCGGCGGACAAGATGAAAAATCTGACGCAGCAGAGACAACAACAGAAGCTGGGGATTCTGAGGAAAAACCAGCGGCGGATGCCGGCAAAGAAAAAGGAGATCTGGTTGTGTACGGTATCTATAAAGCAGGGGATCAGACCTGGTTTATCGATGAGGGAGAAGCTGCGAAGGCAGCCGTGGAAGCAGCAGGAGGAACTTTTGTCTATGTAGACGCCAAGATGAATCCTGAGGAATATCTGAAAGCTGTTGACAACGCCATTGCTAATAACGCTTCTGGTATTGTAACTTGTATCCCGGATCAGACTATGTCCCAGGCGGTAGTAGATAAATGTAAAGAGGCAAATATGCCTGTAGTAGCAGCGGACGATGCGCTGCAGGATGGCGCAGGTGAAAAGCTGGCTCCCTGGGTTGGAATCAATGCCTATGTCATTGGTGAGGCGAACGGAGAGTGGCTTGCCAATTATGTAAAGGACAACAATCTTGCGGCCGATCCTGAAGTCGGGCTGCTGGTTATGACCATGGACACCGTATCCAGCTGTGTACCCAGAGCAGAGGGTGAACTGGACAAGTTTACAGAGTTAGCTCCTGACTTTGATCAGAGCAAGATCTTCAAAGCAGACTATGACGGTACTACCGACAAGGGAAATACAGCAGCAGCAGCGGTTATCACCGCCAATCCTGACATCAAAAAGTGGCTGGTAACAGGCGCAAATGAAGAGGGATGTATCGGTGCCGCCCGTGCGCTGGAGAGTGCCGGTTTGGACGCAGATGCTTGTGTAGTAGGCTTGGGTGCCTATATGGCAAAAGACGAATGGAACAACAAGGGAGCAGATGGTACTTGCGTGAAAGCTTCCGCTTACTTCTCAGCAGAATCAGTAGGCGCAGGTTCTGTGGAAGTGCTGATGCAGCTCATCAATGGGGAAGAACCTCCTATGGAAACTGCAGTGGACGCCGTTGTTGTAACTCCTGAGACATATAAAGAGGTAATGGGGAAAGCAGCAGAATAAAAAGACAAGAGAGCAGCATAGCCGACAAAACGGCTATGCTGTTTTTAGGTTTACCACCGAAATCTTAGGAATGTCCCCCCTTTTTTGGAAATTTAGAGTTTCAACTTTTGGCAATACAGGTAGAATGATAGTAAAGAAGTAGGTTGAAACAAAATTTCTAATAGTATCTTGCAGACGGAAGAATAATGTGACATGATACAAATCATAAGAAAACTGTGAAAAAACGCTAAAGGGGAAAACCTATGAAAAGAATCCGAAAGGCTGTCCGGGGATTTAAGACACAAATTGTCCTGTCCTTTCTTATTGTGTCTATCATTCCTCTCATTGGCATAGGGATATGGACCTATAAGAACACCTCCGGAATTGTAAACGACAATGTGAAGACTTTTACCTATGCAAATCTGGCACAGACCAGCAAAACAGCGGCTGTATCTATTGAAGCCTATCATGCTCTGATTTACCAGATTTTTACAGATGAAAACATTGTGGCCCTGACAGACAAGATTAACGCCGGTCAGGATACGGCCGTGAGTAAGAACCAGCTGCGCCGGGCTTTAAGAGGATATGCCAGTGCAAAGCCGGATATCCAGTCCATCACCATACTGACAGCCAGCGGAGAGGCGGTCTTCTATGATATGATTACGGCTGCCACCACAAAGAATTCCTGGCTGGATGAGTTCAGACTGTCCCGGAGAGAGATATTTCAGCAGATATCAGGGACAGCGGGCACTGTGATGTACTCCACACAGTACGCGACTACCCAGGGAAACAATGACTATTATTTATTTCATATGGCAAACAGGATTATTGATTATAAAAAGGTAAAGAAGAGAAATGGAGTTGTAATCGTCAGCATTGATGAGAGAATGCTGAATGATATCTGTAATGAAGATACCGTACGCATGGAGGATGGACGGTATCAAACCATGAACTTTATCGCGGACGGAGAGGGAAGACTCTGTTCCTTCGATGATCCGGCCCGCTGCGGTACAAAACTCTGGGAGAAAAAGGATACACAGGAGGAAAAAGTAAGGAAGACAAAGCAGTTCCTTGAGACGGAGGGCTATATGTCGGGGGATCACCTGGCTGTTCAGACGTATTATGATGAGAAACTGGACTTTACCTTCGTTAATGCATCCAACCAGGCGGCCACGTTGGGACAGCTGCGGCAGCAGAGAACCATTATATGCCTGATCGTAATTTTTTCCGGGGCTGCGCTGGTTATTATCATACATTTTACAGTAGCCCATCTCACTGGTTCGGTGTACCGGGTAGTTGCTACTATGAAGAACGTGGAGGAGGGCGGACTGGCCCAGCGGATTCCGGATGAGAAGCGTATGCCCACAGAAATTGAGCTGATTGCCAGGCAGTTTAACCATATGCTCAGCAAGGTGGAAGAGTCTATGGATAAAGAGCGGGAAGCAGTTGTGCGCCAGAAAAATGCGGAGATTGCCGCATTGGAGGCTCAGATTAACCCTCATTTTCTGTATAATATCCTGGATACCATTAACTGGATGGCAATCGATAAGGATGAATACGAGATCAGCAATACCATTAATTCTCTGGCGCAGATCCTCAGGTACGGACTGGATAAGAGCAACTCCATGGTGGAGATACGCAGAGAGGTGGAGTGGCTCCGTCAGTATATATTTCTGCAGCAGACAAGGCTTAAAAATACCTTTGAGTGTCAAATCAACACAGAGCCGGAGATACTGGGTTGCCGGATCCATAAGCTGCTGTTCCAGCCCTTTGTGGAAAATGCCATTCTCCATGGCTTTGACGGGGTGGAGCGGAAGCATATTCTGAAAATCTCCATTGACGGGGATGAGAACCGCATCCGGATACGGATACAGGACAATGGAAAGGGAATGCCCCAGGAGACGGCAGATCGCTTTGCTGCAGGTGAGACAGCAGAGGCTCAAGAGAGATCTCACATCGGGATCAGCAATGCCATTGGCCGCTTAAAGATGTATTATGAGGAGGAAGCACAGGCAGAGATCAAGAGCTGTCCGGGAGAAGGGACAGAAATTACACTGTGGATACCAAGGTTGGAATAGGGACGGAGAGAAAAAGACTGGAGTGTTGGAATATGAGGATTGTTATTGTAGAGGATGAGATCAGAATCAGGGAGGGGATATCAAAGCTTCTGGGAAAGATAGACCCATCCTACGAGATCGTGGGGGAGGCAGAAAATGGCCGGACCGGACTTGAACTGGTAAAAGCGGTCAGGCCGGATCTGGTGATTACAGATATTAAGATGCCGGAAATGGACGGGCTGCAGATGCTGGAGGAGCTTCATAAAGATGGTCTTCTGATAAAAGCGATTGTGCTCAGCGCCTACTCAGAATTCGCCTATGCGCAGCAGGCCATTCACCTGGGAGTAAGTGAATACATACTGAAGCCTGTTGCGGTGGGAGAGCTGGCTCAATCCTTAAAAAATGTGGAGGATCAGCTGAAAGAGGCCAGGAGAAACGAAGGGGAACATCCGGAGAAGCTGCGGTCTCTGGAGAACATTTGTATTGGGCTTCTCATGGGGACGGTGGCAGCGGACAGAGAATTAGAAACCTATCTTGCCGGGCAGTATGGGATAGATCCGGGAGGAGAGTTTGCGCTGCTGAGTTTTTACCTGGGAAAGCAATATGAGAGAGAAAGGAAGCATACGGCTATTGAGATAGAGACCATGCTGAAAGGGATGGGCGGGGTGCCCCACTGTCTGTTCTACCTTCCTGAAAAGTCAGAGATCCTGGTGCTGCTGTACCGGTGGGAGGATCTGGCAAAGGCAGAACGTGAAATCAGCAACTATCTGGTACACCACAGAGGGATGGCAGGCCAGAGAGCAGTGAGCGCGGGGTGGCATGCTTTTCAGGGACTGAGCAGCCTCTCGGGTGCGTTTCAGACCCTGCAGAAGTATATGGACTGGGCGCTGGTTCTGGGAAGCTCGGTTCTTATTGTCTATCCCAAGATTACGCAGGTGCAGACCCAGCCGCTGTCCTACCCTGTGGAACTGGAGAAGGAGATGCGGAGGGAACTATGTGCCGGTAGGCAAAAAAGGATTCAGCAGGCGGGGAGGGCCTTCCGGGAGTACTTTGCCAATGGCACTGTCTATGCTCCCAGGGAGATTAAGGAATCCTACGTACGCTTTCTGTGGAGTATCCTGAATGTGGGAAAGGAAATTGATATTGAACCTCTGAAAGCCGTTGGACAGCAGGAGCTTCTGGAAGATATTATGTCTGCAGTCACCTATGACGAACTGGAGGAGATTCTTGACGGTGTGACAGCCAGAATCCCTGTGGAAGGAGAAAGGGACGACAATTATCTGATTCAGAGGACGAAAAGCCTTATTCACGAATTTTACCGGCAGGGCATCACTCTGGATGAGATCGCCGGACAGCTGAAGATCACACCGGAATACCTGGGCATGCAGTTCCACAGGGAGACGGGAAGTAATTTTTCCTCGTATATGAAGAATTACCGGGTAAAAAAGGCAAAAGAGCTGCTTATAGGCTCCCGGATGAAGCTCTATGAGATTGCCTCCGCCGTGGGGTATTCGGATCCCAAGTATTTCAGCAGGGTATTCAAGGAGGTGACAGGGGAACTTCCGGCAGAGTACAGAAAGCGGCATCAATAAAAGAGGGTAGACATTTCCGATTACTTTAGAAATGTCTACCCTTTTTCAGTTATTTAGAGTTTTGGAACCGGGAAATCTGAGATAGAATAAGACCATAGAAAACAGAAAGCCATTCCAGCAATGACATTCTTTAATAAACAAATATAAGGAGGATTAATTTATGAGAAAGAAAGTAGTAGCAGCTTTTTTAGCAGCGACAATGGCCATGGGCATGCTTGCCGGATGCGGCGACAGCAAAAGCGATGACAGCAATAAGGACACAAAGGAAAGCGGTACAGAGACAACAGCCAAGGCTGACGGCGAGGACGCAGGAGAGAAAGAGGACGTTACCATCTGGTATTACTGGGAGACGGAGGGGCACCAGAAAGCCCTGGACAAGGTGATTCAAGATTATAACGCATCCCAGGATGCCATACAGGTAACGGCCAAGTATGTTCCGTTTGCTGACTTTAAGAAACAGCTCTCCATCGGGGCATCTGCCAACGAGCTTCCCGACATTGCCATTCTGGACTCCCCGGATCATGCGTCCTATGCTTCTATGGGAATCTTCGCAGATTTAACAGGGAAGTTTGATGTATCCAGCTATTATCAGGGCGCAGTAGATTCCTGTACTATAGACGGCAGCCTCTACGGGGTTCCCTTCGGAGTAAATTGTCTGGGACTCTACTACAACAAGGATATGATGGATGCGGCTGGCCTTACGCCGCCCACAACCTGGGACGAGCTGAAGGATACTGCAGCGGCTCTCACAAAGGACAAGGTAACCGGTATGGCATTCTGCAGCGTTCAGAACGAGGAGGGAACCTTTAACTTTATGCCGTGGGTATGGTCCACCGGCACGGATTCCTACACCATTGACTCTGAGGGAGGGAAGAAAGCCCTGACGTTGGCAAAGGATCTCATCGATTCCGGTTCTATGAGCAAGGAGTGCATTAACTGGACACAGGGAGACGTAATGAACCAATTCATCTCCGGCAACGTAGCTATGATGATCAATGGTCCATGGCAGATTCCAACCATGAAGGAGGAGGCGCCGGACCTGAACTGGGATGTAACCTTAATTCCCAAGGACAGCGAATATGCCTCTGCTTTAGGCGGTGAAAATTATGCAGTAATCGCCGGCGGCAATGAAGAAGGAGCTCTTAAGTTCCTGGAATATGCCACAGAACAAGAACAGGTGACTTATCTCATGGACAAATTCGGCTACATATCAGCAGATAAATCCATTGCAGAGACCCAGTTTACAGATGACGCAGTTATGCAGAAGTTTACAGAAGAGTTGAATTATGCCAAAGCAAGAGGTCCTCTGGCAGAGTGGCCGGAGGTATCCGATGCCATCTCACTGGCCTTTAATCAGGTAATGACAGGCGCAGCAGAACCGGACAAGGCAGCTGCCGATGCCCAGGCAACCATTGACAGTATTGTAAAAAAATAAAAGCGGACAGATAGGGATACGGAGTATGCGGAAGATCCGTGTACTCCGTATCTTTGCCCAAAATTAATGAGGAGGCGTTATTTTGAAAAAAGCGAAGCGGTTTTTTCAGTATGACAATATTGGATATCTGTTTGTTCTTCCGGCATTTCTATACATGCTCATATTCGTAGGATATCCCATTGTGGACAATATTATATTAAGCTTTCAGGACGTAAACATGAAAACACTGACCGCGGCTCACAAGCCATTTGCGGGACTGGCCAATTACATAGAGATTTTTCAAGATCCTGTATTTATAAAATCTTTGAGCAACACACTTTTATTCACTGTATGCTGTTTACTGTTCCAGTTTCTCATCGGATTCGCCCTGGCGATCTTTTTCAACCAAAACTTTAAGATTTCAAAGCCGGTGCGGGGACTTCTGATGATGCCCTGGATGATTCCCATCACGGTGACAGCACTTATCTTTAAATTTATCTTTGGCACAGATGTGGGGATTCTCAATAATATTCTCCAGGGACTGGGGATTATCAAGGAAAACATAGACTGGCTGACTTCCACGAATACGGCAATGTTTGCCATTGTATGCGCTAATGTGTGGATCGGAATTCCCTTCAACATGATTCTGATTTCCACAGGACTCACCACTATTCCCCAGGAATTGTATGAGAGCGCATCCATAGACGGAGCCGGTAAGATCCAGTCATTTTTTAAGATTACGTTACCGCTGCTGAAGCCCACCATTGAATCCGTTTTAATTTTAGGCTTTATCTATACATTTAAGGTATTTGATCTTGTATATGTAATGACGGGAGGGGGACCGGTGAATTCCACCCACATGCTCTCCACCTATTCTTATAAATTATCCTTCGAAATGTTCAAATACAGCAAAGGATCTGCAGTGGCAAATGTATTGTTTGTGATTCTGCTGATTATCAGCATGTTCTATCTGCGGATGACAACGAAAGGAGAGGAAGAATAATGGGAGACGAGAAAAGAATTACCGGCGGAAAGAATGTGATCCTGTGTATCGCATCGCTTCTTGTACTGTGTGTACTGCTGTTCCCGCTGTTCTGGATAATAGTGACATCCCTGAAGACGGAGCAGGAGATCTTCCAGGTTCCCCCCACCTTGTTTCCCCACGTGCTGAATACAAAGTCGTATGCGGCACAGGTAGAAACCGGAGACTTTAACATGTTCCGGTCTTTTGGAAACAGTCTGCTCATTGCGGCAGGGGCCATGGTAATCTCGGTAATCCTGGCAGTTCCCGCTTCCTACGGAATTGCAAAATACCGGTTCCGGGGAAAGAAAGTAGTGCTTTTGGGCTTCCTGGTCACCCAGATGCTTCCGGTGTCTGTGCTTCTGACACCAATGTTTATTATGTTCAGGAACATACACGCGTATAACACACCTGTGGCAGCTATTCTGGCAGATGCCACCATTGGGATTCCATTTTCAGTACTTATTTTAAAGAATTATTTTGCCTCTATTCCCAAGGAACTGGAGGAGGCCGCTTATATAGACGGATGCAACCGATTTACCGCATTTATCCGGGTACTGATTCCCATTGCAAAGCCGGGGGTTATGGTATGTTCCATCTTTTCCTTCCTGTATGCCTGGGGAGATCTGGCCTACGGCATGACTTTTATCATCGACCAGCAGAAACGGCCTATCACAGCGGGGATTTTTAACTTTATGGGACAGTACGGAACCAAGTGGAGTTACCTCACTGCATTTGCGGTAGTTACAATTATCCCAGTGGCATTAATATTTATCTTTATGCAGAAATACATCATAAGCGGCATGACCAGCGGCGCAGTAAAAGGCTGACGCAGTCGGCATGCCGGTACAGCGGAAAGGAGAACAAAATGTTTCGACAGGAAAATGGAAGGCTGATTTATACCTATGACGGGGAAACGATGTGGATAGAACCCTGGGGAGAGAACAGTCTGCGCATCCGGGCCACCAAAAACCGGGCAATGGAGGACACTGACTGGGCCCTCCTCCCCCAGCCGGAGCAGAAGACAGAGATAAGAATCGAAAGCCGGGAGGCGGAACTGAAAAATGGAAGAATCCGGGCAGTCGTAACATGGGCCGGAAAGCTTCTCATCTATAACCGGGAAGGAAAGCTTCTGTTAGAGGAGTATATGAGGAACCGAAAGGATGTAACAGACAGCAAATGCAGCGCCATTGAAGTGGAGGCCAGGGAGTTTCAGCCTATCCCGGGGGGCGATTACCATCTGACTCTGAGGTTTGAGTCCCTGGACCCTGAAGAAAGGATTTATGGGATGGGCCAGTATCAGCAGCCCTACCTTGACCTTAAGGGAGCGGACCTGGAGTTGGCCCACCGGAATTCACAGGCCAGTGTTCCTTTTGCCCTGTCTTCCAGAGGGTATGGGTTCCTCTGGAATAATCCCGGAGTGGGACGGGCTGTGTTAGGCAAGAACATTACCAGCTTTGAGGCTTATTCCACCAAGCAGATGGATTACTGGGTGACAGCGGGGGATACTCCGGCTGAGATTGAGGAACAGTACGCCCGTGTGACGGGTACCGTGCCCATGATGCCGGAATATGGCTTAGGCTTCTGGCAGTGTAAGCTGCGTTATCAGACCCAGGAGGAGCTGCTCTCTGTGGCCAGAGAGTATAAGAGAAGAAACCTGCCCATAGATGTGATCGTTATAGATTTCTTCCACTGGCCCAAACAGGGAGATTGGAAGTTCGATCCCGTGTACTGGCCGGATCCCGATGGGATGGTGCGGGAACTAAAAGATATGGGAATAGAGCTTATGGTATCTGTCTGGCCTACTGTGGACAGAGAAAGTGAGAACTATCAGGAGATGCTGGAGAAAGGCTATCTCATCCGCACAGACCGGGGCTTCCGGGTGGGGCTGGACTTTGAGGGGGCTACCATTCATTTTGACGCCACCAACCCTGGAGCCAGGGAATACATCTGGGAAAAAGCCAGAAAGAACTACTATGAAAAAGGAATCCAGATATTCTGGCTGGATGAGGCGGAGCCGGAGTATACCGCCTATGATTTTGACAACTACCGCTACTATCTGGGGCCAACTCTCCAGATTGGCAATATCTATCCGGTGGATTATGCCCGGGCGTTCTATGAGGGAATGGAGGCAGAGGGACAGAAGAATATTGTCAATCTGCTCCGGTGTGCCTGGGCGGGAAGCCAAAAGTACGGAGCCCTTGTCTGGTCAGGAGACATTGCTTCCAGCTTTTCCAGCATGAGAAACCAGCTGGCTGCCGGCCTTAATATGGGTCTTGCGGGGATCCCCTGGTGGACTACCGATATCGGGGGATTTCACGGAGGGGATCCCAACGATGAAGCATTCCGGGAGCTGTTCGTCCGTTGGTTCCAATGGGGCGCTTTCTGCCCGGTGATGCGTCTCCACGGTGACCGGGAACCCAGACAGCCCCAGGTGGGCACCACGGGAGGGGCAACCTGCTGTTCCGGGGCAGCCAATGAGGTTTGGAGCTATGGGGAGGAGGTCTATGAGATCTGTAAGAAATATATGGAGATTCGTGAAGCTCTCCGTCCTTACACCCGGCAGCTGATGGCGGAGGCCCATGAAAAAGGGACTCCGGTGATGCGGACACTGTTCTATGAATTCCCGGAGGACGGGAAGTGCTGGAAGATTGAGGATGAATACTGCTACGGCAGTGATATTCTGGTTGCCCCGGTGCTTTCCCCTGGAATTACCGTCAGAAGTGTTTACCTTCCTGCCGGATCCCTCTGGACAGAGTATGACACAGGCAGAAGATATAAAGGCGGTCAGCGGGTTGAAGCAGTCTGCGGAAGGGATACCATACCGGTATTTCTGAAGGATGACTGTCAGCCGTTACCCATACAAAGCGAATGAGAATAAAAGGAGGAGAAAAGAAGATGAGGAAAACCAAAAGTTTCTGGAAAAAGGCTGTTGCCGGACTGTTAAGCACAGCAATGGCCGCCGGAGGCATTTTTGCCACCGGGCTGGGAACCGTTGAGGCGCAGGCTGCCGAGATGCCTGCCCTGACCGTGGATTTTGGGGTAACAACCGGGGATATTCTTCACGGTGCTGCCGGATTCCTGTACGGGGTCAGCAGCGAGGATGTGCCTACCACGAATACACTGGTGCCCCTGAAGCCAAAGGTATTGTGTACAAAGGGTGCGCTGGGAACAGAACATCCCTACGGAGATGCCCTTGACGTGGCTAAGACCTTCCTGGAATCCGGGGGAGAGCAGGTCATGATGTACAATAGCAATTATTACGGAGTATTTGGTGTAACTGCCAATTACAAAGAATATGCAAATGTCCTGGAGACCATCATTGCCCCTGCTGTGGTGGAATGGAAGGAAGCCTGGAAAGAAGACCACAAGAATGACAATCTAAAGGATGTGGATATTGACAAAGCCATTGTCTATATCCCCATTAACGAGGGTACCCCTATCCGGGGCACCAATACAAATACGGCCTGGAAGGCATACTATGAAGCAATCAAGGCAGGGGATCCGGGCGCAACCATTGCCGGTCCCAACAGCGCAGCCTATAATACCCAGTTCAACGGAACCAATATGCGGGGACATATTCAGTACTGTGCGGATAATAACTGTATGCCCGATATCATAACCTGGCATGATCTCCAGGTGGATAAACTGAACAGACTGAAAGGGGAGATGCAGGACTTTAAGTCTATTTGGAATTCTACTAACTGGACAAAATGGAAGGAAGCGAACCATACGGATCAGGATCCGGAGATTCCGCAAATCTGCATCAACGAGTATGCCGACTTCTCTGACTGCGGTGTACCGGGGCGCCTGGTGAACTGGATTGCCCGTCTGGAGGACGAAAAAGTATACGGATGCCTTCCTTTCTGGCATCAGGCCAATAACCTGAACGACCTGACAGCAGATGCCAACGAGGGGAATGGAGCATGGTGGCTGTATAAATGGTACGGGGATATGTCCGGACAGACAGTAAAGGTTTCTACCAATACCAGCTACGAACAATTATACGGCGTAGCTTCCGTGGACAACACAAAACAGAGCGCTACCACGCTTTTGGGAGGAATCGATGGATCTGCCAACGTAAATCTGCTGAATGTGGGAAACACTGAGGCATTCAGTGGAGAGAGCATGGTGCATGTTAAAGTGCAGGCTACCGCATTTTCCGGATACCACGGGGCGCAGAACCAGACGCCGGTTATCATGGAAGGGGCTCTTCCTGTGAACGGGGACGGCAGTGTGACCTTATCCCTGAATAACATGAAGTTTTCCACAGCCTATAATGTTACGATAACAAAGGTTTCTGAAGGGGAAGAACTGACGGATGCTATGGTGAACCGTTATCAGAAGGTATACGAGGCCGAACAGGCCGAACTGGGAACCGGGTGCACCACAAAAGGAGAAACCTTCAACCCCAACTACTATCTCTCTGACGGTTCCATTGTTTCCATGCCTCAGAATGCAGTTATGACGTACACCATTGAGGTTCCGGTAGACGGAAAATATAAACTGGACTTTATCTACGGAAACGGAACGGGAAGCACCAGAAACAATATGAGTACTCACAATCCCCAGAATATTATGCAGACATTTTCCATCGATGGACAGGAGCCGTCTGAGGAAATGATGAAGAATACACTTCTGGAGAACATGACAGGTATTCATACTTTATATGGAGATCTGTCAGCAGGAACCCACACCATACAGATTCAGACAATGGGAAATGGCACGGTTTGGCATGATGCGCTGACTGTAACCTGGGCAGGAGCCAAGGATGTGGCCCTGGAAAAGTCAAGGGATCTCTATGAGGCAGAACAGTCAGATTTCAATATTCTCCTGGGAAATACAGATACAACAGTGAAAACTGAGAACAGCATTTCCGGGTACTCCAGCAATGGATATGTAACCGGACTGGATAAGAGAACGGTGGGAGAAGGCGGCGGTATCCGGTGGAATGTAGTCGTAGAAGAAAGCGGGCTGTATAACATGACCTTCCGGTATCAGTCACCGGCAGCCGGCAATATCCATATTTATACCGGCAATACGGCGACAACCCTGGACAGACTGAGCAAGACAGTTTCAGTGGAACCTGCCCAGGGACAGTGGGGAGAAGCAACAGCTTCCGTTTATCTGCAGAAAGGCATCAATGTCATTGACGCGGATACAGATGCGGCTCTGGCGCTGGACTATATGAAGGTACAGGCAGTAGACCAGGGAGAATACCCAACGGCGATTGAGGCAGAAGACTGTATTCCGGAGGGATCGGCAATTGAAGTAAAGAACAGCAGTATGGCTTCCGGCGGCAAATATGTAGCTGGTATGGAAGGCGATGCCAATGCGGCAGAGGATATCAACAAATATCTGGAGATCCACTGCAATGCGCCCCAGGCAGGTGTCTATGAACTCCAGGTGTTCCAGTCCAACAATGATATCTGTGGTACACACTCCTACAATACCAAGATCATTGATAAATATGCATCCTTCCAGGTAAATGGACAGGATCCTCAGAGATACTTCTTTATTAATACCTTCTCAGATGATACCTTTAAGGAGAAATCCATTCAGGTTCGTCTGGACGCAGGTGATAATGTAATCAAGGTCTTCAACGATGACAGCTGGATCGTAAAATGGGGCGGAAGCACTTCCACACCGGGAGAAAATGTATTAGATAACTATGCGCCGAACTTTGACCGGTTTATCCTGACGCCACTGACATTAGATGAGCCAATTGCAGTGCCTGATACCTACAGCATTCAGGTAACTACTACAGCAGCCGGTTATGCAACCGTTGACAAAAATGCAGTGGAACAAGGAGGCAGCTTCCTGGTAACGATGGTTCCTGAAAAGGGACTGGCGGATGTGCTGGTGGATGGTGTATCTAAAAAAGACCAGGTACTGGAGCAGGGAGACGGTGCCTATACCCTGGAAATACCAGATGTACAGGCAGATGTACAGGTAAAAGTATACTTTGAAGAAGCCAGCGGCGAACACCGGGATGCATACATCACCAATGCAGGCTTTGGCACAGGGAATACCTATGGCTGGGAAGTGAGCAGCGAAGATGCTGTATCCGTGGCAAAAGAAATTGCAAACAGCTACGAAGGCTACTATGCCCGCATTGAGCAGGGAAGTATTTCCCAGAACCTTCAGGGGCTGGATGCAGGAAAATATATCCTTCATGTTTATGCAAAGGGAGAGAATGCAGAGGGAGAAGCTCTGCTATGTGCAGGCGAGACAACCCAGGCGATGAATCTTTCGGAAGAATATGAAGAACAGACAATGGTTATCAATATGCAGAATAAGGGCGATATCTTAATTAAAGCAGATGCTGCAGGGCTTACGAAGGGAACCTTATACTTGGATAACTTCTCACTGGAAAAAGTATATCAGAGGGATGAAAGCCTGATTTCACAGGAACTGGAATACTTTGTAGACTGCGGAGATCACAACCCGGATACGCTCAGCCCGGGAGAAAAATTTGGAAAACGCAATCAAGTTACGGACCAGATTTTTGGAGAGGACATCCGTACCGGATATCAGTGGGGTGCGGTAACCTCAGAACAGGATCAGGCTATCGCAGCGCCCTCCGGAAGCAAAGGCGCTTACACTACTTACCAGTGGGCTAATGAAAACAATAAGGCAGACCTGCAGGACAAAGAAACATCCTTCCGCTATGCGCATAATCAGGCGGAAAACGGAATCAATCCCCGCTATGTCAAATACCGCTTCCAGCTGGAACCGGGAAATTATAAGGTAACCGCAGGCATGGGAAATCAGTGGAACAACTCCGGAAATCCCGATGTATATGCAGGGGAGACCAAATTAAATGAAGCCCCTCTGAATATCAGAAAAGGCGCCACTGCAGAGGTAAGCGGACTGGTGACAGTCCTACAGGGAGAGGAATTCCTGGATGTGTATGCACTGTCTAAGGATGCCACCATTAACATGAACTATATCTCCATAGAGAAATGGACAGAGCCGCCCAAGACGGAACTGGCATATTTCACAGACTGCGGAGATCACGATCCCTCCACCTTGAGCGCGGGTGAGGAATTCGGATACGGCAACAGCGTAACCGAGCAGCTGTATCAGGCAGATCCCGGCACCGGCAGGATGTGGGGACTGAAGGTGAAGGATTCTGACCTTGACACATCCGGAACACCGGCAGAATCCAAAGCAATATTCACCAAATACACCTGGGCCGATGAGCGCAATACCGGCGACAATCAGCCTAAGGAATCCACTTTCCGCTATGCAAGGGGTCAGGATGTGGCATTCCCGGATGCAAGCCAGCGGCCAGGGATTGACTATGGCTATGAGCTGGAAAACGGCACCTATCTGGTACAGGTGGGAATCGGCAATCCGTGGAGCAATGCTTGGAGCACAGCAATCACCCTAAACGGAGAACTGGCTACAGACACCCCAACGGTTGGGATACCCATGAATAAGACAAATATAATTGAAAAACAGATACAGATAACAGACGGAAATCTGGATGTTCATCTGAGCTGCCCGGATGCCTGTGTTACTGTTAACTACATTAAAATTTACAAATTGGAAGAAGCACCGGAAGAAGTGGTTTTGGAATCGATAGAAGTAACTCCTCCTGCAAAAACGGAATACGAAACCGGAGAGGAATTGAATCTGGAGGGACTGGCAGTTACTGCAAACTACAGCGACGGCAGCCAGCAGGAATTGGAAGCAGGCAGCTATACTGTGGAAGGCTATGATTCCCAAACCCCAGGTCAGAAGACCATAACCGTCAGTTACACAGAAGGTGAGGTGACAAAGACTGCAGAATTTACCGTAACCGTAAAGGAAAAGGAAGAACCGGACAAAACTCTTACAGGAATTACCGTGACACCTCCGGAGAAAACAGAATACGAGATCGGGGAACCCTTCGACAGCACCGGCCTGAAAGTAATGGCCCAGTATTCTGACAATACAGAAGCCGAAGTAACAGATTACACCGTTTCTGAAGTGGACACCTGCAAAGCAGGGGAACAGAAGGTTACCGTAACCTATCAAGATAAGACGGCAGAATTTACAATCCTGGTAAAGGAGAGAGTTCTTACAGGAATTGAAGTGATTGTACCTGACAAAACAGATTACCTGGTAGGAGAAGACTTTGCTCCCGCCGGTATGGTAGTAAACGCTGTTTACAGCAACAAGGTAAAAGAAGAGGTTTCTTCTGAAGATTACACGGTGGAAGGCTTTGACTCCGCAGAGGCAGGGGAAAAGACAATTACCGTAACCTATCAGGAGATGAAAGCAGAATTCACGGTAAATGTGAAAGAAGAAACACCGGAACCGGTGTTATCTAAAGTAGTGCTGACCCCTCCGGAAAAAACAGAATATGTGGTAGGAGAAGCCCTGGATCTTACAGGATTGGCTGTATATGCCCACTATTCAGACGGCAGCTATGTGGAACTCGCCCCAGAGGATTACCAGATCACAGAATTAGATACAACCGCGCCGGGCATCCAGTATGTGACGGTTATCTACGGGGAGATGGCAGCAGAATTCATGGCTGTGGTAGCAGAAGCGCCAAAACCGGAAGTGACAAAGATTGAAGTGAAGGCTCCGGATAAACTTACCTATCAGGTAGGGGAGACGCTGGATACAGAAGGAATGACTGTAACCGCTTACTATGCAGACGGAAGCCAGGAAGAAGTGACAAATTACACCGTGAGTGAGCTGGATTCATCTACTCCGGGAGAAAAGACCATTACCGTAACCTACGGGGAGGCTGCCGCAGAGTTCACGGTAACTGTAGAGGAAACAGTGAAAGCTCCCCACTGGGAGCAGGACCGCAACGGCTGGTGGTATAACAATGGGGATGGTACCTGGCCACAGAACAGCTGGAGGCTGATAGACGGAAACTGGTATTACTTTGATAAATACGGATACCGTGCCGAGGGCTGGGTACTGGATGGTAAGACCTGGTACTACTGTGACGAAAACGGTGTGATGCAGACGGGCTGGCTGCAGGAGGGAAGTACCTGGTACTACCTGAAGAGCAGCGGAGCGATGGCAACGGGCTGGCTGCAGGAGGGAAATACCTGGTATTACCTGAAGAGCAGCGGAGCTATGGCAACGGGCTGGACAAAAGTGGGAAGTACCTGGTATTATCTGAGAAGTAACGGAGTCATGGCAACGGGCTGGCTGCAGGAGGGAAGTACCTGGTACTATCTGAAGAGCAGCGGGGCCATGGCCACTGGCTGGGTACTGGATGGAAACACCTGGTACTATCTGAAGAACAATGGAGCGATGGTGACCGGCTGGGCAAAAGTAGGAAGCGCCTGGTATTATTTGAAGAGCAGCGGAGCTATGGCAACCGGCTGGGTAAAAGTGGGAGATACCTGGTATTACCTGAGAAGCAGCGGGGCCATGGCCAGCAGTACATGGATAGGAAACTACTATGTGAACGGTTCCGGCGCCTGGACAAAGACAAGATAACAGCAGCAATCAGACTTGATTTGATACCTGTCAGAAGGGAGGAACCGCTCCGGAGTGTGAAACTTCGGGGCGGTTCTTCTTATGCCTGGATATAAGACTAAGCAGGCAGAATATAATAGGGTTATCAACCATACTTTTAAAATTTGGGTTTCAACCCGGGAAAATCTGGATAGAATAATAATAAAGCAATGATTGAAGAGGTGAAAATTTGAAGACAGAAACCATTATTTTTCATTCTCCGGAAGAGATTGTTCAGTTTGTAGAATCTGTTCAGAAATATGATTTTGATGTTGATTTAAAGTATGGTCATATAGTAGTAGACGGAAAATCTTTACTGGGGGCGCTGGCTGTGGGTACAAACCACAAGGTAGAGGTGTGTATGCATACCGGGGACAGCGCAGTATAGGAATTAAAGAAAGCTGCGGCGGAAAGAAAGATGCTGTCTGTGACAGCCCGCCGCAGGCGGAGATTGCGCGAAAGCGCAATCTTTTTTGTTTTATGAATGTCAAAACTACACTTATAGACGAAAAGCAGTAGATTTTACCATGGTATTCTTGTATTCTAGAGGCAGAAACTGATACGTATAGTGGCAAAGGAGGAACCATGCAGGCAGATATAAGGGAATATATAGAAGGCTTTGAACCGTCGGTGCAGGCGTATCTTCTGGAGATGCGGCGCATAATCATGGACACAATACCGGACTGTACTGAGAAGATAGCCTGGGGCGCCCCGGCTTATTATCTGAACGGGTATCTGCTGCAGATTGCAGCGAATAAGAAGCATTTGGGATTCTATACAAGCCCGGGTACACTGGAAGAATTCAGAGAGGATTTGGCCGTCTATAAGACAAACAAGAAGAACACAGTGCAGTTTCCCTATGACACGAAACTGCCGGAAGCGTTGATTCGCAAAATGATTCAATTCAGGCAGAGAGAGAAGCTTACAAATTTGGATAAATAATAATCCTGCAACACTAAGGAAACGGGAGGACTATGTAATAGAGGGGCACCTATGTACGGCCTGGGATGCAGAGCAGTACGGTTCTCCTGGATGATGCCCAGTCTCCCTTTGGTAAGGCATTAACTCCGGTGCAGTGCCTTCACTACTGCCTGACAAGGCCGGCGGTGGCATCTGTGATGGTTGGAATGGGAGCTGTGGACGAGGTTCTTGCGGCCGATTTGGCGGCCACTGTATGTACTGCGGCCACTGTGCACCTTGTTCTGTTAAGATTGACGTGGCGGCGATGAATAAGTATCTGGATCTGGCATCCATACAGGAGACAGTCCCAGAGACGCTGAAGGATCACTATGCACTGCTGAAACATCATGCACAGGAATGTGTAGAATGTGGATCCTGTATGAAGAATTGTCCCTTCGGTGTGGATATCATCGGGAAGATGATGGAAGCAGTGGAGCTGTTTGGCTGCTAAAGAGTGTTTTTAGAAAAGGCATAACCTGCCCTTCTCAGGGACGACAGGTTATGCCTTTTGCATTACGAAAGTACGTCCTGTCCAGCCGGTTTATTTATGGCTGCTGCGCATATAGTGGTATCCTGTCCTGTATAGGGTTTTCCGGCAGCATTATCAAAAAGGTGTATATCTTGAAAACCCGCCCCGGTGAGCTCTGCTCTCAAAGAGTCTGCTGTATACACCTGATTCCAGAGATTATAGCAGCGGCAGTCATTTTCCGTCAGCACCAGATATTGTTCCAGGGTATTGGCGGTTTCGGGATACAGGGAATTCCGCTGAATAACAACATAAGGATCGGCAGACCAGAAGCCTGACGCCTCATACTGTATGGTTTCTTTTACCTGGAAGGAGTTAAGGCAGGACCTGGTAAACCCGTCAAGAATCAGCAAGCCGTCCTTTTTTAACGCTTTTGTAATTTTTCTCAGCAGGGCGCTCCTTATATCTGGGGAGAGAACCCCAAAATCACAGTAGATTAAGATTACAACATCATATTCCCGGAAAGCATCCAGTTCCATATAGTTCTTACAATAGTATGAAATCTCCCGGCCGGTGCTGTCAGCATGCTGTTTGGCATATGCTATGGAGCGCTCTGAAAAATCAATTCCTGTCACACAGAATCCCAGATCTGTCAAGAGCTCTGCGTAAATACCAGGGCCGCATCCCAGATCCAGGAGTTTTTTCCCCCTGCCTCCATGGCAGTACTCTGCGATCCAGTGAACAGACTGCTTTATAAATTCATGTTTTCTGGATGCGCCTTCAAAATCAGGATCCAGATGAGCCTTTAACATATATTCTGAAATATGCGGGTCAGTCCAGAAGGCAGAGGAACTTTCCAAGTAAACCTCCGGTGTTTCTTTCATATACTTTATAAGCTGCAGGTTTGTATTGGCCAAAGCAAAACCTCCTTTCTTTACATCATTTTATCCTAACAGATCTGCAGCTGAAAGGCCAGCGTAGAAAACTTATGAAAAATTAAGCTGCTGTTGGAGCGCCAACAGGTGATTTTTTTTAAAGGGATTACAATGGGAGTAGATATCAAGAAGAGTGAGGCGGTAAGTATGAATGAACGTTATGATGTAATCATTATAGGCGGAGGCCCGGGAGGCCTGACCTCTGCCATATACGCCGGCCGGGCGGGCAGAAAGACACTGCTGATTGAAAAGGGCAGTTACGGAGGCAGAGTGAATACTACGGCAGAGATTAGAAACTATCCAGGAACAGTACGTGAGAGCGGGGAAGGGCTGATGCAGAGATTCCGCGAGCATGCGGAGAGTTTTCCGACAGTTTCAATGAAGCGGACCACAGTCACAGGGGTGGAAAAAGAGGGAGATATCTTCACTGTTCATACCAGAAGAAGAGGGGATTTTCAGGCACCATGCGTTATTCTGGATCTGGGAACCAGGCCCCGGGTTCTGGGGATTCCCGGGGAGGAAGAGTTTGCCGGTCATGGGGTTGCCTACTGTGCCACCTGTGACGGGGAGTTTTTTAAAGACAAAGAAATTTATGTGCTGGGAGCCGGGGATCAGGCCATTGAGGAAGCGGATTATCTCACACGTCTGGTTAAAAAAGCCACGGTAATTGTTCTCCACGAGGAAGGACACCTTGACTGCAATGAGTTAGCGGCCCAAAAGGCCTTTGGAAACCCCAAAATTAATTTTGTATGGAATTCAACATTGGCCGAAATCCGCGGGAAAGACTGGGTGGAATCCCTGGTGCTGAAGAATGTAGTGACAGGGGAAATGAGAGAGGTAAAGACAGAAGGACTCTTTTCCTTTGTGGGCATGGTGCCCCAGACGGACTTTGTAAAGGATCTGGTACACTGCGATTTGTCCGGGTACATTCCTGTGACAGATAAGATGGAAACCTGTATACCGGGGCTGTATGCAGTTGGGGACTGTACCAGCAAATTTTTGAGGCAGATTGTAACCTCCGCCGCGGACGGCGCTGTGGCAGCAGAGGCTTCCGGCCGCTATGCCAGTGAATTAGAGCAGATTCGGGGGATATTAAGTCCGGATTCGGGAAAGGCAGTCTTTGTTTTTTATAATCCCTACCACAGCGAGGAGATTGAAAAGGTGACAAAGCTGGAGAAAAAACTGGGGGCAAGCCAGAAAGTCTACCGCCAGGATATTACACGGCAGAGCCTGCTTTATCAGGAGCTTGGCCTGAAGGAGACCGTGGCGGCAGCATATTATGAGGATGGACAGCTGATAAAGACAGAGCGCTTCCAGCAGTCGTAACAGATGGTGAATATAGCCTGAGGAGCAGGCAGGAAGAATGGAGGATATAGATTATGGGACAGCCGCTTGTTTTCCCTCACGGGGTAACTGTATACCAGCCGGAAAAGTGCTGGAATGGATATACGATAGTGCCGTTAATTAATGACGGAGTTTTACTGTTTGACATGAACGGAAATGAGGTCAGGAGATGGAAGATGCATGCCATGCCGCCCAAACTCCTTCCGGGGGGATATGTTATGGGACTTTCCGGATACCGCCACCCTGATTACGGCATGCAGGACGGGGTGAACCTTATCGAGATAGATTACGACGGCAATATTGTCTGGAGCTTTGATCATTTTGAGGAGATTGATGACCCGGGACGGGATCACCGCTGGATGGCAAGGCAGCACCATGATTATCAGAGGGAAGGGAACCCCGTGGGCTATTATGTGCCGGGTATGGACGCAAAGCCTCTGGATGGAAACACCCTGATTCTGGTACATCAGACCATCAGGAATCCGGGGATCTCTGACAAGAAGCTCCTGGACGATGCAATGATAGAAGTGGACTGGGAGGGGAATATACTCTGGAAATGGTCTGTCAGCGACCATTTTGAGGAATTGGGGTTTGACGAGGCAGCCAGAAATGTGCTGTTCCGGGATCCCAATCTCAGATCCTCCGACGGAGGGGTGGGTGACTATCTCCATATTAACTGTATGAGCTGTCTGGGGCCAAATAGCTGGTATGATTCGGGTGATCAGAGATTCAAGCCGGAGAATATTATTTTTGACTGCAGAGAGGCTAATATTCTGGCAATCCTTGACAAGGAAACAGGAGACATAGTCTGGAAGATAGGACCGGACTTTACGGCTGCCCCTGAGCTCCAGAAGCTGGGGTGGATCATCGGGCAGCATCATTTTCATATGATCCCCAAAGGACTGCCGGGTGAGGGAAATCTTCTCGTCTTTGACAACGGAGGCTGGGCCGGATACGGTACGCCCAATCCCGGTTCCAGGATCGGAACCAAGAATGCGCTCAGAGACTACAGCCGTGTGCTGGAGCTGAATCCGGTTACGCTGGAGGTCGTATGGAAATTGACGCCCAAAGAACTGGGCCACGCCATTCCCACAGATGCCAGTAAATTCTACAGTCCTTATGTGAGCAGCGCCCAGCGCCTGCCCAACGGAAATACACTGGTCACGGAGGGATCGGACGGAAGGGTATTCGAGGTTACGCCGGAATATGAGATAGTATGGGAATGGATTTCCCCCTACTACTCCCACAACGAGAAGGGACCAAAGAATAACATGATTTACAGGGCATACCGGTATCCCTACGACTATGTCCCTCAGGAGCCAAGGCCTGCGGAGATCGCCATTGCTCCTATAGATAATACTTCTTTCCGTGTTCCGGGCGCCGGAGCTCTGGGGGCTAAAACGGTAGTTGATGTGGAAGGAACTCTGCCCTACTATGACGACGTTGCCCTGTGCGTAGCCACAGACGACGAAGAAGATGTGACGAAGCGGGAAAAGGTGTTTACGGTAGACACTGACTTCTTCCGGCCAGTCACTATGCCGGAATGGGAAGGGGAAGTGCTGAAGGAGGAAAAAACCCCTGTCCTTGTGCTTTTTGGAGCAGAACGCTGTGTCCACTGCAAGGCGCTTCATCCGGTGCTGGAGGAGGCTTTGCGGGAAGAATTCCAGGGGCAGTTCAAGGTCTGCTTTGTGGATGTGGATGCCAATAAGGCATTGGCAGAGGCCCTGCATATAGGCGGTATTCCTGTGGTAGCAGTATTTTGCAGAGGGAAAGAAGCCCTCAGGTTCCAGGGGGAGAAGGACTACGACGATCTCTGTGACCTTTTGGACAGAGGGCTTAAGCAGCTTTGAATTTCCGGGGCTCCTGCCTGGCGGCAGGGCCCCTTGGGCGCCTCTGCCATAGAGATGCTCTAAGACAAAGCCGGCATTCCCAGGGGAGAACCCCTTTATGGAGCAGGCAATACCTGCCCCATTGTCGCTGTTTTCGGCCTGCTCTGCCGAAAAAATCTCCCCGGGTATGCCGGTTTTGTCCTGGTGCATCCGTGCATTACACGCAGAGGACAGATTGCATTCCCCACGGATCTGGGGTATGATGATGTTAACCTTTAACGTACTGCAAATGCAGTACGTCCGCCTGCAGGGCATGCGCTGAGAGGTGCCCGCGGGTAAGCTTTCCATCAGGAGGAAGGAAACATGCATCAGCTCCCTTTTGCCGATCTGTGCCGGGAACACGAGAACTACAGCCGGTATCTGAAATACAAAACCTATAAAACAGCCAGCATTATCTACTCCCTGGGGGATCCCATTGATGCCATTGGGATTGTAACAGACGGGATCCTGAAAGCGGAGACAGACACCGCCGGAGGAGAAGAGATGTGCAGTGCTTACTTTGAGGAAAAGGATATATTACCTGAATTCTTATACTTTTCCGGGAGGCGATCGTACACCTATAACCTGGTGGCGGCCAAGAGAACTACAGTAGCCTGGATGCCCGCCTCCAAGTTTGAAGAGATGATAGAGGAAGATACCCGGATGATGTACTCACTCCTCCTCTACGTCTCTCAGAGGGGGCTGAAGAATCAGCTTCTGCTCAACTGTCTGAATTATCAGACCATCCGTCAGAGAGTGGCCTTCTGGCTGGTGGGGATGGATCATCTTTATGAGGACGGACAGATCCCCCTTCCCGTGTCCCAGACTGTCTGGGCCAACAAGCTGCATGTGAGCAGATCCTCTCTGAACCAGGAACTAAAAAAGATGGAGGCACTGGGGTATTTCCGGAGAAATTCCGGGGGCCTGAAGCTGCTGGATGCGGAGGGACTTTCCGGTCTGCTTTAGGGTGCAGAGGAGAGTGCCAGTCCGCATTCCAGTGCGAGCGCCATGTATTTATCTGCCCCGGAAAGACCATAATCCGTCAAATCCCTGGGCTCCCATACTCCGCCGTCAAGGCTGTCCGCACCATAAAAAAATTGGGCGAAAGCAACCTTTCGGTATCTGGATACGGCCAGAAGTGCGGAGTATTCCATGTCTACAGCAATGCAGCCCTCTTTTCTGCGCTCTGCGATCTGCGGAGCAGTCTCCCGGTATATGGCATCCGTAGTCCAAATCTTTCCGGACGTATAGGGATAGCCGCAGCGGTCCATACAGCTTTGAAGGATGAGGCTGCACGCAGCATCCGGTTCTAAGCGGATATCTCCGGGGTAATAGTGGTAGCTGGTGCCCTCATCCCGGACCGCTCCGGCGGGAAGGATCAGACGCTCCCCCACCCTTTTTGCGTCCAGGACTCCGCAGCATCCGAAAAAGACAAAGCGTTTTCCTCCCATGGCAATGATCTCTTCCAGCCCGCATACACAGGCCGGCGCGCCCACCAAAGAGAGATAAAAGGCAAATCTTCTGCCTCCGTACGTGATCTCATAGACTGGAATTCTGCCGTTGGCAGTAAGCAGCCAGGCAATAATCCGAACGCCGTCCATAGCTGCGAACTTATCAATGATAGCTTTGGAAAAGGTAGAGATACATACCTCCGGAAAGCCACTCACTGGCTGGACAGAGTCTTCCGGGTTAATTACGGCTGCAGAGGGCAGCTCCTTCTTATAAAATACAGATGTCATAGGGGATTCACTCCTTTCCTGTAAGTATCAGCCGGATCTGGCTGAGGATTCTTTTCGGTATCCGGGGATCTACCGGCATAAGCTTGCTGTACATGCGTACCCCCTGATAGGAGAACAGTATCAAGTCAATCACTGCCTCCGTATCCACAGGCAAAAATTCGCCTCTTTTTATCCCGTATTCCAGGAAACGTTCCCACATCTCTGCAGACTGACGGTACTGCTCATACATGGAATGGTCATCCCCGGAGTATTCAGGGCTGCTGAAAAACTCATACAGTGCAACACTTAATGAACTCCCGGCATCTGCCATCTCCGATTCGTAGCGTTTCAGCACCTCATCCAGGATGTCACCTGCGGGAACACCCTGTTCCATCTTACCGCCGAAATCGTCGGCCTGCTCTCTCATAAGGGAGTCCACGATTTCTATGAAAATCTCCCGCGTACTACCGTAATGCCGGTACAGGCCTCCCCGGCTCAGGTGCGTGCGTTCACAGATGTCTTTCATTGTCACATCTTTGAATCCCTTTTCTGCAAACAGCTGACAGGCGCTCTGACAGATTGCCTGCCTGGTTCTTCTTCCCTTCTCTCCCATAGTACAACCTCCAATAAGCGACATAAGTGTCTCTATATTATGAGACATATGTGTCGCAAAGTCAAGAGGATTTATTTAAAACTTTTACAGGTTATTTACTCCATCCCCACAAGTTATTTAACCCGTCCGGCATATACTTGTCTCAGTAAAGGAGAGGAAGTGAAAGAAAATGCAGATTACCAGGCAGAAAATAATGGTCATTTTACTGATAGTTCTCTTATTTGCAGGGGGTGTGTTCTGGCTTTTTTTCCGGCCTGCCCAGGTATCCCCTGTTCAGACAGGAAACGGCATGGTCCTGGATATGGATGCAGAGGATTGGGAAAATCAGCTGGAAGGCCAGGCAGAGGCAGAAACTTCAGGCATTAAGATACCCGGATATGGAACAATTACTTTTCCGGCAGATGAAAAAGAGGTACAGCTCACCCTTGCTAACCCAGAAGAAAATCCCTGCTATTTTCAGTTTGTTATTGCCCTGGATGAGACAGGGGAAATACTTTATACTTCAGACCTTATCGAACCAGGAAAGGCCGTTAAGAGTCTCACGCTGGCCCGGGGTCTGGAGGCAGGAGAATATGAGGCAGAGATTCAGGTTCACACATTTTCCCTGGATACCCAGGAGAAGATGAATAATGCAGTGGTGCGTACCAATGTTTCGGTACAGTGACAGGAACGGTTAATACAGATATCCGCCCGGGAGTTATCTGTTTTAATAGAACTGCAGGATCGGAGCGGGCTATTTCTGTCTCCGTCTGCAAATTCCATATAGTATGAGGAGGAAATTTATTTATGAGAAAAAAAGTAGCAGCAGTATTAACCATGGGCCTTATCTTGGGGACATCCGGATCTGTTTACGCGGCAAATCTGGAGAGCTCAGAGACACAATTCACCTGTACAGTAACCAATTAGCCTTCCTACACAGTCAGTATTCCATCCAGCGTTACTATGGCCGCAGACGGAACAGATGTGGATATCACAGTGACAGATGTGAATAACCTTCAGGATGGGCAGAAGGTTTCCGTGACCGTGGCAGGGACAGACTTTTCTTTTGACCAGCTGGTGTTAAGCGGCAAAGACTCCGGCGGAATTAACAGAATCCTTGGTTATAAGATTCAGAGACCTGACGGCACATTAATAGAGTCCATAGCAAATGTATCTGTGGCAAAAGGACAGGAAATTGTATCCTTCACAGAAGACGGCACAAAAACGTACAGAGCAATTCCTGAAATCGGACCTACCACAGTAAAAGGAGTCACTTATACCGGCAGCCTTACCTATGGAATTGCGGTGACAGACGCCGAATGAAATAAGGAGATCTATCCTGATGAGCCAGGGCCACAGCAGCCTGCTTATCCAAAAGTATGGCAATACAGATCAAGCGTGGGGTCTCCTTCCGGGAAATTAAAATATGGAAAGACTGGATACGCGAAGACAGCAGACACGGGGGACGCCATAGAGGCGCCTGCCTGGCTGCTGCTGTGTACACTGGGAGCAGCCGGGAGCGTCTGCTTTCGAAAAAAATGCATATAGATTTTTGTGAATACGGGCGTCCCTCACCGGGGAAGCCCGTATTCTCTGAGGATACAGAATCGGGTGGAATAGAGGCCTGACATAAGGGAGGCCGGGTTGTCACAGAGCAGTGAGGGCGCTTTCCCCTCTTCAATTACAGTAATGCCTTCCTGCATCCGCCGTATCGTCATCCGCCGGATATCCGCCTCCGTGAGGCCCGAGACATCCCGGAGACGTTCAAGCTCTCTGCAGAAGGTTTCCCGGGGCAGCTGGCCGGTGAAGTTTCCCAGGTGGAGGATGGGAACTGCCTCACAGGCATCATCCAGAAGGTTTTGATAGATGGGATGCTCTTCCAGACGCTTCATTAATTCTTCTTTGCTGTTAAACGTAATGGATATCTCCCGGTTTTCGGTGAGATCCAGCTCCTGATATTTCAGCAGAAGTTCCTGGAAGATATCTGCATAGGGGGAATACCCCATGGATACATGATGCAGGCTGTCCCAGAATGCCCGGTCAGTGAAATACAGAAATTCTGTCTTTCCATTATGCTTTTTGACATATTGGAGCAGAACATCCGGAGAGGGGTACTCGCTGGTATTTCTGGAAATAAACACCTCCGTCAGAGAACGGGCCATGAATTCCAGGATCGCCACATGGCGGTTAAAGAAAACCTGGGTGTAGGAAAAATACCGGTTCATGAGAAACTGATCAGCGATGGAAATCCCTTTGGAATGAACACCGATGATCTCCGTATCCTGATACCTGGTACGTGCCAGACTCCTGAGAAACAGCCCAAGTTCAAAGCCGCCGTAGCTGGTTCCGGAAAAGGTGGCATCCCTCATAATATAATCGATTCTGTCGGCATCCAGCTCCGAGTGGATCAGCTGTGCCAGGCCCGAGATGCCAGGATTGCGCTCCACATTTCCGGTAATAATGTCGCAGATATTATCAATCTGTATCAGGGAGGAGCCCCCGCAGTATTTCTCAATAATTCTAATAATATCTTCATCATGGCGGATGACTTCCCTGGTAATATGCTCATGATGAAATGGATTGGGAGATTCCTGCATGCAGCGCAGGCTGGGATGATCCAGGCCATTCAGACTGTTTTGCACCCTGCGTTTCTGATTCACAAGAATATTCTCCGGATCCCGTGGGAGTGATTTGTAGGCCTGTTCCCCCACATGGGAGAGGGGATAGTGCCCGATATCGTGAAGAAGGCCTGCCAGCCGCACCAGCTGCCGCTCCTCCCCTGTATAGTTCAGCTGTATGGCCATCTGGTCGGCAATGTACATAACCCCCAGGGAATGGATAAAACGGGTATGCTCTGCGCCGGGAAAGATCCAATTGGTCAGGCTCAGCTGCTTGATGCTCTGCAGGCGCTTGAAGACAGGAAGCTCTATAATCTCCTTCTCCACAGCAGTATATTCAATAAATCCATGTACATTATCCAGAATCTTGTCTACAAAACGGATTTCATATCCACTCATTGGTTCACCTCGTATCCAGTCTTTTCATCATGTTTGGTTCGGTTATCTCTGCTATTTTCTATTTATTCTATCATCAGGTTCCCCTGAGATCCAGTACAAGATGCATACTTCCAGCAACACACTGCCATCCCCGCAAATTGCAGAATATCGGACCCGGCGCCGGATAGCTGTGGATTTTACAGAACGAAGTAGAAAAAATGTTTATTGACAACTTGATTTCACGGGAATTATACTTCATTATAGCAGCAATCGTTTGCAGATAAGATAAAAGGAGAAAAGTTATGGCAGGCATCAGAGATGTTGCAAAAGAGGCCGGGGTAGGGGTCGGTACAGTGTCAAGATTTCTAAATGACAGTGGTTACGTATCAGAAGAGGCGAGAACGAAAATTGAAGATGCAATGAAAAAGCTTGACTATACACCGAATGAACTGGCAAGGAATCTTTATCATAAAAAGACAGGAATTATTGCAGTGCTGGTGCCGAATGTTTCTAACCCTTTTTTCGCAGAATTTGTGGATTGCGTAGAGTCGGAGCTGTATAATGCCGGATTTAAAATGATGCTGTGCAATACAGAAAAAGAAAGCAATGCGGAGCTGGAATATTTGGATATGCTGAATCGGCACATTGTTGACGGGGTAATCACAGGGGTCCACTCTTTGAAGGCGGAGGAATACAGGAGAATCCATAAGCCGATTGTTGCTTTGGATCGTTACCTGGGAGAAGAGATACCGGTGGTAGCGGTTAACCATAAGGAAGGCGGAAGGCTTGCGGCGGAGACATTAATTGAGAATGGATGCAAAAAGATTTTGCATTTTATCGGCAGTACAAGGGTGGAATCTCCGTATCACGAGAGGCATTATGAGTTCGAGAGAATTATGAAGGAAAATAATATCCGGACAATCTGCTATGAATTGGAATGGAATCGGCTGGATGCTCAGTACTACAAGGAGGCTGTGAAGGATGTTATGTCTCAAAATATAGACTTTGACGGCGTTTTCGGGGTTGACAGGCTGGCTATAGAATGCATGAATGAAGTGATAAGAAGACATAAGAAGGTTCCGAAAGATGTGAAATTTGTTGCTTACGACGGTACCTATATTACGGAAATGGTTGAACCGGAATTAACAGCAATTGTTCAGCCAATAGGAGGGCTGGCAAAGGAATCTGCCCGTCTGATATGTAAATTGATTAACGGCAAAATGTATAAGGACAAAAATATTATATTGAATGTAGAATTAAAAAAGAGAAAAACAACAAGTGTTTAAGATAAAAGCAGCATAAAGCATTGAGAACTATAAATGAGTAAAACCTATCTCAGTCATGGTCAATGGAATAACCTTGCGGAAAGGGCTGTCAGGATTATGTGCATCAATTGAGGAGCAGGGCATGGTGCTGATTGTGGAGGCGTTTTCTCCAGAGTTCGGACATAGATTTTGGTAGTTAGTGCGGGATGACGGCTACGAGAACCGGGCCAAGAGCACCGGAGAGCCGCAGTTTTAGCGCTACGATAAACCAAAGATGAGGGGATTCCCTTATATGATCGAACTGTTCTCCTATAGGATTGTCTTGCGTGCTTCATCTGTCCGGAAATCGTGCTGCCAGTATGATTTCTGACCGGATGGAGCACTTGCTTTTTTGTGGATTTTACCGCAGAGCAGGATAAAGGTTTATATTGAGCTGGAATATATAATTGTGAAGTTTTAAAGAAAATGTTAAACTAATTTTAAATATAGGTAAAGGGTTAGTGATTAATACAAGAAGGAAGCTTATGAGAATGCAGAGACTATGGAAGTGCCTTGGCGATAAACCAATTCGGACGAAACTGAATATATTTTTTGCAGTCTTAATCGTGATCCCGCTGGTTTTGTTTGGCGTAATCGTATCGCTGGTGACGCGGGGGATGCAGCTTGACCAGATTTATAAAAGTTCACAGCAGTATCTGAATCAGAGCATGCAGGGGATTGACAACAGCTTATCTGAGCTTGATAACATCATTATCTCGAATCTCTGGAATGACGATCTGATGAGAATGCTGAATAAAAGTTCGGAGTATCTGTCATCACCGGAGGAAAAAAATCTTGCGAAAGGTCTTTTGCGAAGCATTGCCAATGCCAGGAAAGATATTGAATGCCTGGTGATCGTGACAGAGAATAAAGAGAAATTTACGTATTCTACAGGAGATATGTATACTTTAGTAAATGAATATCTCCGGAATGATGAACTTGACTGGGATGAAACTGTTAAACAGAAATATCAGAGGGGTGAAACAGTTTGGCAGGGGGTTCCTGAAACGGACGAGTACGTGGTGGGAGTACGGAAAATTCGTGATTTTGAAACGCTGAAAGATTTGGGAAGGCTCTATGTTTTTTTCAAAGAGGAGACGATCCGGCAGCAGTACGAAGAACTGAAAATAACTCCGGGTAGTTTTTTTGCGGTGCGGGATGAGCAGGGGCAGATAGTGTCTTGTGATGGGCAGGATATTGTGTTTACAGATGATTTTCAATCGGACAACCGAAAGGAGTTGAGCATTGCGCATGTGAATGACAGAGCATATTATTATGAGGAACTGAAGAATACCGATATTGGATGGACGATTCAGGAATTCACGCCGAAGGATGAGATGATGCAGGACATCTACCGCATACAGTTGCTGCTTGCTTCCATTATACTGATGATATTAGGAGTACTGTTCCTGATTATGAATCGGTTTTCGAATTCTATCACTGAGCCCATCCGAAATCTGCAGGAGAAAATGCTTGAGGTTAGAAATGAGAATTTTGATGTAGTTGCCGAAGTAGAACATCAGGATGAGATGGGAGAATTGGCGACTACTTTTAACGCTATGACGGGACGGATCAAGCGCCTGATAGAGGAAGATTATAAGAGCAAAATTCTACTTAAAGAAACAGAATATAAGTTTCTACGTGCGCAGATCAATCCTCATTTTTTGTATAACACTCTGGATGCTATCAGTTGGATGGCTTCCATGGGAGGAAATAAAGATGTGAGCAAAATGGCAGTTGCCCTGGGCAGAATATTAAGATGGTCGATTTCTAATACAGAAAACATTGTTACTCTGAAAGAGGAAGTAAGTAACACGGAGGATTATCTGTCAATACAGAGAATTCGGTACGGAGACAGTCTGGAATATGCGGTTTCTGTGGACGAGCCGGAGCTGAGCATGCATGTGCCTAAAATGATACTGCAGCCTCTGGTGGAAAATGCTCTAGTACATGGTCTGGAAATGAAGGACGGGGATAAGCGTCTCCTGATCGCAGCAGATTCTGATGATTCGGTTTTAAAAATCACAATCAGGGATAATGGAGTTGGCATGACCTCTGAAAAAGTAGAAGAGGTTATGAGCGGCAAAGTGCGTCAGCAGAAGCAGCACGGAGTAGGGCTGTATAATGTACATAAACGTATTCAAATGAACTATGGAGAAAAGTTTGGTGTTGAAATTTCAAGTACAGTTGATGTTGGGACAGAAATTGTAATAACAGTACCTTTAGAAGGAGGGGCAGTATGAAAATCCGAGTTATGATTGTAGAGGACGAGCCCATTATCCGCATGGGAATTGCCAGTGTACTGCCTTGGGATGAGATAGATTGTGAAGTAGTAGCCTTGGCGGAAAATGGAGTGGATGGGCTGGAAAAGGCGAAGAGCTTTCAGCCTCAGCTGGTAATCAGCGACATCCGCATGCCTAAGATGGATGGTTTGTCCATGATTGAGACGCTTGTATCTGCAAATCCGGATATCCAGGTTATTTTGCTGACGGGATATAAAGAGTTTGAATATGCGCAGAGAGCAATTTCATTTGGAGTGAGTAATTATATTTTAAAACCGGTAGATCAGGATGAATTATTAGAGGTCGTAAAGGAGCTGGCAGAGAAAATAAAAAAATCCATAGCGCTGAAAAAAGAGAAGGAATTGCTTAAAGCTAAGGTGAAGGAAAGTTTGCCTATCTTAAAGGATAAATTCATTTCCAGCTTACTATTCAGCAGCCCGGATACCCTTTATCGCGTCTGTGAGAAAATGGAATATTTTAATTTGCGGATAGACAGGTTTGCCATTTTGAACATTGAAATTGATTCCTTTCATGAGTTGGAAAAAGGGTTTACAGAAGATGATGTGCAGATATTGCTTTTTCTGATTGTGGAGCAGATAGAAGAACTTTTGCCGGATTACGGCTTTACGGCTATTACCTTTCATCATAAAAAATCAGTCTATGCCATTATTGGCGGCGATAAGGAAATGATGACGAAGGAGTTGCTGCCGGAGTATGCGCGGGAACTGGGAGAGCGGATTGAATCCTGTGGGAGGTTTTCCGTGTCCATTGGTATCAGCCGGGCATATGAAGGAGCAGCCAATATCAGAAAAGCACGGATAGAAGCCGATAAATGTGCGGTACAGAGCTATTATCTGGGAGCAGGCAGTGTGATCTGTTACAGCGATTTACAAAACATTTCCGATAGCGGGGAAGGCGTTGCAGAGGTAGAAACAGAGGCTTTCTTTGAAGCGCTGAGACAGGGTGGTGATATTGCAGCGGAGGCGCGGCATCTGTGTGATCAATTGAAAAATGTGAAAAATATCATCATAGTAAAAAGTACCGTGGCAGAATGGATTTCCAAAAGCTACCGTTATTTAATGGAAGACTATGGGGAAAGCACAGAACTTTCAGAGAGCCTTGAAACTGCAATGGAAAAAACTTACTATGCAAAAAGCCTGCAGAATTTTATGGATATTATGAATGAAACCAGTGGCTGGATAGAGGGATTCATTAGTCAGAAGCAATTATCGCGTACGGAGTATATTATGGACAGGGCAGTGCAGTATATGAGAGAAAATTGCAGAAGAGAGATTTCTCTGGAAGAGGTGGCAGATCAGGTCTATGTAAGCAAGTGGTATTTTAGTAAATTATTTCGCAAGGAAAAGGGTATCAAATTTAGTGACTATATGAGTGCACTTAGGATTGATCAGGCACAGAAGATTATTCGGGAAAACCCAAGCTTGAAAAATTACGAAGTGGCGGATATGGTGGGTTTTGGAAACGTTCGGTATTTTAGCCAGTTGTTTAAGAAAATTACAGGAAAGACACCGTCTGAATTCAGAGGATAATCAGAATGAAGAATCGAACAAATAAAATACTTTATATCATAAGTATCGCATTTCTGGTGCTGGGAGCGGTGGGACTGATAATATCAATGGAAATGCGGGAAAGCGTACAGCCACAGGGTACAGTGGATGAAGAGAAGATAAGCTTCGCTTTATATGGCAATGAAGAAATACAAAAGATTGCAGAAGAAGTAGCGGAAACCTTTATGAAACAGAATAAGTGCAAGGTCGAGGTATACTGCTATGCTTCAGAAGAAGAACTGAATTCCAAAATAATCAGTCAGATAGCAGGAGGGACTACTTTTGATGTTTTCTATACAAATCAAGATATTCTTTCCAGGTTAATGGAAGTTAATGAACTTCAGGAGCTGGACGATATAGTAGAGTCCAGGCGTCAGGAAGGGGATGAATTTTATGCGGTAGCACTGGAGAACGGAAATTTCGATGGAAAGCAATATGCACTGCCTGCGGGGGTTATGCCCTACATGATTTATTATAATAGAAGTTTTCTTACAGAAAATGGGTTGGAGGATGTTCAGACATTGTTTGAAAAAAAGCAGTGGAATTTAGAAGGATTTGCAGCCTATATGAGGGCTGTTAAAGAGAGAACAGGAAAACCGGGGATTGCGCTGCCAGGAGACTGGACTGTGGCAGAGCCTTTTGTGCGTTGTGACGGAGGCAAATATAAAGCGGCGGATGGTCAGGTTGAATTGAATGATAAAGCACTGGAAACATTGGAGGTTCTGGGACAGTTGATGGAGGAAGGGACTGTGATGAATGCTGAAACAGAGGACAGTACATCTTTGGCAGAAGCGTTTTCCGCAGGAGAACTGCCTATGATTATTGGCGGTCTGGAGATGACGCGTGTTTGCAGCAGGATAGATTTTGAATGGGATATTGTCCCTTATCCCTCTGTTGAGAGTGATTTCCAGAATAGTAATTTTGATGTCCCACTGGTCGCAGCGGGGAATGGCAAGCATGTGCGGATGGCTAAGAAATTTCTCAGTTACTATGTCAGTACTCTGGGACAGAAAATCCGCCTGGAAAAGGGAGAATGTCTGATTCCTTCTTTGAGCATGGTTTTTTACACCAGTATGGGGGATGTGGAATTTCCCGAGCATTCCAATTATTATTTCTTTGCTATCGAAAATGGATACTCTTCTAACAGAACTGGTATTTTAGATAATGAAAAAGAACAGATACTGGATATCTGGGGGGATTACATGGAGGACGGAACATGAAAATAGGACGTTGGCTGTTTTGGGTAATATTGTCAGCAGTCATTCTGACCGGGTGCGGCAGGCATTCTCAGCAAGAGGAGAACAGCATGATCAAGCTGGCTTTTATTTCGAAAGATCTGGATCATTACTGGTATCAGCAGGTGAAGTCAGGAATGGAAAGCAAATGTCAGGAAATGGGGATGAAGCTGCAGTGTTTTAATTCGGATTATGATGACGATACATGTATCAGACAGGTAAAGCAGGTGATCAGGGAAGAATATGATGGCCTGATGATCTGCGCAACTGAGCAGAAGCTGGGGAGCGAAATAGGAAAGCTGTGTGCGGAAGCGGAAATTCCTGTAGTCACGATAGATGATTCCATGAGGGATGCCGATGGTAAGGAATTCCCTTATGTAGGTATGGCAACAAGGGAAGTTGGCTCTATTGGCGGAGCTGCGCTGGCAAAGATGGCAAAGGAAAAGGAGTTTCCGCTGGAAAACGGGGATGTACGCATATTGGAAATAGATGTACCCCGTCTGAGTGTTTTTCGAGAGCGGCTGACAGGATATGAGGATGCACTGCTTACCAATTCGCCTCTAAACAGGGAGAACATTACGGTAATTGATGTTTCTACAGGAATGTATGAGGCAAATTGCGAAATAGTAAAGCGCTATTTTCAGGAAAATGTTCCGGATAAAAATACCTACTGGATTATCTGTGGGGTAAACGATGACTGTGCATTAGCTCCAATGCATGTTCTGAAAGAGATGGGTGTTCCAGCGGAACAGATTATTGCCTGTGGTCTGGGCGGGTATGAACTGAGTATCCGGGAATTTGAGGCGCAAAACAGGAACTATATAACAGTTATGACCCAGCCGGATGTTGAGGGAGCACAGGCAGCGGAGATGCTGCATGAATATCTGGTGAATGGAGAAGAGCTGGATACTTCTATTATCCTGGGCGGGGCAGTTGCGACCTGTGATAATTATATGCTATATTTTGAAGATAGTGGCAATAAATAAAGGGGCTGTCGGGAAATGGTTTTTTCAACTCCCGGACACCCCATTAGGAGCATCCCTGTAGGAATCATGGCTTTCATGCCTCTTGTTCGTTTTTTTCTCTTATGCAGTTTTCCCTTCTTCTGCTCTTTCGTATTTCTTTAATTCCCCTTGCAGAAATCGATAGTATTTATTCTGATTTCGCCCCATCTCATGCAGCATGAATTCTTTATTTACTTTTCCTTCGTTCAATAATGAAATGTTTTCATTCTCATTCATATCTCCGAAATTTCCCTCCGTCTGGATAGAGCGTACCACACGGTGATGCGCCTCTTCCCCGCTTTGGGTATTCTCTTAACTTTCTTCCTGCAGCTCTCGGGCCTCATAGATTGCTTTTCCATGCCCCTGTTTTCCTTTGTTCGATGCTTCCTCTCCATACAAAGGTGTAGCGGTTCGCATTTGCTTCTATAATTGTACTGTCGATATACAGCGTCTTAGGTGTCACCAGGCCTTCTTTTTCCAGACGGCGGATAAACTGATAGTGGAGGTCATCCAGGACCTCGTCCGTAAGCTTCTCGCCGATAAAATCATAAAAATCATCCCGCAATCACACATATATAAAACCTCCTAAGAGTTTGAAACTGATTTTGCCAAAGTGAGTCCGAAAATTGCTTTCCCGATTGGACAAAATCACAGCACATATTGCCAAGATTGTCTCATTCTAAAAGATAATGGGATATGGTTTAATATACTCAAGTTAAAACAGAACACACAAACAAGGGTGTTCACAAAGAATAAGGAGGAAGCAGAATATGAAGCGAAGAGTATTGGGTGGTATTTTGGCGATGGCAATGGTATTGTCCTGTGTTGGCTGTGGCAGCCAGTCTGCGGGTACGGCAGGAGCGGATGCAGGCAGCGGCGCTGCTGAAAAAACTGCGGAGTCGACAGAGGCAGCAGAAGAGAAATCTGACGGGAAGGATTTGAAATTTGTATACATATCCAAGCAGCTGACTCACCCCTGGTTTGTTCAGGAAGAGATGGGAATTAAAAAAGCCTGTGATGAATTGGGAATTGAATATGTGGGAATTGACAGTGACGGAAATGATGAGAAATGTCTTTCTGATATTGACAGTGCATTTTCGATGGAAGCAGATGCACTCTTGATGTGCATCACCAATCAGAGTATGGGTCCGAATGCAGCGCAAAAATGTAAGGATGAGGGAATCCCACTGGTGACGATTGACGATAATATCATGGATGCAGATGGAAATCAGGTTCCCCATGTCGGAATGCCTACGAAGGAAGTAGGAATGTTGGGCGGTGAAGAACTGGCGAAGATGGCAAATGAAAGAGACTTTTTCAAAGAGGGAAATAAGGTGAAGGTTCTTCAGATTGATATTCCCACGAATACAGTATTTGCTCCGAGACTGGACGGATACAAGGAAGCTCTGATGGAAAATACGCCATTGAAAGAAGAAGATTTCATCCGGGTGGAGGCAGCCGATGCGACAGCATCTTATGAGGAAAATCTGGCCGTAGCGTCTCCGATTGTCCTGGGAAATCCGGATGTAACACATTGGATCGTAACAGGAGCTAATGATGACTGTGCGCTGGCACCTATGACAGTACTGGAAGAACAGAATTTTGACATGAATAATGTGCTTGCCTGTGGACTTGGGGGATATGAGATGTCTCTTGAAAAATTTAAAGCAGGTGATCCCAGTTATATTGCAATTGTATTGCAGCCGGATGTAGAAGGATATAAAGCAGTTCAAATAGCGTATGACTACATCGTAAATGGAACAGAAATGCCGGAGAACACTTTTGTTTCAGGTTCTATTGCAAATTCTGAGAACTATCTGGACTTCTATCCCAACGGCAAATTGATGACAGATCAGTAATTGTGGACTATGCCGGGAAATGTTTTGTAAAAGACATTTCCCGCGCGCCTGATAGGGAAAGGAAGGTGGAAGATGTGGCAGAGAATATTGTAACCTGTCAGAAGATTAGGAAGAGTTTTCCGGGGGTCCTGGCGTTGGACGATGTTGATTTTGAACTGAAAAAAGGTGAAGTTCATGCGTTGTGTGGCGAGAATGGGGCAGGAAAATCCACATTGATTAAAATCCTCACAGGTTTGTACGGAAAGGATTCCGGAAGAATTATCTATGAAGGAAATGAAATAAATTTTAAATCTGTTCAGGAGTGCAGAAATAATGGAATATCTCTGATTCCCCAGGAAATTCATCTGGCACAGGATCTAACGGTGGCAGAAAATGTAATGATGACGCAATACCCTGTAAAGCATGGAAAAGTTGACTGGAATGCCATGCGGGAGAAAACTTTAGAATTACAGAAACGCATTGGGTGTGAGAATCATTTTACGCCGGATACGCGAGTTGGTGATTTAAGTATGGGACATCAGCAGCTGATCGAAATTATGAAAGCAATTTCTACAGAATTAAAGGTTATCGCTTTTGATGAACCGACCAGTTCTCTCTCGGATGATGAGACGGAACGTCTGTTTCATCTGATAAAGGAACTGAAGGAACAGGGAATCTCTATTATTTATGTCAGTCATCGTCTTGGTGAGATATTTAAGGTATGTGACAGGGTCACGGTTTTTAAAGATGGAAAATATGTGGATACAAAAGTAATAAATGACGTGAGCGCAAAGAGCCTGGTTGCTTTGATGGTTGGGCGGGAAACAGGGGGCTATCTGAAAGAAAAGAATTATACGGATATATCCCGGAAGGTTTTGGAAGTGGAAGGACTGTGCTGGGATAAAAAAGTGAAAAATGTATCCTTCTTTTTGAACAAAGGAGAAATCCTTGGGATGTTCGGTATTGTCGGGGCAGGACGGACAGAGACTGCCAGATTAATCTTTGGACTGGAGAAAAAGGAGCGGGGAAGGATTAAAATAAATGGGGAAACTGTGGAAATCCGGAATCCCCGGCAGGCAGTAAAACGTAAGCTGGGTTTTGTAACAGAGGACAGACGGGGAGAAGGTTTGTCAACAGTTTCCAGTGTGCAGTGGAATATAACAATGCCATACCTGAAAAAACTTTCATCGTCCTTACAGACAATTCATCATAAGCAGGAGTGCGACAATGCGCAGAAATTGTCAGCAAAGCTCAGGATTAAGGCAGCCTCCCTGGACGACAGTGCAGGCTCACTCTCTGGAGGAAACCAGCAGAAAATTGTTATCGCGAAATGGCTGGGAGCTGAATCAGAAATATTGATCTTTGATGAGCCTACAAGGGGAATCGATGTGGGAGCTAAGGCGGAAATTTACCGTCTTATGGAACAACTGGCATCCGAAGGAAAATCTATCATTATGATTTCTTCGGAGCTTCCGGAACTGCTGTCTCTGTCTGATAGGATCCTGGTATACCGTGATGGTGAGATTAATAAGGAGTTTACAGAGGTAGGAGATTTGACGGAGGAACAGGTTCTCCATTATGCAATCATGAAAGATGAAGGAGGAGATAAATTGTGAAAAAAGAACGTTCACTGAAAATTAATGGAGACATGCTTAATAAGTATATACTGGTAGCGCTGCTGATTATCGAGCTGGTTGTTTTTTCTATGTTGTCGGATTATTTCCTGACAATGAAAAATATTTTTGCCATCGGGTTAAATATTTCTGTACTGGGTATTGTGTCGATTGGACAGACATTATGTATTTTGACATCGGATTTTGACCTGTCCGTAGGAAATGCAGCAGCCTTTACAGGGATCATGCTGGGTGTTTTCTTTGAAAAAATGGGCATGAATTATGTGCTGGCATTTATTCTTGCAATTGGAGTAGCTGCCCTTGTTGGATTAGTCAACGGATTGCTTATTACGAAACTGAATATCAATGCATTTATAACAACGATGGCTACTAATTTTATGCTGGGCGGTCTGGTATTGCTGGTGTCCGGCGGGCAGGCAATTCTATCCTCAAAACCGGCGTTTGGGGCTATCGGAAGAACTACTTTTACCGGATTGAAAATACCACTTGCCATGGTGATTTTTATAGTGCTGTATCTGATTTTCTCCTGGTTTCTGAAAAATACTGTTTTGGGACGATATATTTACTGTGTCGGCGGTAATGCAGAGTCGGCTAAAATTGCGGGTATCAATATACATAAAGTCAAAATCATCACATATGTGCTCAGTGGTGCACTGGCAGGTTTTGCAGGAATTGTTCTGGCCTCAAGAATGAACGCAGCGCAGATTTCTGTGGGAAGTACATATGGGATGGAATCTATTGCCGGTACAGTGCTGGGTGGAACTGTATTATCGGGTGGTAAAGGCAAGATGCTGGGAACTTTCATGGGAGTTCTTGTTACAGGAATCCTTTCCAATGGTCTGACTATGCTGGGATTAAATCAGGCGTGGAGAGATATAGCGACAGGGCTTTTGCTGGTTTTTGCAATTATTATGCAGAATGTAACCGGAAAAATCAAGCGATAGGGAATGCATAGGGACGAGTTCTGATGTGACAGTCTCATCATCAATTTTGGAATGAAAAGGAGTAGAAAAATGACATCGAGAGAAAGAGTGATAGCAGCATTAAATCATGAAACACCGGATTATGTACCAATGGATTTGGGTGGCTGCGGCCAGACGGGAATAAGTGCAAGTACACTGTACCAGCTTAGAAAAGCGTATGGACTGGATGAACACCCTGTCAAAATTGTAGAGCCTTATCAGATATTAGGGGAAGTTGAATTAGATTTACTGGAAAAAATCGGTGGCGACGTCGTTCCTCTATGGAACAGGGATAATCTGATGGGAATTTCCAACCTGAATTGTACGAAACCATGGACTCTGTGCGACGGCACGCCCACATTAATGTCTGAAGACTTTGAGTATGATGTGGATGAGCGGGGATATACCTATGTTTATCCCTGTGGTGACAGAAGCGTAAAACCAAGCCTGATGATGACAAAAGAAGGTTTTTTCTTCGATAATATTGAGCGCTCGGAGTATGACGAGGATAATCTGACACCACTGGAGGATTATAGAGATAGCTTTACGGTAAAGACGGAAGCTGACTGTGAACATTGGGAAAAGCAGATTAAACACATTTACGATACATCTGATTACGCTGTGTTTGGCTGTCTGGGCGGTATGAGCATTGGGGATGCAGCGGAAGTTCCGGGGCCTTTCCTGAAAAACCCCAAGGGTATCCGCGGTGTACAGGACTGGTTAATGGCACATCTCCTGTACCCGGAATATGTGGAAGAGGTGTATGCTTATGCCGCAGATGTTATGATTAAGAATCTGGAACTTTATAAGCAGGCTGTTGGAAATAAAATTCAGGCAATCTGGCTGAGTGGAACTGATTTTGGAACCCAGAATGCGCCAATGCATTCTCTGAATACATTCCGTAATCTGTATAAGCCATACTATAAAAAAGTCAATGACTGGATCCATGAGAACACGACATGGAAGACCTTCTATCACACCTGTGGGGCGGTTGCAGGCTTTATGGAGGATTTCATTGATATGGGTATGGACATTGTAAACCCGGTGCAATTATCAGCGGCAGGCATGGACGGCCGCGAGTTGAAAGCAAAATACGGCGATAGAATTACGTTCTGGGGCGGAGGCGTAGATACACAGCATACCCTGCCATCAGGAACGCCGGAAGAAGTATACAATGAAGTTATGGAGAGATTAAATATATTCAGTCCAAATGGAGGATTTGTATTTGCTACCATTCATAATGTAGTAGCAAAAGTACCAGCAGAAAATCTGGTGGCAATGTACAAAGCAGTTAAGGATTTCAGAGGAATCTGAAGTCTTAGCTGACATATATCCCTTAATATGTGTAAAGGGGCTGTGAAAAAACAGTCCGAATAAATAAAGAGGATTTTCAATACACTTTAGTGGTTGAAAATCCTCTTGTTGGAAGGGCTGTCAGGATTATGGGTATCAGGTGGAAAACGCAGAGGAACTCCCCACTGCACCGGTGATCTCCTATTTTCTTTGTGACAGTTGGTATACAACTGCTAAAGTAATGGACAGCTTTATCCGGAAAGGTTTCTACACGATTGGTGCATTAAAGACCAACTGGATCATTTATCCAAAAGAAGCCTTTGGAAATCCGAAAGCATTATGGATATTTATATCCACGAATGTAGAATTATCCACACAGGAGCTCCTTGATACGTACACAAAACGCTGGCGGATTGAATTATTTTTTCGTCAAAGCAAAGGCAAGCTTGCACTGGATAAATATCAAATGCGTTTCAGGAAGAGAATCCAAAGGTATTGGCTGATTATGTCATTGGTCCACTACCTATGCTGCATATATTCAGGCGAATTTTGTACATTTGAAGAAGGATACTCCTATATGCAGAAGCAAGTATAAGGCATAAAAAAACATTGACATCGGGGAATGAAAGAATATAATAAGATTAAAGACATCGAATAGTGCACATTCATGTTGCAAGTGTTGCGGAACGCGTTCCACAACACTTGCAAAAATATTTGGAATATATTTTATTTTTTATCAGGTATGGAACGGGTTCCATGGTGCTAATTCGGTAGTGTAAAGTAGCATATGAAAATTGGAGCTAAAAAATAGTTCCAGAGGAACCTAGAAAATTGCAGATATATTAGTTTTTTAGCGGCGTCCGCCACCCTTGACGGCACACCAAGGGCAAAGCCAGAACCTTTGGTTCTGGTGGCTGGATATTTTACCTCTTGCTCGGAATCTAAAAACAGATAGAAGCTTTGTTCGGATGTTTTAAGATTGCCTGCTGGAGACGTGAAAATCCGTGTGACGGATGGGGACCGGATGTGCAGATCAATTCGCCCGATGTAAATAATGTAACAAACTTGAAAGGCGAAGGCAACGACATGTTCTTTATTGACGGGGAAGAATATCCAAGCCTTAATGGTACGGGAACAGAAGACTATTTTAATCATACCTGGGGAATGCAGAGAAATGCATACCCACTCTTTGAAACAATTGTCCATGAGGGTGATACCGATGGTTTCCAGGTGTCATACAGATTTCATTTCAAGGATCCCGTTTGCTTTGAAAAGAGTTTAAAGGTAACAATTGAGCATGAACATGCAAATCATTTATCCGACAATTGGAGTTCAACCACTTATTGGTATCAGACGCTGCCTACAAGTAAGAAAGTCACGATTCTTCCGGTGGAAGAAAGACTTCCGAATGTTCCGACTCCGCCGGGTAGAGAACTTAAACTGCCGGAAATGACATATGAGATGAAGCTGTAAGGAATCATGGGCAAAGCGTTGGGAGGAATACAGTCCTGCAAGGCAGGAACAGTTTAGGATAAAAGAAGAAAAAGCGCGTCGTGAGTGAAGGCTTAATACAGGATTTGCCAAAAAGCCTCGTGATAAATATAGATAACTTGGAGGAGTTTTATGTCCAGAGAATTGATGCAAGAGAATATTGTGAAGGCCCAGCAGGAGATTGATGCCAAAAAAGAGATTGTAAAAAATGGAAAGATGCGACAGCACTATCATTTTATGGCCCAGACGGGCTGGATGAATGATCCCAATGGACTGATCTATTATAAAGGAAAATATCATTTTTTCTTTCAGTATAATCCATATTACGGATTCTGGGATTGTATGCACTGGGGGCATGCCGTAAGCGATGATATGCTGCATTGGGAGTATCTGCCGCTGGCATTGGCACCTTCTGAGACCTATGACAATCATCTGCGGGGCGGCTGTTTCTCCGGAAGCGCAATTGAGCATGACGGGAAATTGTTTCTGATGTTTACTGGTACCGCTAATAATGGAAATGGATTTGAACAGACACAGTGTATTGCCTATAGCGAGGATGGCATTCATTTTGAAAAATATGAGGGAAATCCGGTACTGACTGCACCAGAAGGGGTACCCTCCGATTTTTTCAGGGATCCCAAGGTTTGGAAACATGGAGATACGTATTATATGGTATGCGGGGCAAGCCGCAGCAATAGAGCACAGGCACTTTTGTACCGTTCTAAGGATATGCTGCACTGGGAGCTCTTTAATGTGCTGGCCGAAAGCCGGGGTGAGTGGGGCTATATGTGGGAGTGTCCGGATTTTTATCCTATTGGTGATAAATATGTGCTTATGTTCTCACCAATGGGAGCAGGAGAGCGTACGGTTGTGTATTTGGTCGGCGATTTTGACTATGAGACCGGTAAGTTTGATTATCATGTGAATGGAGAAATTGACTGGGGATTTGATTACTATGCGCCGCAGTCATTTGAGGCACCGGACGGACGCAGAATCATTGTTGGCTGGGCAAATGCATGGGACTGGATGCCGTTTTGGAAGGATTGGGGACCAACATACCAGGAGGGCTGGTGCGGCTCTTATAATATTCCAAGAGAGGTACGCCTTATGGAAGATTATACCCTACAGTTTGTGCCCATAAGGGAGATTGAAACGATCCGCACAGATGCATGGCAGAAGGAAAATATGGTAATAAAGCAGGAAAAGGCTATAGTAAAAGCCGGAGACGGAGTATCTTTTGAGTGTAAGCTTACGGTTGATCTTGAGCAGACGGATGCAGAACAATTAAAGGTTGTGCTGCGCTGCGGGAACGGACAGCAGACCGTATGTACCTTTGATTTTACAAAAAGTATAATGTCTGTGAACAGAAATCATGCAGACGGCTGGAGCAAGGGAGTGTCTGAGAGCACATTATATCTCCGGAATAAAAAAGAATTAGATGTTCATATATTATCAGACCAGAGTTCTGTGGAAATCTTTACTAATCAGTATCGGAATAATCATTCTTTGAATATTTATGCGGGCAGCGCACAAAACCAGACATATCTGTGCAGCTGCGGAGGACAGACCGTACTTAAGAAGATAGAAACATATGGGCTGAAAGAGTGCAACCGATAGGAGAAGATTAAGCTAATTTCCTAAGCTTAAGACTTTTTAGCCGGAAGGTATGGGGGCAAGGGGGACGGTGAGAGAAATCCCGCGGCAGCGGGCTGGCAGTATCGGACGGGAGGAAGGCTTAAGTTCCGGGGACACCTCCGTCGCCAAGAGAGTCTAAGACAAAACCGGAATCCCCGCCGGAGCACCGTTCGTATGGCCAAAGAATGCTTTATGTGCATTCTCTGCACATGCTCACTTTTTTTCGGCTTGGACTGCCGAAAAAATCTCCAGCGTGAATCCCGTTTTTGCCTAAGACTCTCTAGTCACTCCAGCGGAATCGTCCGCGGAACTTAAGCCCTCCCTCCCGTCCGAACCAGCCAGCCCGCCGCCGCAGGATTCCTCTCACCTGGGTATGGGAAAGTTCCAGGGGGGGAGATTTATCAGAACGGGAATGGAATCTTACACATAGGATATGGCTGTAAATTTGTCAGATAGAATATAGATGTAATGTAACCAGAAAGTATGGAAGTGATAACGGTAACAGGTTTGGCTGTTTATCCAAAACATCGAGCGATCATAAATGATGAATAATATGAAAAGTGTACAACTCACGACCTTCCCCACCCGTTTTCCGTGAATGTGAAGTGAGTCTCTGTCAGGATATAGGAGGGAGCACCGGGGAGACAGGGCCAGGCCAGGGGCCGGGGGATAGGGACCAGTCAGGGAGGTTAAGCGGAGTGAGCCTAAGATCCAGTCCACCAGCTATTTAGCGAGGAAGGCTTTCCTGACGAGCTTAGCAGCTGGTAGGACTTAGCTTAGGGGAACGGAGCCTCGAGCTGACTGGTCCCTATCCCCCGGCCCCTGGCCTGGCCCTGTCTCCCCGGTGCTCCCTCCTATATCCGTCCGTCTGTAACGCCCTGCTTTCGGACTACATACCCCCGAACTTCACATACATAAAACTAAAATCAGGCATTTTACAACAATATCCCCTCTAATCTAGACGAAAAAAGACATTAAAATGTATAAAATGCAAAAAACCTCTTCCTTTTTCTGCAGAAAGTATTATATTATACTATTAGTTGTTTATTTCGCAAAGGCCAAAAAGGACTGCAGGACTGCGGCAGCGAATAAAACAAAAGAAAAAGTATAAGGCAGAGGTATCCTATGAAGGTTGTTATCCTGGCGGGCGGGTTCGGTACGAGAATCAGCGAAGAAAGCCATTTAAAACCAAAGCCCATGGTGGAGATCGGGGAAAAGCCCATCCTGTGGCATATTATGAAATTATATTCCCATTATGGATTTGACGAATTTGTGATCTGCTGCGGCTATAAGCAGCATATGATAAAAGAGTGGTTTGCACACTATTTCCTGTACAACAGCGACGTGACCTTTGACCTGACCCAGGGAAACAGAAGAATCATACATAATAACATTTCTGAACCGTGGAAAGTAACGGTAGTAGATACCGGACTGCGGACTATGACCGGCGGACGTATTAAACGGATCCGCGAGTATCTGAATGAGGAGACTTTTATGCTCACCTACGGGGACGGAGTTGCCGATGTGAATATCAGAGAGCTTCTCGCATATCACCAGTCCAACGGGAAAATGGCGACTATAACAGCTGCCCAGCCCAGCGGGCGTTTCGGTGTGCTGGACATCCAGGACGACGGAAGTATCTCCAATTTTAAGGAAAAGAAAAAAGAGGATGAGGGCTGGATCAATGCCGGGTTTATGGTACTGGAACCGGAGATACTCAACTTAGTCCAGGATGACGACACTATATTTGAGAGATATCCCCTGGAGGAAGCAGCCAGAAGAGGCCAGCTGAATGCCTATAAGCATACCGGTTTCTGGCAGTGTATGGATACTTTGAGTGAAAAGGAAAAGCTGGAGCAGATGTGGCAGTCAGGCAGTGCTCCCTGGAAGGTGTGGAACTAATGGCAGATATAGAATTTTATCGGGGAAAAAGAGTGTTTGTGACCGGACATACAGGGTTTAAGGGAACCTGGCTTTGTAAGATGCTGCTTGAGGCAGGGGCTGTTGTCACGGGATATGCACTGGATCCCCCTACAGATCCCAGTCTGTTTGCCGTCAGCAAAATTGCCGGACAAATGCAGTCGGTTACCGGGGATATCAGGGATCTTCCCCTTCTCATGAAAACCGTGGAGGAGGCACGCCCGGAGGTTGTCTTCCATCTGGCGGCACAGCCTATTGTGAGGGAATCCTATGTGAATCCTGTATCCACATACGGGACAAATGTAATGGGAACTGTCCACATTCTGGAGTGCGTGAGGAAGACAGGGTGTGTAAAGTCATTTCTCAATGTAACTACCGACAAGGTATACCGCAACCGGGAGTGGGAGTGGGGGTATCGGGAGACAGATGAGCTGGACGGCTACGACCCTTATTCCAACAGCAAATCCTGCGCAGAGCTGGTAACCCACAGCTACCGGCAGTCCTTCCTTGAGGAAGCCGGGATTCCCGTGTCCACAGCTCGTGCAGGCAATGTCATAGGAGGAGGGGATTTTGCGCCGGACCGCATCCTTCCGGACTGTATAAGGGCAGCCCAAGAGAAGGAACCTATAATAGTACGGAATCCACACTCCACCAGGCCGTATCAGCATGTGCTGGAGCCCTTGTCCGCCTATCTTTTGATTGCCCGGAGGCAATACGGGGATCCCAGTCTTGCAGGGTGCTATAACGTAGGCCCGGAGGAGGGAGACTGCATTACCACAGGGCAGCTGGCCGATATTTTCTGCCGTTCCTGGGGGGATGGGCAGACCTGGATAAACCAGTCTCTGGATGGGCCGCATGAAGCGAACTTTCTGAAGCTGGACTGCTCCAGAATCAAAAAAGAGCTGGGATGGAAACCGGTATGGCACGTGCAGGAAGCCGTTGAAAGAACGGTGGCGTGGACCAAGGCATATCTGGCGGGAGCGGATGTGTCTGCAGTGATGGAACAGCAGATAGAAGAATATAGGAAAAAGCAGGTGAAAGAATCATGTTTGAACATATGACAGAGCAGCAGGCCAGGGACCATATTCTGGAGATGGTCAGTGCCTACTGTGATACGTACCATAATAAAAAGAAGGACTATGTTCCCGGAGACAGGATTTCCTATGCGGCCAGAGTGTACGGCCAGGAAGAGATGGTGAATCTGGTGGACAGCGCCCTGGAATTCTGGCTTACCTCCGGAAGATACACAGATCAGTTTGAGAAGGAATTTGCGGGCTATCTCGGGCTGCGCTTCTGTTCTCTGGTGAATTCGGGATCTTCCGCTAATCTGCTGGCCTTTATGGCGCTGACGTCCCCTCTTCTGGGAGAACGTCAGATCCGGCCGGGGGACGAGGTAATCACTGTGGCTGCCGGCTTCCCCACAACGGTCGCTCCTGTGGTACAGTACGGGGCAGTGCCAGTTTTTGCAGATGTCACCATTCCCCAGTATAACATAGATGTAGCCAGTCTTGAGGAGGCTCTCTCCGGCAGGACAAAGGCAGTGATGCTCGCCCACACCCTGGGGAACCCCTTTGACCTGAAGGCCGTGAAATCCTTCTGTGAAGCACACAACCTGTGGCTTATTGAGGACAACTGCGATGCTCTGGGTTCGGTATATACGTGGAACGGCAGGAAGAGACTCACGGGCACCATAGGAGATATCGGCACTTCCAGCTTCTATCCGCCTCACCATATGACTATGGGAGAGGGCGGTGCAGTCTATACGGACAATCCCCTTCTTCATAAAATAATCCGCTCCCTCAGGGACTGGGGCAGAGACTGCAGCTGTCCTTCCGGAAAGGACAATCTCTGCGGACACCGGTTTGACCGCCAGTACGGAGAGCTTCCTCTGGGATATGATCACAAATATGTGTATTCTCACTTTGGATACAATCTGAAAGCTACAGACATGCAGGCAGCCATCGGCTGTGCCCAGCTGAAAAAATTCCCGGGTTTTGTGGAAAAGAGAATCCGCAACTTTGATTATCTGAGAGCAGGGCTGGCAGACACGGAGGATAAGCTGATTCTGCCGGCAGCCTGTGAAGGATCCCAACCCAGCTGGTTTGGGTTCCTTATGACCTGCAGGGAAGGAGTGGACAGGAATCGGGTAGTACCCTTCCTGGAGAAGAAAGGCGTGCAGACCAGGATGCTTTTTGCGGGTAATCTTGTGAAGCATCCCTGCTTTGACCGTATGAGGGCCGAAGGCGCCGGGTACCGGATTGCGGGGAGCCTTGAGAATACAGACCGGATTATGCGGGATTCCTTCTGGATCGGCGTCTATCCCGGAATGACAGATGAGATGCTGGATTATATGATACAGACAGTCAGGGAAGCTGTGAACCAGGAGGAGATATCCAATGCTCATTGATGAAAAGCTGAGATGGTATGGATTCTGGCTTCTGGATGCAGTAAAGGGCGGCAGGGTCAGGAAATACTATAATCAGATTCACAGGGGGTTTTGTGATGGTACTTCTCTGGAGGAGACCCGGGAAAAGCTTCAGAAGCTGATTGCCCACGCGGTGAGAACTACCGGGTATTATAAAGAGTACCCGGAGGACACTCCGCTGGAACAGCTCCCTGTGGTTAACAAGGATACCTTTCGTGAACATTATGGGGAATTTCAGTCCTCTGTGTTTAGAGAGGCTTCTGATAACCGGATAATGTGTACCAGCGGTTCCACAGGAACCCCCCTTAGGATGATACAGAATAAGGACAAGATTGACCATAACACAGCGGGAGGAATCTTCCTCGGAGCTGTGGGTGGCTATTATATAGGAATGAAAGAGGCTTTCCTGCGGGTCTGGGTGAATAATGTGAAGAAGAGCAGGCTTCGTCTGCTCCAGGAAAACCTCATTATGATGGACAGCTCTAATCTGGATGACACTGCCCTTTCAGAGATGACAGATATCATCCGGAAAAAGAAGGTGAAGTGTCTGGTGGGTTATTCTTCCGCGTTGGGTGAGCTGAGCCGATACATCGATCGTCATCAGGTTCCCACAGAAAGTTTTCAGGTTAAGTCTGTGATCCCCATCTCTGAGGCCATGCCGAGAGCAGATCGGGAGGCCCTGCAACGGCAGTTTTCCTGCCCGGTGCGGGCCTGGTATTCCAATGAAGAAAATGGAATTATGGGGATACAGAACAAAAAGGATGAGGGATACCACATCGACACGGAAAGCTATTATTATGAAATCCTCAAAATGGATTCCAACGAGCCCGCAGAGCCCGGGGAGCTGGGGCGGATTGTAATCACGGATTTGTATAATTATGCATTTCCCATCATACGGTATGATAATGGGGATACTGCCATTGCAAGGAAACGGGTAAAGGACGGCAGATATCAGCTAATTCTTACGGAGCTTTACGGCAGAAGAAGCGACCTCATCTACGACTGTGAGGGCAGGCCGGTGACACCTTATATTATTACCAATAATATGTGGGATGTCCGCGGGGTCCGTCAATTCCGCTTTATACAGATGGATGAGACAAAATATACCCTGTGGCTGAACGGGAATAAGGATGAGATTGACGAGACTCTGATACTGGAGAGAATCCGGCCCCATCTGGGGGAGAAAGCCCTAATCACCATAGAATATGTGGATGAGATTCCGGTGCTTCAGTCTGGAAAGAGAAAATATATCGAAAACCGCTGTGAAAAGTACCGGCGGCAATGAAGTACAGAAAGCAGGTAAATCACAAGTGACAGTGGGGAGACAGAACAAAACAATTATAACCAATACCATGTATACCATGGGCGGAATGCTCCTGATGAACGGCGTTCTGCAGCTTGTGATCTATCCGTTGCTGAACCGTCAGATGGGGGCAGAGCAGCTGGGAAACCTCCTGTATATTATGGGGCTTGTCAGTATTCTCTGCCCTTCTGTAGGCCAGTCACTGAATACCAGCCGCCTGGTGGTGAGAAGGGATTATCCGGTAACGAACGGAGATTATGACTGGACAATCCTGATCTTCGGTGTGGCGGGAAGCGCGGCCGCACTGGGCTTCTCAGGGAAGGAACTGCATACGCCTTCAGCTTATATCGCCACATTCCTTTTGTTAATGATTACAATTTTTCGGTACTATGGGGATGTGGAATATCGTCTGAACCTGAACTACAAGAGGTACTTTATTTACTATCTGATGATTTCTCTGGGGTATTTGGGAGGTTTTTTCCTCTACCGCATAAGCGGGAACTGGTTCTTGATTTTTCTTCTGGGGGAATCTCTGGCCCTTCTGTATGTGGGGATCTCAGGTACTGTTTTCAGGAGCTTTTTTGCCAGAAGCGCCAGCTTTTCTGTAGTGATCCGCCGGGGACTGTTCCTTACGCTTTCTTATCTTATCACCAATACCACCCTGAATATGGACCGTCTGGTGCTGAACCGGCTGATGGGAAATCTGGCGGTTACGGAATATTACGTAGTATCCTTAATCGGAAAAACTATGGTACTGTTAATTGCCCCTGTGAATACTATTGTCATATCCTATCTGACAAAGCGCAGAGAAACCCTCACCAAGAAACAGTTCTTAAAAGGAGTGGCCGCGGGACTGGGAATAAGCGCCCTGTTTTTCCTGTTCTGCGAGATTGCCACACCCATTTTTATCCGGCTGTTCTATGGAGATCTGTATGAATCCGTAAAAGGGCTGATTCTGGTTACGAATCTGACGCAGATTCTGGGTCTGCTCTCTGCATTTTTATTTATACTAGTGCTGACCTTTACAGATGAGAGATGGCAGCTGTGGCTGCAGGCAGCACATTTTGTACTCCTGCTGGTACTGGCAGCTGCAGGGACCAGGGCATTTGGGATTTTGGGATTTGCCTGGGCTTCTCTTGCGGCAAACAGCCTCAGGGTAGGGGCGGTGATACTGCTGGGTGTGGCGAAAGCCAGGAAAGGATGAATATGCAGTTAGGTGAAGTATTGCGCCGGTTGGCCTTTAATGGTTTAGACGCCCTTCAGGGGGGAAAGCTCAACCGGTTAAAAGAGGTAAATAAACGAGAAATTGTCCAGGGGGTCACCCCGGAATATATAGACAGAAGAATAGAAAAGCTGCTGGATTATGCCAGGGAGAATTCTCCTTATTACAGAAAGTATAAGGGGGCAGAATGCCTCCGTGACTTCCCGGTGCTGAACAAGGGGGATTACCTGGAACATTATGAGGAGATTCCCTGTGAGGGATACAGCAATAAGGAAAAGATATATTCCCTGAGCACCAGCGGCTCTACGGGAACTCCCTTCACGGTCATATGCGACGGAGATAAAATGAACCGTGTAAATATGAACTTTATCTCCTGCATGGAGCTGAATGGGTTCCGTATGGGGATGAAAAGAGGGGAGTTCCGGGTATGGATCCCGGGAAAGAATACCATCAGCAGCTGGAAATCATTTAAAAATAATCTGCTGATGATTGATATCTCCAATATGGGGGATGACGCCCTGGCAGGCATCTGCAGGCGGATCCAGAGAGAAAAGATACAGGTACTGGTGAGCTACTCCAGTGCGCTGACCGCGCTCTCCCGCTACATATCCCGCAATAAGATAGAGGTGAAGGATTGGAGTGTGGAAATGATCTTTGCCATGGGGGAGGCTCTTCCCTGGGATACATATCATCTTCTCACAGAGGAGTTTGGCTTCTCCCCTGTGCGCTCCTACGGTAATAATGAAAATGGATTTATTGCCATTCAGCTGGGTGAGGAGAAGGGCTACACCATAGATCTCTATAATTTTTATGTAGAAATATTGAAGCTGGACAACGATGAGCCGGCCTCTCCGGGAGAACTGGGCCGGATTGTAGTCACCGATTATTATAATAAAATGTTTCCTATGATCCGGTATGATACGGGAGACACCGGGATTATGGAGCTGAAAACAGATAAAAAAGGCAGGGTGCACGGCACACTCACGGAAATCTACGGCAGAAGAGGTTCTCTGCTCTTTAACTGCAAAGGGGAGCCGCTGTCCATACACGTATTTATGAATGTGCTGATCCATCTGGAAGGCATTGTACATCAGGCAAAATGCATTCAGTGGGACAGAACCCAATATGAGCTGCTGCTGAATGCAGATCGTGAAAAGATTAAGGAAGAAGAAGTGGTAGGGCTGTACCGCAGATATCTGGGGGAGGAAGCAGACATACGTGTGACCTACGTGGATGAGATTCCCATACAGGCCTCGGGGAAGCGTATGGTATGTGAAAACCGCTGGAAAGAGAAATAGGAAGGCAGCAGTATGAAAAAGAAAGTATCCAACTACATTGCAGATTATATCTCCCAATGGGGAGTAAAACATGTGTTTACCGTTACCGGAGGGGGAGCCATGCATTTAAACGATGCTTTTGGCCATCACCCGGAGCTGAAATGCATCTATAACCATCATGAACAGGCTTCCGCCATGGCAGCGGAGGCATATGCCAGAGTGAACAACAGGATAGCGGCCGTGTGCGTTACCTCAGGGCCGGGGGCAGTCAACGCCCTTACAGGAGTGCTGTGCGGCTGGATGGATTCCATTCCCATGCTGGTTCTGTCCGGTCAGGTGCGGTATGACACTACGGTGAGAAGCACAGGGCTGGGACTCCGCAGTATGGGGGTACAGGAATACGACATTGTGCAGTCGGCAGCTCCTATGACAAAATATGCGGTCATGGTGACGGATCCACTCAGTATACGCTATCACCTGGAACGGGCTTTGTATCTGGCCGGCCACGGGCGGCCCGGCCCGGTGTGGCTGGATGTGCCTCTGAACGTTCAGGGGGCGGTAATAGAGACAGAGGATCTGATCCCCTACTGCCCCGAAGAAGACGCCGGGGAACTGCCCTGTGCTGTGCCGGAGGAAATAGTGGAACAGATTCTGGAGAAGATAAAGACAGCTTCCCGTCCTGTACTGTTCGCGGGAAATGGGGTGAGGCTGTCAGGGGCAATCCGTGAATTCCATGCTCTGGCGGAACATCTGGGGATACCGGTAGTTACAGGGATGAGCAGCGTAGACGCTATGGAGACGGCCCATCCTCTGTATACGGGGCGGAGCGGAGGAACCGGGGACCGGGCGGGGAACTTTGCGGTTCAGAACTGTGATGTACTCCTCTCCCTGGGCAGCCGCCAGAGCTTTGTGCAGACGGGCTTCCAATATAAAAGCTGGGCCCGGGGGGCTTATACCATTTTAAATGATATTGATGGGGAGGAATTGAAAAAACCTAATCTCCATGTGAGCCTTCCCGTATGCGGGGATGCCGCAGACCTGATACATAAGCTTTTGGCCTCGGTGAGAGAGCGGGGATGTTCTCCCGGACACCCGTGGTTTTCCGGGGAGGAATGGCGGAGGCAGTGCCTTGGCTGGAAAAAGAAATACCCGGTTGTGACAGAGAAACATTACCAGGACCTGGAACCGGGATATACCAATATCTATGCCTTTTATCATGAGCTAACGGACTTGCTGGAAGAGGGAGCCCAGATGGTAGTGAGCGTGGGCACCGCCCGGGTGGCGGGAAGCCAGGCGTCTGTCATCAAGAAGGACCAGAGATTTATTACAAACCCCAATACGGCTTCCATGGGGTATGGCCTCCCTGCAGCTATCGGTGTCAGCGCTGCCGGAGGAAGAGAAACCATCTGTGTCACCGGGGAGGGAAGCCTGCAGATGAACCTGCAGGAACTCCAGACCATTCTGCACAACAGGCTCCCCATACGGATCTTTGTCATTAATAACCAGGGGTATCATTCCATCCGTCAGACGCAGAGCAATTATTTTGGTGAGCCTCTGGTAGGAGTGGGAGAGGAAAGCGGGGATCTCAGCTTTCCGGAGCTGAGAAAACTGGCAGAAGCCTATGGGTATCCCTACTGCAGCTGCAGATCCGGGAAAACTCTGAGAGAGGATCTGAAGGCCGCCCTGAGGGCAGGAACCCCCTGTATCTGCGAAGTATATGCTACAAAATGCCAGATGACAGAGCCTAAGACCGCTTCCCGGCAGCTTCCCGACGGCACCATGGTATCTGCCACGCTGGAAGACATGTATCCCTTCCTGGACCGGGAGGAACTGGAAGATAACATGTACATCCCCCTGGAGGAGGAAGAATCGTGAAGAAGATTATAATAACCGGATCCACCAGTATGATAGGGACAGCACTTGTGCAGGAATGCCTGACCCGGGGACTGCTGGTCTACGCGGCGGTGCGCGAGGACTCTCCGAAGCTTTTGCGCCTTCCCCGCCATGAGCGGCTGAGGATTATCCGCTGTCCTCTGGAAGAGCTGGAACGGCTGCCAGGTCTCATCAAAGATTCCTGCGACACTTTTTACCATATTGCCTGGGGGAACACCGGTGCGTCCAGGGATAAAAGCGTTCAGCTTCAAAGCAATAATATTCAGTATACTCTGGATGCGGTGCGCGCGGCAAAGACACTTGGGTGCCGCCGGTTTATCGGCGCGGGATCCCAGGCGGAATATGGTGTGCTGGATATGGAACGGATCGGCCCCGGGGCTCCGGTCAGCCCACGGACACCCTACGGAGTCAGCAAGCTGGCCGCGGGTAAGCTGGCGTTTCTCCTTTGCCGGGAGCTGGGAATGGAGTGCATCTGGCCCAGGATCTTCAGTGTATACGGGATCCACGACAAGGAAAGCTCTATGATTATGAGCAGCATAGAGAAATTCCTCCGGGGACAGCCGGGGGAGTTTACCCCCGGGGAACAGAGGTGGGATTATCTGTACAGCAAGGACGCAGGCAGAGCGTACTATCTCATAGGGGAGAGGGGAAGAGATGGTGCCGTATACTGTGTGGGAAGCGGGAAAGCCCGTCTCCTGAAGGAATACATCTATGAGATGCGGGATGCGGCAGCACCCGGGGTACTTCCCGGTATAGGGAAACGTCCGTATCCGCCTGGCGCTGTTATGAACCTCTGTGCAGACATCAGTACCCTCACGCAAGATGTGGGGTTTGTTCCGGAATATACCTTTGAGCGGGGGATTAAGGAAACAGTAGAGTGGTTTAAGGAGAAAAATGTAAAATGAAGAAGAAAATATCCGTGATTATCCCAACGTACAATGAAGAGAAGAATGTAAAGCCTCTGGCAGCCGCCATAACAGAGGTCTTTACCCGAAAGCTCTCCAGGTACGACTATGAAATTATATTCATAGATAATCACTCTCAGGATCAGACCCAGAACTATCTTCGGGATCTTTGCAGAGAAAATAAAAAAATAAAGGCGATCTTCAACACAAAAAACTTCGGACAGATGCGCTCGCCTGTATATGGTCTGAAACAGACCACCGGGGACTGTGCCATCCGAATGTGTGCGGACTTCCAGGATCCCGTGGAGATGATTGAAAAATTTGTGCAGGAATGGGAAAACGGGCATAAGATTGTAATAGGCATTAAGAAATCCAGCAAGGAGAGGCGCATTATGTATGCTGTCCGTGCCTGCTACTATAAACTGGTAAAACGGATCACAGATATCGATCATATTGAACAGTTTACCGGCTTTGGCCTCTATGATAAATCCTTTGTGGATGTGGTGAGACAGCTTCACGATCCTATGCCGTATCTGAGAGGGATTATCGCAGAACTGGGCTATGACTATAAAGCCATTCCCTATGAGCAGCAGAAGAGAAAGGCCGGAAAAAGTAAAAATAATTTTTACAGCCTGTATGACTATGCTATGGTGGGGATTACTTCCTACTCCAAAGTTGTGATGCGTATGGCCACCTTTCTGGGCTTTTTGGTGGCCGGACTGAGCTTTCTGGCCGGTCTCTTCTACTTCGTTATGAAATTAATCTACTGGGACAGGTTTTCTGCGGGGGTTGCCCCTATGCTCATCGGCGTATTCTTTCTGGGAGCCCTGCAGTTATTTTTTATCGGCTTTCTCGGGGAATATGTGCTCAGCATTAATACCAGGGTTCTGGACAGGCCGCTGGTGGTAGAAGAGGAAAGAATTAATTTCGGGGACGGGTCTTCCTGCTCCGAAGAAGAAGCGTTAGTTGAGGAGAAGAATTGTGAAGAAGAAAGACAGAGAGACGCTGTTTAGCAGATGGAAGGGGATGCCCTTGCTGAAGAGCGAAGAAATAAGCAAACTAGATATTATAGTCACTATAGTGGTGCTGGCTTTTCTGTACGTCACCTTTTTGCACGGTGATATCAGAGTGACAGGAAACCGTTCCTTTCTGCTGTATAAGCATCCTTTTGACTTTTATAAGGCAAGCTTTGAGCAATCCGGCAACTTTTATGCCAATTATATGCCCAGCACGTTCCTCGCATTTGCCGTTTGGAACCTGCCCCTCTATTTTCTGAAGGGGGCTCCTGCGGACAATACCGTGAATTCTTTTGTGAGCAACATGTGGTATAAGCTCCTGCCGGTGCTTCTGTATTTTATTACAGCGCATCTTATCTACAAGATTGCTATGCTTCTGGGATTTGGAGAGAAGAAAGCAAGACTCTGTAAGTTTGCGTTTATCATCTTCCCCATTGGAGTGTACAGCCAGTTTATCTTCAGCCAGTATGACATCTTTACTGTGTTTTTTGTGGTATTGGGCTTATACTTTTACTTTAAGGGTGAGAAGTGGGATATGCTGAAGTTTGCCCTAGCCTTTGGAATGGCAGCCACCTTTAAGTACCAGGCTCTTGCCTATTTTCTGATTCTGCTGGTGCTGAAAGAGAAGAAGATACGGAATATCATAAAGTATGCAGTTCCAGCCCTGGCTCCCCTGGCTGCGGAGGTACTGCCCAACTGGAATTCTCCTTACTTTCACAGGAGTGTTCTTGGCTTTGGAGCCCTTGACTTTGTTGACAATGGTTTTGAAGTTGGATTTATCTCGGGGATCAACCTGATGATGGCGCTGGCTGCCTTCCTTCTGGTCTGGGCCTACCAGAAAAAAGCCGCAGCTCCCGGAGAACTGCAGTCCTGGGCGCTTTTTCTCACCACAGGTATGAGCTTTACCCTCTTTGGACTGGCAAACTGGAACCCTCAGTGGCTTCTGCTGATTGTTCCCTTCCTGCTGCTCAGCATCTTCCGGAATAAAAACGGCAATCTTTTTGTGATGATTACCAATATTCTTATGGTGGCCATGTATATATTCATGAGCCATTCTCTGGTAGGCGCCGGTGTGCTGACGGGGGGGATTTTTAAATATCTGATAGACGGGCGGCATTTTGCAACAAGCATGTGGGATATCTATGGATTCCACGATGAGACGCTTCTGGCCACGGCCATCTGGGTTGTCCTGCTGGCATATTTTGTCTTCAACCATCCCAGATTCCACACTAACCAGAGAACCGAGGTATCCAGAGGACTTCTGAACCAGCTCCGCGCAGCATTTGCAGTGGGGGTTCTGGCTTTCGCGGTACCCGCTTTCCTCTGCCTGGCCAGTGTGGTGAGGGGGGAAGTTATTTTCAAGGATAACTCCTCCGCAGAACGGGAGGAGTGTGTGGAGGTGGATGTGAGTGAAGACTCCAGCGTCCGGCAGCTGTTCTATGCTGACGGCAGTACACTCACAGATATCCAGATGAAGATGTGCCTCCATAACCGGATCAACGATTCGTACATGAATGTAGTGGTGCGCAGCCATGAAGACGGGACGGTGGTATATGAGGGACAGGTAGATACGCTTCCCTTTACCAGGGAAGATGCGCTGTACTCTGTGATAGAGGGTCCTGTGGAAGTGGAAAAAGGGCACCTGTATGAGCTGGAGCTTACCAGTCCTGCTGTGGAGATCGGGTGTATCTCCGGCTACTATAAAGAGGCAGGGGAGGGTGAGACTGAAGTGGCTCTGGATGAAGACGGAAACCCCACCGATCAGCAGCTGATTATGAAAATACGAGGGGTAGACAAATAGGAAAGGATTGTGGGAATAAAGCTATGACATATCGTATGGAAGAAATGACCTGGCCGGAGTTTGCGGAGAAAAAGGACCGGGTAGTTATCCTGCCGGTTGGGGCTGTGGAACAGCATGCCCTGCATCTGCCCATCTGTACGGATGCAGTGATTGCAGAGCAGTTTGCTCTGCGGCTGGCAGAGAAAATAGACGGTGTGGTGATGCCGCCTTTGTCTTACGGGTATAAGTCAAAACCGCTGAGCGGGGGAGGCCCCTTATTTCCGGGGACCATTGACTTAAACGGCGAGACGGTAATTCGCCTGGTATATGATGTGCTGATGGAGCTGGTCAGAGACGGATTCACAAAAATTTTCATTATGAATGCCCATTTTGAAAATGAGGCTTTTCTTGTGGAAGCGATGGATCTTGTAAACAGAGATACGAAGGGAGCTGTTTTCCTTGTGGAATCCAACTGGTGGGATCCTCTGCCGGAGGAGGTCATTGAAAAGGTATTTGACCAGGTACCGTTTCCAGGCTGGGCATTTGAACATGCGGCGGTGACAGAGACTTCTCTGATGCTGTATTTTGCTCCTTGGCTCTGCCATTTGGAGAGGATGGCAGAGGCACCGCCGGCGGAGGCACTGCCCTATTTCAGATACCCGCTGAAAAAGGGGGATGTCCCCGAGACCGGTGCTCTGGCAAGCGCCTATTCCTCGTCATCGGAAAAAGGAGAGCAGATCGTTGAGGCTGTGATACCGGAACTGGTAAAAATCTGCCAAAGGGAAATGCCCGGAGAGTGATGAGGGACAAATGGATAAGAAAGAACTTATAAAACGCTGTTTATTTTTTCTGGCAGGCTTGTTTATTGCTTCTCTGGGTGTAAGCTGTATTACAAAGGCAGATCTGGGGACTTCTCCTATCTCCAGCATTCCATACGTTTTAAGCCTGGGATTCACCCCTACCATCGGGCAGTTTACGATTGTTCTAAGCATCCTGCTCATCTTGGGGCAGATGCTGATATTAAAGAAAGATTTTAAAAAATATCAGCTTCTACAAATACCGGTTTCTGTTTTATTCGGGTATTTTATTGATATTACAATGGTCATTTTGAAGTGGGTTCACCCAGAGGTGTATTACAGGAAGCTGCTGTTTCTCCTGTGCGGCTGCGTGATACTGGGGTTCGGTATATTTATGGAAGTGCTGGCAGATGTGGTAATGCTGCCGGGGGAAGCTTTTGTAAATGCGGTTTCCACGGTGTATCACAGAGATTTCGGCAGTACAAAAGTGGCCTTTGACGCCTCTATGACAGTGATTGCCGGAGGGATCTCGGTTGTGATGTTTCATAGTATTCAAGGGGTCAGGGAAGGAACCATAGCAGCAGCGGTAGTCGTGGGGATGATTGCCAGATTTTTTCTAAGAAAGCTTGGCTTCATGGAAAATATGCTGAGGACGGTGAAAGAAGAGGCGGACAAGAAAGAGGAAATTACAGTAGGATAGGCGCAGCAGCGGTACAGTTTGATATGAAACTGTGCCGCTGCTTTTTTGCGCCTTTTATTTTTGCCACGTTAACTTCGGGCGTTAAGATTCTGTGAGGATCCAGTAAATCCCAACACAACAGCAAAAATATGATTTATAATAGTAAAACCAAAGACGTTAAACGTTAGACCTATTGTGCATATGGTGAACCAAAAAGACTAGTACCAACTAAAATCCAAAAAGGGAGAAGGAGAGAGAACATGAAAAAACGGGTAATTGCAGTTTTACTTGCGGCAACATTGGCAGGCACATTGACGGCCTGCGGCAGCGGAGGCGCTGGTGCCTCCAATGACACAGGAACTACAGAGACCACGAAAACCGGAGGCGGGTCAGAGGATACCATGCTGGGATCTGAGAGTGCAGCGGTGCATCTGAAGGCAGGTACGACCACAGCCCCTGACGGACACTACGTAAAAGGTCTGCAGGAGATGCAGAAACTACTGGAGGAGTACAGCAGCGGTGAGATGACCATTGATATTTACCCTAACTCTCAGCTGGGAAATGAACGTGATATGATGGAAAATGTAGGCATGGGAGTACAGGAAATGTGCCTAATCTCCACAGGTCCTATTCCGAACTTTGTACCTGATTTTGCGGTGCTGGATTTGCCGTATCTGTTTGAGGATGCCCAGCAGGCATATAAAGTTCTGGACGGTGAAGTGGGAACCTCTCTTTTGAGAAAGCTGGACGGACAGGGGATTAAGGGCGTAGGCTTCTGGGAGAACGGGTTCCGGGAAGTGACAAATGACAAGAAAGAAATTGTTACACCGGAAGATTTGAAGGGCATGAAAATCCGAACCATGGAGAATAACGTACATATGGCTACCTATAAGGAGCTTGGGGCTACGGCAACCCCCATGGCTTGGAGTGAAATCTTCACCGCTCTTCAGCAGGGAACAGTGGACGGACAGGAGAACCCCATTGCCATTATCGAGTCCGCAAAGGTGTATGAGGTCCAGAAATACGTCTCAATGATCGATCTATTCTACTCTCCATGTGTGCTGATGATTGCCCAGAGCACCTACGACAGCTTTACCGATGCACAGAAGGAGGCATTTGACAAGGCAGCCGAAGAAGCGAAAACTTATCAGAGAGAATACAGTGCAAGTTATACAGACGAGGCTGTCCGGAAAATGAAGGATGCCGGTGTTACGGTGACGGACGTAGACAAAGCCCAATGGAAGGAAGCGGCAGCCGGCGTCTACGATGAGCTTGACAGCTTAGGGCTGAATAAGGAACTGGTAGAGAAAATTCAAGCATCTAAATAATGAGGTGAGCGTTATGAAAAAATTTTTTGATGGCCTGAAGAGGGCGGAAGAAGTATTGCTGGTTATCTTAATGGTAATTATGTGTGTGATTATTTTTGTGGCAACCGTAGCCCGTTTCAGCGGATTGTTTATTATACCCTGGGCAGAAGAGCTTGCCAGGTACTGTATGATATGGGTTATCTTTTTGGGGATCGGTGTGGCCGCGTGCAATGGGGAACACTTCTGCGTGGAAGCTCTGGAGCTGTTTTGCAGCAAAAGGATACTGAACGTTATTTATGTGGTGAATTCTGTCCTGGTTCTGGGCTTCTGTGTGTTCGCCTCCTGTTACGGGTTTCGGATTCTGGAGTCACAGATGGCAAGCGGGCAGATAACCCCCAGTCTCAGATGGCCGATGTGGATGATGTATCTGGCAATTCCCCTGGGACTGCTCCTCATGGCAATATGCTATGGGTACCACACTTATGAAAGAGTAACCGGTAAATTAGAACTTACGGAAAAAGAAAAAAAGGAGACGGAATAATGATTATAGGAATGCTGTTCGGAATTTTATTTGTTGTGCTGTTTCTGGGAGTTCCCATTGCTGTCTGCCTTGGAATCTCAGTGTGCGTGGCAATCGTAGCCAGCGGGAACATGAATCTTCTGCCTGCAGTTCCGCAGAGAATGTTTACACAGGCTGATAACTTTACCCTCATGGCGGTTCCTTTCTTTATCCTGGCCGGAAATATCATGGAAAAAGGCGGAATCTCTAAAAGGCTTATTGATTTTATTGAAATTTTAATGAGAAGGGTGCCGGGGCGCCTGTCCTGCATTACAGTTGCCGCTTCTGCATTTTTCGGAGCTATCTCCGGCTCCAATCCCGCAACAGTTGCTGCCATCGGGGGGATTACCATTCCCCGTATGAAGGAAAAAGGGTATCCGGATGATGTGGCGGCGGGTGTAGCTGCTTCGGCCGGTACACTTGGAGTAGTCATTCCTCCCAGTATTCCTATGGTAACCTATGCGGTAACTGCTTCAGTATCTGTCGGCACTATGTTTATTGCAGGCATTATACCGGGACTGCTGCTGGCAGTGGTACTAATTGCCACCAATATTTTTCTCTGCCGCAGGTATGATGCTGCAGAGACGGAAAAGGTTACGGTAAAGACATTCCTTTATTCCTTTAAAGAAGCATTGCTGGCCATTTTTATGCCCGTTATTATCCTGGGGGGGATCTACGGGGGATTATTTACCCCGACAGAGGCGGCAGCAGTTGCCTGTGTGTACGCATTTCTTATCAGTGTATTTGTCTATAAAGAATTAAATATAAAAGATATTTATGCAATTTTTAAGAAATCCACAGTAAGTTCTGCGGTGGTACTGTTTGTGGTGAGTATGTCCGCGCCTTTCGGTTGGTTTATGACAAACCAGAACATTCCTACATTTATTGCATCCAGCGTACTGGGTCTGTTCACCAACAAAGTGGCTCTGCTGCTGATGATCAACGTGATTCTGCTGTTTTTAGGGTGCTTCCTGGAAACCCAGGCCATCATCCTTCTGGTAACGCCCATTCTTCTCCCGATTGCAGCGTCCCTGGGATTATCACCGATTGCACTGGGTATCATTATTATCATCAATACATCTATTGGTATGATAACGCCGCCAATGGCGGTCAACCTGTTTGTTGCTTCCGGGATCGCAGATACCAGTATTGGCAAGATCAGCAAACGGATTGTACCTTATCTCTGTGCCGAAGTAGCTGCTTTACTGGTTATGACCTTTATCCCGGGGATTATTACCTGGCTGCCGGGAGTATTTGGAGTATAAATTTATAGGTATGTTTGTGCTATCCGGTTCCGGTGCACACTTCACAGAAGTATCGCCGGGACATAATCCTTTTTATAGACATCTGAAGCAATAGCGGGGGAAGTATACCCCCGCTATTGTGCTGTACAGAAAATGCTATGGCCTGCACGCAGACTTCTTTTTCAGATTATTTGCATAACGTGTGGTAATGATAGCAGTTATCACACCCAGCACGCCGCATCCTATGGTCCAGTACCAAATGAGATCATAACCGTGGTTTCCATAGGTATCCAGCCAAATCCCTGCAATTTTTGCGAAGTATACATCGGGGAGATAGCAGATGAGAGACACCACCCCAGTGGCAACGCCGTTCAGTGCCAGGGGGATACCCACTTCACTTAAAGTGGCAAAATAAACGCCACGCATGCCTGTGTAAATAATTGCAAAACCAAAGGATATTACAATTCCCAGAGTTAAGGAATTCTTTGTGAGAAGCATAGCAGCAACAAAGATACTTGCTATTGCCAGATAGTATCCCAGGGTCTTTACCTTAAATCCGATTTTATCTGCAATAAAGCCAATGGCCAGAGTGGAAAGTCCTGCTATAATATAATTTCTGACAATGGCAAAGGAACTGGCTGTGGTCTGGGAGACGCCCAGAACATTTACAGTAAACGCGCCCAAATATCCGGAGCCTGCAGCTGTAAATGAATAGCAGAAAAAAATCAGGAGAGAAACCAGCCATGTGCCCGGCATTTTCAATATGGTTAATGCATTTTTAAACGTGAGTTTTTCCTGGACAATGTCTCCTTCCACTTCCGCGCCTACGAGATGATTGGGAAGCAGAAAGAACACCAGCGCCGCAAGAACAAAAAAGGCTATTCCGCAAAAAAACATGGCATTTTTCCACTGAGCCGCGAGCACATTCAGATCCGTTTCCCCGCCGGGCATAATGGCCCTGTTCAGAAGTCCTACAGCCAGGAATCCCAGCACCGTCCCCCAGATGGCACGGACAAACTCCGACATGGAAAACATTCGTCCCTGTTCCTTTGCGGTGCCAAGTTTGCGAACGGTTTTCAGATATGCGCTCCAGATAAGGATGCTGGTACCAATCCCATAAAAGAAGTGGATAAATTGAAGGGAATAGCCGCCCGGCACAAGACCGTACCAGAAAGAGCATACCCCCATAAGTACTGCCCCCAGAATCATCAGCCATTTTTCACTGAACTTATCCGCAAGATAACCGCCGATAGGGTATCCTACGGTACAGACAACTCCCAGGACAAGCGTACAGTCTCCAATAAACTCGTTTACATTGGAAGGTTTTGCAATTTGTTTATATTCTGAAAAAAGCAGGACCATCTGGTCGTAATAATTAAAACGGAGATAAGGTACGTATACCATAATACCGGATAATAATGAGACAATTACCAGCAACAGCCACCGTTTTTTTCCTGTTAACACCATATCCTACCGCCTCCTTTTCTTTATTCATCCCTTGCATACGACTCCGGATGCGTCTGCCCCGGTGAGAGGGGGCAGACACATCTGATTTACTTATAATGCTTCGATTTTATCCAGCAGCGCAGCGTCCACGCCTCTTGCAAGCAGGACTGCCCTCATTTTTTCCAGCACCGCAGGGTCGTTTTCGGGCATTTTATATTTTTCCAGAGAGGAGGAAATTGCTTTTTCTATGTTTATGCCAAACTGGTTCTTGGGATCCGAACAGGGGCCGCTGACGCTGAGGAAAGGATCCAGGGGTTCTTCCCTGCAGTAATCCAGAGTGTGCTCTTCGGTCAGATACTGCCCGCTCTGCCCCTGAGAGATCATAAGTTCGAGAGGGATTCTGTCCCCGTCGGATTCGATGTCTTTCAGATATCTTCTGACATAGTCAATAACCTGGAAATCCAGCATCAGTTTCTCAAAGGAGATACAGTTATAGCCGTCCAGAATACCAGCCGCGTGTACGATAAGATTCATTTCGCTCTGACTGCACACCATAAAAGTCAGAAGTGATTCGTAGCCCGCCTGGGCATCCACAACTTTTGCATCGCTGACACTGCCGCCGCCTCTGCAGGGCAGACCGTAATATTTAGCCAGCTTGGCTGCATATTTATAGGCAATGGCGCCTTCGGGGGATCCGCTTGTAATCGCGCCGTTTCTGAGGTTGGAGCCGGTTGACTGGGAACCATAGATAACCGGAGTACCGGGACGGATCATTTCGGCCAGGGCTATGGTACATAAAACCTCTGCGTTAGTGAGTGTCATCATACCGGCCAGAGTAATGGGCGCTGTTGTTCCGGCCATATCACAGGCTGCGACTATAATGGGCTGCCCGTATTTTACAAATGTCATCAGGGTTTCCGTCATGCCTTCGGCAAACTGCAGAGGGGTGTTGACATTTACAATGGTAGTAAACCTTGGGTAGGCAATCAGGTCCTCCTCAGAACCATAAGCTGCCTTTGCCATCTCAAACATCGCCTCCAGCTGTTCCCGCTTGCCGGAGCCGGCAAACATACACTTATCCGAATGGGTAAAGGCGGCATAGAACATCAGCAGGGTAGCATTGTCAACAGGCACATCATCCGGCATACAGATAATACCGCCGTTCATATCAAAGTTGTGGTTCATATGGAACAGCTTTGTGAACTTCACATAATCCTCTATGGTAGCGTCACGGGTTTTGCCGTCCTGATCAGAGATAAAAGGTGAGCCATAAGCAGGGGCACAGTTCACGCGGTCTCCTCCGATTACCATATCGTACTTGGGATTGCGGGCATAAATCTTAAAGGCGGCGGGAGCTTTCCTCACCCAGTACATCAGCTGCTCTTCGGTAAAATGGGCTACATTCCCCTCCATACGGATTCCGTGTGCTTTCAAAATCTCTACAGCTTCGGGGTGATGAAATTTCATGCCGGCTTTTTCTACCAATTCCATAGTTGCCTCATGAATTCTTTGAATGTTAATCCTTTCTTTTGTCATAGCAGTTCCTCCTATCATTCTTATTTGACCGATATAGAAATCGCGATTTTACTTAATGTGTAATCGCGATTATTAATTGTTAGTTAGAACATATCATATGAGTTGGAAGATGTCAATATAAAAACGGGGAATTCCAGATAATAATTGAATAATATAGGTACAATCCATAAATAATTGTTCAAATTTAATGGAAAAGAGCATACAATAGAATAATCATGATTTATTTCATGCGCCGTCATGGGAGACTCAAGATGTCTTGACTATTAATTTCCCGGATTATATAATAAAGAAATGGTTTATAGGCTGAGACTTACCAGAAAATAGAAAGGGATTCTATGATTTTAAAGCTTTTTGGTTCCATTAGAATCATGAATACATGAATGAGAAATGAAGCAAGATGTAAAGAAACAATATGTTGAGTGTGTATATAAACTTCTGCAGACCGAAGGCGTGTCCGGGGTGAGCATACGCAGAGTGGCAAACGAAGTTGGCTGCAACAGTGCAACCCTTTATCGGTACTTTAATGATTTGGAGCACCTGATTTGTATTGCGTCCGTGAAATATCTGGAGCCGTATATAGAGGATATCAAAAATTATTCCAGTACTATTATCAATCCGGTGGAACTGAATCTGAAATTGTGGGAGCGTTTTTCCTTCTATGCCTTTCATAATGCAGATGTTTTTGAGACGATATTCTTCGGCTCATACAGTACAAACCTTATGGAGCTCATGTATGAATATTACGAAATCTACGCGTCTAATTTTTCGGGATTAGACGGTTTTGCGGTTAGCTTTATTTTTAACAGCGATATCTTCGAGAGGGATTATATGTTCTACCGCCGTGCTGCAAATATGGGGTACTTGTCCGCGGACGCTTCCCGTCTGCTTGCGCAGACCGGTGTATATATGTTTCACGGACTGCTGATTGAATGCAGGAAAAACGGTTATTCTACGGAGGAGCTGAACTGCAAAGCCTCTGAGTTTATATCCAATCTGACTACAATTGTTGACAAATTTCTGCTTAAATAATTCCTGAGGCCCTCTGCTTGGGGTCTGGGTATGTTAAAAAGATTTGATTATCAAAAATTTCGCATTCCTTCCCCTTTTTTCTTGAGTAATATACATCCTTCGTGTATAATGAAAGAAAAAAGGAGTGATAATGTGGAGAGTTACAGCACACTAAATGAACTTTTCGTGAATATGTTCCATGAAATTATGGATATTGAAGAAAAAGCACTTATTACTTCTGAGTTCGGTAATATTTCCAATAATGATATGCATATTATAGAAGCGATCGGTGTCGGGGAACCAAGAAATATGTCGTCAGTGGCCAAGACACTGTCTGTAACTGTAGGGACACTGACCATTGCGATAAACAGCCTGGTGAAAAAGGGATATGTAAACAGAGTGCGCAGCGAGGAAGACCGCAGAGTGGTTCTGATTTCCCTGTCAGACATTGGGAGGAAGGCATATGAACATCACAGGAGGTTTCATGAGGATATGATCCGTGCAACCCTGGAGGGACTCTCAGAAGAGGAAGCAAAGATTCTGACAGGTGCACTGAAGAACTTGCTGAAGTTTTTTCAGAGATATCAATAGAGAAGGAAAAGACAGCGCTGCGGCGCAGGCCATGAGCCTGCAGGCAGCGCTGTCTTTTCCTTTATAACATTTCAGACTTCAGATATTTTTTAAGAACCGGAAATTGTGAAGGCCCAAGCTTCAGTATTTCTTTGTGGAATTCTTTCAGGTTAAAACTATCTCCCAGAGAAGTCTGCATCTCAGTTTTCAGATCCAGAAAGTTCAGGTACCCTACATAGTATTTGAGATAGTTTGCCGGGTTTTCTACAATATACTGGAAGATCTCAGAGGCTATCTCTTCGCTGGCTATGCCGAACTCCTGGAGGTACTCTTTTACCGTGTCAACGGTCCATCCCCGATAGTGAATCCCCATATCCATAATAGAATACAGACACAGATTGACGGAGCGGTTCAGCCATAAGAGACGGGTAACGGCGGGATCTGCGTCTGCATAGCCGTAGGCGTAGGATTCCACGTAGGTGGCCCATCCTTCCACATAACCGGAGTTACTAAGCAGGTACCGGATATTGGAGGGATCCTGCTGGACGAAGTAGAGGGTCTGGTACAGGTGGCCGGGGAACCCCTCGTGGGCCAGCGTGGTGAAGAGATCCAGGGAGGAGGATGGCGTACCGTTATTAATATATATAACATTGGGGGACTGCGTATCCACCGGTGGTGTAAGGTAGAAGGCAGGGCTCAGAAACTCCTCCAGAGAAGGATGAACGTATTTGATCTCATAGGAAGTATCGGCTGCCTTGGGAAAGTCTGTCTGGATCTTTTTTTCCAGGGACTCCAGCATTTCTTTGGGGACATCCGTTGTGGGGACATCTGCGGCAACATTAGAGGAAGATGCCTCCAGCTCGGTGGCCTGGGTTATGAGATCCGGGTGGGCAGTGATAAGCTGCTGCATCTCCTGGTAATCTGCGAGCAGCTGTTTGTAGAGACGCTGTTCGATCTCTTCCAGGGAGGAGAAATCCCCCACATCCTTCCGGATGAGATAGGTATAATACTCCACACCGTTGGGATAACCGGCCAGCCCATTGGGATTCTTTCCTGTACCCTTCAGGGCGGTCAGGCCCTTCACCAGGTTTTGGTAGGCAGGGAATACCTGAGTATCCATTACCTTTTGATGGGCTTCTATGTATCGGTCAATATCCTGCGGAGAGGGCTGGTATGACGCTTCTGAAGAGGCGCCGGAGGCCATATCTTCCAGTTTTTCCCGGAACATGGCGGTGAGATAATTGGAGGAGGCGGATTCCACAAAGGCATTGCACTGTTCTGCAATCCGATCTACGGTGGCGTCACTCATAAATAGGCCTTTTTCGGATTTTTCCTGCTCAAATACCACGATTTCTTCGAAGTACTTGGGAATGGATGTCAGGAGGTTCAGATAATCCGCAATGTCCTGTTCGGTGCGGAAAGTATATTCGGCCAAAAGTACAGGAAGCTGTGCCTGAATGCCCAGGCTGGGACTTAGGACCTCTGTGAGCATATAATTATCCCCCAGGGAGAGCTGAGTAGAGAAATCCTGATCCAGAATATCGTAGGTCATCTGATTTTCTTCTGAAAGCTTCTCGTAATTATAGGAATGCAGCTTTGTCTGATAGTTTTCAATCGCCGTATAGCTGGCGGGTATGGCTTCTGAACGCAGGCTTCCCAGTGAAATGGGGTAGTCGGTGATGCCGTAGGAGGATGGATTTGCCAGTGTATAGTGGAGATTCAGAGTGTTAGAGCTGACCTCCTCCTGGAAAAGCTGATCGGTAAATTTTTGGAACTTTTTATTTTCTGTAGGAAATACGTCTTTTTTGATTCCGGCGGCAGTCAGACACCCGGCAGACAGCAGCAGGACGGTAAGGATAGGAAGAAGACGTTTGCGAAGTAAGGATTTGTCCATAGAAAGGCTCCTTAAAAGAAGAAAAGGATTCTTTATCATTTTATGAGCGGATAGTCAAGGTATGAATATTTTCCAGATCTGGTGGAAAGAATTATTTGGAAAAGATGAGGGAGTGTGTTACAATCTCCATAGGATGAGACTGCTAAAGGAGGTTGCCTATGAAAAAACGGGCATGGCTCTGTCTGCTGGCAGTTACAGTGATGCTGGCAGGCTGTAACGACAAAGCAAATGATAAAACGGAGGAAGAAAGCACATCCTCGCATCAGATAGAGGAAGAACCTCAGGGGGAGAAAGACCCCAACGGGGAGATAGAATTGCCCGGGAAGCTGTCGGATTTTGCATTTGCTATGGACGGAGAGGCATATTCCCTCCCCATGTCTGTAGAAGCTTTGAATTCCATGGGATGGATTTACGACGGGGATGATACCAAGAGTATGGACTCAGAATCCTTTTTGGAGGGAAGCACCATTAAAAGGGGAAAAGTAACTTTGACGGCAGATATTGTGAATCTGGAGGGGGAAACCCTCCCCATAGCCAGCTGTCAAATGGGGGGAATTACCCTTGATCTCAGGGAGAATAAGGACATGCAGGTAACTCTTCCCGGAGGGATTGTTATGGGAAAGTCCTCTCTGAACGATGTTCTGGAAGCTTACGGGGAGGCTGCGGATCAGTATGAAGAAAAGGATACCATTTTTTTGACCTATGAATATGGTATTTATAAGAAAGCAGATTTGCTTTTTGATGCGCAGGAAGAGATTCTGTATAAGATAGAAATGAAAAATTTTCGAAGTCCCTCCAGTGAAAAGGGAGCCGGGCAGGTGAGCCGGGAGCCCCCAAAAGAGGTTATGGGTTATACAAGGCCTGAAGGACTTCAGGAGGATATCTCTGCATTTGCGCTGGAATACGGGGGATTTTACTACAGAATTCCTGCTCCTGTGGCTGAGTTCCTGAAGAACGGCTGGAGTCTTCTGGAGGAGGGATCTGATAAAAGTGTGGAAGCCGGAAAACATGGGTACGTGGCCCTGGAAAAAGACGGGCAGAGGCTTTACGGAGTAGTAACCAATTACAGTGATGTTCCTGTTATTATAGAAAATAGCTTTGTTACGTCTGTCCATGGAGACTTTGAAGTTACCAAGGTGCCGATTAAGGTTTATAAGGGGATCACCCTGGGAATGGATGAGGAGAACGTCAAAGCTTTGCTGGACGGCGTGGAATATGTTACAAAAGAAGAGGACGGAGTCCTGAATTATTATTACTATGCGGATGAGGAGCAGCTGGATTATCTGAAGATCAGCATAGACCAAAGTCTGGGGCTTGTGCGGGAGATAGAGGTTAACAACAATCCCGATGTGCTGCCGCAGAATGAGGGGGAGCAGGAGGATGGGGAGGATTCGGCGGATGCCACGGCAATGTATACACCGGAGGAGCCGCCCCGGGAAGACAATGTGCCTGCCAGTACCCTGCCCGATGACAGTAATGAGAAAGGAGAATCAGAATGAGTAAAATCTATGATATGGTAATTATCGGTTCCGGCCCGGCCGGGCTGAGTGCGGCGATCTACGCTGCAAGGGCGAAGCTGAATGCTATTATACTAGAGCAGAATTATGTAAGCGGAGGCCAGGTTGTGAACACGTATGAGGTAGATAACTATCCGGGACTTCCTGGGATGAATGGTTTTGATATGGGGGCCAGCTTCCGGGAGCATGCGGAAAAGCTGGGCGCCCAGTTTATTACGGAAAAGGTTCAGGAGGTAGTGCCGGAGACGGAGGACGTGTCAGAGATGCATGTGGCCGAGGACGGACCTGCAGTTGAGCTTAAAAAGGTTATCACAGACAAAAACGAATATAAGACAAGGACTATTGTGATTGCCGCGGGCGCCCGCCACAGTAAGCTGGGAATCCCCGGGGAAGAAGAATTTTCCGGCATGGGAGTATCCTACTGCGCTACCTGCGACGGAGCCTTTTTCAAGGACAAAACAACCGCGGTAATAGGCGGCGGAGATGTGGCTGTGGAAGATGCAATATTTTTGGCCAGGATCTGCAAAAAGGTTTATCTGGTACACCGCAGACATGAGCTGAGGGCCGCAAAGATCCTTCAGGAGAGACTTTTTTCTTTGGATAACGTGGAGATTGTATGGGATCATGTGGCAAAGGAAATCAAAGGGGAAGGCCAGGTAAATACGCTGGTGGTTGAAAATGTGAAGGATACTTCCAGAACGGAGCTGGCTGTGGACGGCGTGTTTATTGCCGTAGGTATTAAACCAAATTCAGAACTGTTCCAGGGGATTGTGGATACAGATGAAAAGGGATATATCATTGCAGGCGAAGACTGTAAAACAAGTGTGGACGGTATCTTCGCGGCAGGGGATATCCGAACAAAGATGCTGCGGCAGATTATTACGGCAGCGGCTGACGGGGCGAATTCCGTGACCGCTTCCCAGAACTATCTGCTGGGGATTTAGTCCCGGCAGAGGGCAGTAACCGCTGGGGTATACAGGATACTGTATACCCCAGCGGTTTTTTTGCAGGCTCAGTGCGGGAATTTGTCCGATAAAGAAATATTAAGTAAAAATAAACAGATATTAAATATTTGACATAAAAACCTCCGCGTGATAGAATAAAAATGTAATAAGTCGTAACAAGTTCGTAACATTTAAAAGAGACATCAGCGTAAGACTTATACATAAAAAATTAGAAGGTTATATTTGGAGGGTAATATGAGGAACAAAATTGCAAAAGTAACAGTGTGTGCGCTCACTGGACTGACAGTACTCGCAGGTTCTCCGGTGAATGCACATGCACTGCCTACGGAGTCTGCACTTGCGGGAATCAGTCTACCTTTAGAGAAAACCTATGAAGCAGTAGGGAGTATGGCAGCTGCCAATGTGGAGGATTATGTTAACATCAGAAGCGGAGCATCTGAGGAGAGCGAAATTGTGGGGAAACTCTACCGCGGGGCAGTGGCAGCGATTACAGGACTGGAAGGGGAATGGTATCAGGTATCATCCGGTTCTGTAGAGGGATACATAAAGCGGGAGTATTTGATTTATGGAGAGGAGGCAGAGCCTGCCATCCGGGAAGCCAGGACAAGCACAGCTACAGTGAATACAGAGGTTCTTCATGTCCGGGCGGACAAGACTATGGATGCGGAAATTCTCGGCACTTTGCAGGAAGGGGAGCGGATTCCGGTAATAGAATCCTTGGAGGGATGGGAAAAGATTTCCTACGGGGAGCAGGAAGGATATATTTCTCAGGAATATGTAAGTCTGGAAAGCGGCTATGAGACGGCGGAGTCTATAGAAGAGGAGCAGGCCCGGCTGGCAGAGGAAGCAGCCAGACAGGAGGCTGGGATCCGTCAGGAGATGGTATCTTACTCGAAACAGTTTTTGGGCAATCCTTATGTCTGGGGTGGGACAAGCCTTACCAATGGCACGGACTGTTCGGGATTTGTGCAGTCCCTGTATGCGCATTTCGGATATGCCATTCCACGGGACTCCAGATCCCAGGCCGCAGGTGCGGCAGGGATCTCCCAGGAGGAGATGCAGCCAGGGGACTTGCTGTTTTACAGCAGGGGAGGTTCTATTAACCATGTGGCCATGTATATTGGGGACGGACAGATCATCCATGCCAGCAACCCGAAAACAGGCATTAAAATTTCTCCTTATGATTACAGGCAGCCTGTGAAAGTAGGGCGTTATATCTGAGAAGGCCGCCCTGGATACATTCCGTAGGGCAGCTGACAGCAGAAGGGGAATAAGGCGGAGTATATCATATAAAAGGAGGCAGCCATCTGCGAGGGAGTGCAGATGGCTGCTTTTACGTTGAAGACAAATATTAGGTAAATACGCAGTGCGTATTAAGGGCTTAAGCAGACGGTGTGAAAGAGCCGCCGTCCATGACAGTCACAGTTATAGTTACTGCCTTATCACCATCCATTTCCACGGTAAGAATGGAGCCTACAGAGATGTCATCCAGAGAACCCTCAGAGGTTTCTCCCCTGGTGTCCAGTACAATAGACACGGAATCATCTGCAGCAATGGTAGTTTCCTCACCGGTCAGTTCTAGCCCGCCCGGCAGACCAATCCCGTTGTCCGGAGGAGTGAAGCCGTCCTCACCGCCGGGAGGGGTACCGCCATTCTCCGCGTCCGGGGGAGTGAAGCCGTCCTCGCCGCCGGGAGGGGTACCGCCATTCTCCATGTCCGGGAGTGTGCCGCTGTCCTCACCGTCTGGAGGAGTGCCGGGGGTTTCACCATCCGGAGGCTGCATCTTCTCATTCTCAGAACGCTCACCAAGGGCCAGTGTGATGGTGCCGTCTTCCACTGCCGTTACCTGACCCAGGATACTTTTGCTCTCCTGAGAGGTATCTTTGGCTGTATCATCGGAACTGCCTGACTGACAGCCCACAGCAAGAAACGCTGCTGCGGTGAGACATAAGATTCCGGTAAGTATACGCTTCTTCATAAACCATATCATCCCTTTCCGCCGGAGCTTCTATGTCAGTCCGGCTAACATGGTTATCATAAGTGCTGTTCCTTAAATTACTCTGAAAGTAAGGGAAGTTCCACAAGTTATTTCCTGAAAATCCGACGTATAATTTTCAGAAAATTCACGTTTGTAAAAAATGCACAAAGTTTGTCGAACCATGTAAAAAACCCTCCTTTTCATCAACAATTTATCCATAAAGTTATCCACATGGTAAAAAGTTGGTAATAGCTATAAAATGGAGTTGTACACAAAGTTATCCACATCGTCCACAAAAAAGTGGTTAAAGTAGAGTGTTTTACATAAAATAATAAAGAACAAAGGTTTTGTGAAGTTCTTATAAATCGCATTATTTCGAAAAAAAACCACCCAAATCCCTTGACTTTTTCAATGTCAAATATCGGTCAAAGGCCGTCGAAACTGAGCGACATAACCAAACAACTTAACAAATTGTGTAAAAATTTAGGTTTACCATAACCTAAACATTATGGTAAACCTAACATAAACTACCGTTCTCCCCCCTGCTAAACAACGAAACACTAGGTTAGGAAAGTCTTTCCGCCGATCAGTTCCAGCCAACAAAGTTTATCCCAAGAAAAGATGGGTGCAAGGGTGGCAGCAGAGGGCGACTGGCAGGCGAGGTCAAGCGGAGACGAGCCGAAGATCCACGGCCAGTGAACACTTAGCCGCGAAGGCTTTCCTGAGCTGCTTAGTGATCACTAGACCGTTAGCTGAGGCGGGCGCAGCCTCGAGTCTGCCAGTCGCCCTCTGCTGCCACCCTTGCACCCATCTTTTCTTGAACATCAATAAAAAACGAGACCTGATCCCAAAGACCAGGTCCCCTGACTCATCCTTTCCCCTGCATCCTTTTTATTACCTTCAGCCGGGTAAATTCCTCACGTTCCTTCTCCTCCAAAGCATTCTGAATATCCTTGCTCAGCGCTTCAAATTTAGGAATCGTTATATTTTTCAGTGCGTTAGCGCGTTTCTGTGTTTTTTTAATATTGACGGCCAGCCGGTAAGCAGCGTTCTCCACCATAGAGAGCCGGATAGTCAGCTCCTTCACCCTCTCAAATGCAGCCTTGGCCTCGTCCAGTACAGATTTTGTGCCATAGTAGGCATAAGTTGGAACAGAAGAACCTTTATCATACTCTACAAGCGGTATCTCCGTACCCATAACACTTCTGGTTTTAATCCGGATGGAAGTCTCCACCGGGACGGAGAAGGATATCTGTGCCACCATATTAATGCCCAGCACCATATTGGCGCTCTGAAGGGCCGCATAGGCGGTTCGGAACGTTACATCAATCTGTGACTGAATCTCTTTCGCCTGGTCAATGAGGCCCATCAGCTCGCGGATGAGAATGTTCCGTTTTTTATCCATGAGTTCAAAGCCCTGTCTGGAGAGGGCAAGGGAGTTTTTTGCCAATATAAGGTTTCCTTTGGTAGGAAATGTATTCGGATCCATAAAATCCCTCCCTTACTTATACTTCCGCCTTAACTTCCGTGGGTTTATAGTACTTATCAAGAATCTTAGTATCAATACGGTCCAGCTCTTCTTTCGGCAGCATGCCAAGGAGCTCCCACCCTTTTTCCAGGGTATCAATAATCGTTCGGTTTTCCAGAGGCCCCTGACCTACAAACTCATGTTCAAAAGCATTGCCGAACAGAAGGTATTTTTTATCCAGCGGAGACAATTCGTCTTCACCGATAACGGATGCCAGGGCTCTTGCATCCCCCACCTTTGCATAGCAGGAAAACAGCTGGTTGGCAACATCCTGGTGATCCACCCGGGTGTATCCTTCACCGATCCCATCCTTCATCAAGCGGGACAGGGAGGGTAGTACATTGATGGGCGGATAGATGGCCTGGCCGTGCAGCTGCCGGTCAAGCACGATCTGACCTTCCGTAATATAACCCGTAAGGTCAGGAATGGGATGCGTAATGTCATCATTAGGCATGGTCAGGATAGGGATCTGTGTAACAGAACCTTTCCCCCCCTTCACAATGCCTGCCCTCTCATATAAGGTTGCCAGCTCACTGTACAGATAACCGGGATAGCCCTTTCTGGAAGGAATCTCGCCCTTCGAAGAGGAGACCTCACGCATAGCCTCTGCAAAGGAAGTGATATCTGTGAGAATAACCAGGATATGCATTCCTCTCTCAAAGGCCAGATACTCGGCTGCTGTCAAAGCAACCTTAGGGGTGATCAACCGCTCCACTACTGGGTCATTGGCCAGATTCAGATACATAACAACGTGGTCAGACACACCGCTTTCCTCAAAGGTCCGGCGGAAAAATTCTGCCACATCGTATTTAACCCCCATAGCGGCAAATACAATAGCGAACTGTTCATCTGTGTCATCCCCCAGGGAGGCCTGCTGTACAATCTGGGCGGCCAGCTGATCGTGGGGAAGTCCGTTTCCTGAAAAGATAGGAAGCTTCTGTCCGCGGATCAGAGTGGTGAGTCCGTCAATGGCTGAGATACCTGTGCGGATATAGTTTCTGGGATACTCTCTGGTCACCGGGTTTAACGGAAGTCCGTTTACATTGACCTTAGTATCAGAGATAATGGGGCCCAGTCCGTCGATGGGCTGGCCGATCCCGTTAAAGGTACGCCCCAGGATATCAGAAGAAAGATTGATTTCCATAGGGTGTCCGGTCAATTTTGTATGGGTATTGATGAGGGACATGCTCTCCGTTCCCTCAAACACCTGAATTACTGCTTTATCTTCGTATATTTCTACAATACGCCCCAGCTTTCTGGTGCCGTCATCCATGCGAAACTCTACCATTTCATCAAAGAATGCGCCTTTTACATCTTCCAGAACAACAAGGGGGCCGTTTACTTCGCTTAGTCCTAAATATTCAATTGCCATATTCATTACCCTCCTTTACGCATTCTTTTCCAAAACTTTATCGTAGAACTCGTCGACAGCCTTTTTGTAGTCCTCAAACATTTCAGGCTTATCGTTGGGAACATCATATTTGATTGCAATTATCCTTTCAAAGATGTTATCCTCTTTCAGGATGGACATAGGCATGCCCATAGCAATGAGTGCTTTTGATTTCTTATAGAGATATAAAATCACTTCCATCATAAGAAACTGCTTGCTCATAGGGACACAGGTATCTTCCGGGTGGAAAGCATTCTGCTGCAGGAATCCCAGGCGTACCACCCTTGCAATTTCCAGAGTCAGCTTTTGATCATCCGGCAGCACGTCACTTCCGATTAGCTTTACGATCTCCATAAGACTGCTCTCCTGATTCAGGATAGCCAGTAACTGGTTTCGGTAGTCTACGAATTTGGGTGAGACCTCATCCTTGTACCAGGGAGCCAGATCATTGAGATATTCGCTGTAGCTGGTAAGCCAATGGATGGCCGGGAAATGTCTTGCATATGCCAGTGATTTATCCAGGCCCCAGAAGCAGCGGACAAATCGTTTGGTATTCTGGGTGACAGGCTCTGAGAAGTCGCCTCCCTGGGGTGATACCGCACCGATGATGGACACAGAGCCCTCGGTACCGTTCAGGTTCTGCATCATCCCTGCTCTTTCATAGAAGGCGGAGAGGCGTGATGCCAGATAGGCAGGGAAGCCCTCCTCTGCGGGCATTTCTTCAAGACGTCCGGATAATTCACGGAGCGCTTCTGCCCAGCGGGAAGTGGAGTCAGCCATGATAGCCACATCATATCCCATATCCCGGTAATACTCTGCCAGGGTAAGCCCTGTGTAAATGGAGGCCTCACGGGCCGCAACCGGCATATTGGAGGTATTGGCGATGAGGGTGGTCCGATCCATCAGCAGATTGCCTGTTTTAGGATCCTGAAGTTCACCGAATTCTTCGAGCACCTGGGTCATCTCATTTCCGCGCTCTCCGCATCCGATGTATACGATAATATCTGCATCTGACCATTTAGCGATCTGATGCTGGGTCATGGTTTTCCCGGTCCCGAAGCCTCCCGGTACGGCTGCGGTTCCCCCTTTGGCAATAGGAAACAGGGTATCCAGGATACGCTGGCCGGTGATCAGAGGCTTGCTGGCCGGATAGCGCTTATCTGTGGGTCTGGCGATTCGGATCGGCCACTTCTGTGCCAGCCGGACCTCCACCTCAGAGCCGTCGTGCCTCTGTACGGTTACAATAGGATCGTTAATAGTATACTGTCCGTCTTCTGCTGTCTTTATAATTCTTCCTCTCAGATAGGGAGGAATCATAGATTTGTGTACAATGGATTTGGTCTCCGGTATCTCCGCAATTATGGTGCCTCCGCTTACCTCGTCTCCCACGGAGACTGTAAGATGGACATCCCATTTTTTATCGGGATCCAGAGAATCCACCTGCATTCCCCGGGAAATATATTTGCCCGATTCTTTTGCGATTTCACTTAAAGGTCTCTGGATACCGTCAAAAATATTATTTAAGATACCAGGTCCCAGGAGAACAGACACAGCGTCCCCGGTTGCAGTTACCTTTTCTCCGGGCCGCAGGCCGGAGGTTTCCTCATAGACCTGTACGGTTGTTGTGTCTTTGGTCAGGCCGATAACCTCGCCTACCAGATGCTCTTCTCCGACATAAACCATCTCTGACATTTTAAAACCGGTGTTGCCTTTTAGGTAAATGACAGGGCCGTTGATGCCGTAGATAATTCCTGTTTTATTCATAAGAAAGCCCTCCGTCAAATGTAAATTCCGCCTTTTCTGCCTCTACCAGGGCAGAGAAGGTATTGTCAATGATGATATTTTTGGATGGGATCACAGCCTTTAGGCCTCCGAAAAAAGTCTCGGAGGAGATTTCAACCTGCTGGTTCGTCTGGGCAACCAGAGTAGGCATCAGAGAAGCATCATTGGAAGAGATATAGATTGTCATCTCATCCCCGTCTGCAAACTCAAGGGCCTCGTTAATCTTCTTGCATAAGTATCTGGGATAATCAGGAGTACTCATAAATTCTTCCAGCCGGTTTTTAACCTCGGAGATTATGGAGTCTCTGAGTTCCAGCTGTTTCTTAGCCAGACGGCGTTTGATATTCAGCTGCTCTACAGAGAGAGCTTTGTTAATCTGCCGTTTTGCGCTGTCTGTTTCAGCCTTTAACTCCATCTGTGACTGGCGGATTTTTTCCTCCTTATGTTCCTCTAACAGCTTCATTAAAGCTTTTTTATAATTTTCAATTTCCTGTGCGGCTTCGGCCTTGGCACTTTCCACGGAAACATCATAGAAATGTTGTAATTTTTCGTCCGTTGTCAATTCTTTCACCTTCTTTTCTTAGAACGAACATCGCTCATAGATTTTTATAACTTCAGGCCTATTGCCTCATTGACATAAGATGTGATAAAGTCCGGTGCACGGCCTGTACCGTGACGGTCCGGTATTTCAATGATAAGTGGAAGCTTGTGATTGAGCTTTACATCATCGATAATTTCTGGAAATTCCCTTCCAAATCTTTCTGTCAGAAGAATGATCCCGATTTCTTTATCGGCGAGGGTCGCCTCCAGAGCCTTCCGCAGTTCTTCCTTTTCGTGAACTACGATCCCTTCCACTCCTGCTAGTCGCATACCGGTGTAAGTATCAACGTTATCACTGATTAGATACATCTTCATAATAGAATTACAGCCTTCCCAAGATCATGAAGGAAATAATCAGACCGTAGAGGCAGACACCTTCTGCGAGTCCTACGAAGATAAGTGATTTACCAAGTACACTCTGATCTTCGCTGATTGCACCGAGAGCAGCACTTGCAGCACTAGCAACTGCGATACCGCCGCCGATACAGGATAATCCGGTAACTAAAGCAGCAGCCATATAACCGAGACCTGTGGAGAGGCCTGCACCGGAGTCGCCGGCAGCGGCAAGCGCCGGGCTGGTTCCTGTGAACATGGTCACTACGGCGATTAACAGGGTTCCGAAGAAGAAAAATACATTGATGCCGAGAGAGGTTTTGTAACGTCCTCTGTTCTTTTCACCGATCAGGTATGCTCCGAAAGGAACGATGATGCTGAGTACTAATGCTGTTACTAATAAGATTTGAATTGCTGTTGTCATAATGTGACCTCCTATTTTTAAAGTTAATATTTATTTATTTCGCAGCTTTTGCTTTTTTGCTGCGATATAAAAACGGGATAAATTCCTTGCCTGTGCCCTTATAGAAACGGCTGAATAATTCATAATATTCAAGACGAAGTACCTGAATACCAACGATCAGACCTTCCATACCGCAGACAATGATGTTGCCTATTACTACAACAATCCAGTTGGGACTGCCTGCTTCGGCCCCTGCCAGCATGAGGACAACCTCCATCATAGCGGCGTGGCTTACTGCAAATGCTCCGATACGCACAAAGGAAAGGGTATTGGAGAAGTAGCTGAGAAGAACTTCAAAAAGCTCGAAGAAGGATTGGGCGATAAACATACCCTTCTCATCCGGAAATATCTTACTTTTCTTTTCCACCAGCCTGGTTAAAGGCTCTTTCATTGCAATGACCAACAGAGGGACAACAAACATTATCACCAGAACAATGGCTCCCGGAAGCTTATTCCCCGTGAGGAATAACCCTATGGTAAGTATAATTGCGGCGTAAAACACCAGACCTGCCACCGCGTTGGTGTCAAACCAGATGTTCTCTGTATCTCTTGCCTTGATACCGTTTATAATATGGAAGATCATGGTCACCACTACCAGGAACATACCAAAGGCAATCGCCACCACGAAAACAGTATTCAGATTCCCGATGAGAGGGAGCTGGGTCATGCTTTTTACCGGGCGGAGCCAGACTGCAGGGATTAGATCTTCAAAACCAAAGACGCTTCCGAACATGAAACCAAAAAAGGTTGAGAAGATTCCGGCAGTGCCTATAATGGCAGCCAGGTTCAATTTCTTGAATTTGTAAAGCAGAAAGCCTCCGGCTACAAGGCAGAGGCCCTGACCGGCATCCCCGAACATAGCGCCGAAGATAAAGGCATAGGTAACAGCTACAAATATAGTCGGATCGATTTCATTGTATGCCGGCAGTCCGTACATCCTTACAAACATCTCGAAAGGACGGAACGGTCTGGGATTCTTTAGCTTAGTAGGCGGCTGGCAGTGAATGTTGTTCTGATCATCTTCAATAATACAGAAGAGATTCATATCATTCTCAATTTCTTTCTGGAACGCCTCCGCATCATTTTCAGCCATCCACCCGCACAGGATATAGAAGGTATCCAGATCCGCTGCCGTGCAGGCAGCTACCTTGCGGACGTCAAAGTTTGTAGAGAGAGCTGCCAGGCGGTCCTGGGCGGAAACCAGGCGGATTGCTTCTTTTTGAAGAACCTGGGTAATTTCCATCTTGCAGGACTGAATCTCTTCTAATATCTCCTGGTATTTCCCGTCCAGTGCTTTGTAAGCCTGAGAGGGAGTACCCTGATAGTGATCCGGGATAAATACCTTTTCAAAGTGCATGGAAGAGAATACCGCATCTACTTTGGCAATGGTGGTACGGGGAGCAAAGTACACGCCCCATACGTACTCGTCATCTGAATGGCAGGGATAAAACACTGCATCCAGGTTTTCATAAACATAATTTTCAAAATTCGAATAGAATTCTTTTCCGATCTTTCCAAACCGGGACTGTACAAAGTTGAAGTGAATCACCGAAGAAATATCACAGGGGAGTTCCTGGAAGGGTTCAATCCTCTCCATGGAGGCCTCCAGAGCACTCCTTTTTTCTTCCAGCGCAGCCCTTTTGCTGTTCAGGCCGCTTAGTTTTTCTTCCATATCCTGTACCAGCTTAATGGCATCTTCAACGCTGATGTCTTCAATTGGAATATCGTCTGTATTACCTAAAAGCTCGGTGAATCCAGTCGCCTTATTCAGTGCTTCCCTGTAGGGATTTATCTGTATATAAGGGGTGAGATGCTGTACCTGGGTTAGCTGAGCCAGGGCATTCTCAAGATGGATTTCATATTTGGCCAGGTATTTATTTACCACTCGGTCAATGTCTTCCTTAGGGCCGGTAATACTTAAAAACTTCATTTTTACAATCACGTGCATTACCTCCAGGGTTTTTTAGTTTTTCATTATGTGTTCCATGGTTTCCTGAGGGGGAACACCATACCTTACACATTCCACAGCAGTAGTTAGCCGGTCTACCTCATGTTCTTTGTGATACAGGTATGAATAGATGATAGCCACAGAGTGGGGATTCCTGCGGGCTTCCACTTCCAAAATGGAGCGGAGCACATAATTGTACTCATTTTCCAGATTCTCAGGTGTCATATCATCTAAGGTTCTTCCATAGTATGTCTGCGCCAGCAGCTTGCCGAATTCGTCCATATCATTTGCCTCTACCAGGGCCGTAATCTCTTCTTTGTGAAGTTTGAACCGCACTGGGATCAGCAGTGCATAGATTTCGGCATGTGACATTTGATAATACTTTTTGGACCTGTAAATCCACGAAAGATTCAGCATGTCGAATTTGCGGCCGTACGCCTGAGTCATTTCTTTTAAATCCACGCTTTTAAACAGCTTATCCTTCACCTTCCAGATCTGTGCAAAATAGTACTGATCCAGGGCCATTCCATAGTCGAACAGCAGCGGCTGTTCTTTTGGGGAGTTCAGTATGCGGCTTAAGGGGGCATAATACTCAGTGTCCTTTAAGTTATTAATGAATTCTTCGATGGTGCCGGAAGCAGTGAGCTTGGAAATGTTCAGCTGTGAATGGCGGTCAAAAAATTCCTTAAAGATTGACAGGTCTAATGTTGCCTCCCTGTGATCAAAAATCTTACGAAGACAATCTTTCATAATTGAGATCTCATAGCGTTTAAAGTAAAGTGCCAGAAAGGTTCTCTGCTTTGGATTAGAAAAATGATAAATCCTTGTAAAGTTCTGGTAGATGGTATGGGTCAGCAGGTGTTCGATTTCCCCCCGGTGAAGTGTGTTCTCGTCAAGATCAGCCCACAGTTTTTCAAATCCCGGCTGCTTCTTAAGGTAGGCCACTACCTGGGGAACGCTGGTCATCTGTGAGATCTCCTGGAACTGGGGGATGTCTATCAGACGGCGCTGCATAGCCCGAATCTTAGTGGATAACCCACTGTAGGATAATAAGCTTCCCATAATATCACATCCTTAATAGTTTATTGAATATTTCCTTGGAGATATCCTCATGGTTTTCCTCGAAAAATTCATCCAGCTTTTTCACCAGGGTGTCTGTACGCATCTTTAACCCTGCAAGTTCGGATTCCTTTTTCTCTTCCAGCTTCTTTCTAATGTTTTCCAATTCTTTCTGTGTCTGGGAATCGATTTGCGCATCATAGGCCTTTTGCTTTTCCTCCATCTCCGCTGCAAGGGCCTTCTTCTGGATGTTAACGTCTTCCATAATCTTCGACGCAGTAGATTCTATCTCGGATAATTTATTAATCACGTTTTCCATCTTTCTCCTCCTTCTTACATTTCTGCTAGACAATATAGTTACACTTGGCTGCCAGTTTTCTTCTTTTCTATATCATACACCTTTTTTTGAAAAAGGGAAGAGTCTTTATATAAAATTAATGTATTTTATTAATAAATATCGTAAGTGTTAACGTAAGAGGCAAATTATGCTGATTCTGTGGGCTAACCCTCGAAATTTGGCAGATTCGCTGCCGGAAATGCTTAAATTTGGTCTAAAATATACATTTCAGCTTCCCTAAACAGAAGATATATTGTACTATTAGGGTGTGCAAAAAACGTAGAAAGGGCAAAACGATAAATTTAACCCTCTCTCAGGGAGCGTTAAGATTTCGTAAATGTTTTTAGGAAGCTATGAGATTAAGAAATATTCCAGCTGCAAAAGATGAGATATCCAACAGCCCGTATGTGGTACATGGTGAAAAGGACTATAAAGGCCGATGGATGAATGTATTCGGCAACAGCAACCCTATCGCCCTTGAGGTAGGTATGGGAAAAGGCCGCTTTATCATGGATATGGCAGAACTTTATCCCGACTGGAACTTTGTGGGGATAGAGATGTATGACAGCGTTCTGCTTCGGGCCCTTCAGAAAATGGATGATAAGAACGCAAAGGGCTGTGTTCCGGGAAACCTCAGGTTCCTGCGCATGGATGCCAGGGAACTTCCGGAGGTATTTGCAAAGGATGAGGTTGCTAAAATTTACCTCAATTTTTCCGATCCCTGGCCCAAAGAACGCCACGCCAAACGCAGACTGACATCCCGCCAGTTTCTGGACCGGTATGTTAAGATATTATGCCCCGATGGGCTTGTAGAATTCAAGACAGATAATGGGCCCCTGTTTGAATTTTCGTTGGAGGAGATTCAGGCGTCGGGATGGGAATTAATGACTTGTACGTATGATCTTCATCATGATAGGAAACTGGCTGAGAGCAACATTATGACGGAGTATGAAGAAAAGTTTTCAGGAATGGGAAATCCTATACACAAGCTGATCGCCAGACCCTGAACGTGATTTTAGAATAAAATTTACATTTAAGGGAATGCTTTCATATTATAGTGTAAGAAGGCAGAAGCAGGAGACGTAAAGCTCTATGGCAAAAAGAAAGAAAGGCTTAGAAACTTCGCTGACCCAGTGGGCCTATCAGAATAAGAAGGCCGGAAGTAAGATGACGGATATTATGAAATCGCTGGAAGAGGTCCAGAAACTGCTGGGTGAAAAGAAGAAAGATAAGTAAATTGGATGAATATACATCCCCGACAAAGAAAGGAGAGCAGCTATGGTTAAAGTGTTAAATGAAGAGAACTTTGAGACAGAGGTGATGGGAGCAGGCAAGGCGGCGCTGGTAGATTTCTATGCAGACTGGTGCGGACCCTGCAAGATGATGGCTCCCGTAGTAGAAGAGCTTTCTGAGGAGTACAAAGAAAAGGCGGTATTCGGAAAGGTGAATGTGGATGAGAATCCCTCACTTGCTCAGAAATACGGTGTAATGTCCATTCCTACTTTTGTGATTCTCAAGGACGGTCAGGTGGCAGGAAAGGCCATGGGCGCAATTGACAAAAAGGAATTGGAAGAAAAGCTTGACGCAGTGCTTTAAAGCATTGCGTCTCTCTTTTTTCGGGGAGGATTTCGTTTAAATTTCATGTTTGTAAAAAAAATATGAAAAAAGTAAAAAATATGCTTGCATTTTTCGGGAGTTTCTATTATAATAAATTTTGCGCTGGTGAAGCAGCGTAAAAGAAATAAATCAAATAAGCGCGATTAGCTCAGCTGGCAGAGCACCTGACTCTTAATCAGGGTGTCCAGGGTTCGAACCCCTGATCGCGCATTTAAGGCACTGTTTTTGCAGACGTAGAGCTGCGGGGACGGTGTTTTTTATGTTTACGGGAGATATATGGGCGGGATAGGGTATCAGCTTTTCAGGATAAAATCCCTTTAGAAAAATCATTTTTTGATTCTTGATCATACAGCCAGGGCCTGAAAGTTTCAAGCCCTGGTTTTTTGTAATGGTATCCAGAGGTAGGAACGGTTTTTAACAATGAATTTCTCTAATAGATATCATCATCCTCCATATCCAGCTCTTTTTTCTTACCCATCACCAGGTAAACTCCAAGGGCTACCAGGCCGACAGCAATAATTGTTTTGGGCAGATAATTGCTGATACCATTGAGAATGTCGATAATAAAAGCGGGCATAAAACTATAGAAGATGGAGCGCATAATGTTCCACAGCATGGAAGCACCCATAAGTATAAGTACAAGGGAGACAAATCCCTGATATTTTCTGAGAAAGCCTTCTTTATCTCTCAGAAGCTCATCCAGATGGAACAGATAAGTATCTTCCAGGGAGTAAAATTCCTCTTCGGAGAGGGATGCCAGATTATGGACATTAAAGAAGCTGTAAAACCACAGCACCGGGATGGCAAGCATCAATATGCCTATATTCAGTGTTGTGGAGAGTGCGATAATCCCCCAGAAAACACCCATAATACTGATTCCCTGCCTGCGGAAGCCCATATATAATTCCCCCGCTCCTGGGATAAGAGAGAAGATAAAGAGCCAAAAGCCACGTTTTTGTTTAGTCATTGTAGTTACCTCCATTTATAATTTTATTTGTAATATCCTGCAGCCAATCGGACATCTGACTGCCTTTTTCCTGAATTCGCCCGGGCATCTGTGAGGTGATGCCAGGGGACTCCTCCCGGGAAATGGAAGGAATCAGATCAAATCGGCTCACTGCCAGGAGAATCAGCAGAGCACCTATGACGCCTGCGGCTGTTTTCAGACTGTAGTATAGCAGCTGAAGCTGCTTCGTAGTCTCTTTCACCTGGACGGCAGCCTGTATATCCGGGCGGTGCACCCGGTCTTTAATCTGCTCTTTCAGATAGGCGGGAGCCTGAACCATCGGGGTACTTTTCTCCAGTGCGGCCAGAGTTTCCCGGCAATATTCACAGGTATCCAGATGTTCTAATACCTGCAGCAGTTCATCGGCGTTCAGTGTGCCGTTTAGAAAATTCTGCAGGGACTTTTCCTTTATATGCATCTAACCGCTCCTTTCCACAAGTTTTTTCAGCATCCCTTTGGCACGGTAGAGCTGAGTTTGAATGGTTTTAAGGTTCTTTCCGGTTTTATCCGCAATTTCTTTAGGTGAAAGCTCGTGACAGAAATGCTCTGTGGCAATTTCCCGATACGGGCTTTTCAGCTGTCCGCACAGATTCTGTACCTTAAGGCTGGATTCTGCAAGAAGATACTGCGCTTCCGGGGAGCCTTCCTTGTCTGCTATACCGGTGAAATAAGAGTCTTCAGCCGGAATCATGCGCCTGGCGGCCTGCTTCCGATAGTCCAGGCATTTATGCACCGCTATTTTGCTGAGCCAGGCCCTTTCATGAGCACCGTCAAAGGATGAAAGGCTTTTGTAGGCGGCTAGAAACACATCCTGAGTCAAATCTTCGGCATCAAATGGATTTCCTGCGGATTGAAGACATATGGAGTAAATGAGATTCTGGTAATTGTCTATCAGATGTTCGAAATATTCTTCCCGGTTGATGTGATCCGCCTCCTCTGCAGGTATTTGTAAGCCTGTGTTTTAACTCACCTATATACTATAACGAGTCAAAGGTGAGAAAGTCTTCAGTTTTTATATATTTTATTTAATTTTTCTTTCTCTCTGTGATTGCAGTAGAAAATCTATGATACAATAGAACAGACAGAAAGTAAAGGAACAGAGGATGGAGGATTAGGATATGAGATACGGATGTTGTCTTAGCATGGTAGCAGAAGGTCCTGATAAAACGGGCAGGGAGTTTATCAAAGAGGCGGCCCGAATCGGTTACGATTATATAGAACTGCCTCTGTCGGGCCTGGGCAGTTTGTCAGAGGATGCATTTCATGAATTAAAGAAACAGATAAAAGACGCAGGGATCACATGTGAAGCCTGTAATAACTTTTTTCCTGCTGACATGCCCCTCGTAGGTCCGCGCAGGAAGGAAGAGGAGATTCTGAAGTATACGGAACTCGTTTTGGACAGGGCAGAGAGATTAGGTGCGGAGTATGTGGGATTAGGGAGCGGTGCGTCAAGGAACGTACCCCAGGGTGTACCATTGGATGAGGGATACCGGCAGCTTGCAGGACTGATGAGGCAGCTGGGGAGAATAGCGGAGAAAAAGGGGATTACGATTCTAATTGAGCCTCTGAGAAAAGAAGAATGTAACTTAATCCATACCCTTACGGAGGCAAGGCAGCTGGCAGAGGACACAGGCAGCAGGAATGTAAAGATTCTGGTGGATTATTATCATTTTTGTACAGAGAAAGAGCCCGCAGATCATATCACCGGGCAGACTACAGACATGCTCCGCCATGTACATTTTGCCCGGCCGGATAACAGATATTATCCTACAGGGGAGGAGCACTGCAGTTATAAAGAGTTTTTTCATGCACTGAAGTCCATCGGATATGACAGCAGAATCAGCTTTGAGGCATATGCCAATAATTTTAGCAGGGACGCAGAGGCGGCTCTCGGTCTAATCAAAGCGAGTGTGGGTTGAGACAGAAGAGACCTGTATCCGGAGATAATCACCCGGATACAGGTCTCTTTAATGTTATAAACTTTTCACATAGTCAGCTACTTTTTTATCATACCCCTGGATATGATTTACCAGCCAGTCTGAAACATTTCTTTTAACAGCAGCCACAAATGCATCTGTAGGTCCTTCTTCTTCCTGAAGCATATCCTTCAGATCTTCTACAGCCTTGGCAAACTCTTCATGCTGCTTTTTATGAGAGTCATAATCCGGGTAGTCAGTCTCCTTCTGAAGCTTTTCCTCCGCATCAAAATGGAATACCGTATAGTCCATCAGAAAATCAAGTGTCTGGATGGCAACATTTTTCTCTTTATTCGTCTCACAGCTGGCAACAAGCTTATTCACACGATCAATCAGCTCTTTATGCTGTGTATCTATCATATTGTTTCCGGTTACCAGACTCTCGTCGAATATAATGCTCATTTCAATTCCTCCTTTAAATTGGGATGCTTAATTATTTCACATCACTGATGTCCTTATTATATACTGTTTTAGTCCTGCTTTCCACAGGAAGTTGAAAAATTTTATCAGAAATAATGGTGGGCGGGGGCAAAGTTTGTGAAAATTTATGTTTGACAAAATTTAAACAGATTGCTACCATATAGAATAAGGGACAGGGCAAGTTGAATTTGGGACAGGCCGCCCTGATTTTGGGACGTGTTCTTTCTAGAAAGAACACGTCCCCCTTTTAAAAAGGAGGTACCATATGAGTAAAATTGATGAGGTAAGAAAAGAAATGGTTACGGCTATGAAGTCGGGGGACAAGGGCAGAAAGGATGCTCTGTCTATGCTGCTGTCTGCGCTGAAGAATAAGGCCATTGATAAAAGGGAAGATCTGACGGAAGCGGAGGAGAATGAAGTTGTCTTAAAGGAGATTAAGCAGACAAAGGAGACGCTGGAGATGACCCCGGAAGACAGGGGGGACATTATTGAGGAATGCAGGCTGAGGATTGCTGTCTATGAGGAGTTTGCGCCTAAGATGATGGGGGAAGAGGAAATTAAGGCTGTGATTGGGGAAGTTCTGTCCGGCCTGGGAATTGAAGCTCCCACAGCTAAGGATAAAGGCAGGATTATGAAGGAACTGATGCCGAAGGTGAAGGGAAAAGCTGACGGTAAGGCTGTCAATCAGGTATTGGCAGGGATGATGAAGAGTTAGGAGAGACAAATGGCGGGTCGGATCCCATGGGGGATCGGACTCGCCTGCTTTGATCTGAGGAAAAGGGGGTCTGAAACTAATTAATTGGGGAAAACTATAGTTATATTTGTTCTGATGGAAAGGAAGTATGACGATGAAGACAGACAGCTTTTTAACGGAATACCTGGGAAACATTATTCCCTGCACATTTGTGCTGAAGACAGATGAGGAGACGACTACGGTCGGCAAAGGTACACCGGAATTCACAGTAACTCTGAATAAACCTCTTAGTAAGAAGGAATTATTAACCAGCACATCTCTGGCGCTGGGAGAGGCTTACATGCATAAGGATCTGGAAGTGGACGGGGATCTCTATGAGGTTTTGGATAAGTTTATGGGACAGATGGGCAAATTTACAACCAATAAGTCCGTACTGCACAAGCTTCTCTTTACCTCCAGCAGTAAGAAAAATCAGGCGAAGGAAGTGACCAGCCATTATGACATAGGAAATGATTTTTATAAGCTGTGGCTGGACGAGACTATGAGCTACTCCTGCGGGTATTTTAAGGAGGCGTCTGATACTCTGTATGAGGCACAGGTGAATAAGGTACACCATATTCTGGATAAGCTGCAGCTTCAGGAAGGGCAGACACTGCTGGATATCGGCTGCGGCTGGGGATTTCTCTTAATGGAGGCAGTGAAAAAGTATAAGGTAAAGGGCGTGGGTATTACCCTGAGTACCGAACAGGCGAAGGAATTTGAGGAGCGGGCGAGGAAGGCAGGAATGGAAGATTCCCTGGAGGTGAAGGTTATGGACTACAGGGATTTGGAGAAAAGCGGTATGGCCTTTGACCGGGCAGTAAGTGTGGGAATGATTGAGCATGTGGGCAGAGACAATTACCAGACCTTTATGAAGAATGTAGACGCAGTTCTGAAACCCCAGGGGCTCTTTCTTCTGCACTGCATTACCGCACAGAAAGAGCACCCCGGAGACCCCTGGATCCGCAAATATATCTTCCCGGGCGGAACGGTGCCAAGCCTTCGGGAGCTTGTAAATCTTCTTCCGGACTATAATTTTTATACCCTGGATATCGAAAGCCTGAGACGCCATTATAACAGGACTCTTCTCTGCTGGAGGGATAATTTTACGGCCCGCAGGGAGGAGATCATGGATATGATGGGGGAGGAATTCACAAGAATGTGGGAACTTTATCTGGATTCCTGCGCAGCAACCTTCCACAACGGAATCATAGACCTCCACCAGATCCTTGTCTCAAAAGGGGTGAATAACGATCTCCCTATGCGCCGGGTAGTATAGGAAACCTATGCCCGGCGGGGACCGTTGACAATTCCCGTCCCGGTATTCTATAATCAGACTATCAATGGGAAGGGAGAGTTCAGGTGAAGAAAACAATACTGCTTCTGGAGGATGATAAGAATCTGAACCGTGGGATTACAATGCGGCTGGAAAAGGAAGGGTACCACGTTCTTTCTGCGTTTGGCGTATCCCAGGCGGAAGCGCTGATGGAACAGAACAAGGTCCAGCTGATTATCAGCGATATTACCCTGGAAGACGGGAACGGCATTGATTTTTGCTGCAGACTAAGGGAAACCAGCGGTGTGCATCTTATCTTTCTGACCGCTCTGGACCAGGAGATGGATATTGTAAACGGCTATGACGCCGGGGCGGATGATTATATGACCAAGCCCTTCAGCCTCATGGTGCTCGTCTCCAAGGTACATGCGCTGATGAAGCGGGTGGAGATGGCAGAGACTGTTTATCTGAACAGCGGAGATATCCGCGTATCTCTTCAGAAAATGAAGGCGTGGAGGGGAGAGGAGCAGATCCCCTTAAGCAAAAAGGAAATGCAGCTTCTGATATTCTTCCTGGAGAATCCCAAACAGATTCTGTCCAGAGAACAGATCACGGAGGCTGTCTGGGATGTTGACGGGCAGTTTGTAGATGACAATACAGTACCCGTTAACATCAGCCGCCTCAAGGGAAAACTGGAAGACGATGCCATACAGAATGTAAGGGGAATGGGATATATATGGACAAAAGAAGTCATAAAAGAGTAGTTCTGTTTATAGGGCTGCTCTTTCTTATACTGTTGGGAGGGGCACTGGCTGCCGTTCGGTGGATAGATACGGTACATACAGAGGAACTGGAGATGCTGGGGCAGTGTATTCTGCTGAAACCAGGGACAGAAGGAGAATATACAGCCGCTTTTCTGGGGAAAAATAGTGTGGATAGGGAGCGCGCCTTACGCACGGGCCGGGAGGCACGGGATAAGTATGGATATACAGAAAGATTCCGGACGTTTTCCCCGTCCCTCGCCGCCTTTTTACCGGTGCTGATCAGTTTTATGCTGTTCTGTACCCTTTTGACAGGGTTTCTTATCTTTTACCAGCAAAAGAAAAGACATCTGGCCGACATTAAAATCTTTGATCTGGAGGATAAGCTGGCTGAAATGGGAGAAGAAAATCAGATACTGCGGGAGAGAATGGCCAGGGAAGAGGCAAAAACCAAGACGCTGGTAACTGATATTTCCCATCAGCTGAAAACCCCGCTGGCATCCCTGAAGATGTGCTATGAAATCGCAGACAGCGGAAGCTTTACAGAAGAGGAGCAGCAGACGTTTCTAAGGCAGGGAATACATGAGGTGAACAAGCTGGAGAATCTGACCAAAGCACTTGTCCAGATCTCCCGTCTGGAGACTAACATGATCCGGGTGGAGGGGAAAATGGAAAGCCTGAAAAAAACCATCCGGGGTGCGGTTAACAGTGTTTATATGAAGGCATTTGAAAAGAATATTACAATCTCTGTGGACGAATTTGAAGACGAGAAGATTTTTCAGGACCCCAAATGGACCCAGGAAGCACTGGTTAATGTTCTGGATAATGCGGTAAAGTATTCCCCGCCGGGAACAGAAGTGGAGCTTCGGGTGTCCTCAATGGTCAGCTGCTGCCTGATTGAAATTGAAGATCAGGGCATAGGGATCCCAAAAGAAGAGATGCATCAGGTGTTTCAGCGGTTTTACCGGGGAGACCGTACTGAGGTGCAGGACACGGAGGGGTCCGGGGTGGGCCTGTACCTGACAAGAAAGATCCTGGAGGATCTGGGGGGAAGCATCCGCATCAGGAAAGGAAAAAGGGGAAGCATCTTCCAGATTTCCCTTCCCAAAACCCCGTACAGAGCACAGAAGTAAAGTTCCGGTGCAGGTCCGGCTTGCCGGACTCTTATCTTACAATTCTGTTATTTTTCCCGATATGTTGTTGTAAGAATCACAGAGTAATATGAAGAGAGAATAACAGAAAAGGAGAATTGTTTATGGGTGCAATGTTATTGGAAACAGTTGATTTGTGTAAATATTACGGCAGCGGAGATAATCTGGTGAAGGCCATTGACCATACCACAATGGATATACAGAGAGGGGAATTCACAGCCATAGTAGGCCGCTCCGGTTCCGGCAAAAGCACGCTTCTGCATATGCTGGGCGCACTGGACCGCCCGGACAGCGGGAAGGTACTCATTGAGGGGAAGAATGTATTTCACCTGAAAGATGAACAGCTGGCAGTCTTCCGGAGGAGGAAAATCGGATTTATATTTCAGAACTATAACCTGATCCCTTCTCTGAACGTGTGGGAGAACATTGTACTGCCCATGGGGCTGGACAAGAAAAAGGCAGATAAAAGCTTTGTCCTGGATCTGGCAGAGCGCATCGGGATTGCGGATAAGCTCAAATCCCTTCCCAACACGCTGTCCGGCGGCCAGCAGCAGAGAGTCGCCATCGCCCGGGCACTGGCAGCCAAGCCTGCCATTATACTGGCGGATGAACCTACCGGGAATCTGGATTCTAAGACAGAGATGGAAGTCATTTCTCTTTTAAAGGCTTGTGTAAATGAATATGGTCAGACGTTAGTTATGATTACCCATGACGAGACCATAGCCCAGATGGCTGACCGGATTCTTGTCATTGAGGATGGTAAGGTGGTGAGCCAATGAATACAGTAAACAGAACCGCACTGTCCAATTTGAAGCAGAACAAGGGCAAAAATATGCTGACAGGGATCGCAATTTTCCTGACTACCATTCTGATTTTTGTAATTCCCACGGTTGGACTTGGAACAGTAGATACCCAGATGGCTGCCATCAATAAATATTATCCGACATTTCACGCCATGTTCCGGGATGTGGATCTTAAGACTATCGAGGAGCTGTCCTACCGGGGCGAGATAGAGACCATGGGACTCCGGCAGGATCCGGCTCAGATTCCGGTGCCGGATGGAGCAGGCATGATGGTTTATATGGATGATACGGCCCTGAAGCTGGGCAAGATGGAACTGGAGGCGGGGGAGTTTCCGAAAAGAGGAAATGAGATTGCTGTGTCACAGGGGCTTCTGGAGGCTTTAGGCATTACCGCGGGGATTGGAGATACGATTACACTGCCCTATCAGCCTGTCGAGCAGGGCGGACTTGGTTATGAGAAAAAGGGGGAATTTCTGATTACCGGACTGCTTCCGTCCTCAGAGGAACAAAAAGAGACAAAGATGTATTCCGCTCTGGTTTCCAAAGAGTTTATGGAACAGGAGCAGCCCGGGGAGTCCAGGAAATACAGAGTAATGTTCCGGATCCAGGGGGCAGATTCTATGACCAAGGATCAGATTGAGAACGTGTACGGGAAAGTCGCGGCAGAGCTGGGGATTCCGGAGGGAGACATTGCAGACAACAGCAGCTACCTGATGGCAAATTATGTGGATCCTGCATTCTACTCAGGAATCGTGGGTATCCTTCTAGTAGTGGTACTGGCCGGAATCATGACTATATACAGCATTTACTATATTTCTATGATTTATAAAGTACAGGAATACGGCAAGATAAAAGCCCTGGGAGCCACAAAGCGCCAGATACGCCAGATTGTGTTCCGGGAGGGAATGCTGGTAGCCTGTATTGCCGTTCCCGTGGGACTTTTGGCGGGAAGCATCGCTTCTAAACTGGGATTTAAATACCTGCTGAATGCGTTCGGGGAGGGAGATGCCCTGGGGGACATTACAAGACAGCTGGTAGAGTGTAACGAGGTTGCCATGCTGAAACCCTGGATTTATGTGGCTGCGGCAGGGATCACTCTTGTTACTGTAGCCCTTTCCCTCATACGTCCGATGCAGATTGCGTCTAAAATCTCCCCGGTAGAAGCCATGCGCTATGACGGAAGCATTAAAACCCGGAAAAAGGTGAGAAAGGGCCATGAAGAGATGAATCTGGTTCATCTCACGGGGGCCAATCTTTCCCGCAATAAGAAGCGGACGGTTATTACGATTATAACCTTAAGCCTGACAGGAATTCTGTTCATGGTAATTTCTACTGTTCTGTCCTGTGCGGACCCGGAAGAAATTGCACGTGACAGCATGTTCGATGAGTTTGTCCTGTCTGTTGACAGCAGCAACGGGGATAAAATGCACCCCGAGAAGGAGTGGTCGGTGATCAGCCAGAACAATCCTCTCAACGACCAATTAGAGAATTACATTATGAGTATTCCCGGGACAGAGAAGGTAACAAGGACCAGCTCCGCCGACGCAGATTTGAAGGAACTTATGGATGGTGACGAGTACTGGAAGACCGGAATCGTGGGTATCCCGGAGACATATGCGCGGGAGATGGAGAAAAGTATTGTAGAAGGCTCCTGCACCTATGAGGATTTGCTGCAGGGCGATAAAATCGTGATGGATCAGAAAATGCGGCACTGGGCGCCGGAATTTAAGGCAGGGGATACCATTCACATGATCCTGGAGGCGGGAGATAAGACGGTGGAAAAGGAATTTACCATCGCCGCGGTAGCAGATATGCCCAACGGGCTCAGCCATTATAATTCTTTTGTGCTGCCCAAAGCCGTGTTGGATGATATCTGCGGGCTTTCAATGGATTACTACTGGTCCATTGCTGCCGGGGATAAGGAAGTTAAGGCGGTGGAAGAACAGCTCCGTGCGGTCATTGGGGAGAATCAAAACCTTAAGATGAGAACCTTTGAGGAGGAGCTGGCGGAGAGAACGAAAAATTCGGGCTTTACATCACAGCTCTGCTATGTCTTTATGGCAGTTCTGGGCGGTGTGGGGATTATGAACCTTATTAACACTATGATAAACAGCATCTATGTGAGAAGAAGAGAGCTTGGGATTATGCAGGCCATAGGGCTTTCGGAACGCCAGCTGGTACGGATGCTGCAGATGGAAGGGGCTTTCTACACCGCAGGTACCCTTCTCCTCTCGCTGGGACTGGGAAATCTGCTGGGGTATCTGACTTTCCTCTATGGGAAGAAAGACGGACTGCTGGGAATTATCAGTTACCATTACCCGGCAGTACAGACCATAGTTCTTATTGCTGTGGTGCTTGTGATACAGCTATTGCTTACCTATCTTATTATGAAAAATTTCAGGAGACAAAGTATGATTGAAAGAATCCGTTTTTCGGAATAAAATATAGGTATAAAAGCTAACGTTAGGAGGTACATGATATGTATGGGATTCTGGTGGTTGAGGACGACGCAGGGCTGAATCGGGGGATATGTTTTACCCTGGAGAGAGAAGGCTATCAGGTCTGGGGCGCAGATTCTGTGAAACAGGCCTGCCGGCTGTACCGGGAAAAGCTGCCGGATCTCATAGTACTGGATCTGAATCTCCCGGACGGTGACGGCCTCAAGCTGTGCTGCCGCATCAGAAAAGAGTCACAGGTTCCCATTATCATGCTCACCGCCCGGGATATGGAAACGGATGAGATAATCGGTCTGGAGTCCGGAGCAGATGATTACATTAAGAAGCCATTTTCTCTTGCCGTGCTGAAGGTGCGGATACAGACCGCACTCAGAAAGCATCAGGGCGGGGAGAAGGAGAGTACGCTGTACTGCGGGGATCTTGCGCTGGACCCGCAGAGAGTGAAGGTGTTTAAAGGAGGAAAAGAGGTCTGTCTGACTACCCAGGAGTTCCGACTGCTGAAGTACTTTATGGAAAACAGAGAGCGGGTGCTTTTAAAAGAACAGATCATGGATATCCTATGGGATCAGAAAGGAAACTTTGTGGAAGAGAATACCCTGCCGGTAACCATATCGCGGCTCAGAAAAAAAATCGAGGATGATCCGGTAAATCCCTTCTATATTAAGACGGTTCACGGAATGGGGTATCTGTTCCACGGAGAGAAAGATTGAACGGGGGCGTATGGATGGGGATCTCACTGCTCCTTCTCCTGGCTGGGGGTATCCTCCTGGCAGGGTACAAAAGAAAACTGGAGAGGTCCTATGCAAAAACAGAAAAAGTTCTTCAGGATATCCTGAACCGGAAAACCGTAGATTACAGTGAGACACTGGGGGACACCAGGGAGGATAAGCTGGTGTCCCTCAGCGTGAAACTGTCCGGGCAGCTGCTGCATGCCAGCCGGGAGGCGGAAGAGGAAAAAGAGGCAGTAAAAGGTATGATTGGTGATATCTCCCACCAGCTGAAGACACCTCTTTCCAACATTAAAATGTGTACAGAGCTGCTGGAGGAACCCTCCTTAACAGAGGGAGAACGCCTGGAGTTTCTTCACCGTATCAGGGAGCAGACGGAAAAGATACAGTGGCTTTTGTCCCAGCTGGTGAAGATTTCGCGTCTGGAGACAGGAGCTGTCTCCTTCACCCCCGCCTGGAATGGGCTGAAACAGACGGTTGCAGACAGTGTAGCCTCTGTATTTGCGGCAGCAGGCGAGAAACAGATTGAGATTCAGGTTCAGGAGTTTCCGGAGATACAGGTCTGGCATAACCGGAAATGGACGGTGGAAGCCCTGGGAAATATACTGGAGAATGCTGTAAAGTATTCTCCCAAAGGTTCGGCCATTGTGATAAGGGTAAATGTACTGGAGCTCTATGTGGATATAGAGATTCAGGATGAAGGCCCGGGAATCTCCCAGGATGAATATAATCTTATCTTTCAGAGATTTTACAGAGGAAAAAATGGGGAGAAAGTTCCTGGATCCGGCCTGGGCCTGTATCTGACCCAGCTGATTCTCTCCAAAGAAAAAGGGTATGCAGCCGTACAGTCCCAGCCGGGAACCGGGAGCTGCTTTCACGTGATGCTTCCTGTGGGTTTCTTACAGAATCGTCATAAAATTACTTCCTGATGTCATAAGGATGTAAGGTCCTTCTCTTATACTAAAGGCAGATAGAATAAGAGGAGGACATTTTTATGCCAATTTTAACAGCCAGTCAGCTGAAAAAATACTATCAGCAGGGAAATAATACGGTAAAGGCTCTTGACGGGATAGATCTTACGGTGGAGGAAGGAGAATTTGTGGCCATAGTAGGGACCTCCGGGAGCGGTAAGTCTACACTGCTAAATATGCTGGGGGGACTGGACTACCCTACCAGCGGAGGGGTGAGCATCCGGGGGGTGGAATTCTCCCGCCTGAATGATAATCAGCTCACCATTTTCAGGCGGCGCAACATCGGATTTGTATTTCAGGACTATAACCTGGTTCCTATCTTAAATGTTTATGATAACATCACTCTTCCGGCAGAGCTGGACGGAGGGGCGGTTGACAGGGCGTTTATTGAGGATATTATTGAGAGCCTTGGTCTGACAGATAAAATGTCCGCACTGCCGGGTCAGCTGTCCGGGGGACAGCAGCAGAGAGTAGCCATAGCGAGAGCTCTGGCGTCAAAGCCGGCGATTCTTTTAGCCGACGAACCCACAGGAAATCTGGATTCCAGGACCACCACTGAGGTGATGGGACTTCTGAAACTGAGCGGGGAGCGCTACCGCCAGACCATCATTATGATTACCCACAACGAGGCCCTTGCCCAGCTCTGCGGGCGGGTGCTCCATATAGAAGACGGCAAACTGGCGGGGGATACCAGGAACAGGGAGACTGCCTGCAGGGGAGAGAAAGGTGGCGGAGAACGTGAGGAATAACAACCAGAAGGCAGTAAAAAAGCTCTCCAAGGCAAGCCTTAGAAACAGCAGGATGAGAAACTTATTCGCCGTGATCGCCATCGCACTGACAACCATTCTCTTTACCACCCTATTTACCCTGGCAATGGGTCTGATTTCTTCCATGGAAAAGGAGATCATGCGTCAGGTAGGAACCAGCGCCCATGCGGGTTACAAAGATCTTACCCGGGCAGAGTATGACAAGATCCGGGGAAATTCCAGGATTAAGGAGATAAGCTATAACATCCTGGTGGGGATGGCTGCCAACGGGGAGCTGGCGAAACGCCAGACAGAGATCCGTTACGGGGAGCCGAAGGATCTGGAGTGGGGATTCCGCGAGCCGGAGGAGGGCACTTATCCCAGGAATAAAAAAGAGATACTGGCAGATACCATTGTGTTGGAGATGATGGGGATACCCAGGGAACTTGGCCAAAAGATTACCCTGGAATTCGATTATCTGGGGCATAAGCACAGAGACACTTTTACGGTGTCCGGAATCTACCAGGGAGATCCCATGCTGGGGGCAAGCCAGATATATCTGTCAAAGGAGTATGTGGAGGAAGTGATCGCTTCCGTAGATGAAACAGACAGAAAAGAAATGATGCGGTCCGGGAAGAGCCTGGGAGAAGGACTGATCCAGGCAGAGGTCTTTTTTGGAAGCAGCAGGAGGATAGAGGAAAATGCCCGTACAGTACTAAAGGAATGCGGGTTTGAAGATAATGAAATTGATTTCGGGGTGAACTGGGCGTATCTGTCCGGAAAAACAGAGAGCGCGGACGCACAGACAATGCTGGGCGTTGTATTTGTGCTGGTACTGATTGGAATAACCGGGTATCTGGTAATCTATAATATTTTTCAGATATCCATTGTTATGGATATCCGGTTTTACGGACTGCTAAAGACTCTGGGGGCTACCAGAAAGCAGATCCGCTACCTGGTGCGCAGGCAGGCTCTTATACTCTCCGCCGCAGGGATACCGGCAGGCCTGATTCTGGGGTGGCTGCTGGGGATTAAGCTTACCCCTGTGATGCTTCATTTGGCTTCGGGAGTCTATGGAGATGGCTTTACAGCAAGCCCTGTTATATTTATGGGATCAGCTGTCTTCTCACTGATTACCGTTTTAATCAGCTGCCGCAGGCCGGGAAAGGCAGCTTCCTGTGTGTCGCCGGTGGAGGCTGTTAAATATGTAGAATGTGACAAAGGGAAAAGAAAAAAGCAAAAAGCAGCCTCTCACAGGGGCAAAATCGGCCGGATGGCCCTGGCCAATGTGTTCCGTTATAAGAAAAAGGCAGTTGTAGTTATCACATCCCTGTCTCTTGGGATTATTCTGCTCCTGACAATATACTCTGCAGTCAGAGGTTTCAGCATAGACAAATATATGGATGAAATGATATGCGGGGATCTCAATATAGGAACCACAGATTATTTCCATAACTACGGAACCGGAGACATTGAGCTGCCGGAGAATTTCTTTGACACTGTAAATAAGATGGACGGGATTGAAGAGAGCGGAAGCGCATATATATCGTTTTTTCCGTATCTCATGGACGAGACAGGCAAAGAGCGTCTCCGGCAGGGAATGGAAAAGGGATTTCTAAAGGATTCCGCTGCTGGTTTCAGGAAAACCTATGAAGAGGTGCTGACCCGGGACCGGATCATGACGGAGCGGCGGTTTGCCTTTGATCCCTATATTCTGAGGCAGCTTCATGTGACAGAGGGAGAACTGGATCTTGAAAAGTTCAATGAAGGAGGGTATGTTCTCGCAGTTGCACAGATGGATATTAATAATAAGAACGAGAGCTGGTATCATCCCGGGGATAAGGTAAAGCTTTGCCGGTATGATACCCGGGAGCAGTATGACAAGAGGCAGGAAGAACTCTATGATGCCTACGGAAACCCGGTGGACACTACCGGAATCGTATCAGACAGGGGGGTCAGAGAACTTCCGTGGGATGAGTATGAGGTTATGGCTGTTGTAGAGCTGGGGGAGGGTGTTGCAGGCCTGGCCGCGGGAGCTCCCGAGATCTCTATGATCGTACCTAAAAAAGAGCTGGAGCGAACCGCTGCTGTCAATGGGTACCAGAGATATCTGGCATGCTTTGAGATAGGGGAGGAACACCTGGACACAGCGGAAGCTGCGGTTGAGAAATATACAACTCAGATAAATCCTCAGACAGACTACAGATCCAGAAAAGAGCTGAAGAAGGAGTTTATGCAGATGATGGAGGTGCTGAAGCTCATCGGAGGCGCTCTGTGCATTGTAGTGGGGGCAGTGGGCATGCTGAATTATGTAAACTCGACACTGACAGGAATTATTACCAGGAGGAAGGAACTGGCCATGATGAAAAGCATTGGAATGACGGATCGGCAGCAGCAGAAGATGCTCATTTTAGAGGGGCTGTATTATGTCATCTTTATCGGTCTTATAAGCTCGGCGGTGGGAAGCCTGGTAAGCCTTCTCATTCTCAGGCCCTTTGGCAGAACCCTGCGCTGGTTTGTATATGACTTTACCCTGCTGCCGGTGGCGCTGGTACTGCCCTTCATGGCAATTCTGGCTGTGGCCATTCCTGTACTCATGTACCGGAGGGTGAACAGGATAAGCATAGTGGAAAGACTGAGAGAGTGACAGGAGGAGAAATTAAATTTTGCAAACCTGCTCTCATATGATAAAATAGGCAGAGGAGCAGGCCTGTGCCGGCTGCTCCCGGGAGTACTTTTTTAGAATATGAAGAAAAGAGAGCAGGTAAATGAGAAAATATGGAAAATGGGCCGCGGCAGTATGTATGACAGTTGTCCTGGCCGCCGCCGGATGTCAGCCGAAAGAAGAGGGGAAATCTGCCATTGCGGATCTCATCTCCGGAGAACCGGAGCACGGGGGTGAGATCCCGGAAGAGACAGAGGAGATCCGGGCCGGTTACTATTACAATCAGCTTGCAGAAGAGGAAAAGGGAATCTACAGGCAGCTATTACAGGGCATTCAGGAGTTTCAGGGGGAGGTGGAGGTCGCCAGCGGTGACAAGGATATCATAGACAGAGCATACAGTGCACTGCTGTGTGACCGGATGGAGCTGTTCTGGGTAAAGAATGCCTCTACTTATTACACAACCCTCTACGATGACTATGCTGTCTTTGAACCTAATTATGAGAGAAACCGGGAAGAGGCCGGGGAGATACAGACCCAGATAGAGGGGAAGACAGATGCTGTGGCAGAGGAGATTGCTGCCGGAGGCGGATCTTCCTACGATATGGTAAAGGCCGTTTACGAATATATTATCAATACGACTCAGTATCTGGACTCTCAGGATGATCAGAATATTGTAAGTGTATTTCAGAATAACCAGTCCGTGTGCGCCGGCTATGCGGCCTCTGTCAAATACCTTCTGGACAAAATTGGCATTCCATGTATTTATGTACAGGGAACCTCCCTGGAGACAAATATCGGACATGCGTGGAATATTGTAGAGATAGACGGTGAGTATTACTATGTGGATGCCACCTATGGGGATCCGGACAGCGCATCCTCCCAGGCAGAGGGGGATACCCAGGGAATCTTAAACGGCATCATTTTATATGATTACCTCTGCCCTGTTCCCCGGGAATATGAGAGTATCTGCAGTCCGGACGGGGATTTTCAGCTTCCGGTCTGTGAGTCAGGAGCCTATAATTACTATGAGATGGCGGGAGATTATTTCACCTCCTACGATCCCGGGCAGATATATGAGTACTGTGCCGGGAAAATAGATGAGGGTGCATCTGATATGATGATGAAGTTTGCCGACCAGGAAAGCTATGAGGCTGCTGCCGGGGATCTGTTTACAGAGGAGAGCCTGGACAAACTGAGTCAGTATTACATGAAGGTCCGGGGAATTGAGCATGTAGAATTCCGGTATGGAAATGTTGACGGTCTCCATCTTATCCGCTTTATCTTTGTTGAATCGTGACACCATAAAAATACCCGCGGGGAGGAACAAGAGGATTCCTTCCCGCGGGTATTTTTTTGCTCTTTTTTGACATAAACGTTAAAAAAGTTACCCTGAACGGCAGTTGTAACATCAGGATAAAATATGGTACTATAACTTTAAAATGAATTTACAAGAGAAAACAGCAACCCGGCAGTCAGATTTACATGAGGAGTGGGATAGGTATGAAAATTATTATTTCTCCGGCAAAGAAGATGAACCTGTGTGATGACATGATGAATACGGACCAGAGGCCTGTGTTTCAGGAAGAGATGGAGGCGCTTTTTCAATGCCTGAGGCAGATGAGCTATGAAGAACTGAAGACACTGTGGTGCTGCAATGATAAGATTGCGCGGCTGAACTATGAGAGACTGCAGAACTGGGAATCGGTCAGACGGAATACCCCCGCACTGCTGGCATACGAGGGGCTTCAGTATCAATATATGGCGCCGCAGGTGTTTACAAACAAGCAGTGGGATTATGCAGATCACTATCTTAGGATTATCTCCGGATTGTATGGGGTGCTTAGGCCCATGGATGGGGTGGCGCCGTATCGTCTGGAGATGCAGGCCAGACTGCAGGCAGATGGGAAACAGAATCTGTATGAGTTCTGGGGGGACAAGATCTTCAGGGAACTAACCAGAGGCGAGGATGAGATTTTAAATCTGGCCTCCAAAGAATACAGCAAGACGGTGGAACGGTACCTGGGAAGATATCCCGGCAAAAGTGTCCGGTATATTTCCTGTATCTTCGGGGAACTGTCGCAGAGTATTGTTAAGGTAAAGGCAACCCAGGCTAAGATGGCAAGAGGGGAGATGGTGCGCTGGATGGCAGAGACCTATGTGGAAAATCTGGAGGATGTAAAGGAGTTTACAGGGCTGGGATATGAATACTGCCCGGAGTATTCCACAGGCTACGAGTATGTTTTTCTAAAATAATAGCATAAAGTGACGATTTTATTGTCTCATTCTGCCTGATTTTGGTATAATGAAGAAAAAGCAGGAGGGGGCGGAAGGATGGACGAGGAGGTCAAAAGAAGACAGGAACGCCTCAGGCGTCAGAAAATAAGAGAGAGGCAGGTAAAGAGAATGCGGCTGCGGCTGGCCGGCATGGGAATACTGCTGCTGGCCGTTATCGCAGCCATCGTGTCTCTATCCATACATAAAAAAAGGGTGAAAGCAGAGGAGGCTGCCGCAAAAGCAAAAGAAGTGCAGATGAAAAAGGAGCGGGAGGAGAAGCTGGCTCTGGAAGAAGAAAACACACTCAGGATAGCTGCGGTGGGAGATAATATCATGCATGACCAGATCCTGGAGGAAGCCAGACAGAGTGACGATTCCTGGGACTTTAATTTTCTGTATACCCATGTGAAAGACGAGATTCAGAAGGTTGACCTCGCAGCGGTGAATCAGGAGACGATCTTTATCGGGGATGAGGACGAGGTGGGAGGATACCCTGATTTCGGAAGCCCGTTTGCTGTGGGAGATGCCCTGGTTTCCGCAGGGTTCCGGGTGGTGGAGCATGCGTCTAACCACGCCTATGACAGGGGAAAACAGGGGATACTGGATACCGCAGGATTCTGGAAAAAAAATTATCCCCAGCTGTCAGTTCTGGGGCTCCATGATGAGGAGGGGGATTCCCCTATACGGGTGGCGGAGGTTAAAAACTTCAAGGTAGCCATGCTGAACTATACCTATGGGGTCAATGGGGACACCCTGTCCAAAGATACCTATCTTCTGGATATTCTGGAGAAGGAGAAGGTTGCGGCAGAGGTGAAAGAGGCCCGGGAAATGGGAGATCTGGTAGTGTTTTTCCTCCATGCGGGAACAGAATATTCTGACGGACCGGATGAATCCGTGCAGGAGTGGGTAAAATTTCTGGGGGAACAGGGGGTTGACATAATTATAGGAACACATCCCCATGTGCTTCAGGGGTATGAAATGAGAAAAGTGGGGGACGGGCGCGAGATGCTGGTTTATTATTCTCTGGGGAATTTTGCGTCCCTGCAGAAAGACGTAAAAGGACTCCTGGGCGGAATGGCCCGGATTACTGTGAAGAAGGATCCGGCCAGCGGGAACGTATGGATTGAGGATTACGGACTTACGCCTCTGGTTATGCACTACGATGAACCGAGAAAGGTCATGGGAGTATATAAGCTGGAGGACTATACCGAGGAGCTGGCCAAAGAACATGGAATCCATGGGGAGACGGACGAGGAATTTACAGTCAAAAGCCTGAAGAAGATGGCGGGCGTGCAGTAAAGAGAGAAGTAGGAGCCTGTGGGGGACAGAGGTATGTGCTGTCCTCCACAGGCTCCCTTTTATGCGGCAGTATGATTCCTTCTTACGGACAGGACTGCGGAAATGATGCCGCAGACGGCCAGTGTCCCAATCATATATGGCAGGACGGCAACAATAGTGGATCTGGAAAATACCTTTTGGTACACAAGAGGGACATAGGGTCCTGCAAAGATGCCCAGATAAACGGCAGCATTGGCGATAGAGATGGAGAGGGATGCCTTTGAGGGCGGAACAATGACAGAGGCATACATGAGGTAATAAGAAAAGCTGAGTCCGTACATTGCTCCAAGGATCGTACACATCAGACCTACCAGCAGGATATTTCGGGAGAAGTAAAGCCCTGTATATCCGAGAGCCATGATTAAGGTAAAGATAACCGGAATAAAGTTCTTGCACTTATCATAGATTCGGCCAAAAGCCAGACAGGCGCACAGGCTTCCTATGGTCCCAAGAGATCCCATTACCCCTGCAGTGGATGCGTTGCCAATCCCCAGTTCTGTGACTACAACAGCTACCTGGGTGAGAATGACTGCATACATAGCATTCACTACAAAGGCGGCGCCGGCCAGTGCCAGGACATTCTTATAGGGGACGGCCTCACGGGCGGTGCCCCGGGAGTCTTTTTTCCCTTCCGGCTCTGTCTGGGGGATAAAGGCAATGACAGCAAGAGTGACAGGGACCATAACCAGGAATACAAGAAACACAAAATGCCAGTTTTTAAGTGCCAGATATCCTGCGCCCAGGGAGAAAAGTGCCCCCATCCCCGCCATAATGCCGTTATAGTATCCCAGGACAGAGCTTCTTGCGTTTTCATCTATGTAAAGCTCTGCGATAAGACCTACCATAGCTGTCCCGATAAAGCCCATGGCAACTCCCATCAGAGCGCGCATGACCGCCAGCAGAGCCGGTGCGTCAGCAAAGACACAGGCCAGAGAGCTGAGTGTAAAAAGGATGTAGGCCCCGGATATCAGGACTTTTTTCCCTATATACTGAGCCATCACGCCGCACAGGACAGAGGAGAAGATAAGAATCAGGGACGGTCCGGTGAGGATAAAATTCAGCAGTCCTGTATTGGATTGAGGAAAAGCTTCAAATATTTTTTCAGCGGCAGGATATACTGCCAGATCTGCCATCATGACACCGCCGGACAGCAGAATCGTTAGTTTCAGATAGAGAGATCGCCGTTTTTCTTTACTCATATCAAAGCTCCTTTCTGGGGGTTAATCAGATCAGAGGAGTCCCGACGGGTCCACGTCCAGTGACTCCGCAATTTCACAGAACGCTTTTTGGACGCATTCGGCCCGTTCTGCTTCCAGGGGGTGGGAGAGGGCTGACTGTATAGAGGTGCAGGCGCGCTGTGTGATGGAAGCATATTTGGAATGGGACTGCTCGTAATTGACTTTATCTGCAATGCCGTCCAGCATACACTGCTCCTTTTGGTACCAGTCTGCCGTGTGCTCCAGCTCCAGAAACACACCATCTTCCCCCCAGTTGATTTCACGTATCTCATCTTGGGCAAGGGTTTCTTCATTTACCATAATCCTATCCTGCAGGCGGCGGCAGTACCGGAAAAATTGTCCGTCCATGGCAAGCTTTTCATTGCTGGTACAGAGATAGCTGTCCAGGGTGCCTCCCCCGAATACAATATCAATGCCTGCAAGGGTGGCGGTCATAAGATCCATAGCAGTCTCGAATCCAGCCTGATAATCACTTTCCTTTGCGTCGGTTTGGGCAAGGAAGGCCAGAGTGGGGAGTCCGTAATAACGGCCCATGCAGGCGTAGGCGGCAGTAGACAGACAGGGTTCTATGGAAGAGGAAGAGCAGTACGTGCTTCTCATATCCATAACCCCGGGAATCCCTCCGTACAATACTTTATGCCCGGGATGCATCAGCTGGATAAAGGTGAGAAAAGACAGAGACTCTACCGTATGTGTTAACACAGAGCCGGCAATAGTAACGGGACAGGATACACCCATCACGGGGGAGGGAGAGAGAAACAGGGGAATCCCGTACTCCATGGAGTCAAGGGCGTTATCAATGACACGTTTTTCCCAGCGCATGGGAGGAGACGGGCAGGCGGCCAGAAGAACAAAGGGTTTTTCCCTGACCAGCTCTTTGGTTCCGCAGACGGCTTCCAGCAGTTTTCCCACGCGTTTTACAGAAGATTCTTCCCATGCCTCGGCTAAAAGTGTTTTCCGGGAATGCAGGATCATTTGATACAGAATATATACATCCGTAATGATACTGGGGGTATCTCCCGGTACCACAGAGCCGGAAGAGATCTGATAACCCGGAGAAGATTCTGTGATTCTCAGGGCCTCCTTTAAATCCTCAGAGGTCCCAAAACGCCGATTAAAGGCAGAGCCTGCAATATTGGGGGCACCGGGGCCAGGGGCATAGTAGGAGCTCCCCTCTCCAAGGCGAAGGGTAACTTCACCGTCCCTGTTATACATCTCAAAATGCTCAGGCGCGGATAAAACTGCATCCTCTGCCAGCTTTCTGGGAATGCGCAGAACCATATTTTTCAGATCTGCCTCACAGCCTTTGCGGCCTAATTCCGCCAGAATATCAGGGTGCTCAAATTTAACACCTGTCGTTTCCAGAAGTTCTAAAGCTTTTTCGTGGATTTGTAAGATTTCCTGCTGCGTAAGCACCTGATATGAGGGCATACGATCAAAACTGAATTTTGCCATAAGATAAACCTCCTTGTAGGATAAATTATATGTTTATCCACATCCCAAAGGCTGTGGGAAACATCACCGGAAGTCTTAGTTTACAGCAGGATCCAGGCGGTACAGGAATGAAGAATATAATCAAAGAGAACGTTTCAGAACGGGAATCTGCAGTTCCAGCATCTCACCAGAAGGGGAAGCTGTTCTGCCCTGTTCCCATATTTTCAGTACATAACAATCCCCACTGGAGACAAAACCTTCTTTATGAATGAAGGCCAGCAGTTTTGGGATCATATCATAAGCATAGTCAAAATATCCCCGCAGGGGCATTACGCCATAGATTCCTTTTGGAATCAGCTGGCTTTCGGAGACCTTGTGATTGCGGATGTTTACAACGGCGGGATATAATCCGCTTTTATAGTCTGGGCTTTTTTTCTCACGGCGGTAGATGCCTCCGAAAAAAGAGTTAAAATAAGAATCTTTATTGTTTATGCGCTGCAGTATATTTTTCAATCCCAGCTCATACTCGCTGCGGCTGCCGGGAGGGACAGAGTAATCTGTGGATACACAATAGCGGTTTTCAAACTCCAGAAGGTAGCATTCGTTTACCTCCCACTCCATACATTTTTTCATATGTGAGATGTAATAACGGTTGGCATACAGTTGATTCTGCAGTTTTTGAATCTGATCTTTCAGCTTTGCATTCTCACTGGACAAAATATCAATGACTTTATCCAAAGACTTGATTTCTAGAATCTGGCGGGTTTCATGGACTGACGCTCCGTTCATGCGGAGCCATAGAATCAGATCCAGATCAACCAGCTGCTTAACCTCATAGTAACGGTACCCATTATCATCAGTAACCACGGGTTTAAACAGATCTATCTTATCATAATAGCGGAGGGTGTCTGTAGAAATATCATTTAATTTTGCCACCTCGCCGATTTTTAGCAATGGTTGATTTTCGCTGCATTTCATAGGATTATCACTTCCTTGTATAAAGAATAAACCTTGGAGCGGCTCCAAGGTCAAGCAGTATTTCCGCAGAATTTAAAAAATGGGAACCCCGGCTGTGTCAGCTAAATCTTTCAGCCCCTGCCGGATCTCCTCCCTGGTATAGTTGTGCGCTTCCAGATAGTCGTCAGTCAACTGATTCAATTTCATATAAAAGTCAAGAGCAACCTCCTGGTACCGCTTGTCAGAAAAATCCATCTCGTCCAGGAGCAGATTCTCCGCCTCGTTAATCTTCCCCTGAGAGAGAAGCGCCTGAATTCTGCAGTACAGGTCATCCGCAGCTGTGAATTCTGCTTCTTCCGGCAGTTCGTACATCACCGAATCTTTGTGAAAGAGAACCTTAGCCAAAGCCCGGGCCAGGTCGTGTATCATCCGCATAACATAATCATTTTCAAACATAGGCAGTCACTCCTTAATCTAAGTTCTAAGGGTTATTATACTATACCGGCAGGGGAATGTAAATTTAACAGGCTGTTAAGGTTTCCGGATATATCTTACGGGGAAACCGGCAGCCGGAAATTTCCTTGCTTTGAAAAAGTTTACCAATTATAATAAAAAGTACGTTGCCTTTATCATAAAAAGAGAGAAGGAAAGAGTGTATGAGAGACAGTGACATTGCATATGAAAAAATAAAGGAAATGCTGATAACCTGTGAACTGAGGCCGGGGCAGGTGATCGTGGAATCCCAGCTGACGGAGCAGATAAAGGTGGGAAGAACACCTGTCAGGGAGGCGCTGAAACGCCTTTCCTGGGAAAAGCTTATCTGCATTATTCCAAGGCAGTGTATGATTGTCAGCGAATTATCCGGCCGGGATCTGGAATCCATCTGTCAGCTGCGGTATGCCCTTTCCGCACTGGCAGGCCGTCTGGCAGCAGCCAGAAGAACCGGGGATGAGCTCCGCGAACTGTGCAGCATCGCTGATAAAACCAGAGCTGAAACAATACCGGAAAAGCGGATTCTTCTGGGGCGGGAGTTTCATCGTGCGGTATCTGGCATTACCAGGAATGAATTCCTGGAGACGCAGATGAATATAACGCTGGACTTATGTGTAAGACAGCTGTTTGTAAACAGAGAATATATCGGAAGCATGGATGATACCGTGATAAGGGAGTACGGAGATATAATCTGCAGTATAGAAAAAAGGGATGAGAAGGAGACCACACGGCTGCTGCAGCGCCATGTGATGTCCTTCCAATCAAAATTTTTGGGATAGCAGGAGACAGTATAGAGCGTTTACATAATATCTGTCTCCCAGAACTCTGAGAGGTTTGAGATGGTAAAGTCCGCATCTGCACAGGAGGATGTGCCAAGATAAATGCTTACCATCCCTCCGGCATTGGCCGCCAGGATCCCTGCTTCGGAATCCTCAAAAACCATACATTCCTCGCCCGGATACCCAAGCCCTTTGGCTCCGAGAAGAAAGACCTCCGGATCCGGCTTTGCTTTTGAGGTACAGTTACCGTCAATGATCACATCAAAATACGGGGCCAGCTTTGTCTTCTCCAGAATCAGAGGCGTATTCTTGCTGGCGGATCCGATGGCAAGGCCGATCCCCAGCCGCCTCAGTCGGGTCAGGGTATCTGTCACATAATCCAGAACTTCATCCTCGGTAATTTGCTGGAGATATTCTACATACCACGCATTCTTTTTGGCGGCCAGCTCTTCCTTTTTTTCGCTGCAAAAGGTCAAGCCTCCTGCTTTGAGGAGAAGATCGAGGGAGGCCATCCGGCTGACGCCTTTTAGTGCCTCATTGTCTTTCTCTGTAAAGTCAAATCCCAGCTCGGCAGCCAGGCGTTTCCAGGCAAGATAGTGGTATTTGGCAGTATCAACCAGAACCCCATCCAAATCAAAGATGGCGCCCTGAATTCTTCTATATTCTTTTTTCATGTTTTCAAAATAATTCCTTTCTGAACTATAAGATTATGCAGTAGTAATCACAGGTAAAAGGAAAAAGATATTGAAAACGATTTCTATTTGGTATATAGTAGTTATATGATACAAAAACGTTTTCGTCAAGAGCTTTTTGAAATTTTGTGAGAACAATTTGAGGAGGAACTATGGCTTCAATAAAAGATGTAGCGAACCGCGCAGGGGTGAGCATTACAACAGTCTCCAGGGCGCTGAACAATTACGCAGATGTAAGTCCAAAGACGAAAAAACGCATCCTGGAAATCTGTGAAGAACTCCACTATTCCCCCAACCCCTCGGCAAGGAATCTGGCCCTGAAGCGTTCCAGTGTAATTGGGTTTATCTTCTCAGACGTGAAAGAGACAGATATGAACGGTAACATTATCTACCGCCTGCTGCTGGGGGCCCAGGCCGGATGTGAGGAGAGAGGCTATGAGCTGATTATCCTGTTCATCAATAAGAAGAAGCAGGAGGAAAAGAGCTTCCTGGAGCTGTGTAAGGAAAAGAATATGGGCAGCGCCGTGGTATACGGTCTGAAGTCCACAGACCCTTATTACAGGCAGCTTCCGGAATTAAGCATTCCCTGTGTGGGGATTGATGTGGACAAAGCACCTGTTATGGTGGGGACCAATAATGACCAGGCGGTGGAGGAGCTGATTGAACTCTTATACAGCAGAGGAAAGCGCAGAATTGCCATGGTCAACGGTTCTTTTGAGGCAGATATCAGCAGGATCAGGGAAACTGCATTTATACGCGCCATGCGGAAACTAAAACTAGATCTCCCCCAGAAAAGTGTCCGTTATGCGGATTTCTTTGAGGAAAAAGCGTATCAGGAGACAAAAGAGCTTTTAAAGGAACGGCCGGAGATAGATGCTATATTTGCCGCTTCGGACTTAATGGCAATCGGTGTCATGAGGGCCCTCAGGGAGATGAGGAGGGATATCCCGGGTGAGATTGCAGTAGCCGGTATGGACGGCATACAGGTGGGGGCATATATGGATCCGCCCCTGACCACGGTGTTTCAGGACTTTAAGGCCATGGGATATAAAGCTGTTACAATGGTGGCGGATATGCACGCAGGCAAGGAGGTTCCCTACATAGAGTACGTGGATCACCGGCTCCTGATCCGGAAAAGTGTTTAAAAATAATGCTCTGATTTTAGAGGAAATTCACAAATCGCAGAAAGCTGCAAAAAAAATATTTACAAATTTCGCAGGGTGATGTAATATACAGTTATGAAAACGCTTTCGGTATTTGGTATGAAACGTAAATAAATGGGAAGAATAAACAAAAAAAGATTGTGAGAAATCTTTTTTATTTTCCCTTTTAACGAAAACGTTTTGGAAAAAGATGGATAGGAATACAATATTAAGGAGGTAGCAACGTGAAGAAGAAACTTGTGGTAATGATGTTAACTGTGGTTATGGCAGTGACCGGCTTAGCTGGCTGCGGCGGAGGTTCCGACTCTGCAAAAAGCGACAAGGATTCTAAAAAAGATGGGGATGTGGTTGAGATTCAGTTCCTTCATGGACAGCCGGAGGAAGAACGTGTGCAGGCGATTCAGGAAATCATAGATGATTTCGAGGCGGAGAACGAGGGAATCAAGGTAACACAGATGCCCATTCCTGAGGATGGTTTCTGGACAAAGATATCTACTTTAATGAGTACAGGGAAGCTTCCGGCAGTGGTAGAAGGCGGCGTGGATCAGCTTCGTCTTATGAACGGAGAAGAGGCCCTGGATCTGGAAGCCAACACGGAAGCTATAGAAGCTATTGGAAAAGACAGATTTTATGAAGGCGTTCTCAAGATGGCAAAAGCGCCGGGTGCAGACCAGTATTTGGGAGTGCCGGTTGCAGGCTGGGTGTCAGGTATCTGGTACAGAAAGTCTATGTTTGAAGAAAAAGGACTGGAAGCTCCCACTACCTGGGAAAATATCCAGAAAGCAGCGGAAGCCTTCAGTGATCCTGCTAATAAGAAATACGGCATCATGATTGCCACAGAGGAATCCGACTTTACAGAACAGAGCTTCAGCTCATTCACAGGTTCTGCCGGATTCGAACTCTTCGATGACCAGGGTAAGCCTCAGTTTAATACTCCGGAGATGAAAGAGATTCTGGAATATTATAAAACCCTGTATCAGTACACAATGCCCGGATCCAATGGCGTAGAGGAAGTAAAAGACGCATTTGTCGGCGGACATTCCGCTATGGCACTGTACTCCACCTATATTATGGGAGCGCTCGTAGATCAGGGACTTGCTGATGATGTTGGATTTGCGGTACCTGAAAAGACAGAGCAGGGAAGCTTTGGTATGACCTCAACGATGACCATCTCCAATATGATTTCCGAGGAGGAGAGAGAGGCTGCCATCAAGTTTGTATCCTACATGGGAAATAAAGAAGCGAATATCAAGTGGTGCCACATGTCACCGGGCGGTTCCAACCCTGTATTAAAGGATGTTGCCGACGATCCTGCGTACCTGGAAAATGATGTATTAAAAGCATTCGGCGATACAGCTGCCACCATTCCAGACGCTTTTGAGAACCTGCAGATGTTAGGAGTGAAGGATGGAGAAGTGAATCCGGCTATGGGCAATATCTCCAGCAAATTTATAATTCCCCACTGCATTAACTCTATTCTGGTTCAGGGTGAGGATGTAGATGCCGCCATGGAGAAATGCCAGGCGGATCTTGAGGCAGAGGTTGCTGCTGTCGAGTAAAGAATGCCGGATAGTATATGCTGAATTTGTAAGTTGGTAGTGACTGCGAACGGCGCGGCTGGTAGAGAAAGACACTGGCCGGGCCGTTTTCATTACCAGAAAGGAGAAAACATGCAGAATTCTGTAAAAAAGATAAAAAAAAGCAGCGGTACGATGCAGAAGAGAGAAAGCAGATTGGGCATTCTTCTGATACTGCCCACGGTAATCCTCATTGGAGCTGTAATTATCTACCCAATTATCTATAACATTATACTTAGCTTTCAAAAAGTTGCGTTAAATCCGAACCGCCCAAGCAAATTTATAGGGCTGGAGAACTACACGAAGCTATTTGCAGATCCTACGTTTTATAAATCTTTGGGGGTAACCATTGCTTATGTGGTGGTAACTGTTTTAGGCTCTACCCTGGTGGGCCTGCTGGTGGCCCTGTTAATGAACCGGCAGTTTAAAGGCAGAAGAGTTGCCAGAAGTTTGATGCTGATGTCTTACGTAGCTCCTATGGTAGCTACCGTCTATGTATGGAAATATATGTTCAACGGTTTGTACGGGGTTATGAATTACCTCACCGTAGATATCCTGCACATATTTGAAGAAGCGCCTATGTGGATGGATCATCCGGTATATTCTGTTTTATTGGTTATCCTTTATGACATTTGGAGAGTATTTCCCTATGCGTTCCTGATGATCCTGGCCGCACTGCAGTCGGTGGACGAAAGTCTGTATGAGGCGGCGCAGATGGACGGTGCCTCAGCCTGGCACAGGTTCTGGGCCATTACCTTCCCGGAACTTCTTCCCTCCATCGCGGCAATCATATCTCTGAGAACCATATGGAATTTCTATAAATTTGATGATATTTACCTGTTTACCAAACAAGTTCCGGTGCTGGGCGTTTACCTGTACCAGACGGCATTTGCCACTCACAATAACGGAGGGGCGGCAGCAATTACCATTGTACTCTTTGTGATTGTATTTGCGTTCGTTATCCTCTTTGGAAGAAAGGCGGTGAGAAAATGAAACAGAAGAAAAAAGCAATGTCCGTATTACATTATGTGCTTGTCATCTTAGTGCTGGTGGTCACTCTTTTTCCGTTTTACATTATGATCACCACCGCTTTTAAAACCTCTGAGGCAGCGGTTGCTTTTCCGCCTCAGATCATTCCAAAAGACACCACGCTTCAGCATTTTAAAGATGTTCTGAACCCCGAGATATTTCCCTTTGGAAGGTATTTTCTGAACAGTTTTAAGATTGCCTTTACAACGGCTGCCATAGCCATTGTTATCGGAGGGATGGCAGCATACAGTCTTGCCCGCCTGGTGTTTCCGGGGCGTATTGTCTTTAAGGAGTCTACGTTAATTGTTTACATGTTTTCCGGAATCCTCCTGGTAGTGCCGCTGTTCAAGATCATGTCCTCCATAGGACTGAACGACAGCATGTGGGCGGTTGTAATTGCCAATCTGGTTTCCACTCTGCCCGCGGCTATTTACATGCTGTCAGGGTATTTCGAAACCATACCGGCATCACTGGAAGAAGCCGCCATGATAGATGGGCTGAGCAGATTTCAGGTCATTTATAAAATTATCCTGCCCTTGTCGGTTCCTGCTATTTCTTCCGCATTTATTTATGTATTCATGATTGCCTGGAATGACTTCCTGTTTTCATTCACCTTCTTGTCTTCACAGAGCAAACTGACGCTGGCGGTAGGATTAAAGCAGTTATTCGGTTCCATGGATTACGTATGGGGACGCATGATGGCGGCGGCGCTGCTGACTGCGATACCTGTAATTATCACGTTCTCCGCTGTTGAAAAGTTTATCTCAGGCGGTCTTACAGCCGGCGGAGAGAAGGGCTAAGGTATGAGAGAAAATATATTAGAACATATTCGCTTACAGTATGTAAGCAGGGCGGAATATATAGAAACAGAGCTGAGGCAGAGTGCCCAGGAGGGAAAGGATATAGATGCTTCCATAAAACAGGAGGCAGAAGATATTCTGAAAGAAAAAGGCACGGTCCGGGGCGAAGACAGGGCTTTAAGGCTTTATGAAAGGGTAAGGCAGATGCCGGTAAAGGCGGATTTCCCTTACCGGGAACCAGAGACACTGGAGGAGATTCTGGAACTTCTGCCTCCGTGCAGTCCCCGGGCAATAAATAAAGATGTGCTGAAGGATAAGATTTTGGGGGCCTGGCTGGGCAGAGCCGCCGGGTGCCTCCTTGGACAGCCGGTGGAATGCTGGACAAGAGACAGGATCCTGGGTTTCCTGAAGGAGACGGACAATTATCCTATCCAGAGGTATATGTCTTCTGATGTCAGCGGGGATGTCAGGGAACGGTATCAGGTAGCAGATGAACCCGGCGCCTATGGAAATCCTAAAATCAGCTGGATCAACAACATTTCCTGCGCACCTGAGGATGATGACATGAATTACACGGTTATGGGGATGCAGATCCTGGAGAACTACGGCAGAGAATTTGTCCCCATGGATGTGGCAGAGTTTCTAACAACAAATGTGCCTGTATTCATGACATGTACGGCAGAGCGCATGGCGTATAAAAATATTATTAATGGAATTCTCCCTCCGGAGACTGCAGCATACGGCAATCCCTACCGGGAATGGCTGGGAGGGCAGATCCGGGTGGACGCATATGCCTATGTGAATCCGGGAAATCCCCGGGAAGCAGCCCGGATGGCAGTGAAGGATGCCAGTGTGACACATACGAAAAACGGCATTTATGCTTCCGCCTTCTGTGCGGCTCTCATCGCGGAGAGCGCTGTCTGTGAAACGCCCGGAGAGGCGATTGAAAGGGCAATGCATTATATTCCCCAGACTTCCAGGCTTTACAGCGCTTTGGAAGAATTCCTGAAGCTGTGCGGGGAGACGGAGGATCCCGAGGAGATGATTGCCTGGATTCATAAAAATTACAACGAAGAGGATCTCCATGACTGGTGTCATGTGATTCCCAATGATATGATTATCTGTCTCTCCCTTTTGTATGGGGGAAGGGATTATACCAGAGTGATCGGACTTGCAGTGGAGGCGGGGTTTGATACGGACTGCAATGGCGCCACGGCAGGCTCTGCATTTGGCATGATGTACGGCGCTGAGGCCATACCGGACAAATGGAAGACTCCCCTGGGAGGGCAGCTGATGACAAGAATCGGGTGCCAGGGCAGGGTGAGTTTTCAGGAACTGGCAGACAGATGTATAAAACTGATAGACGAACCATATGTGACTTTATAAGGAGATGAAGGCTATGAGCAAAATGTTAGTTGCAGTTGAACCAAGAGTAGCAGGGTTTAAGGAATATACAGACCGTCCCATACAGGAGGATGAGATTAAGTGCAAAGTTCTGTATGCGGCCCCTAAGCACGGAACAGAGGTGACAGAGTTCCGGGCGTCCAGCGTGCATGTGAAGGAACGCTATGACAGCGAGTGGCAGTTATTTGTCCCCAGGGATGAGAACGAGGATCCGGATATTGTCTTTGGTGAGTGGAATCTGGGCAACCAGTGGGTTGGAGAGGTAATTGAAAAGGGCAGTCAGGTGACAGAGTATGAGCTGGGGGATCTTATCTGTTCCTATGGAGGAATCCGGGAGACCCAGATTATTAAGGCTGTGGACAATTACCGCTGCAGAAGACTTCCGGATCTGAAGCTGTGGAAGAATGCAGTATGCTACGATCCCGCACAATTCGCCCTTGGAGGCGTGAGAGACGGCCACGTGCGCCCGGGAGACGCGGTTGCTGTCTACGGCCTGGGTGCCATCGGTCAGATTGCTGCCCAGATCTGCAAAAGACTGGGGGCTTCTCCTGTGATTGTTATTGATCCCATTGCCCACAGACGGGAGATTGCATTGAAAAACGGGGCTGACTATGCGCTGGATCCCGGACAGGAGGATGTGGGACACAGATTAAAAGAATATACAAATAAAAGAGGTGTAGATGTAATTATCGAGACCAGCGGACATGTGTCTGCGCTTCAGAGCGGACTCAGGGGGCTGGCATACGGGGGGACCATTTCTTTTGTAGCATTTGCCAAACCGTTTCCAATGCTGGAGCTGGGAAGGGAGGCTCATTTTAACAATGCAAAAATTGTATTTTCCCGAGCCTGCTCAGAGCCCCTGCCTGACTACCCCAGATGGGACAGACACAGAATAGAGGACGTATGCTGGGAAATGCTTACTAACGGATATCTGAACTGTGAAGACATTATATTCCCTGTGGTAGATTTTGCTGAGGCAGACAGAGCATACGAGAAGTATGTAGATCAGGAGCCCCAGTCCAGCATCAAGATGGGAGTTAAGTTTTAGGAGGAAAAAGGATGATACAGCTTGCTACACAAAATAAACCGTTTTTTTCTGATGTACTGGAAGAAAAACTGATTCAGATAAAGGAGTTTGGATTTGACGGCCTGGAGGCAGACGGAGATCTGCTGCTGGAGCGCTTTGACGAGCTGAAGACTGCGGTAAAGGATACCGGCATTCCGGTCACCTCTGTATGCGGAGGGTACCGGGGCTGGATCGGGGATTTCCAGGAGGAAGAGAGAAAGCATGCGATCCGGGATATCACCGTCATTCTGGAACGGGCAGGGGAACTGGGTGCTGCGGGAATTGTAGTGCCCGCCGCCTGGGGAATGTTTTCTCTGCGCCTGCCTCCCATGACGCCGCCCAGAAGTGCTGAGGAGGACAGAAAGGTACTGTTGGATTCTCTCCGGCAGCTGGAGCCTGTGTGCGAACGCTCCGGAACCAGGATCCTGCTGGAACCTCTCAACAGATACGAGGATCATATGCTGAATACTCTGGATGACGCAGGCAGCCTGATTCTGGAGGGAGAACTGAGGCATGTACAGATCATGGCAGACTTTTTCCATATGAACATTGAGGAGCAGGACATTAAAAAGAGCCTGATCAAGTGGAAAGATCTTGTAGGGCATGTGCATATTGCAGACAGTCACAGATTCCAGCCCGGCGACGGACACACAGATTTTGTCCATGGATTTGAAGGATTAAAGGAAATCGGCTTCGACAAGACTATGGCTTTTGAATGCCGGGTATTGGGTGAGGATCAGGAAGGACTCTATAAGGATTCGGCAGCATACATCCGGGGATGTATGGAGAAAGCGGGATTGTAGGAAAAGAGGCGGGATGAGATGAGTATTCAGGTTACGGTATGGAATGAAAATCGATGGAAGGAAAGCACCAAAGACATGTACCAAGTTTACCCCCGGGGAATTCACGGACGGCTCAGGGAAATCTTTGAGGCTGCCGGATATTCTGTGAAGGTGGCCCTGCTGGATGATCCGGAACAGGGACTGTCCCGGGAGGTGCTGGAGCATACGGACGTGCTGGTATATTGGTCCCACATTGCCCAGCATGAGGTGCCGGATGAGACGGCAGAGCGGATTGCAGAAAGGGTGAACCGGGGAATGGGCTTTATTCCGCTTCACTCTGCTCATATGTCGAAGCCTTTTGTACGCCTGATGGGGACTACCTGTACCCTCAGGTGGAGAGAGAGCGACGATGAGGAACTGATGTGGACAGCCTGTGCAGGTCATCCTATTACCAGGGGGATCCCTCCCTGTGTGCGGTTTGCGCCGGAGGAGATGTACGGGGAATATTTTGATATTCCAAGTCCCGACGAAACAGTATTTATCAGCTGGTTTACCGGCGGCGAGGTGTTCCGCAGCGGGGTCTGCTATCGGAGGGGAAGGGGCAGGATTTTCTATTTTCAGCCGGGCCATGAAACGTACCCTACCTACTACATTCCGGAAATTGAGAGAATACTGGTGAATGCAGTTGCCTGGGCAGCTCAGGGAGATACTGAGGACGAGACCAGAGTGTGCCGCCACACTGCGGCTGCCCTGGAAACTATGCCTGTATGCAGAGACATGAGAATGCCAGAAAATGAAATCGGGAGAGAAGTATGAAAAAATGGAAAGAGAAACAGGAAGAATTGCTGAAGGTATTGTATGCAGGAGAAGACTATACTCTGGCAGACAAACTTCTTGCAGAACTGTATGAGAAATGGCGGCCCTTTGCCCAAAACAGCGGCAGTCCCCTTACCCAGAAGGATTGTATGCTGATTACTTATGGGGATGCTCTGAGAGAAGAGGGAAAGGATCCCCTGGAGGTATTGGATCACTTTTTGAAGGAGAACTGCCCGGATGAGATCACCAATGTGCACCTGCTTCCGGTATTTCCCTATACCTCCGACGACGGATTCTCAGTATCAGATTATACCAGGATAGCGCCTGAGATTGGAACATGGGAAGAAGTGGAGTCCCTTGGAGAGCATACGGGGATTATGCTGGATGCAGTGATTAACCATACCTCAAAGTCTCATGTCTGGTTTCAGAAATGCTGTGCCGGGGAGGCGCCCTATACGGACTATTATATTGAATGCGATCCCCGGGAGGACTATTCTAAAGTCACCCGCCCAAGGGCTCTGCCCCTTCTCACGCCCTTTGACACCGTTCAGGGAAAAAAGTGGTACTGGACGACCTTCTCCGGGGATCAGATTGACCTGAACTTCGGCTGTCCCTATCTTCTCTGTGAAATTATGGAGGTGCTTCTTCTGTATGCATCCAGGGGAGCCAGGTTTATCCGGCTGGATGCCATTGGGTTTGCCTGGAAAAAGGCAGGCACCACCTGTATGCATTTAGAGGAGACACACGCGCTTATTAAGCTGATGCGGCTGATGCTGCAGCAGATTTATCCTGGAACGTATATCATTACAGAGACGAATGTTCCCCATCTGGAGAACATCAGTTACTTTGGCGCTGGGGATGAAGCTAATCTGGTGTACCAGTTTCCCCTGCCCCCTCTGGTGCTTTACACCATACTTTCCGGGGATACCGGCAGGCTCAGCGCCTGGGCAAAAAGTCTTGGGGATACCCCTCTGCCTGAGGGCACAGCATTTTTTAACTTCCTGGCATCCCATGACGGCATCGGCGTAAGACCGGTGGACGGTATTCTGGACGAGGAAGAAAAACAGCTTTTGTTCCGCAAAGTGAAAGAACACGGAGGGCGCATCAGCTACAAAGAGAACCCGGACAAAACCCAGAGTCCCTATGAGCTGAATATTAATTATCTGGATGCAGTTACATCTCCCGGGGAAACGGATACTTCTGTGAGAGCCGCCCGGTTCCTGGCATCCCAGGCAATTATGCTGAGCATGCAGGGGGTACCAGGCATCTACTATCACAGTCTGCTGGGATCACAGAACTGGCAGGAGGGTGTGGAGGAGTCACAGATTCCCAGAAGGATTAACCGGGAAAAATTAGAGGTTTCCGCCCTGCATGCTGAGCTTCAGAGAGAGGACAGTCTGCGCAGCCGGGTATTCCGGGGATATCTTGCACTGCTTCGGGCGAGATCCGGACAGAGCGCGTTCTCACCGGAGGCCGGACAGGAAATTCTATCGTACGGATCTGCCGTGTTCGGGCTTCTGAGGAAGAATAAAACCACCGGACAGAGCGTGCTGGTACTTATCAATGTGACGGAACATACCGTCAGACTGCCGGAAAAAGCAGGGGGAAAGGATATCCTGCATCAGATGGAAGCAGTGGAGAGGGATGTACTTAAGCCCTGGGAAATCCTATGGCTGGAATTACAATAAATGTGAAAGCTGTAATAGGCTCAGGAGGTTATACATGAAGAAATTGAGAATTGGAATCATGGGAGCGGGACAGGAATCCCTGCACTCTCACTTTCCAAATTGTTTAAAAAATAAGGAACTAGCGGAAATTGCCGCAGTGTGCGACGTGAATCCGGAGAACGCGAAAAATGCGGCCCAGCAGTTTCAGGTACCGGCTTACTATGAATCCCATAAAGAAATGCTGGAGAAAGAGGAGCTGGATCTGGTAACGATCTGTGTGCCCAACCGGTTCCATGAGCCGCTGACCGTAGATGCCCTCCGGGCGGGATGCCATGTGCTCTGCGAAAAGCCACCGGCACTTACGGCTGAACAGGCAGAGCGGATGGCCGCGGAAGCCAAAAAGGCTGGTAAGATCCTCACCTATAACCTGCATTACCGCTATGCCCCGGAAGTACAGATGATGAAGAAAATGATTGACGGGGGAGAATTCGGAACCCTCTACACCGGTAAGGTTCAGGCGGTGAGACGGCGGGGGATCCCGGGCTGGGGGAACTTTACCAACAAGGCCATGCAGGGGGGCGGTCCTCTGGTAGATATCGGTGTGCATATGCTGGACACAGCCCTGTACCTTCTGGATTATCCCAGGCCGGTGTATGCGGCGGCAAGCAGCTCGGACCGGATCGGGAAGAGAGGCGGAGCCGGCCTTATGGGAAGCTGGGATCCGGAAAGGTTTACTGTGGAGGACGGTCTCTTTGGATTTATTCAGTTTGAAGGCGGGATATCTCTGCAGATCGAGGCGGCGTTTGCCCTCAACTGCAAGGAAAAGCAGAAGATGAATGTGGAGATCTTCGGTGATTTGGCCGGTGCCTCTGTATTCCAGGGGGAGATCTATGGGGAAAAGAATGAGAATCTGACAGATACAAAACTCCCCTTTGTTCAGGAAATTGACAAAAGAAATATCAGTATCAGTAACTTTATCAGATGCTGTGCGGAGAATGACCAGCCCCTGATAACGGCAGAACAGGGAGTGACCCTGATGAGAATCATTGAGGCCCTCTACCGTTCCGCCGAGACAGGAAAAGTGGTGGAACTATAGGAGGTGTGCCGTGTTAACGTATACGACAGGCGAAGGGAACTATAAGGACTGGATTCTGGGAGAGGATGAATTCTGTCTGAGACATCAGGGAAAGGGAGAGAGTATCTTCTGCCTGGCTAACGGATATATGGGAATCCGCTCTGCCCACGAAGAACCTTATCCATTCCAGACCAGAGGCTTATTCGTGAGCGGATGCTTTAACAGTAGCAACAACGAGACTGTAGAATTGCCCAACGGGGCGGATACCTGCGAAATGCTCATCACTTTAGACGGAGAGCTATTTTCTATGACCACAGGGAAGGTCACCGGGTATTCCCGGAAGCTGAATCTGTACACCGGAGAGCTGATACGAAAGCTGCGGTGGGTTTCACCAAAGGGCAGAGGCTACGAGCTTCGATTCTGTCGTACCGTATCCAGGTCCAATGTGCATGCCTATGGGCTGAAAGCAGAAATCTGCCCGTTGGACAAAGCGGCAGACATTGAGATCGTATCAGGAATCAACGCCAGGATGACCAATTCCGGTGTCCAGCACTTTAACGACGGGACGAAGAAGGTTTTGGATCGGCAGTATCTGTATCTGGATCAGACTACAACCCAGAGTAATCTGACGCTGTATCACTGCTGCGGCTCTAAAATTACCGGGGGAACCCCCGGGGAGAGAAGCTTTGGCATGCAGAGAAGAAAAATCCTGGAGACCGTAAGGTTTCAGGCGGAAAAGGGTGGGAAGGGCTGTTATGAAAAGCTGGCAGTTCTCTACACCAGCCGGGATCTGGCAGAGCAGGATGAGGAGCAGGGAAAAAGTCTGGTTCTGGAGCACCTTGAGAATCTGGTGGAAAAAGGATATGACGGGCTTTATGAGGAAAGTGCGAAGGCCTATGCGGCGTACTGGAAGGAGCATGATGTCAGGGTAAAAACAGAGTATCCGGGGATCCAGCTGGCGCTTCGGTTTGCCCAGTATCATCTGCTGGCTATGATTCCCCCCGACAGCAGAAGTTCCATCGCCGCAAAGGGACTGACGGGGGAGGGCTATAAAGGGCATGTGTTTTGGGACACGGAAGTATTTATTCTCCCGTATTACCTTTTCAACTCTCCCGCCAAGGCAAAGCAGCTGCTGGAGTACCGGATGAACCGCATGGAGCGTGCCCGGAGAAATGCCGGCAAAAAGGGCTACTGCGGTCTTATGTTTCCCTGGGAAAGCGCGGAGAGCGGGAGGGAGGAAACGCCTCTTTTTGCCAGTATGGACATTCTTACCGGAAAGGCTGCCCAGGTATGGGCGGGCATTAAGGAACACCATATTACGGCGGACATTGCCTATGCCGCCTGGATGTATGAACTGGCCACCGGAGACAGTACCTTTCTGGAGAACGGCGGGGAGCTTCTGATTATTGGATCTGCATTGTTCTGGCGCAGCAGAAGTATTTATGCGAAGGATCGCAGCCGGTATGAGATTCACGATATCATAGGCCCCGACGAATACACGGAGCATGTGGACAATAATGCCTACAGCAATTATATGGCTCATTATGTGACGAGACAAGCCATACACCTTCTCAGAGACGGGGACGGCAAAACGGCGGTTAGGGCGGAGGAGTATTTCCAGGAGACGGGGATACTGGAGAAGCTGGAAGACTTCGCGGATAAATTATATCTGCCCCAGCCTCTGGATAACCCGGAAGGGGTGCTCCCCCAGGATGACACCTTTATGTCCAAGAAAATACTGGATATTTCCGGGTACCGGAATGACAATATCAAACAGACCATACTGAAGGACTACAGCAGAGAACAGGTAAACAATATGCAGGTGCTGAAACAGTCGGATGTAATTATGCTTATGGAACTGCTTCCGGACCTGTTTTCCAGGAAAATTAAGATGGCAAACTGGGAATATTATGAGCCGAAAACGATTCACGACTCCTCTCTGAGCAGGGCTATCTACTCCGTGGTGGCCAGCGACTGCGGGGAGCCCAAGAAGGCTTTTGCCAGCTTCCTCCATGCCATTGCTATTGATATGGGTCAGAATCCTTACTCTTCCGATGAGGGAATTCACGCAGCCTCAATGGGCGGGATCTGGCTGGCAGTTGTCCGGGGCTTTGCTGGGCTGCGCATACAGAAAGACACGCTGTATCTTGCGCCTTGTCTGCCGAAAGAGATTGAAGAGATCAAATTTCATGCAGTATACCGGGGGAAAAAGATGGAGATCTGCGTCTCCCACAGAAATATCTATATAGAGAGCCGGGATTCTTCAGAAATCCCAGTGAAGATTATGGGACAGGTATACAAACTTACACATAATCTGGATATCAAATATTAGCAGCCGGGCAGGCAGATGAATTTAGATTTCATCTGCCTGCCCATTGTAATTTCAGATAAGTTAGTATAAGATTAAATTATACCGAACATAGTATGAAACATGAGGGAAGGAGAGGTATCTATGACACTGCCCCAGGCAATATCCCTGGACGAACTGAAGGAAGAAGGCTGTATCTATTTTGCACATATCCAGGAAGGCTTTGACCGGTATGCATGCAAGATGCTTACCGGCTCGGGAGAGTACCTGAGAACGAGGCTCCTGGAGCTGATCTGGAGAAATGGATGGGAAAACTCTTTTGTGGACTTCTATTACGGGAGATTAAATGAAAAGGAACGCAGGATCGTGAGAAAGGTCCTGAATCAGGAGCAGCGGGATTATCTCCTGGCGATGGACGTAAAAGAGGAAGATTTATATTTTAATCTGACGCCGGAGCTTTTTTCCATTACCTTTCAGCTGAGCGTGACGGAGACTTTATTCAGTACCTTTTATTTCAGCAAATACCCATGCTGTGTGTGGGCTAATTTTGAGGGGAAGTATCCTGTTTTTTACAAAAAGGAAGAGAAAGAGAGGATAAAGCTGGATGGAATATGAATCCAACTACCAAAAACTGTGTGTGACCTGGAGGGAACGGTTTCTCACCTGGGATCACGAAGGGATTTATAAGAATCTGAATCTGCAGGGCTGCAGTCCGGATTATTTGGAGATTCTGTACTTCGGCCGGCCTTACCGGATCGATCGGGGGACGGGGATTATTACCAATCTGCAGGATCCGGAAGATGAGATCACCTTTTCCACGCAGATGGCCATTTACCATCTGTTTTATTATTCTAAGGAGAAACCCAGGAACTCAGGGGAATGGATTCCCTTCCGCCAGGTAAAAGGGGCCGCTCCCTTTGAAAGTGCATTTAAGAAGATGGTGCTTGCGCCTTTTGCCCAGTCATTCAGCGGGAAAAAGGAACTCCTGGAGGAGAGAGGGAGGGAACTGGGATTTGTCAGGATCAACAGGGGGGATGTGGGATTTTATGCGGAAGCTTTCCCCTGTATCCCTCTTCAGTTTATCTTCTGGGACGGGGACGATGAGTTCCCTGCCCAGGCAAACATTCTCTTTGATAAGAATATAACAGATTTTACCCATGAGGAAATGGTGGTCCTCATAGCCGAAGAAGGGGTTGACCGTTTCCTGGGCAAAAAGACCCGGCGGTAGGGGATTCAGTCTACAAACTCATCGGGGCTGAAGGGATACAGGGCTTTGTAGGAATCCAGTTCTGCTTCAGTCTCCGGTGAGCTGGGAATCAGCCCTGTCATCTCAGTGGTGGCGCTTGTATCCAGATCCTTTTGAGAGGTAGCCTCCACACGGAAGGGATCGTCTTTTTTACTTCTGTGGCACATAAAAACACTCCTTTGCAAGTACTTTACCTTAGTATTCCAAAGGAGCGTTTTTTTTATTCTGTTTCATTCCTTTAACGCAGAAGCAATCCTGGTCAGCCCTTCCATCAGTACACTTCTTGGGCAGGCAATATTGAACCGCTGGAATCCTTCTCCGCCCGGTCCGAACATGGTTCCTCCGTCCAGCCAGACTCTGGCTTTGCGGCTCATAAAACGATCCAGATCCTTGGGGGAATATCCCAGCTTTGAAAAATCCACCCATACCAGGTATGTCCCTTCCGGTTCCGTGAGTACAGTCTGGGGCAGCCGAGTATGCAGGAAATCCTTCATGCACTTTAAATTTTCCTGCAAATACAGCTTCAGCTGTTCCAGCCATTCCTGCCCGCTCTCATAGGCAGCCTGGCAGGCGGCAAGCCCCATGGTATTGAGATTGCTGTATCCGTTTCTGCTGCATTCCTCCTGAAAAAGGGCCCGGAGGCGGGGGTTGGCAATGATGATATTGCTTACCTGGAGACCTGCCAGATTAAAGGTTTTGCTGGGGGCCGTACAGATGACAGAATTCTGAAGAAACTCCTGTCCCAGTGCACCAAAGACGGTGTGCGTGTGTCCCGGGTAGACGAAATCTGAGTGAATCTCATCCGCAACGATCAGGACCTGATGCCTCCGGCAGATTTCTCCCATTTTCTGAAGCTCCTCTCTGGTCCATACGCGGCCTACCGGATTGTGGGGACTGCAGAGGACAAACAGCTTTACCTGGTTTTTCAGTATTTTGTCTTCAAAATCCTGAAAGTCAACGGTATAATGTCCGTCTCTGCAGCAAAGTGGGTTATTCACCAGCCGTCTGTGATTTTCCTCAATGGACCGGGCAAAGGGATAATAGACAGGCTGCTGGATCAGTACGCTGTCTCCCTTTGCAGTGAATGCCCGGATAGCCTGTACAATGGCATACACCACGCCCGGGGTTTTGACCACCCAGTCCGGCTCAATGGAAAAGCCAAAATGGCTCGAGTACCAGTTCTGGAGTGCGCGGACATACTCCGGACCGGGTTCAGTGTACCCAAAGATTCCGTGGTCCGCACAGGCACGGAGCGCCTCCCGGATTCCGCTGGCCACTGGAAAATCCATATCCGCCACCCACAGGGGAAGAATATCCTCCGGCATGCCGTACTTGGCAGCAAAATCATATTTCACGCTGTTTGTCTGCCGGCGGGAAACGATTTGATCAAAATTATAGTTCATTATGTAGTATGCCTCCTTTTTGACATTTTCTATTGCTTACGCATGAAAACCTGGGTATGATTCTCGAGTCTATAGCCTTCCGGCTGCAAAGTCAAGAGAAAATACAGCATAAAGTTAACAAGGATTCTATTGACAAAGGAAGATTGGAGGCATATAATCACATTAATCCCAGTGGTTAAGTAGGAATTTGAAAAATAAAAGAACCGTAAGGAAAGGAGAACAGCCATGGAAAATGTGAAAAAAAGTGCAGTGGAACTCATAGGCAACACCCCTCTTCTGGAGCTTGGAAATTACAGCAGGAAGAATGGGCTGAAAGCGAGAGTAATCGCAAAAGTAGAATATTTTAACCCTGCAGGCAGCGTAAAGGACAGGATTGCCCTGGCAATGATTGAGGATGCCGAGCAGGCGGGAAGGTTAAAGGAGGGTGCCACAATAATAGAACCTACCTCCGGAAATACAGGGATCGGGATCGCAAGTGTTGCGGCAGCAAAGGGATATCAGGCTATACTGACGATGCCTGAGACCATGAGTGTAGAACGCAGAAATCTTCTGAAAGCCTATGGTGCCAAGGTTGTGCTCACAGAGGGAAGCAAAGGAATGAAAGGTGCCATAGAGAAGGCAGAACAGCTCCAGAAGGAGATCCCAAACTCCATTGTTCTGGGCCAGTTTGACAATCCGGCCAATCCAAAGATGCACCTGCAGACTACAGGACCGGAGATTTACCGGGACCTGGACGGGAAGATAGATATCTTTGTGGCAGGCGTAGGTACCGGAGGGACGATTTCCGGTGTGGGGAGTTACCTGAAGAGCAAGAAAGCAGATGTGAAAGTTGTGGCGGTAGAGCCGGCGGATTCTCCGGTACTCTCAGGAGGGACACCGGGACCTCACAAACTTCAGGGAATCGGAGCAGGCTTTGTACCCAAAACCTTAGATGTAAATATCTGCGACGAGATTATCCAGGTCAGAGGCGAGGACGCCTATGAGACCGGCAGAGAAATTGCGGCCAATGAGGGCATCTTGGTTGGGATCTCCGCAGGGGCGGCTGTATATGCGGCAGCACAGCTGGCGAAGCGTCCGGAAAACGAGGGGAAAACAATTGTAGTGCTCCTTCCCGATACCGGTGACAGGTATCTGTCTACCCCGAGGTATCTCACCGAGGATTAGGAGGAAAGACATGGGTAAAAAAGAAGCCAAAACGAACGCTATGCGCATTCTTGACAGGAATAAAATCTCCTATGAGACCATTTCCTATGAGTGCAGTGAGTTCATCGACGGACTCCATACGGCAGAGCTCACCAATGCCCCGGTGGAGCAGTCTTTTAAGACCCTTGTGGTACAGGGAAAAAGCAAAAATTATTATGTTCTGGTAATTCCCATTGCAGAGGAGATCGATCTGAAACAGGCGGCAAAGGTACTGGGGGAAAAATCAGTAGAAATGATTCATGTAAAGGACATTCTCCAGGTGACGGGCTATGTGCGGGGAGGCTGCAGCCCTCTGGGGATGAAGAAACAGTATAAGACAGTGATCCATGACAGCGCCCTGGCATATGACAGCATCTATATCAGCGGAGGCCGGATAGGGTCTACCATACGGCTGAATCCCCAGGATCTTGCAAAGACCGCAGCCGCGGTCTTTGAGGACGTTGTCATGAAAGATTCCAGGCCTTCATAATCTCATCCGCCAGAATCTGATGTCCTGCTTTTGTGAGGTGGATGCCGTCCGTGGTGATGGCATCGTACCCCTGCTCCTCAGCCTGGCCGTTCAGGGCGTTGTGAAGAGGGATGAAGGTAACCCCGTAATTCCTGGACAGCTTTTGGATCTGTCTGGAAAGTGTCTGCTGCCAGGGGATCCAGTTTGCATACTCCTGGGGGTGGGGAAAGATAAAGGGCTCCAGGGTGATAATTTTTGCCTTGGTGCTGTTGGTAAGGTCGAATAGCAGCTGATGATAAGAGCGAATGCTGTCTGTGAGCAGATAGTCCCGCTCTTTTTCCGTTGTCACGGTGTTCATGAGGATCCCTACGTCATTGATTCCCACCAGGATACACACATAGTCCGGCTGGTAGGTGATGCAGTCTCTCTCCAGATTGTGGACAAGGCGTTCGGCGACGAATCCGTCCACCCCCTTATTGATAATCTCCCAGGCAGGATTTGTCTGGTGCAGCTTGTCTGCGATTTGATTTACATATCCGAAACCTAAGCCATTTTCGGAAAAAAGCCGGTTGGCATCGGTGATACTGTCTCCTAAAAATACTATAGTTCCCATGGGCATTCTCCTTGTGTGTTTGAACCTGTAGAATTGGTCCGAATACTGGAAATATATAAATTATTTTAACCCAATCGGTATTACAATGCAATTGATAATTTTTGTCACTGTTGCACAAAAGCGATTTTTTTCAAAAATGCTACTGGACAAATCAGGAAAGGACGGATATAATAAAAATCCAATACAGCAGTAAAGTCTAAGCTGTATTTCTATCAGGCCGTTCGGCCGCAATTTCCAACTATCAAGAAAATTTCACAGGAATCGAGGTGAATGCGTGACACTGCAGGTATGTCTTATTTTGCTGCTCTCCGCCGGGGCTGTGGTTATGGATCTGCTGGGGGAAAGGATATGGAATCCATGGATCTGGCTGGGCTGGGGAACAGGGGTTCTTTATCAATTTCTGCTGCAAGGGAACAGGGGGATTCTGACCTTTTTATCCGGCGGGCTTCTTCCGATACTTCTTCTTTTCCCTCTGTTTTATTTCCGCATGCTGGGGGCCGGTGATGTTAAGCTTCTCTCGGCGCTGGGGGGCCTTTTGGGCGTCAGGGGGATCCTTTCCGGCCTGGCCTGGTCCTTCCTCTGGGGCGGGCTCTTAAGCGGAGCATTTCTCATAGCCTGCGGCAATGCCGGAGAGAGAATGGCATACCTGGGGCAGTATCTGAGGGACTATATGAGAACCGGAGAGAAAAAGCCCTACTACCGGAGGGGAAGCCGGCCGGAGAATATTCACTTTACTGTTCCCATATTGCTGGGAATGCTGATGTATGCGGGAGGTTACTATTGAGAAAAAGTATTTTTGCGGTATGCGATCTGGAAGTTTCGTATGCCTGTCACTTTATGGAATATATGAACCAGAAAAAGAACACCCCCTTTGAGTTCCAGGCGTTTACCAATGTGGATAGCCTGTGTGCCTACGGGGAGAGCCATCCCATAGAGATATTGCTCATATCCGACAAAGCCATGTGTCCCAGGGTAGAAGCCATCTCCCCGGGGAAAATCATGATATTATCCGAGGGAGTCCACAGTCCCGGTCTGGATCAGTACCCCAGTGTGTACAAGTACCAGTCCTCAGATGCTGTGATAAGGGAGGTTATGGCCTGCTACGGAGACAGCTCACCAGAGCCTCTGAAGGTGCAGGTTATGAAACGGCGCACAGCCATTATAGGTGTCTATTCCCCTCTGGGGAGAGTCCTGAAAACATCATTTGCACTGACTCTGGGCCAGATACTTGCCCGGGAACAGGCAGTCTTATATCTGAATCTGGAAGAATATGCAGGGTTTGAGGGTCTGTTTGAACGGACCTACGAGAGGAATCTTGGCGACCTGATCTACTATCTCAGACAGGGAAATCCCAATCTGGTATTTAAACTGAACAGTATGGTGCAGACAATCAACAACCTGGATTATCTGCCTCCGGTACAATCTCCGGGGGATATCCGCAGCACGTCCTACGAAGAATGGACGGAGCTTATCCGGCAGATTGTTGAGAACAGCGCCTACGAGGCTGTCATCATTGACTTTGGGGACGGGGTTGACGGCTTATACCGTCTTCTGGATCTGTGCAGGCGCATCTACATGCCGGTGCTCCGGGATGCCATGTCCCAGGCAAAGGTTCTGCAGTTTGAGAAGCTGCTCAGCCTGTGGGACTGCAGGGAGGTCCTGAGAAAGACGGAAAAGATCACCCCGCCCTTTCACAATTATTTCGGCAGGGGAGAAGAGTATGTGGCTCAGCTGATGTGGAGTGAGCTGGGTGACTATGTGAGAGAGATTCTGCGGGGAGGGAAGCTGTATGAGGAATAGAGAGGCCCTGCGCCGTGAGCTGCTGGAGCAGATCGAGCACATGGGTGCCTGGGAGGCAGAAGATCCGGAGATCCTTCAGATGATTGACGAGCTGGTTCTGGAACACGGGAGAAAAGAATGCTGGAGTCTGGAAGAGAAGCAGGAAATCCGCCAGGAGCTTTTCTACTCCGTCAGGAAGCTGGATGTGCTTCAGGAATTGGTGGAGGATGATGAAGTAACGGAGATTATGGTGAATGGGTGGAAGCAGATTTTCGTGGAGCGGAGGGGGAGAATCACGCTGTGGGAGAAAACCTTTACCTCCCAGGAAAAGCTCTGGGATGTGATTCAGCAGATCGCAGCAGGCTGCAACCGGGTGATTAACACTTCCAGACCTATTGTGGATGCCAGGCTGAAAAACGGTGCGCGGGTAAATGCTGTTATTGAGCCGGTGGCTCTTAACGGTCCCATCCTAACAATCCGGCGGTTTCCGGATCGCCCCATTACCATGGAGGATCTCATTGCCGGGAACAGCATTACCCGGGAAGGGGCCGAATGCCTGATACAGATGGTCAGGCAAAAGCATTCTATGCTCATCGGAGGGGGAACCGGGGCAGGAAAGACCACTTTTTTGAACGCCTTGTCCTGTTATATTCCTTCGGAGGAACGGATCGTCACTATTGAGGACAATGCGGAGCTGCAGATACAGGGGATCGCGAATCTGGTGCGGCTGGAGGCAAAGCTTTCCAATCTGGAGGACAGCCCGCAGATTACTATAAGGGATCTCATCAAAACAGCTCTCCGGCTCCGGCCTGACAGAATCATTATCGGGGAGGTGAGATCCTCCGAGGCGGTAGATCTCCTCCAGGCGGTGAACACAGGCCATGAGGGAAGTCTCTCAACGGCCCATGCCAACAGTGCCGCTGATATGGTAAGCCGTCTGGAAACTATGGTGCTCATGGGGATACAGCTACCCCTGGAAGCCATCCGGCGTCAGATCGCAGCAGGCTTTGACATCCTGATCCATCTGGGAAGGATGCCTGATAAGTCCAGAGCCGTGCTGGAGATCACGGAAATTACAGGCTTTTCCCGGGGAGAGGTCTGCCTTCATCCGCTGTTTATCCGGCGGGACAGCGAAAGGCTGGAAAAGGTGGGGGAACCCATGGGAAAAAGGAAGGGCGGCATATGAGAATACAGTACGATTCCTATGCCTACTCCCGAAAAGAACTGCTGAAGTACACCGGAATCAGCGGATTTTTGTGTATTGCGGTGAATCTGCTGTTCTATCAGTCAGTCTGGGCATTTCTGCTCATATTTCCCATTACTTTTTATTATCTGAGAGAAAAGAAAAAAGAACTTATCAAGGCCAGAAGGCAGAGGCTGCATTATCACTTTAAGGATGCTCTCGGCTCTTTAGGAGCGGCGCTGCGGGCCGGGTATTCTATGGAAAACGCCATAGGGGAAGCCTGTGGAGATATGAGACGGCTGTACGGGGCCGGGGATGAACTCACCAGAGAGCTGCAGTATATGCAGGCACAGCTTCGCAATCAGGTCCCCCTGGAAAAGCTTCTGGCGGACTTTGGGGAGAGAAGCCAGGTAGAGGATATCTATAATTTCTCCCAGATCCTCTCTGCGGCCAAACGTACAGGGGGGAATGTCACAGGGGCGCTGGAAAAAAGCGCCAGAGTGCTGGAGGGAAAGATTGAGATAAAAAAGGAAATTGACGCGGCCATTGCGGCCAGAAAGCTGGAACAGAAAATTATGAGTATTATGCCGGCCGGTATAATCGTATATATGCAGGCGACATCCCCCGGATTTCTGGATGTTCTTTACCGGAACCCGCTGGGAGCCGGAATTATGAGCGGCTGCCTGCTCACTTATCTGGCTGCGTATCACATGGGAAGGAAGATGGTAGAAATTGAAATATAAAACCCCGGTACTCATTGCCGCAGCAGGTCTTCTACTGGGATGCGGCATCGGCATATATGAGGGAAGAGCGCGGGCCTGGAGCCAGGAAGATTATTTTCAGAGAAATACATACGGGGGCGGAGCGTATACGGAAGAGATGGAGGCACAGATCGACGGGGAAAAAAAGAAAGTTGAGGTAACGGTAGAGGAGAAAAAGTACAGCAGAGGGGAAGCAGAGAGGCTTATGCAGGAGACTGCGGAGGCGCTGGACGTGGAGATTCTGGGGGATAACCAGTCTATGGATGAGATAAGGAAGCCGATGCATCTTCCGGAACACGTCGGGGATTCTCCCGTGGCAATCTCCTGGATTACGGACAGTCCGCAGATCCTGGACTGGGAGGGTGCCCTTGGGGAGGAGATCCCTCAGGAGGGAGTCTTTGTCACGATACAGGGCGAACTGTCCCTTGGGGAGAGCCGGCAGCTGTATGAGCGGCGGGTAAAGGTATTTCCCGAACAGCTTTCCCGGGAAGAGCAGACCCTGAAAAAGCTGCAGGAGAGCATTGAGAAGGAAAACCAGGGGGAGGATACAGGCCGGCTTTATCTCCCCGGGAAGGTGGAAGGCAAAACGATCCGCTGGATGAGAAGTTCTTCCCATACAGGGCTATGGGTGATTTTCTTTGCCTTACTGTCAGCGGTTCTTGCCGCCGCCCGCCAGGAAGAGCAAAAGCACAGAAAGGAAAAAGAGCGCAGGGAGCAGCTGCTTCGGGACTACCCGGATATTGTTGGCAAGCTGGTGCTTTTTCTGGGGGCAGGAATGACCATAAAGGGGGCGTTTACCAGAATCGCCGCAGATTACCGAAAGTGGGGGCAGTGCGGATCCCGGCCGGGATATGAGGAGATGGCGGCAGCCTGCAAAGAGATGGAAGGAGGCATCTCTGAGGCAGAGGCTTACCAGCGGTTTGGGGCAAGATGCCGTCTTCCCTGCTACAGAACCCTGGCGACCCTGCTTTACCAGAATCTGAGAAAGGGCGGGCGGGGACTGCTGGAGCTTCTGGAGCGGGAGGCGGCGGAGGCGGAGGACGACCGCATCCGAAACGCCAGAATTAAGGGAGAACAGGTATCTTCCAAGCTGTTGCTGCCTATGTTTCTCATGCTTCTGGTTGTTCTGGTGATTCTTATGGTACCTGCGTATCTGACATTTTATTGAGAAGAAAGGGGGTGAGAATATGAGTGAATGGAAAGCTTTTTTACAGGAAGAGGACGCCATTGGGGTGGTAGAGATAATCCTGATCCTGGTCGTTTTAGTGGGGCTTGTGGTAATTTTCAAAAAGCAGCTTACCAGTCTGGTAAACAACATTTTGTCTAAGATTACAAAAGAAAGCAACAATCTTTAGCCTTAAGGGCCGGAAGGAGGACTGGAGTGTGAAAGCCAAGGGTAGTATTACAATTATGCTGTGTCTCACCCTGACGATTATGACTGCACTGGTTGGGGCTTGCTTCCGTTCGGTACAAAATGCATCTGCCAGGGCAGTTGCGGCCGGCGGGGCGGATGCGGCTCTCTATTCCCTTTTCGGGGAATATGACAGAGAGCTGCTGGAGCGCTACGATCTGTTTTTTCTGGACGGGGCCTACGGGGGGAGCAGTCTGAAGCTGGGAAAGGTTACAGACCGGATCACCTATGGGATGGAAAAAGTGCTGGAGACGGATCTTATGAAGACTTCGGTGAGGCAATGCGGGCTTACCGCTTACTGCCTGGCTACTGACAGCGGCGGCGAATCCTTTCGGAGACAGGCGGCCGCATGGGCCAGAGACTCTCTGGGAAGCCAGGCAGTCTCCCGCCTCCTGAAACAGGCAAAGGGGGAAAGTGAAACAATCAGAGCATTGGAAGAGAGGGGGGAAAACCTACAGGAGGGGGAAACACTGGAGGAATATGACAGGATGCTGGAGGCGTCCCGGGAGGCAGATACCGGGGAGGCCAAAAGCGCTGAGGAAGAGGCAAGGCCGGTCCCGGGGGATGAGAATCCTATAGAGATATTCCGGCAGGTGAAAAAGATGGGGGTTCTGGGGCTGGTAATCCCTGACAGCAAGGATATCTCTGAAAAACAGGCAGAGATATCCGGATTCCTGTCCCGGCGCACCCTGCTACAGGGGCTTGGAAATTCCAGGGGAAGGCCGGAGGATGCCGGAGGGAGCGAGAATCTGCTCTATCAGGAATATGTCCTGAAGAAGATGGGCAGTTACAGCGAACCCTGCAGAGAAGGGGATTTGTCTTATCAGGTGGAATACATTCTGGCAGGACAGAGCAGTGACCAGGAGAATCTGAGAAGGGTAGTGCAGCGGCTGCTTCTCATCCGGGAGGCTGCAAATTATGCCGCTATTTACACAGATCCGGTAAAAAGGGGACAGGCTGCTTCTCTGGGGCTTACCCTGGCATCCGCCGCGGGGGTCCCGGCAGGCCAGCAGCTGGCAGAGACATTGGTGATTCTGTGCTGGGCTTACGGGGAGAGCCTGCTGGACGTGCGGGATCTGCTGGCCGGGGGCAGAGTCCCCCTGGTAAAGAACCAGGGGCAGTGGAAGCTGTCCCTGAATAATCTCCCTCATATTCTGGAACTGCTTCGGGAGGAAGGGGGAACGGGTACGGAGGGCATGGAGTATAAAGGATATCTGCGGGTCCTGCTGTACCTGAGCCTGGAAAAGGAAGATACGGAGGTATACAGGTGTATGGATATGGTGGAAAATGTTATTAGAAAGACAGAGGGCAAGGGAGGCTTCCGGCTGGATCAGTGTCTGGAATCGGCGGAGGCAGAGCTTATACTCACTGGTCCCCAGGGGCAGGAATGGAGTCTTATAAGAAGCTATGGATACGATATGAGGGGGGAATAGAAGGATGCCTTTTTCCTGTGAAATGCAAAACAATACAAATAAAAAAATAACAAAAAATCACTCTCTTCAGGTAAATAAGCCTCTGCTGTCCCCGGCAGAGGACACATGCAGGAAGCAGGGGAAGGCATCCTTGTGCTCCCTGTCAGGAAGCATGACCATAGAGTGTGCGGCCGCTCTCCCCATGTTCTTTTTGGCAATGGTGATTTTAATCTGTTTTCTGGATGTTATGAGGGTTCAGGTGATAGTTGCCTCCTCTCTCTGCCAAAGTGCAAAAGAGCTGGGGATGTACGCCTATGCAGGAGAGAAAACCGGAAAGGGTTCCCCGGTGGGGAGGGTAACGGAGGCGGTCTGCATGGCCTATGCCAAACAAAACCTGAAAAAACAGCTGAAGGGGGAGAGGCTTACAGGGATTGAGGGAAAGTCTGGCGGAATCCGTATACAAACCTCATCCATGGATCACGGACAGATTATCCTGCGGGCGGAATACAGGTATCGGCCGTCGGCCGCTATCATCCCTGTTCTGCCGGTAACACTTACCTGCACGGGCTATGCAAGAGCCTGGACAGGGTATGAGAAGGACATGGATTTTGAATCAGAGGGGGAAGCGAATGTAATGGTTTACATAACGCAAAATCAAGAGGTATATCATGTGCGGGAAGACTGTTCCTATCTGGATCTTTCCATTCACTATATTGGAAGCGGGGGCCTGGCGTCTGCGAGAAATGAATACGGGGAAAAGTACCGCCCCTGTGAAAAATGTGTGGGAAAAGGGACCAGCGGAGCAGGGTACTATATTACGGAAAAGGGAGACAGGTATCACAGCCTTAAGACCTGCGGAGGACTTACCAGGACGGTCAGGCTGGTGAAAAAGTCAGAGGCAAGCGATCTCAGGCCCTGTTCCAGGTGCGGTAGCAATGGGCATTCATGAAGCCGCCTGTCTGGTATTTCTCGGGGCTGCGGGCTGGAGGGACTGGAAGACAAGGGAAGTCTCCGGAAGGCTGCTCGCCGCCGCTGCCATCCTGGGGTGCGTGCTCCGATTGAGGATGCGGCTGCATGGATGTGAGGGAGATGGCTTCTGGGCGGCAGGCCTGCTCCCCGGTTTTTTGCTGCTGGCCCTGGGACGGGGAACCAAAGAGGCCATAGGGTACGGAGACGGACTGGCAGTTATCACAGCTGGCATCTATCTGGGGCTTTGGGATACCCTTGAGACTATCCTTTTAGGACTGGTGCTGGCATCCCTGTGGGCCGCCTGCCTTATGGCAGGGAGGAAGAAGGGAAGAAAGGACCGGATACCATTTCTGCCTTTTCTATTCTTCGGACTGGCAGGCAGACTTTTGTACAAAATAGGGGCCGCATAAGGCTCAGGGAAGGGAGACAGGCATGGGCACAGAATATGAACAGACGGGAAGAGAACAGATAAAAGGATATAGGGGGAGTTTTACGGTAGAGGCAGCTTTATGCATGCCCCTGGTTCTGATGGTGCTGACCGTAACCCTGTATCTGTGCTTTTTTGTATACCACCAGGCTTGGTATACGGCCGCCGCCTATGAGGGGGCGGCTAGTGCAGGAACTGCGGCAGCCAGGAATCTTACAGAGGCCCGTCACATAGCTGATTCTAAGATAAAAAGCAGCCAGGGAAACGGCGGGATATTGTCAGGCACTGTGCAGCCCGGGATCAGTGCCGGCAGCAGCCGTATAGTGATTACCTACCGGGGAGGAATCGGCGGACCGTTTCTAAGAACCAAGTGGGAATTTCAGGGGAAGGGAGAAATACATGTGCTCCGCCCTGTAGAATTCATCCGGAAAATCAGAAAGGCGGAGGCATATGCGGGGGGACTATAAGAGGGATCTAAACCATAATTATCTAATCTTTGAGGAGGAGGGGGAGGTGGATACCGCCTCGTATGAGGTCCGCATGATCCTGATGAATTCTATTTCGGGACTGCTTCCCTGTTCGATTCAGAAAATAGACAACCGGACCCTTTTCTATTATGAGATAACCTCCAGGCAGCCCCTTGAGGCGATGTATGGGGAGAAAAAGCTGGGAAGAGATGAACTCTATCCTATCTTAAAAAGTTTGGTGGATACCATCAGAGTGATGCAGGCGTATCTTCTGGATCCCGGGCATCTGGTTTTGGAGCCGGAGCATATTTACATGGAGGCGGGCGGCCAAAGGGCTTATTTCAGCTTTATTCCCGTTCACCGCGGGGATGCCAGGGAGGGTATGAGGGATCTGATGGAATATCTTCTGCCTAAGATAGACCATCAGGACCCGGATGCGGTGAGAATCGGGTATGGAATCTACCACTGCGTGACGGAAGATAATTTTCAGCTGGAACAAATCGAAAAGGAGTTATTTGCTTCTGCGGGCGGGCAAATGGAGGAATCCTCCGGTGAGGCGGAGGCGACTGGCAGCACAGAGGAGGAGGACTATGAGAAAGAGGAGATTTTGCGCCAGATATGCAGGGAACCCCAAGAGGAGGAATTTCAGGAGAATAGGGAGGGAATCAGGACGGCGGCCGTGGTGACCGGAGGAATTTTGACAATTGGGGGTGGCTTTCTGGTGTGGAATTACCGGTACATTCCCTGGAGCTATCTGGCCGCCGGCTTTGGAGGTCTGCTTGCATTGGCTGGAATTGCCGGCCTGATCTGGTACCGCAGACGTAAGAAAGAACTGTTATCTCCTGGGGAAGAGACAGAAGGAAAGCCGGAGATCCTGTCAGATAATCCGATCCCTTATCCGAATGCAGGACCCGAGGCAGGGAAAACCGGAAGACAATCCCGGGAGTTCTCCGGAGAGGAAACCAGTCTTTTGACCGGGAAGGAACAGGCGGGGAACCACTGTCTGCGGGGAAAGGACAACAGCGGCGGGACACTTATCAGACTGGATGAGGGGGTTATTCTGGTGGGCAAGATGGCGGAGGCGGTAGATTACTGTATACCCCTGTCTACCGTGAGCCGTATCCACTGTAAGCTTGAAGTGACGCGGGGCGCCTGCCTGATACAGGATCTGAATTCCAAAAACGGAACGTATGTCAACGGAAGACTTTTGGAAAGCTGTGAGAAATATCCGCTGCAGGAACATGATGAGGTTAGAATTGCAGATGTGACTTTTTATTATGAATAGAGTGGGGCGTGCAGGTTGCATTCCCGGCGTAAAAGCTATATAATGTTCCCATGTCAGGAGGAGAATTTATCCATGAATGAATATTATTATCCCCCCCAGGGGCCATCCAGGCTGGACGAACTGAAGATTCAGGTGCAGAAAAGAAAGCCCGTACTTATAAATACTCTGATGATTGGGGTCAATATCCTGGTATTTCTTCTGGTTGAGGTGACAGGTTCTTCCGGGGACACCATGCATATGATTACGTGGGGGGCCGCCTTTCCGCCTCTGATCCAGGAAGGAGAGTATTACCGGCTGTTTACCTGCATGTTTCTGCATTTTGGTTTTGCACATTTGGCAAATAACATGATTGTACTGGGGTTCCTGGGCGATAACCTGGAGCGGGCAGTCGGAAGGGTCAGATACCTGATTATCTATATTCTGGGCGGTATAGGTGCCAGCTATATCTCGTATTATACAGAGATATCAGGCAGCAGCGGGCGTATCAGCGTATCCGCAGGAGCCTCCGGCGCTATCTTTGCGGTGATCGGGGCTATGCTTTATATTCTTATCGTGAATAAAGGCAGGCTGGAGGATCTTACCACACGCCAAATGGTAGTGCTTGCAGGTCTGACCTTATATCATGGATTCATCAGCGCAGGCGTGGATAACGCCGCTCACGTAGGCGGGCTGATCTGCGGATTTGTACTGGGCGTGCTCCTTTACCGGAGAAAAAAAGTAAATATTATGTAGGATTAACAGATGGGGAGAATGACAGAGATTGTCGTTCCTTCACCTTCTGTGCTGTCTACCTGGATGGTACCGTTATGGGCTTCTATTACACCTTTTGCGATTGAAAGTCCCAGTCCGGTACCATCCTTTTTGTAGGTGACAAAGGGCTTGAAAAGTTCAGACATATGCTCCGCAGGTATGCCCTTTCCGGTATCGGAGATCTGTATAGTGATATCGGAACCGTCAGTCTCCAGGCTAATGGTGATAGCTCCGTGTGTTCCTATGGCTTCGTGGGCATTTCGGATGAAATTGTAAAATGTTTGTTGCATTTTTACCGTATCCAGGGGTAAAGTAGGAAGAGCGGTTTTCTTTATGAGCTGAATGGTTATCTGATCCTGTTCCAGAGTCGGACGGGCGGACTCTACGATTTCCGACAGGATGGCGTAAATATTTGCTTCGCTTCTCACCACCCGGTTCGAATTATTATAAGAGGACAGCTCATCCAGCAGAGAACGGAGAAACTGCATGTTGTCCATGACCTTCTTCCAATAGTCATCGCCGGACAGTTCAGGATAGCGTACCTCCAGTAACTGAAGGAAACTGTTAATTAATGTAACAGGGTTTCGTATCTCGTGAGAGATTTTGGAAATGGTAAATTTGTGGTTGTCTTCCAATTCAGATAGGAAACGTCTAATATCTGGATTTTCCCTACAAATTTCTTCAATAGTTTCTGATTCGCGCACTTTTAACATAATTTTGCACCTCCTGTTACAGTGTATCATCAGACTTTGTAAATATCAAACAATATTGTATTGCAAAAACTCGTAAAATACGACAAAATAAAAAGAAACAAATATATAACAAAAGGAGGAGACATTACTATGTCAGAATGTATATTTTGTAAGATTGCAAATGGGGAAATTCCCTCCGCTGCATTATTTGAAGATGAGAAATTCAGAGTTATCCTGGATCTGGGTCCTGCCAGCAGGGGCCATGCGCTGATTCTGCCGAAGGCGCACTACGCAGATATTTATGAGATACCGGGAGAACTTGCAGCGGAGGCAATGGTGCTGGCAAAAAAGATGGCAGTAAAAATGACGGAAGTTTTAAAATGCGACGGATTTAACATTGTACAGAATAACGGGGAGGTAGCGGGGCAGACAGTTTTTCACTTTCATATGCATTTAATCCCGCGGTATGAAGGTGACAACGTTGCTCTTGGATGGAAACCAGGCAGCCTGACGGAGGAAGACAGGGAGAGTATACTTGCTGCCTTTCAGAAAAAGTAGGTCTTATAAAGGAAACCAGAAAAGATGGATAATATTAACAAGAAGTTACAAACGTTGTATGACAAGTACTGGAGTCTGGCCACTAAGGTAGCGAATAATGTGATACATGATTACGGCTGGTCTCAGGATATATGCCAGGAAGTTTTTGTATCTCTTTACCAGCTGGTAGAAAGGCAGGAATTAAACGATGACTTGATAAAATACTGGCTGATTGTGACTACAAAACACAAAGCAATTGATTACTGCAGGAAAGCATACAGGAAGTACGAAACGGTAGGTTACGAGTATGGTGAGAATGAATCCCAAGAGGATGCGAATGTGAGGAGAAGCCATCATGCCAGAGCCTGTTATGTAGAAGATGAGATGGCAGACGACTACATCAAGAAGGAATTTATCAACGAAATGATGAAAGATCTCGAAGAGCATAATAAGAATTGGCATGAGATTATCGAGAAAAGTTATGTGGAACAAAAAGATGCCACGGAAATTGCCGGAGAGCTGGGTATCACAGTAGAAAATGTGAGAACCAGACTCCACCGGGCAAAGTCATGGACGCAAAAGCGGTATCAGTCGGAATATGACAGGCTTTAATTCACAGCATCCTCAATTAAATCTACAATATGCTTGATAGAATCGATATGATTGCTCTCTGACATAGCCTCCATATAAGAATGGCGGTTGCCGTATAATTCCCGGATGGAGAAGAGCAGCGTTTTATCTGTAATCTCTTCTTCTTCCAGAACCATACTGTAACCCAGTTTTTCAAAGGAACGTGCGTTTAATATCTGGTCGCCTCTGCTTGCTTTGGCGGACAGAGGAATCAAGAGATTAGGCTTATTGAGTGAACTGATTTCACAGATCGCATTGGCGCCGGCTCTGGAGATTACCAGATCAGCCAGGGCAAACAGGTCAGCCAGTTCTTTTTTGATGTAATCATACTGAACATAGCCTTTTGTTCCCACAAGAGACTCATCCAGCTTTCCTTTTCCGCACAGGTGGATGACCTGGAATTCTTCCAGAAGCTCCGGGAGGATTCTGCGGATACAGTCATTGATGGCGGCAGCCCCAAGGCTTCCTCCGATTATCATAATTACAGGCTTCTCTTCAGTGAGGCCGGTAAAGGCACGGGCTCTTTTTACATCCCCGGAGAGTAATTCCTGGCGGATAGGAGTACCGGTAAGGACAGCTTTGTTGGCGGGAAGTTCATTTACTGTCTCAGGAAAGTTGCAGCACACTTTAGTGGCAAAGGGAATGCAAATCTTGTTGGCCAGACCGGGAGTCATATCAGATTCATGGATAAAGGTGGGGATTTTTTGTCTGCTTGCGGCTATAACAACCGGCACAGTGACAAACCCTCCCTTGGAGAATACCACGTCAGGTTTCAGCTTTTTCAGGAGCCGGGCCGCTTCTCCATATCCTTTTACAACCTTAAAGGGATCGGTAAAATTCTTAACGTCAAAGTACCGCCTTAATTTACCGGATGAAATCCCATAATAAGGAATATCCAGTTCTTCGATGAGTTTTTTTTCGATTCCGTCGTAAGAACCGATATAGGAAATAGTGTAGCCCAATTCCTGTAAACTGGGAATCATGGCGATATTTGGTGTTACGTGGCCGGCGGTTCCGCCGCCCGTGAGAACAATATGTTTCATGTATTTCCTCCTAATATCAAGCAAAATAGTAACTATAGATTAATATGATACACTTGCAAAAAAAAGTCAAGGAAAGATAAGGGTTTCATGAGTAGATTTGAGAAATTATCACAGGAAAATAACAAACCGAAAGCAGAGGCCTCAGAGGAGATTTTTATGACTAAAAGTGAGATAGAAGCTCTTCGGGAAGAGGCTGAACAGATTGAACGAGAATTAAAAGAGGACCCGTTCATAGACAGTATGGATCCTCCCAAAGAGCTGTATAACAAGATTGTGCAGGAACTGAAAGACAAAGGCATATACCATGAAGACGAAGATGAGGTTAGCGAAGAGAAAGAAGAGGTGGTAGAGAAAAAGAAAAAAGTGGTATTCTATTCCAGGTGGAAGCGGGCTGGGAAATGTGCAGCTATTGTTTGCCTTACTATGTTAGGAGTATTTGGGGTTGCTATGACTAGTGAGGCGAATAGGGTGTACGTAATTCAAAAGGTAGAGGCTTTATTTGCAAATGATGTTAACATAAAAGTTAATAACAATAAAGACAGTAGACAAAGTAACCTTTCCGAAACGGAAGCTCGCGAGGCAATTATTGAGGAATTAGAGGTCGAAGTTCCTAAACTGATGTATGTGCCAAGGGGCATGCATTTCATAGACTATCAGATGGATAAAAGTAGTGGGATAGCTCTTATGCAATATTTATATGAGGATGAGGTGCTTAGTTTTTATATTTCTAATAATGAAAAAGAAAAGGCTGAATTTTCAACATATGATGGCAAATTAATTGAGTCCATAGAAATAGAAAAGGCTAATCTGGAGATAGAAATATGGGAGATATTTGATAGGAAAGATAATTATTCAAGCTATATGGCACAGTGGGAACATAAAAATTGCTATTATGAATTAGCAGGAAAAGTAGATAAAGATAATTTTATAGAAATTATTAAAAAAATAACTTATTAGGTGTCACGTCTGAGCATTTTGATACGTATTCTTAATAGTTACAAATTTATTTTCGTAGTGTAATTAAGGAGAAAATTTGAGATGAATATTAAACTTAATGTAAAAAAAGGAATAGGGGTATTATGGATTATTACTTTAGGCTTTATACTTTTTCCCTTGAACGTACATGCAGCTGAGAGAAGTGAAAAATTAGTTAAAGAATCATTATTAACAGATTTAAAGGAAGTAGAAGATACTACTTATTCCTTAACAAGAGGCAATATTCTTAATAAAGGTACTGCTAAATGTGTTAATGCAGGAGACGGAAAAGTTACAGCAGCGGGAGTTGTTGTAGCCCATCAGATTTGTGATGAACTATATTTGACTTTGTCTTTGGACAAATATGATGAATCAATAAAGGATTGGTATACGTATAAAACGTGGGAAGTATCCGAGGTAAATGCGTCTATGTTACTTAAATCTTTTGATACAGAGGTTGACAAAGGATATTATTATCGCGTTAGAGGTGTTCACTCGGCAGAAAAAGGTGAGATATATGAATCTGTCGAGACTTGTACAGACGGTATATTAATAAAATAAAAATTATAAATTAAGAAGAGGAGGCACAACCCCATGAAAGCCCTATACTTTCGCACCTTATTTAGAAACATGAATGACGGCATCTACCACATATTAAGTATGTGGAACGAACCACAGGACTACACTGCCAGTGTGGTATATCTCTGCGGAGCAGATGCCAGTATCCCGAGGACACTCAGCGAGGATGCAAGATTCGCGGATGAGACATTCCCTATCGATCTGCTGGTAATTTCACACCTGAACCTTCAATATCTGGAATATGTTATTGAGATGTTGGAGCTGAGAAGGGTAAAACAGATTATCATGCCGTACATGGACAAAAAGCAGCGTGCCAGCCTGCTCCGCCATTTGGAAGGGCAGGAGCAGCCGGACAAGCTCACGCTGGATTCAAAAGGGAGAACGTTTCTCAGAGATCCTTACCGTTATGCGCTGAGTAAGGGTGTGGAAGAGTTCAGGTATCTCATGGGGAATGGCCCTGCCTATGAAGGTCAGGATACCATACCGGGCGGATACTTTCAGCCGTTGGAGAAGTCTGCAGATGAGAAGATTTGGAAGGAAGAAGATGGATTTGTCCCGGTCTATAAAGCTGGTTATCTGATTATGAACCGGTGGGTATTATCCTTTGGCGTTTATCAGGGAAATGGCTACCCTACCATTGTCATGTATCATGGCTCCATTGAGGATGATTTAGTGGAAGAAGACTGCGTAATGTCCGTAAAACCATTTTCGTACATACAGTCCTGCAAGGGACGGATAAAGGGTGAATGTGACCTGTGCAGTCTGGCCTGTACCCACAGGAGCGATTTCGATCTTCTTAAGGGACATAGCAAAAAGGCATTAACCGAGTATGAGAACGGCACCCTGCTTTTGGGAAATATGCTGCTGCCCGGAAATGTGGAGCGCCTGTATCACAGATTTCATTATGTAAAAGAGAAAGTCCGATTCCTGTCCGTTCCTAACTGCGGAGCAAAAGAAAACTGGGATTACCGGGTAATGGGATTCGGAAAAGAGAATAATTACAGGTATTATGCATGTCCGGTGAATACCCTGAGCGATGCCAATACCTTCAGAACACTGGGCACCATCAGCCCTTATATCCGTTTGTCCATGCTGAATGAATATTATGGACTCTGCGGCAGCGGATTTTTGACAAATCGAATAAATTAAGGGAAAATCATATCATAACCGCCCCCTTTGGGGTATAATAGAGTAAATGCTGATGTTAGTAAAAGCTCAATACCGAAAAGGGGGTTTTTTATGAGACTTACATTTATTGGGGCAACTCATGAGGTAACGGGGAGCTGTTTTTATCTTGAGGCAGCTGGAAAGAAATTTCTGGTAGACTGTGGGATGGAGCAGGGGCCGGATCAGTACGAGAACCAGGAACTGCCGGTATCTATGGCGGACATTGACTTTGTTTTGCTGACCCATGCTCATATTGATCATTCGGGGAATCTGCCCTTAGCTTATGCAAAGGGATTCAGGGGAAATATCTATGCAACGGATGCTACCTGTGACCTGTGTGAGATCATGCTTCGTGACAGTGCCCATATCCAGATGTTTGAGGCTGAATGGAGAAACCGAAAAGGCAGACGTTCAGGAAAAGAAGAGTTTGTTCCGGCATATACGCTGGAGGATGCCAATGGTGTAATCAAACAGTTTGTGAGCTGTCCGTACAGCAGGATTCTGACCCTGGAGGACGGCATCAGAGTAAGATATAACGATGCGGGACATCTGCTGGGATCTTCCAGTATTGAAGTCTGGATAGAGGAAGAGGGGGAAGAGCGGAAGCTGGTATTTTCCGGTGATATCGGGAATCTGGATCAGCCGCTTATCAAAGATCCTACTTATCTTACGGAGGCAGATTACGTTATCATGGAGTCAACCTATGGGGACAGAGACCATGAAGTACGGACAGATTATATCACTCAATTAGTAGAGATTCTGGAAAGGACATTTGCACGGGGCGGCAACGTGGTGGTTCCCTCCTTTGCCGTCGGGCGTACCCAGGAGATGCTGTACTTCCTCAGAAAGATTAAGGCAGACGGTCTGGTGAAGGGGTATCCCGGATTTGAGGTTTTTGTTGACAGCCCATTGGCTGTACAGGCAACAAACATTTTTAAAGAGCATTATCATGACTGTTACGATCAGGAAGCCATGGATTTGATTATGAAAGGGATTAATCCCATTAGCTTTCCTGGGCTGAAGCTGGCCATTACCAGTGATGAGTCCAGGGACATTAACTTTGACGAAAGACCCAAGGTGATTCTCTCGGCCAGCGGCATGTGCGATGCGGGGCGGATCAAGCACCATCTGAAGCATAATCTGTGGAGACCCGAGTCCACTATTTTGTTTGTGGGATATCAGGCGATAGGGACCCTGGGACGTGCCCTTGTAGAAGGGGCCGCTGAGGTAAAGCTTTTTGGAGAAGAGGTTCAGGTGCAGGCAGAGATTACCCGGCTCCCGGGTATCAGCGGACATGCGGATCGCGCAGGACTTATGCGGTGGGCCGCTTCCTTTCAGAAAAAACCCAGGAAGGTTTTTGTGGTTCACGGAGACGATAAGGTATGCGAGATTTTTGCCAAGAAGCTGGCTGATGAGCTGCAGTATGATACTATGGCACCGTTCAGCGGGACCGTTTATGATCTGCTGGCAGACCAGGCGGTGAAGGAAACCGTGGGAATACCGATCAGGAAGGCGCAGATTGGAGGCCAGACCGTGAAGGCAGGGGGAGTCTACGCACGGTTAATTGCCGCAGGGCAGAGACTTATGGCCGTTATCAGGCATAATGAAGGCGGAACAAATAAAGATTTGGCCAGATTTGCGGATCAGATCAATTCCCTTTGTGATAAATGGGACAGATAAAAACATGGAATAGGGACTGTGCACATCTGGTGCACAGTCCCTGGTTTTTTACTACTGTCTCTGTTCTTTCGCCAGCAGAAGTGCCTTTGCCAGCTGATCCGGACATGAAGTACCGCGGCCTCCGCAGTCTGTGCCCTGTAATTTTTCAATGACATCGTCAATCTTCATCCCTTGTACCAGGGTGGCAATTCCCTTGGTATTTCCATTGCATCCGCCTACGAAGTTGACCGATTTCACAATATCACCGTCTAATTCAAGCTCGATGGCCCTGGAACAGGTTCCTTTTGTCTTATATACCATACTTTAATCCTCCTATTATATAATGATATGATTCCATACTAGGAGCTATTATAGCAGATACAGAAAAAGATTTCCATCTCTCTTTCCGTAAGTGGGAGCTTTTGCTATAATGGATTAATAATTATAAATCAACCATTAGTTGAAAAATGATAAAAAAGTAAAAATCAACCTACAGTTGCTTGTAAATACCGGTGCTGAACGGATATGCTGTAACTATCTTAAGAGTGCGGCGCGCCGTTAAACCAGATACACATGATAGGTAAACATTAAAACTGTAAATAAATGAAGAGAAAATAAATTAGATAGGTGGGTAAAAGGATGGAAGATAATACGAATATGAATGGAGCAAACAAACGACTCCCTGAAGCCTTTGGGGACAGGATTGCATTTTTGCGAAAGCTGAAGGGACTGACCCAGGCACAGCTGGCGGAGCAGTTAGGAATCTCTGCCCAGGCAGTCAGTAAGTGGGAAAGCGGGCTTTCCTGCCCGGATATTATGATGCTGGTTCCTCTGGCGGACATCTTTGGGATAAGTACCGATGTTTTACTGGGAGGCGGCCAGCTGTCCGGAGGGGATACCGGGGAAGCCGCAGAGGAGGCGCCGATGCAGGAAGAAGCACCTGATGCCTCTGCGCCGGAACCGAACCGGGAAGAACACCAGAACCGTGCTGCAAAGGAAGATGCGCCGCCCAAGGAGGATGTGCCGCCCCAGAAGCTGGAGCTGGAAAAGGTTATCCATGAGAATCATGTGACCATTCATTCCCTTTACATTGATATTTCCATGGCGGAAGCCATTGTCCGGGAGGGGGATGAGTTCGCACTGGATTTGTCCGGCTATCCGGACGGAGACTGCAGGGAGGAAGTAAAGGACGGTGTCTGGAAAATAAAGGATAAAGGCTATAAGGGGCTGTTTGTGCTGAACAATATTACGAATCTTTTCTCAGAGCGCAAGATAGTGATTATTATACCAAAAGGCTATCGTTTCCAGGATGTGAAGATCAAATTAGGCGCAGGCAAGCTGGTGGGCCGGGGAATCTTCACAGAAACAAGCCGTTTGGATCTGGGGGCCGGAGAGGTTGTGCTGGCAGATTATTACAGCGGGCCGTCCAAGATAAACTGCGGAATGGGTAAGGTAATGCTGGAGGGGCGCCTCACAGGCAAGTGCAAGCTGGACTGCGGGATGGGCGAGATAGCTGCGAGCCTGACCGTTCCTTCAGACTACGGGTATAGAGTTAAAGTAGGCATGGGAGATGTCAGAGTGGGAGACGATCGGTTTGGAGGTATGGGAGGAACATATAAGTCCAACCTTCAGGCAGAGAACTTCTTTGACATAAACTGTGGGATGGGGTCCGTGAAAGTAGTGCTGGATCGTTAAGTGAAAAAGGGACAGGGCTGTCTGAAAAAGGGACACCCCTGATCGAATTTGGGACGTGTTCTTTCTAGAAAGAACACGTCCCAAATTCAAATTCTACTCTTGACAATTCCCAATATATGATCTACTATACAATTATTAAAGCGATTAAAATAATTATTAAAATAATGAATAAAATAATGTGGAGGGAGGAGACAAGGGATGAAGGTCGACAGTTCTGTGGAACTGAAAAAGGTTCACGCAAAAGAGATTATTAATTATTTGAAGAGAAATAAAAGCTGTACCAAAAAGGTGATGGCTGAGGATTTGAGTCTCAGCTTCGCAACCGTTTCTAATATATGTAATGAGATGAGGGAAAAGGGGTATCTGGAGGAGACGGCACTGGATGATACTAAGGTGGTGGGCAGAACTCCCAAGGGGATCTCACTGAACTATAACAATCTCATGTCTCTGTGCTTTGATTTGACCAGATTTGGGGTTATCCGTGTGGCCGTGGCGGATTACAGTACCCGTGTGGTCTATGACGACAGATTTGACTACAGCCATAAAAGCAGTATACAGGAGGTAATACAGACCTGCGGAAGTATATACCGGGAACAGGTGCTGAAGCGTTTTTCAGAGGATCAGATTGTAGGGGTAGGCGTTGCCGTACCCGGAATCTTTGAGAAAAAAACCCATAACATTGTCTCTTCAGAGATTGAGCTGTTTAATAATCAGCCCATGAAGGAGATGCTGTCCCAGACCCTGGGCAAAACCGTCTATATTGACAACGAGTCCAATCTCTGCGTCATGTCAGAGTACATGAGGGAGAATCTCTACAGAAATCAGGAGAATATCGTTTATCTTTTTGCGGATGAAGGTCTGGGAATCGGCGTAGTTGCCAATGGTAAGCTAATCTGCGGCAGCGGTGGCTATGCCCCGGAGATTTGTCACATGCCCATCGGCAATATGCAGATGCAGTGTCATCTGTGTTCCAGCATGGGCTGTGTGGAAAGCGATCTGCGCATTATGGGATATGTGGAGAAATACAACCTCTACAGCAGGAAGCAAATTGCTTCTTTTGAGGAATTTCTGGAACTCTGGGGGAAAAAGGAAGAGACGGCAGTTCAGGTCTTAGAGGAGAATGCCGCCATTTTGGGAAGACTTCTGTCTATCTTAAACAATATCTTTAACCCGGACTGTATTTACATAGGAGGGGAAACGGTGGGACTGATCCGGGAAGTAATAGAAAAGAGTATGGAACAGGTTACATCCAGACTTCTGGTGCAGGGAAACGTACTCCCTGAGATAAAGATGGATGCAGACTGCAGCGCCACGGTTCTGTGCGGGGCTGCAGAGATGGTATTTTCTCAGTGGATGCCCCTTTAACCGTCGGGCAGAGAAAGGTACAGCTTTATAATCAAAACAGAATAAATTCTGACCGGGAGCCAGGGGGGTACCGCCGGACAGATTTATACCGTTTCGGGATATACCGCGGAAACCGAAATGGGACCCCGGAGGGCGTAAGCCGTCTGCGGGGATATAAACTATCAATCAGCAGAACCAAAGAAAGGTTCCGAATCAAGAATGATTATGGGAGGAAACTATGTTTAAGAAATTTGTAGCAATGGTATGTGCAGGTACACTGGTATTCTCGCTGGCAGGCTGCGGCGGCAGTAAGGACAGCGCAAAAGAGGACACGAAAACAGAGGCAAAGGGAGACAGCAAAGAGGATGAGGATGTCACCATATCCATCCTCTGGCAGCAGGAAGTGTCGGAACAGTTCTGGGATCTGCCTTTAGAGAAGTTTAAAGAGAAATACCCTAATGTAAATGTGGAGTTTGAGAGCAACGCCAAGGCGGCGGAGGTAATCCGCAATCTACTTAATGTCAAAGAGGCTCCGGACATCTTCTACACCTGGATCAGTGATGTAGACTATTATGGATTTGCCAAAGAAGGGCTGTTATATCCCGTAGACGACATACTGGCAGAGCAGAATGCAGAGGGCACCAAGACCCTGGAGGAAACCATTTTCTCCGCAGGACTTGCTTTGGGTGAGGTAGATGGTTCCCATTATTTCCTTCCCACCAGCAAACTGATTGCAGGCAACTTTTACAGCGGCAAGCTCTTTGCAGACAATAACTGGACAGTACCGTCAACCTGGGAGGAATACCAGACGCTGTGCAAGACAATAAAGGACAGCGGTGTTACCCCTATGATTTATGCTGGTGTATATCCCTTTATGCTGGCAGATGCCTTCCTGGTACCTATGATTCAGAATCTGGATCCGAAAACAATGGAAGCCATTAACAACAACGAGGCAGGCGCCTGGAAACAGCCCGCTGCCCTGGAAGCGGTAACCCGTCTGCAGGAGATGAGGGATGCAGGCTATATTGATAAGAACTCACTGGCTATGGATCACATCCAGTCTCAGATTGACTTTATCGGCAACAACGATGCCTTTGTGCCTTCAGGAAGCTGGCTGGAAGGAGAGATGGAGGATCAGTGGCCGGACGACTTTGACCTGCAGCCTATGTATGCCCCCGGAGAGGAAGCCGGCAAGACTTCAACCACAGCTGTAGTTGAATGTATGGTTCTTCCGAAGCAGGAGGATGACAGCAAGCTGGAATATATCAAAGAACTTGTAAAGTTGTTCTATTCTGAGGAAAATGCCAAATATGTGGCTGAAAAGACGGGCTTCCTGCTGGCTATGGAAGAACAGTCTGACGAGGTAATGGGACTGCTGCCAAAGAGTGCCCAGACCATGTGGAAGATGGCAGATGACAATGTAAGCATTATCTCTCCTTCTTATAAAGTGAGATATAAAGAAGTGCTCGGGGAACTGAATAACTGCATCAATGCTTTAATCCAGGAGGAAATAAATGCAGAACAATTCTGCGAGAGAATGGATAAAGTAGCACAGGAGACAAGCGGTGGCAAATAATATAAAAATATTAGAAATATTAGAACGTGCCATGAAAACCGGCAGCAGCATTACTGCTGCTGCCGGTTTTGACGTAGTCGTGGATCATGTGGTGCGTGCAGTAAAACAAAAAAGCGGACAGCTGCCCGGTACATACTTTGAAACCATTGAGGAATTCGGCAGTTATCTGATATCAAAAAAGAATATGAGCTGTTCCATTGAACTGGAGCTTCAGCAGGAGAAAATAGGGGGCAATATGGCCATATTTGCCAACAGTCTGGGCACGCTTGGGGTTAAGACACATTGTATCGGCAGTATGGGGTATCCTAAGATCGATCCGGTATTTAAGAATATGAATGACAACTGCATGCTTCATTCCGTGTGCAGAACCGGACAGTGCAATGCCCTGGAGTTTCATGACGGCAAGGTTATGCTTTCCTCAATGGATAACCTAAAGGAGATGACCTGGGATATGATAGCCGCCAGGATGAACCAAGAGGAGCTCATAGGATATTTCAGAGACAGCCGCCTGATCGCCCTTCTCAACTGGAGTGAGCTGGCCGAGGCTACGGCGCTGTTTCAGGCGGTGTATGACAATTGTATAAAAGACGGAAAAAAAGAGAAAGACAAATGGCTTCTCATGGATCTCTCGGACGCATCCAGAAAGTCCGGGGAGGAACTGGTCCAGATACTGCGCCTGGGAGAGGCATTTGCAGAATACAGGACAACGATATTCAGCATGAATGAAAATGAGGCCCGCCTGATCTATAAGGCCTTATTCCACAGAGAAGGAAAAAGCAGGAGAGAAATGGGACAGGAGATAAGCCGAAGGCTGAGCATCGATTACCTTATCCTCCATCTTCCCCACTGTGCCTACGGCTATGCCAAGGGAACGATGGTAAAGGAAGAGGGGTATTATACCCCCGTTCCGAAGCTGTCAACCGGGGGAGGGGATAACTTTAACGCGGGCCTGTGCTTTGGGCTGCTGCAGGGGCTGCCCCTGGCGGAAAGCCTGAGACTGGGCAATGCCACGTCGGGCTATTATGTCCGCACAGGCGAGAGCCCGGATGTATACCGGCTCTATGAATTTATGCAGGGGTACACAAAACTGGAAAGGGCAGGTGAAGGAACATGGTAGGAAAGAAAAAAAGCTTTTTAATTACATATCTGGTACCCACGTTGCTGCTCTACGGGGTATTCTGCCTTTATCCCTGTGTGAAGTCTCTGTTTCTCAGCCTGTGCAGCTGGTCCGGGTTTTCAGATAACATTAAGTTTGTGGGTCTGGCTAACTTTAAGCGCCTCATTGAGGATCCCATTGTGTGGAAGGCCCTGGGAAACAATGTGTTCATCCTAATTTTCTGTACTATATTTACCTTTTCCATTGCTCTGGCATTTGCGGTTATGGTCACCAGAAAAAAGTCAAAATACCACCAGGGGCTGCGCATTATCTACTTTATCCCCTACGTAATGTCAATTGCGGTGGTATCTGTACTGTGGATGTTCATCTATAACCCATCCTTTGGCCTGGTCAACGGATTCCTTGGAAAGATTGGCCTTTCAAAGCTGCAGCACGTATGGCTGGGAGAGACAGACGTAATTATGGGCGCGCTTACCGTCCCCCTTGTGTGGATCAACATTGGATTCTATATGATTATGTTCATTGCGGCCATCTTAAATATACCGGACGACAGATACGAAGCGGCTTCTATCGACGGTGCCAGTGCATGGCAGCAGTTCGTCCACATAACCATCCCGGGCATCTGGCAGGAGATCCGCACCTCACTGGTATTCTTCTGCGTCACGGCCTTTAATTACTCATTTGAGCTTGTGTATGTAATGACAAAGGGCGGACCCAACCGTGCGTCAGAGCTTCTGACCACATACCTGTATGAAAATGCTTTTACCTACAGCGATTACGGGTACGCGTCCACAATCGGCGTGCTGCTCTTCGGCATACTGTTTCTTATTATATTTGCAATTATGAGACTGACGAAAGCGGGGTGCAGGGATGAATAACAAGAAAAAAATAAGGCCGCTGGGGGTTCTGCGTGACCTGCTGGCAGGAGGATACGGGCTGATTGTACTGTTCCCTGTATTCTGGGTATTCTATACCTCTTTTAAGACCAACAAAGAATTTGTGGCTAATCCCTGGGCCCTGCCTCAGAAGTGGCAGCTGCAAAACTACAGCAATGCCTGGGTAAAGATAGATTTCCAGAGCTATGCGCTGAACAGTATTCTGATTACCATAGTCTCTGTTCTTGTGGTGGTGGTGCTGTCCTCAACCGTAGCCTATATTTTGGTGCGCAGTGAGAAAAGATGGAGCGAAGTAGTGCTGATGCTTTTTATAGCGGGACTTTATGTCCCCACAGCCCTGGTGCTGCCCTCAGAGTTCACGGTGCTGTATAAGCTGAATCTGTGGAATACCCATCTTGGGCTGGGGATCCTTTATGTAGTGTTCAGCCTTCCCTATTCCATTCTGGTCATGAGCGGATTTTACCGGAGCATGCCCAAAGAACTGGAAGAAGCGGCGGCTATCGACGGGTGCGGGGTTCACTCTACTTTCTGGAAGATTATCTTCCCCCTGTCTAAAAATGGAATTATAACGATCATCATTTTTAACTTTGTCTGGATATGGAACGACTATATATTTGCCCTTACCTTTATACATGATAAGGAGCTCCTCACGCTTCCGGTAGGAATTATTGCCCTGATGGAATCCTTTAAGCTGAAGGCCGATTGGGTAACCTTGTTTGCGGGACTTAATATAGTAATGATTCCGTCTATCCTATTATACATTTGTTTCCAGAAATATTTAACCAAGGGTCTGACCACAGGCTCTGTGAAGGGGTAAAGGAGGAGAAAATGAAACATACAGCAATGTGGCAGGAGATCCAGGATCAGCCGGAGGTGGCGCAGAAGATCCTGGACGCATACCTGCCGAAAGGGGAATATTTCAGAGACTTGCTTCAGGGAAAAAAGCAGCTGGTGCTTACAGGGATAGGTGCGTCTCTCTATGCGTGCCATATGGCCAGGTATGCATTCCTAAAGTACTGCAGCCTGAAGCCCCAGATTATCCAGTCAGATGAACTGCACTATCTGCTGCCGTCCATTGACAAAGACACACTTGTCATCTTTATCTCCCAGTCCGGGGAAAGCTACGAGACAAAGGTGGTGGGAAAGGAGCTGAAAGAAAGAGGAATAGCATTCTGGGGAATCACCAATGATCCCGGTTCAACTCTGGCAGAGAATGCCTCAGAGGTTATGCTTCTGCACAGCGGACGGGAGATAAGCTCCGCCACTAAGACCAATATGGCATCATTTCTGATTTTATCCATCATAGCAGCCGGTTACCGGCCGGAGCTTAAGGAGGCATTTCTTGAAATCCCGGATACTATCCGCAGCACCCTGACGCTTTGCCCGGAGGCGCTGGAGCGCCTGGCAGATGCCCTGCTCCCCTGTATGAATCTCTATCTGCTGGGCATGGGGGCAAATGCAGCCACAGCCATAGAAGGGGCCCTGATGATGAAGGAAAAGACCTTTATCCATACCTCGGGATCCAGTGTTTCAGACTTCCGGCACGGAACCGTTGAGGTAATAGAAGAGGGACTGCCCGCAGTACTCCTTGCCTCCGGGGAGGAGTATACCCGGACTGCGCTGGAACACGGAGAATACCTGCAAAATGCCGGGGTTGCAGTTACCCTTGTTACAGATACGCCTATAGACGGATGTATCCCCCCGGAGCATGTGATTCCTGTGGCAAAATCCAGGGAAGAGTGCCTGTCGCCGGCAGCCCTGCTGATTCCCCTCCAGCTACTGGCAGAGCGGGTGGCAGACAAAAAAGGACTGGATGTAGACGGGTTCCGCTATCTCTCCAAGGTAGTGGGAGACTATAAAAAGGGAGAAAAAGCATGAGATTACAGAAAGGAAGACATCTCTCCTCTAAGAGGGCGGAGTGTATCATAGAAGGCGCAGGAAGGATTCTTGCACATACAGGGATTAAAGTGACAGATCCCCAGGCCCTTGAGGAGCTGAAGCATAAGGAAGGCATTGAGGTGCAGGGAGACAGGGCATTGATCCGGGAAACGGCATACCGGGAATTTCTCCTCCGCCAAAAAGGGAAGAAAATCCCCCCGGACAAACACGGAAGCAGGCTCCACGGGGAGGCCAGTCTGTATACCTATCATTACCGTGACCCGGACACAGGCCGGATCCTGGAATTCAACCGGCAAAAGCTGGGTGAATATGCAGCCTTTGTGGAAAAGGCACACAGAATATACCCCATGAATCCCGTGATCCCAGGCTACCCAACGGATGTACCGGCACAGCTGTCCTCCCTGGCCAGGTACCAGACTGCGGCTGAACATTGCTCGGGGTGCTGGCCGGCAGCTCCGGATTCTGTAGAGGCCGCGGAATATATGTTTGAGATGACCCGGGTAATGGGCCAGGAAATGACCCATCTTCCGGTATACATGATAAGTCCTCTGACTCTGGGAGGGGATGCCTTTGACATTGTGCGTAAGTACAGCTTTCGGCTGAGCTCTTTTTATACCTTTTCCATGCCGAATATGGGAGTTACCACGCCCATGAACCTGTCCATGGGCCTTTCGGTTGTGCTGGCCGAGGTAGCAGGGGGCGCGGTGCTGGTGGAACTGCTCACGGGTCTGCAGGGCGAGATAAAGCCAAATCTTTTTCCCTTTGACTTTAAGTACTTTAACATTGCCTTCGGAACCCCTGAGAAGTTTCTCTACGAACAGGCGGCTGCAGAGCTGACGGCCTACATCAGAGGGGAAGAACCGGATTATTCCAGCACCAATATCCATACCTGGGGAAAGGAGCCGGACGGAAGGACAGCCATGGAAAAAGGAATGATGATTATGGCCGGGGCATTGGACGGCGCCCGGAGATTCTACTGTGTGGGTACCCAGAGTCTGGATGAGCTTTTTGATCCTCTGCAGATGATTCAGGATCTGGAGGCAATTACCTTTGCACAGAAGATTCTGGACGGCATTCCTGAGGATGAGGTGGAGGATACCCTTCTGGACGAGATTGAGGAAGGGATCGCCTCAGGGTTTGTCTGCAGTGACCGTTCTCTGGATGAGTACAGAGAATATCTGGATGCATCTCTGTTTTCCCCAAAGGATAACATGCAGAGATGGATGCTGGATGGACAGAAAACAGCCAGGGACAGCTTAAAAGAAATTTACCGTGAGATCCAGGGGCAGCCCGTGGAGTATGTTCTGGAGGACTGGAAGAAGGCAGAGCTGGATAAGATATTCCAGGCTGCACTGAGACAAACCAAATGATTGGGGGGCTGTCCGGCTTGCTCCCCTTTTCTGTGCAATGAAGGATTCTCCCCTGGTACAACTGGTTAGAATCTGCTATAATAATGCAGATCGTTATAGACAGACCAAAAGAATCAGTGTAAAAAGGAGAATGCATATGAACCATATTGGAATTATCGGGGCCATGGAGGAAGAGGTAGCTGCTCTGAAAGAAAAAATGACGGATACAAAGGTAACTGTAAAAGCCCAAATGGAGTTCCACCAGGGAAAACTAAACGGAAAGGATGTAGTAGTGGTGCGCTCCGGGATCGGAAAAGTAAACGCGGCGCTGTGCACACAGATCCTGGCAGATGATTTTCAGGTGGAAGCTGTGATGAATACGGGAATTGCAGGAGCTTTAGACAAGGATCTGAATATAGGAGATATGGTGATCTCAACAGACGCGCTCCAGCATGATGTGGACGCGTCTGTTTTTGGTTATCCTCTGGGCCAGATTCCCAGGATGGACACCCTGGCTTTTCCGGCGGATAAAGCACTGGCAGAAGCAGGACTTGCCGCATGCCGGGAGGCTAACCCGGAGATAAAGGCAATCCCCGGAAGAATTGTGAGCGGCGATCAGTTCATCTCAGACAATGAGAAAAAGGTGTTTCTCACAGAGAACTTCCGGGGCTGCTGCACGGAGATGGAAGGGGCTGCAATTGCACAGGCCGCATATCTGAACGGGATTCCCTTTGTGATCTTCCGCGCAATCTCTGATAAGGCAGACAACAGCGCCAGCATGGATTACGGTGCCTTCGAGAAGCAGGCTATAGTACACAGCGTACGGCTGGTGGAAAATATGGTGGGCAGGCTGTAAAGCGCCTTTTGTCGCATTCTGTTGCCGCAAGAAACCAGAGAATTTGTCGACCGATTTTGCTTTCCAAATTCCCCCGGGTGACCTATAATGGAACCGTACAAAATCTGCAAATTGCAAAAGGGGGAATCATTGTGAATTTATTTTATTACGGTATCTGGTGTGCAGGAGTATTAGGAGCTGTCAGCTTGTTAATGGTGTATATATCCTATAAAAAAACAATAAAGGATGTATCCCGTCTTCCATATCCCAAGGGGAAATGGATGCAGCAGTTTTGCCAGGACTACCACCAGTTACTAAAGGAACACTCACAGATAAACAATCCTGTTATCTTTATTAAGAAACGGATGAACGGACGAAAGATAGGGCCAATATCCCTGCACAGACTCAAGGGAACCATGTGGTACGCTTTCGTCTTTTCTATTCTCTTTGCGGGTCTGGATCTGGTACAAGCCTACAGAAGCGGGCAGTGGACACCTGCCAATCCCTGGAGCAGGCCGGGGACGCTGATTGCCGCGGGAGGTATGATAGCTGCACTTATCATATTCCGCCAGCTGCTGGCTTTTTCCTACCAGGAGGAATTGATAGAAGACGGACTTCTTGATTACCTGGAAAATGAACATATCGAAACCAACAAAGTAGTACCTATGGAAACCTCCAAGGCTGCCTCACAGACCCAGGCAGGGAAGACAGGAAGAAATCTTCCTGTGACCGGGAAGGCTTCCAAACTGAAAAAAGGAAAAGTAATGGCCCAGCCTGCCGATAAACCCGCTGCCGAGGAGGCAAAGGAGCTCCCCTCCCAGGAAGTGATGGAGCAGCTGGCCAGGGGCATCCAGGAGAGCGCTGCCACCAATAACAAATATGGACACCTTCTGAGCAAGGAGGAAGAAAAAATAGTAAGGGATGTGATTAAAGAATTTCTAACTTGATAAATGTATAACATTTTGCTAAACTTAAATGGAAAAAAACCGAGGATAAACTTGGAAAAAACATAAGGAGACAAACGAATATGGGAAATAAGATAACCTTTGACTATTCTAAAACAGCTGGTGTAGTCAGTGAAAGCGAAGTAGCTGTTATGGGGAAATTGGCAGATGCAGCAAAGGACATGCTGCTGTCACGGACAGGTCTTGGAAATGATTTCTTAGGATGGATCGACCTGCCCGTTACTTATGACAAGGAAGAGTTCGACCGCATCGGAAAAGCGGCTGCCAAGATTCAAAAAGACTCAGATGTACTGCTGGTAATCGGTATCGGCGGTTCCTACCTGGGCGCGAGAGCGGCAAATGAGTTTTTAAACCACCCATTTTATAATAATTTGTCCAAAGAGATTCGTAAGACTCCCGAAATATATTATGTTGGTAATTGCATCAGTGCTTCCTATATGAAAGGAATTATAGATGTAATTGGAGATAGAGATTTTTCCGTAAATGTTATTTCCAAATCCGGAACGACAACAGAGCCGGCGATTGCGTTCCGCGTATTTAAGGAAATGCTGGAAAAGAAGTATGGCAAGGAAGAGGCAGCGAAGAGAATCTACGCTACCACAGACAAGGCAAAAGGCGCTTTAAAAAGCCTTGCCGCAGAAGAGGGCTACGAGACATTTGTAGTACCCGATGATATCGGAGGACGTTTTTCCGTTATGACCGCAGTAGGACTGCTTCCTATCGCAGCCAGCGGTGTGGATATTAAAGCAATGATGGACGGAGCTGCAGAACAGAGAGAGCGCGCATTGAACCTGCCGTTTGAAGAAAACGATGCGCTTAAGTATGCTGCCCTGCGAAACATCATGCTTAGAAAAGGTAAAACAATTGAAATTATGGCGAACTATGAGCCAAGCCTTCATTATATTTCCGAATGGTGGAAACAGCTGGCCGGGGAGAGCGAGGGAAAAGATCAGAGAGGCATCTTCCCTTCCAGTGTAGACCTGACCACAGACCTCCATTCTCTTGGACAGTGCATCCAGGATGGTCCCAGGATTTTATTTGAAACTGTGTTGGCAGTGGAAAGTCCGAAGACTGACATGGAAATTAAGGAGGAGCCAGTAGATCTGGACGGTTTAAACTATCTTGCGGGGAAGACCATTGACTTTGTCAATAAAAGCGCCATGAACGGCACCGTATTAGCCCACACAGACGGCGGAACCGCCAATCTTATGGTGAAAATTCCGGAGCAGAGCGCTTACTGCTTAGGACAATTATTCTACTTCTTCGAGTTCGCAATCGGTGTAAGTGGATATCTCTTAGGCGTGAATCCATTTAACCAGCCAGGCGTGGAGAGCTATAAGGCAAATATGTTCGCACTTCTTGGCAAACCGGGCTATGAGAAAGAAAGAGAAGAATTGATGAAGAGATTATAATCTAACTGATAGGACATAGTAATAGTTCCAAATAAGAGCTCAAAAAGAGCGCTGCTGTATAGGCAAAGGCCTGTACGGCAGCGCTTTTTCAAGCATTAATCCTCCTCAATCACCCGTATCTCCAAATAATCAAAGTCGATATCCTCAATAAAATTATCCTGATAAAACCGGGTCTTGCTGTGCCTCTTAAAGTCCGAAAGATTCGATTCCAGCCAGATGGGCTTTTCCAGGTCAAAGGAGTAGCAGATCGCTTCCAGGCTGTTAAAAACCTTCTGCGTGCGCCGGTTCCCTGTCTCGTCGCAGATGACCGTATCTTTTAGTATTTTAGAATTTTTGTAAAGTGTACCCATTAATCGAAACATGTAAATTCTCCTTTATCTGCCGCTGTCATGCCGCTGTTCTCTGAATGAGTGGGAATCCCGGATGGCAGCCAGTGTCTCTAAAGCTTCCGGAAGAGGGGAACCTGGGACCATCTGCGGTTTTCCGAAGAAAAATCCCTGTATATAATCTACCCCGCAGAGAGCCAGGACCTCAAGTTCCTCTTTTGTCTCCACACCTTCTGCAATAATTTTAATATTTTTAGACTTAAAGTATATAATCAGATTTTCCAGGAAGTCCAGCCTGTTTTTATCCGTGTCAATGTTGTGTATAAGTTCAATGTCCAGTTTTACATATTCAGGCATCAGGGAGAGAAGAACACCCTCACTGTTGTGCCCTGCACCGAAGTCGTCCAGTGCAATTCTCATATGATACTGATGGCAGAGCTGCTTTTTGTGAGCAAGACAGAGGGGACTCAGCTGGGCAATCTCCGTAAGCTCCAGGATTATGTGATCCATACAACTGCCGAACCTCTTGACCAGATCGCTGGCCTCGGAATCGGACAGCCGCTGGTTGGGGATGGAGTTAATGAAAAGCAGGGGACAATCCGCACGGCCCTTCATGTGCCTGTTAAAGTAAATATCCGGCGCTGTCATCCAGGTTAAAGCTTCTATAGGCTGAAGCATGGACTGAGACTGGGCGATGGTTAATACATCCACAGGGCTCTTGAGGGAAGGCACCTGGGGACGCATCAGCGCTTCATAGCCCAAAACCGTTCCGCTTGCAACCTCCACAATAGGCTGGAAGGCATAGTCGATCAGCTTCTGTTCAATCAGCTGGTGGAGATCCTCCTTGCCGCTGAGAAGGTAGGACTCTTTTTTATAGCTGGACATGTCAAATGCCTGGATGCTTCCCTTGTCTGAGTGCTTTACCTGATACATGGCAAAATCAGCGAATTTGATGAGTTCGTCCAGAACGGTGCTGTTTTCCGGATACCAGGCAATTCCGGCGGACGCCCTCAGCTTGAACTGGGTGCCGTCCGGGACAGTCAGATGGGCGTCTAAGAGCAGACACCTCATGTCAGTGATTGCATCCTCCAGGTGTTCTTTTGTGTCATATCCATAAAAGAACACATTAAACTCATCCCCGGAAATGCGGGCGGTAACCGCCGATTTATCTGCAAGATTCTTGAAGACTCCGGCGGCGCACTTCAGGTATTCGTCGCCCCAGTCGTGACCGTAGGTGTCGTTGATATACTTTAGGTTATCCAGATCAATCATAATCAATGCAGCGTATTTTAACTCTTCCGGCCGGGAGAAGAGATCCGTCATGGCGGAGAGGAAGGCTCTCCGGTTGGGAAGACCGGTAAGGATATCATAATCCCTTTCATATTCCAGTCGGTGTTTTTCAGCCATTTCAAGGGTAATATCCGTAATTACTCCTGTAATAGCTTCTTTGGTCTCCAGAATGCGCATACGGAACCAGTGGAGGTGTCCCTGCTCATCCCTGAGCCTGTAGATACCGAATCCCTCTGTGGTGGAGTATGACTGCATATACTCCCTGAGATCTTCCATAAAGACTTTAAAATTTTTTGCGGAGATGGTAAAGTTATCCGGCTGGGCCTCTCCCTGTCCGATCATCTGAAAAAAGTTCTTAGAGCAGAAAGCGGTGGGTTCCCCCCATTTATACTCAAAGGCAGCGATAGGCACAGAGGCCATATCCAGTATCTTTGATACCCTGGAAGCCTGTTCGGCCACAGAGGCGCTTAAATCTTCAATGGAAGATACCAGCTGGTCAATCTCCTTGATCTGTATTTTATCCAGCTGCACCGGCGTATAGGGGCTGCTGGCCTTTACTTTTCGGTACAGACGGATAATCGGGGTGGAGATCCGATAGCTGATAAGAAAGGCAGAAGAAATCCCTACGGCCAGGGATACCAGTATCAGAAGAAAGCAGTTGTGCTTCAGCCATGCGGCAAAGCTGAGAATATGATCCTTCTCGGAGATACCTATCAGGTACAAAGACTGATTCACAAAGGGTGTATTCGTATTGTACAGCTTCAGAGGCGTTATGTTGCCGAAAATAGTCTCGTCTTTAGGAAATTCCTTGCTGTTTTTCAGGGGATAGATATTGCTGTACACTGCTTTGGAGGAAAAGGTAATTTCCTCTGCATCTCCCAGGTAATACTTTGAGGAGGAGCCGCTGGACAGTATGATCTTATACCTTGGATCGGCCGACTCTGCGTGGATCCGCTGAACCAGAAGGTAGCTGGCGGAATTGCCGGAGCTTAATTCAGCAGAGGGGAGCATTTCCCGGAGGTAATCCAGAGAAATGCTGACTCCAAGCACACCGTAGCAGGTGTTGTCGGAGGCAAGAAGCGGCTGGGAGTATGTAAGTATACTGATGTCATTCTCCGTGACCTGTACGGGGCCGTCCCAGTACCCTGCGTTGGTGGTACCCAGGGCTGGATTGCTTGTATAGGCATTCAGAGGATTATAGTAGTAGGAAGAAGTCTCTGTCAGGGAAAAATGAGATCCCCAGTTGATATCCAGGGGAATCCCCAGGTATTTGCACACAGAAACAGGAGCTTTTTCAATAAAGAGATCTGTATTATCCAGAGATCCCGCGTTGGGATTATAGTCCCTGAGATATAACCCGGCCTTTTCTGCCGTTTCCGACTCACTGCCGGAACCATTTAAGATCACAAAGATTCCGGTAACACCGTTCTGCCGGAGGGTGTCGATCATAGGCTGAGACGCACTGCACAAAAAATCAGAGATGGCTTCCGTATCTGACCCCAGATCCGTATAGCTGATATTCCTGGAGTCGGCCACATCTTCGGCACAGCCGGCCAGAGCCTGCTGGCATTTGGCCAGATTGGACCAATTCTGCACCATATTGTTCTCCAGAATATTGGCCCTTCCGGTGGTACGGCTTTCCATCACGTTAAAAGCGTTTTTATTGGACTCCTCCAGGGGACCGCCCCAGTATAAGATACCGCACAGCAAACAAGCCTGGAGCATTAGAACCAGAGCAACGGGAATTATAATCTTATGCAGTATAGTTCCGGGATGGTTTTCTTTTTTCATGAGTTATTCCTGCCTATAATTTTTTACTTTGTAAGCTGGTTCAGACTGTCTGACAATCCCTTCAGCCACGTATTAAAATTATCGTCCGTAGTAAACTGGCTGACTGCTTCCTCCCTGGATGTACCGGAGGCAATCAGATCCTGAATGGCGGTATAGTCAGCCGCAGCTTTTTCCTTGATGGAATCTTCTAAGGCATACCTTGCTTTTGTGCCATTTGCAAAGGGCCTGTTTGTGTAGGAGGTCATATGGGAGAGCTGCTGGAAAGATACATCAATGGACTGCTCAATTTTAGGGTTCATGTCCTCCCCCTTGCTGAGGGCGGCAGTTTCTGAGCTGTAAGCCTCTGCTTTAACCGGCAGATAACCACTGGTGGCGGAAAATTCCATGTTACGTTCGGTATCTGTAAACCATTTTAAAAATTCAGTGGCGGCTTTTTCCTGCTTCTCATCGGATTTGGCAACTACCATTCCGGCGCCCTGCTGCACGCATACGGCGTCATCTGCTGAAAACTGCGGCACTTCCAGGATTTTGCATTCAATGGGATAAGACTCGGTATCGCTTACTGTAATCTCGTCCGGAAAGTAAGAAGCGCTGGAGGTAGAACCCACATAGGCGATCAGATCTCCTGTCTTCATATCGTCGGAGCGGAACCGGCCGTTGGCAGTAAAGTAACCTTTCATATAAGGTACATAATAAGAGTCCCAAAGTGTGCGCATAATAGTCTCATCCAGGTGAATGGAAACCTCCCCATCCTGCACATCAAAAATAGTACTGCCCATCTGGCGGGCTCCTATGAGCATATAATTGGCCAGAGAATCCCAGCCAAAAAAGGCTTTTCCGTCATCCGGCTCTTCTGTGAGACTGTCTGTCCAGTTATAGTACTCCTCAGCCGTAGAGAGTAAACCGTCCATAGTGGAGAGAGAAGACAGCTGAGCGCCGGTGGCATCGGCAAATTTATCCCAGTCTGTTTTGTCCAGAAACAATAGCTCCGTAGACTTGGCAACAGGGAAGATCTTTAAGGTATCTGCGGTAAACCGTCCCTCATCAATATATTCTTCCCGGTACTGGGACAGCTCCTCCTCAGTAAAATACGGAGAAAGATCCGCAACAAGGTCCATCTGATCCAGGGTGTAGGCATTGTCCGCATAGGACGCGAAGATATCCGGCAGTTCTTCCGCCCCTACTTCCTTGTTGGCGGAAGCCAAAAGCTTTTCTTCCAGTTCATTGATGGACCCCTGGCTGAAGGCCTCCACAACAATCCCTTTTTCTGCCCCCACAGTACTGTTAAAGTCACTTACCATGGTCTCAAACTGGGACTGCTGAAGTCCGTTGTAATAATGCCAGATGGTGAGAGACACCGGGGAATCCGAATCCTTCTCTGCAGTTGTGTTACCCTGACTGCAGGCGGTGAGGCCAATAGTTACGCTGAGAACAGCCGCAAGGGCTGCCGATAATTTCTTCTTCATACTTTTTCTCCCATACAATTAAATTGTGATCGTGTAAGTTCATATAGAAATTATTATAGGTTCCATTTCACAGAAAGTAAAGCATTCTTGCAAATTATCCAGTGGAAAATTATCAACATTTATGGTAGGCTAACAGTGTATGCATCATATGCTCTGGGGCATCTGTTGCTGTATGCTTCAGTGCGGCGTACGGTCTGAGCCGTACCCCAAAGACAGAATTACTGGAAATAAGGGGTTATACGAAAGAAAAAAGGAGGGTGAAAAACAATGTTTCAGGTTTTAGTTTGTGACGATGATAAGGAAATAGTAGAGGCAATAGAGATTTATCTTACCCAGGAAGGGTACAAAGTATTAAAGGCCTATGACGGGGAGCAGGCGCTGGAGGTCCTGGGGAGGGAAGAAGTGCACCTTCTCATTATGGATGTTATGATGCCGAGGCTGGACGGTATCCGTGCCACACTTAAAATCAGGGAGACCAGCGGAATCCCCATTATTATACTCTCAGCCAAGACGGAGGATTCCGATAAGATACTGGGGCTTAATATAGGGGCGGATGATTATGTGAGCAAGCCCTTTAATCCCCTGGAACTGGTGGCCAGAGTCAAATCCCAGCTGCGCAGGTACACAAAGCTGGGCACACTCCACGGGGAAAGCACCAATGTATACCAGTCAGGGGGGCTTTCCGTGAATGACGATTTGAAAGAAGTGACCGTGGATGACGAAGTGGTAAAGCTGACGCCCATAGAGTATAATATTCTGTTGTTTCTTTTGAAAAACTGCGGAAAAGTATTCTCCATTGAGCAGATTTATGAAAATATATGGAATGAGGAAGCAATCGGTGCGGATAATACAGTGGCGGTACACATCCGGCACATTCGTGAGAAGATAGAGATTAACCCCAAAGAACCCCGCTACCTTAAAGTGGTCTGGGGAATTGGGTATAAGGTTGAAAAGCTGTAGCAGGAAGGAAAGGATATGGAGAGTTTAAAGCGTATTCCCAGATTAAATGTGTTTTTCAGCCTTTTGGTATGCGTGGAGGTTGTAGTTTTAAGCATTGCCATATCCATCAGCGTGGTCGGGCAGGCATGGAAGGAGGACGGCTGGGATAATTATAAGGCGAAGGATTACACGCAGACCTCACAGTTTATCACTGATGTGAGCAGGATGACGGGATCCCTGGCAGAATTTATCAAACTGAAGGAAAATTTTGAGACAGACGGTGTCTATGATGCAGAGAAAATCATTGACATCTATGATTATGCCAATAACGGGCTGGTTTCCGGGGAGGTGGTTAACGGACTGGCATACCGTCTGGGAGATCTCCATACCTGGGTAGAGATTGACGCATCCTATGTAAAGTGGCTCAATGACGTCCAGCAGGAAGACGGCACCCTGAATACTGAGGGAGCAGGAGAATTTATCGAGCGGGTTGCCCCTATTGGGTTTGACGGGATCGATGAGATGGCGGAGTCGGATAAAAACATCCGGCATATGGACGGGGATCAGTGGAGGGTCTATCTGGCCGGCGTGCTAAAGAGGATCGACAGAGATATTACCAGATATGCCACGCTTAAGAATACCTTTGAGTCCGGGGAATGCAATCTGAAGTATCAGGTGACAAACTTAAATACAGGCAGCGTATATAAAAATACAGAGAATATAGAAGAAGATCTGGAACACGGCAAATACTATATTTATTTTAAGACAGGCAGCTACGAACTTGACACGAATTTTAAGTTTTCAGATAAACAGAGGAATGTTCTTATCCGGGAGATGGGACACGATCTGATGGGGAACTGTGTCTATACAGTCAGGATTAGCGTGGATACCTCTTTCTCTGCCAATGACAGGCTCAGAGAGGGGAAGGAAATCTTTGACAAATGGGGTCCGTGGGTGCGTGCCTCCTTCTGGAACATGCTGGTATCCGGCCTGATTATACTCCTGAGCTTCTGTATCCTCTGTGCCCTTACCGGGCGGATTCCCGGGGAAGACCGGGTAGTTTTCTATCCCATTGACAGCATGAAGACCGAGGTGCTCCTTCTGCTCTTTCTCATAACCGGAGGAGCCGGCGCAGCGGGGCTTGGGATGGTTTGGATTGCAGATCTGAGTCCGGAGATTACCATAGGGATCACGGCGGCAGCAGCATTCTTTGTATCTGCGCTGCTGATCACTGAGCTGTTAAGCTTTGTGAGAAGGGGGAAGGGAAGAATTCTCTGGGAGAACAGTGCCTGCAAATACCTGATAGGAACCCTGGGCAGGCTCCAGAAAAAAAGAAAGATACGAAACCGTGTGCTTCTGACCTTTCTCATCTATCTTTTGGTAAATATTGTTCTGCTGCTGTTTGGCACTCCGGGAATCATTTTATGCGTTCCCTGGAATATCTATGCCTGCTATCATATGCTCAGAGAGGCTGCGGAACAGCAGAAGGTTCTGGCGGGAGTGCAGAAGATTGCAGAGGGTGAGTCAGACTATCAGCTTCCCGTGAAAGAAATCCGCGGAGTGAACAGGGAGATCGCCGAAGCAGTTAATGATATAGGAAGCGGACTGCAGGAAGCTGTCAGCCAGAGTATAAAAAACGAACGTCTTAAGACGGAGCTTATCACGAATGTGTCCCATGACATTAAGACACCTCTCACCTCCATCGTAAACTATGTGGGGCTGTTGAAACGGGAAAAAATAGAGGATCCCAAAGTAAAGAATTATTATAGATATTCTGGACACCAAATCCCAGAGACTAAAACAGCTGACGGAAGATCTGGTGGAAGCATCCAGAATCAGTTCGGGCAATGTGGAACTGGAGTGCACAAGGCTGGACTTTAAAGAACTGCTGAATCAGATCAGCGGGGAATTTATAGAGAAGTTCCAGGAGCGGGGGCTGGAGCTGGTTATGAATGTCACCAAGGAATCCACAATTATTATGGCGGACGGACGGAGACTCTTCCGGGTGATCGAGAATCTGTTTGGCAATGTGGGCAAATACGCCCTGGAGGATACCCGGGTGTATGTGGACGTAGGCATTAAAATGGGATGGGTATACTGCAGTGTAAAGAATATCTCTCAGCAGTCCCTGAATATACAGGCCAGTGAACTGACCGAGCGGTTTATACGGGGAGATATCTCCAGGAGCACTGAGGGCAGCGGTCTGGGCCTGTCCATTGCCAGAAGCCTGACAGAGCTTCAGGGAGGTACCTTTGACATATACCTGGACGGAGATCTTTTTAAAGTTACCGTAGGCTTCCAGGTTCTAAGGGAGAACCTGGAGGGCACAGTTATCGGCAGTGACAGCGGTATTGTGTAAATTGTACAGTATTTTATATGGAATTCGTTAAAGTGACAATCCAACCGTAATCTTGACAAGGACAAGCGGGAATCTTTGTGTATTTGAACCATGGTATGAATTCGGAACATAGTGTTATACTAGGTACAGTTAATGAATACAACGAACCGAAAGCTAGGAGGAGTTTAAAATGGCAAGTTTATCCTTACAACATATCAACAAGACGTATCCCAACGGATTCGAGGCGGTAAAAGACTTTAATCTGGAGATTGAAGATAAAGAATTTATCATCTTTGTAGGACCTTCAGGATGCGGTAAGTCCACTACCCTTCGTATGATCGCCGGTCTGGAAGAGATCTCAGGCGGTACGCTGAAGATAGGGGATAAGGTAGTGAATGATGTAGAGCCCAAAGACAGGGATATTGCAATGGTATTCCAGAACTATGCTCTGTATCCTCATATGACAGTTTATGATAACATGGCATTTGGACTGAAGCTCAGAAAAGTGCCCAAGGATCAGATCGACAAGATGGTGAAAGAAGCCGCAAGAATTTTGGATCTGGAGAAACTGTTAGACCGTAAGCCCAAAGCTCTTTCCGGAGGCCAGAGACAGCGTGTTGCTATGGGACGTGCCATTGTGCGTGAGCCTAAAGTATTCCTTATGGATGAGCCTTTATCAAACCTGGACGCTAAGCTGAGAGTGCAGATGCGTATTGAGATTTCCAAGCTTCACGAGAGATTAGGCGCGACCATTATCTATGTAACCCATGACCAGACAGAGGCTATGACCCTGGGTACCAGAATCGTAGTAATGAAAGACGGTGTGGTACAGCAGGTGGATACCCCTCAGAATTTATATAATGCTCCATGCAACTTATTCGTTGCCGGTTTCATCGGATCTCCGCAGATGAACTTCATGGATGGAGTGGTTTCTGTAAATGGAAATGAAGTTTCCATCAAGGTTGGAAGCACAACCGTGAAACTGCCTGCTTCTAAGGCAAAAGCACTCATTGACGGAGGATATGACGGAAAGACCGTTGTTATGGGTATCCGTCCTGAGAATGTACATGATTCCGAAAGCTTTATTGAAATGTCACCTAACAGTGTGGTTGAGTCTACCATTAAAGTGTATGAGCTTCTGGGTGCAGAAGTATACTTATACTTTGATGTAGAGGGCTTCCCTATGACAGCCAGAGTGGATCCCCGTACCACAGCGAGAACGGGCGATACCGTTAAATTTGCACTGGATATGGAAAAAGTTCATATTTTTGATAAAGAAACAGAGCTGGTTATTACCAATTAATAACAGAAGCCGTGTAGGCCGCCGCACTTGCGTTACGCAGTGCGGCGGTTTATTCTTGCGCAATTGAGAAAAATGATATATATTATTAGCATAAAAGTCTAATTACTGAAAGGATGGGATTCCATGATATCAAGTCAAGTAATTCAAAAGACTCTGGAGGAATTGAGAGCAATCACAAGAATTGATCTGTGTGTAATGGATGTGGATGGTAAGACTGTGGCCGCTACGTTTCCGGACGATGATATGGCAGCAGTAGATGTCCGCGAATTTGTGGAATCAATGGCTGACAGCCAGGTCATACAGGGATATCATTTTTTTAAGATATACGATAACCAAATGGTCGAATATGTATTAGTTGCCAGAGGCAGCAGCGACGATGCCTATATGATAGGCAGGGTAGCCGTAAGCAGTATCCAGAATCTGATTATTGCTTATAAAGAAAGATTTGATAAGTCTAATTTCATCCAGAACCTGATTCTGGATAATTTATTGTTAGTGGATGTATATAACAGAGCCAAAAAGCTGCACATTGCAGTGGAGGCTAAGCGAGTCGTTCTCATCATAGAGACAAAGTACGAAAAAGATCAGAGCGCGATGGAAACGCTGAAGAATCTTTTCCTGGGCAGAGTGAATGACTTTATAACTGCCATTGACGAGAAGAACATAATTCTTGTCCGGGAGCTGGAGGAAAGCGATTCCTATGAAAGCGTGGAAAAGGTCTCTCATATGATCGTAGACATGCTCAATGCAGAGGCTATGTCTCAGGTACGGGTAGCCTACGGCAATATTGTGCATGAGATCAGAGATGTCTCCCGCTCTTACAAAGAGGCCAAGATGGCTCTGGATGTAGGAAAGATATTTTATGCGGAGAAAACAATTATTGGGTATAACAATCTTGGGATCGGACGGCTGATATACCAGCTGCCCCTGCCTCTGTGCGAGATGTTTATCAAAGAGGTGTTTGGGGGCAAACTGCCGGAATGCCTGGACGATGAGACACTGATTACCATTAACAAGTTTTTTGACAACAGTCTGAACATCTCCGAGACATCCCGCCAGCTGTTCCTGCACAGGAATACACTGGTGTACCGCCTGGAAAAGATTCAGAAGAGCACCGGGCTGGATGTGAGGGTATTTGAGGATGCTCTGACCTTTAAGATCGCCCTCATGGTAACCAGCTATATGGAGTTCTTAAAGAACCAGGGGTAATCACTTGAAAATTGTTTTTCACAGCATACCTTGCTGCAGGCCCAGGCCGTATATACGGTACTTCCGGGTGCAAAGGGGATACCCAGGACGCACACTGCCTAGTGAGGTATAAAATGCTTAGAAAATAAAGAAAAATCAGGAGGACAAGCAGTATGATACAATTATACGACACTGGTGCTTATCTGGTAAACGGAACGGAGATTATTCCGGATACCGGCGATGCGCAGGCAGCCTTAAAAAGCAAGCTGGGCGGACAGGCGCCGACAAAAGAGGAAGCAGCCAGGAATACCATTGCCTACGGGATTCTGAAGGAACATAATACCTCCGGCAATATGGAGAAGCTTACCGTCAAATTTGATAAGCTGACCTCCCACGATATTACCTTTGTGGGGATTATCCAGACCGCCAGGGCTTCAGGGCTGGAAAAGTTTCCTGTACCTTATGTGCTGACAAACTGTCACAATTCTCTGTGCGCAGTGGGAGGAACAATCAACGAGGACGATCACATGTTTGGTCTGACCTGTGCAAAGAAATACGGAGGTGTTTACGTGCCTCCCCACCAGGCGGTGATTCACCAGTTTGCCCGTGAGATGCTGGCCGGAGGGGGAAAGATGATCCTGGGATCTGACAGCCATACCCGCTACGGCGCTCTTGGAACCATGGCCATGGGTGAAGGCGGCCCGGAATTGGTTAAGCAGCTTTTGGGACAGACCTATGACATTACTATGCCTGGGGTTGTGGGCGTTTATCTTACAGGGGAACCCATCCCGGGCGTAGGTCCTCAGGATGTGGCTCTGGCGATTATCGGCGCAGTATTTGCCAACGGGTACGTAAAGAATAAAGTTATGGAGTTTGTAGGCCCCGGGGTTGAGAAACTCAGTGCAGATTTCAGAATCGGTGTTGATGTTATGACAACAGAGACTACATGTCTCTCTTCTATCTGGAAGACAGATGATGCAATAAGGGAATTCTATGAGATCCACAAGAGGCCGGAGGAATACAAGGAGCTGGCACCGGGTGCGGTGGCGTATTATGATGGTATGGTTTACGTGGATCTGGGCAAGATCCGTCCTATGATTGCTATGCCCTTCCACCCGAGCAACACCTATACCATTGATGAACTGAATGCCAATCTGATGGATATCCTGGATGATGTGGAGAAAAAAGCGCAGGTAAGCCTGGACGGAAAGGTGCCGTTTACCTTAAAAGATAAGGTCAGAGACGGCAGACTGTATGTAGAACAGGGAATTATCGCAGGCTGTGCAGGCGGAGGCTTCGAGAACATCTGTGATGCCGCGGATATTCTCAAAGGCGCCAGCATTGGGGCAGATGCCTTTACCTTAAGCGTATATCCTGCCAGCACGCCAATCTATATGGAGCTTGCGAAAAACGGCACTCTGGCGACCTTGATTGAGACGGGGGCCATTGTGAAAACGGCATTCTGCGGGCCTTGTTTCGGAGCCGGCGATACGCCTGCCAACAACGCCTTCAGTATCCGTCATTCCACCAGAAACTTCCCCAACAGAGAGGGCTCTAAGATCCAGAATGGACAGATTTCTTCCGTTGCACTTATGGATGCCCGCTCCATTGCCGCCACCGCAGCCAATAAGGGATATCTCACAGCAGCTACCGAATACGCAGGCAGCTACCGAAAACCACAGTATCATTTTGATAAAACAATATATGACAACCGGGTATTTGACAGCAAAGGGGTGGCTGATCCCAATGTGGAGATTCAGTTTGGTCCTAACATCAAAGACTGGCCCCAAATGTCCCCTCTGGCAGAGAATCTGATTTTAAAGGTAGTATCGGAGATCCACGATCCTGTCACAACAACAGATGAACTCATTCCCTCAGGTGAGACTTCATCCTACCGTTCCAATCCTCTGGGACTGGCTGAGTTCACCCTTTCCAGAAAGGATCCTGCTTACGTGGGAAAAGCCAAAGAAGTACAAAAAGCACAGAAGGCGATTGAGGCCGGTACATGTCCGCTGGAAGCTCTGCCGGAGCTGAAGCCAGTTATGGAGACTATCCAGGCCCAGTATCCTGAGATAGGAAAGGGAAATATCGGGGTGGGAAGTACCATTTTTGCCGTAAAGCCTGGTGACGGATCGGCCAGAGAACAAGCTGCTTCCTGCCAGAAGGTGCTGGGCGGATGGGCCAACATTGCCAATGAATATGCCACAAAGAGATATCGCTCTAACCTGATTAACTGGGGAATGCTTCCTTTCCTGATTCAGGAAGGGGAACTGCCCTTTGCCAACGGCAGCTATATTCTGGTGCCGGGCATCAAATCAGCAGTAGAGAATAAGGTGCCTGAGATTACCGCATATGCGGTAGGAGAAGGATTAACTCCTTTTACCCTTACATTAGGTGAGCTTACCGATGATGAGAGAGAGATTATCCTGAAGGGATGTCTGATTAACTATAACCGCAGAGGATAACCGCGGAACTTACTGAGAGAAAATGGCCGGGAGAGCGAAAGCATGCCCCCGGCCTTTCTTTGTCTGAATATATTTAACTTGTCAAAATTGCAAATGCAATTCTTGAAAATTTAGAAAATAAACTGTGTAAAAATTAGTTAAAATATCATTATAAAAAAACATAAACTTTTTTAAAAAGTATATTGACAAATACAGCCCTCTCTGCTATTATAAATACATAAACAAGAGAGATACAAAACAACTAAAGAGAAAATATTACTTCATATTCATTTTCTGACAAGAGAAGATAAATCTTATTAGAAAGATGAAACAAAGCATCTAAAAGATTTCAAAGTACTTTGAACTTTATGTGTATTGAGAGTACAAGATAAGAACAAAAGAAAAAGAAATCAGGAAAGGATGTGGAGGAAAAAAAGTAATATTTGAATAGAAATAGTAAAGGAGGATTAGTCCATTGGGAATGAATGAATCTTATAATCAATATGAGAGTGGTAAGGCTTAATTCCCTGTAGAAAGACCTGGTATATAGAAAGAAAAAAGAGAAATCCTCATAAAAGATAATGAAGTAGGAAAAGCGTATCAGGTAATGTATCAAAGAGTCCTCATATTGAATAATTACCACAAAAATAGTATAAAGGTTTTAAAATATATGTGAAGAAATATATTTTAAAAAAATGTGATGTTTATATAATAAATGAAGGTATAATAGAAAAAGAGGTTGATATCCATTTGGTAACAAGTTCCTATATCGAATGAAATTATATAAATAAGCATTTGGAAGATTTATAATGCGTGATTTATAAATTGGAAACTTTATATTATCCTATTTATATCGAATTAGCTCGTATAGATAATTGATACAAAACTTTCAATAAATCTCAGTGATTTATAGCAGGGGAACACGAAATGTGAATTGATATAGATAATTAGTAACTATAGTGTAACTGTTGATAGTAACTAATTAATATCAAAGAAACTTATTCATAGACTAAAAAGAAAAGGAAAGTAGAAAATTGAATAAAGAAGAACATTAGAACAACCGTTGTATCTGAAAATAAGAGGATATGGCGGTTGTTCGAATTTGTTCAACTTTTGCATCTACCGAAAGGAAATAAAACAGAAAAAGGCCAGGTACATAGGGAGCATAAGTGCTCCTTCTTTTTTGCTCAAAGTTTTCTTATGGAGGGCAAAAATATATGTGAAAATACTTACGGCCATCAAAACAATAATGTCATACACGGAAAACAGGTTGACAGCCACTGGGTGCAGAGTGCAGGACGCGCCAAGCACTAAAAGCAGATTAAAAATATTAGACCCAATGACATTGCCCATAGCAATATCACTTTCTCCTTTGCGGGCAGCAACAATAGAGGTAACCAGCTCCGGAAGAGATGTACCCAGGGCTACAATAGTCAGGCCGATAAAGGTCTCGCTGAGTCCAAAGGCCTGGGCAATGTCGGTAGCACTGTCTACCACAAGATTGCCTCCCCAGATAATGCCGGCCAGTCCCAGGATAATATACAGTATTGTCCAGAGCGGGGACAGGATCCTGGGTTCAGAATCCTCAGCCATCCACTGCCGTGCCCTTAGGGCATGGCGTACGGTCCAGTAGAGATAAAATGCAAAAAGCAGAAGCAGGATTACCCCTTCTGTCTGAGTCAAAACGGAAAGTTTACTGCCGTGAAACTTGCCGGGAATACACATGATAAGAACAACAAGGGTTATAAAGATTGAAAAAGGGAAGTCCTTTTTCAATACGGAATTCTCCACATGAATGGGCCGCAGTACGGCACTGGCTCCTGCTACCACAAGAAGATTAAAGATGTTAGAGCCGATAACATTGCTGAGCGAAAGCTCATTCTTTCCGGCCATGGCAGCAGTAATACTCACAGAAGCCTCCGGCATACTGGTCCCGAAAGCAACGATAGTAAGCCCAATTATTATAGTAGGTATTTTTAAAAGCTTAGCAACGCTGGAGGAGCCTTCTACGAAAAAGTCAGCGCCTTTAATTAAGAATACAAAACCAACGATAAGCCATAGGTACATTAGCATATTGAGATCTCCTTTGGTGAATTATGGTGCAAATTCAAGTATGCAATATTTGGGAAAAGTTGTCAAGGTGGTTGCGGCAACTTGGGATTTAGCAGTGTAACTTGAACATCGGCTCAGGAGTATTCAAGACGGCAGGTGTGGGTGGCAGGGAGACGGTGAGAGGAATCCCGCGGCGGCGGGCTGGCTGGTTCGGGCGGGAGGGAGGCTTAAGTTCCGGGGACACCTCCGTCGCGAAGAGAGTCTAAGAC
>NZ_FQVI01000024.1 GCF_900129135.1 Lactonifactor longoviformis DSM 17459
GTATAGCCCCATTCGTATGTCATGAGAAGCACCGTATTGGCTGCCTCTCCCAGCAGCCGGTAGTCAATACCCTCGTACAAAAGTCCGGGCTGATCGGCAGATACTTTTGGAGCCAGCGCGACGGAGACCATGACCCCGACGGCGTTCATCCTCCGGGTCAGATTCCTCACGAATTCCACATAGGGGATCCTGTCTTCTGCCCGTATAAACTCAAAATCCACATCAACCTCCTGGTAAGGCTTTTGGGAAACTGTTTGAAGCAGATTTTCTATAACTCTGTTCTGCACCTCCAGGTTATTGGTAACTAATGTAACCAGATTATTATCAAAGCTCCCGCTGGCCGAAAACGGCGTGAGCACTAAGACACACCGGGTATCAAATTCCCTGGCCATAGAAATCAGGGGCCCGTCGTCCACAGGAATCAATTCCCCCTCCGGTGTAAATCCATAAGAAAAAATGGAGAGAGCTGTCAGATAGGGAAGTGTCTGCCGAAGGAGGGGACGATTTATAAAGGGGTATGCGTAACCATCTGTCTCCATACTCCCTGTTTTTCCGCCCTCGTAACGAATGATGAGATATTCTCCGGGAACCAGGTAAGGCTGGTTTGATAAAAAGGGGTTATTGCGCAGAAGCTCAAGGGCAGAGATACCGTACTGACTGGATATGGAACTGGGGGTATCCCCGGGGAAGACCTCATGGACCAGTTCCGGTCTCAAAACCAGAAGTGCCTGCCCTACCACCAGATGTGTCTGTTCATTCAGTTGATTGTCATAGGAGAGGCGGGAGGGAGAGACGCCGTACCGTGCAGCAATGGAGGCGATAGTATCCCCTGGGGCAACAATATGAATATCCATATAAATCCTTTTTCTTTTAATGTATGCAGCCATGTTTTTCTTATTGCATACCCAGGGGGAAATTCTGTGACAGCAGGTGTATGCTATAAGAAAAGAAGGCTGGTGAAAAAACATAAGTTCGAATTGTAAACTAGATAGGCAGGTAGAAGTTAAAATACATAGACAAATATTGAAGTAAAATGACAAAATGTAGCTCAAATGTTAATTGATATATCAATTATCTTAAATTAATAATAAGTCTAATTCATTTTCAACACAAGTGTTCCGCATAATGATAAAATAATAATATTAAAGGAAGTTCCTTTTGGCGTTTGATATGAAAAGAGAAAAGGAGTGAGTGTATGAAAAGAAATAGACTATTCGTGTTGGGCTGTGGGCTATTATTAACTGTATCATGTGTTGGAGCAGGTACGGCGGGTATGTTAGTCTACGCCGGGGTACAGGAGCCTGTACAGTTAGAAACTCCTGCTATTGAGGATACAAAGTCTGTCGCAGAGGAGCAGAATCTTGAAAGCGGTGAGGGTGAAAGTAATACCCTTGGTGAGGAGGCGTCCCCAGTGGAACTGCCGGGTGAAACAGAGGAAGTTTTGACAGACATGTATAATGAGAATGAGGCTGTGGGAGATGCCTCTGAGCCGGTTATAGAGGAAGAGCTTTTAGAGGCAGCGGTGGATGAAAGCCAACTGCATCTGGAGGTGAACCGTGCATTTCTAATAACTCTTGATGTGTCAAAGGGAGAGCCTCCATATCAGATCTATGAGTATAACGGACCTGATTGGGCATTTGTTAGAGGAACAGAGATTTTAGGGACACCTAACGAGCCCGGAGAGTATTTATTTACATATAAAGTTAGAGATGCAAATGGCAAGTCCACCACGGGATTAGATTTGACACTTGTGGTAGGCGAGGAGGTTGGAACCATACCAGATGTAAAGCTTCCGTCAGATGACGGGGTGATAACTCTGGTGGCGGGAGAGGCATTTAAACTGCCGTTGGGAGTAATAGGGGGAACACCGCCTTTTACTTATGAGTTTCATGGAGCTCCTGAATGGATGAAAATAGAGGGCGACTATCTTGTGGGTAAGCCGGATAAGGTATATGAGGAGTTTTTAATTGGATTAGGCGTCGCAGACGCTAACAACCTGTCAGGGAATGTCTGTGAATATACAATTAAAGTGATTGAAAAAGAGACGGAAAAACTGCCGGATGCTCAGGATGAGAAAAAGGGGCCTAATACTGCCGAAACTTCTGCTCACAAAATAGATGCAGTTCAAACCAGGGATGCGGCTCCTGTCAGAACGCTGGCCGCCACATTACTTGCCGCATGCACAGGCGCCATTGCCATCATAAAAGGAAAAAGGATAGGGGATGTAAAATAAATAGCCTGAAAAAGGGAGGGGGGTGACAAAGATAAATCACACCCCTCCTTTTCAAATTATTTTTCTCCCCCTATTGAGAGCAGTGATTCGTTAAGCTGCATGCTTAATCTTTCTTCTTCACAGGAATCCAAATCTCACTATAGTATTTTTCATCCTGAACACCATTGGGATATTTGGAAGGATCGTGATACATCTCAATATTATATCCGGCTGCAAACTCGTAGTCTTTACAGTTGGGCAGCCATTCGGAGAAGATTTTCCTGCAAACGTCCTGCATAGCATTTGGCATACTCCCTCTGCAGGGAAATACCGCCCATGTAAATGCAGGAATTGTTTTCGTGACAAAGCCGTCGGGTACCTCAGTCCCTTCCTTGTAATCGTCTGCTATCAGGTATTCAAATTCCTTGCCGCCCATACGCTCATCAATGTTAACTCCGTAGGTTCCGCATACGGTACTGCCCCCGCCGCTCTGATAGTGTTCCGCCCAGAAGTTCGGAATCGCCTCAGCTGCATTTTCATAGGGGAACTTTTTCCATGCGCCGATCACGGTAAATGCTTCTTTTTCAACAATCTTGTAATCCATAGTATAACCGCCTTTCAATGTGAGTGATATTTTCAGAGGAGCAAAGGATTTGATCATAGCTCCGTCTTTTCGTACAGACGTAGGTGTGACGCCGTGAAATCGTGTGAAAGCTTTGGTAAAGCTGTCGGGGGAATCGTATCCATATTTCAGGGCAATGGTAATAATTTTTTCCTCTGTGGAAATAAGCTCACTGCCGGCGCGTGTAAGCCTTCTCTGCCTGATATAATCACTGACAGTAAATCCACAGAGCATGGAAAATCCCTTTTGAAAATAAAATGGCGAAATGAGTACCTTATCCGCAATTTTTTCGATGGTCAGGTCATCGGTAAGATTATCTTCGATGTAACTGATCGCTTTACTGATACTTTCTATCCATTCCATAGCATTTCCTCCCTTGTCTGTGTGTCAATCTTATCACCGGAAAAACAATTGTTCCCGATTTATTGTGCTTTCTTCTGTCCGAAAGGCGAGATAAAGATATTGTACCATATTTATCGTGACTATATGTAGGGATTTTGTGCTGTCATTATAACCTGTTTAGGGATACACTACAAAATATCCATACTGTAGAGACGCTGCACTTGCATTATAGTGTATCCTCTGAGTATACTTACGGTAGCCCATGGTGATTATTGAAGGACTGTCTTGCGGGCACTGCGATGCGGGATGGCCCATGGGCATAAAATAGCAAAACAGAAAGGATGTAAGATATGACATTAGAGGAACAGAAAGCGCGAATGATATCTGGAAAGATGTATAATGACCAGACGAAGGAACTGCTTGAGGCAAGAAAAGAAACGGTATTCCTGACCGATGAATACAACCGTACCTATGGTCAGCCCCCTGAGGTAAGGGAGGCTGTGTTAAAGAGGCTGCTGGGCGAGATGGGGGAGAATGTGTTTTTTGAACCTTCTTTCCGCTGTGAGTTCGGGTTTCATATTAAGATTGGAAATAATTTTTATGCAAACTTCGACTGTGTGATGCTGGACGGCGGCGGTATCGAAATCGGGGATAATGTGCTGTTCGGTCCCAGGGTTGGAATCTATACCACACGGCACAACTTTGACCCGAAAGAACGGGCCGCTGGAGCCTGTTTCGCGAAGCCTGTTACTATAGGCAGCAATGTCTGGATCGGCGGAGGCGTACATATCGATCAGGGAGTAAGCATAGGGGATAACACAATTATAGGAGCAGGGAGCGTGATTACCAGAGATGTGCCGGCAAATGTTGTGGCCGCGGGGGTTCCCTGCAGGGTCATACGGGAACTGACCGGAGAGGAGAAGACAGACTATTTCGAATTGCTGGAAAAGGAATACGGAATGGACAGAAGGTAAAGGTTCAGGAGTCTCCGGATGGGGACTCCTGCTTTGGCTATTTTTAATATTCGTCATTTTTACGGTTTGACAGTTTTTGTATTGACAAAAGCCCGCAGATCATGTATTGTGAAAATAATCAAGATTACCAAACGAATGAGAGGCTGGAGTGAAGTTGAATTCCGATAGAAAAATTGAATATGTCCGAATCACAAGTAAAATTTTAGAGGAGGAAGGCATAGAGGCAGTCACTATCCGTAAGGTAGCAGCAAGGGCAGGTTGTACCAGTGCAGTTTTATATAGGCATTTTGAGAATAAAGGGCATCTGACGATGCTGGCCTGTATAAGATTTTTAGAACCCTATATTTATGCACTTATGAAGAATTCTGAGAGGAAAGATATTTCACTTATCCAGAGGGATCTGCTTAACTGGAAATGTTTTATTGGTGAGGCATTTCGCAACAGACCTTATTATGAGTTCATGTTTTTCGGGAATCAGAGGGAAGAGCTTGAGGAATGTGCCTATGAATATTACCAAATGTTCCCGGATATTCAGAAAAGTTTTGACGCATTTACAGCAAGTATTGCTTTTAGCAGTGATCTGCATGAGCGTGCGGTATTTTATTTGCGCAGTGCTGTGCATACCGGTATGCTTACATCCGAGAACGCTATGCTGTTGGGAAGACTGTCGGTCGCGGTATTTAAAGGTTCTTTTATGGAATATGCCGGCATTGCTATGACTGAGACTGAGATTCGTATGGCCAGTGAAGAATGCTACCAATTGATTTACTCCTTGTATAAACAATATGTGGAACCAGGTACAAAGCTGGAGATAGATGAGTAGTGAAAGAAAATAAATGCTGATAATTTAGTATCAGCTTTTATTATAACCCTTAAGTCATCAAGATGACATAAAATTTTGCGCATAGAGGGCCCCTATCACAAAACATTTTAGCTGATATAGTCAGCTATATTTTATACCCTAAAGTCATCAAGATGACCAAAGTATTCCTAAAAAATGGAGGTAGAAGAATGAAACGAGATACTGAGAAACGAGATGCGGAGATTGTTGAACTGATTCACAAAAATTCCATTAGACTTCTGGCAGAACTGGGGGTTGAAATACTATGGGACGATGCCAGGGAGCTGCTTCAGAAAAATGGTGTTCGGGTGGAAGGAAAACGTGCTTATTTTACGGAGAAACAAGTAATGGATGCTCTTGATGCTGCAACAAAAGAGTTCACCATATATGCCCGCAACAGTAAATATAATGTCAATATGAACACAGAAGATCTGTATATGACCCCCGGATATGGCAGCCCCTTTATCTGTGAAGCCGACGGAACTCTTCGCTCGGCAACTCTTGATGATTTCCTGAAGCTTGCTGTTATAGTACAGGAAAGTGATGAGTTTGCCATCAACGGCGGTATATTGGCACAGCCTTCCGATATTGCTGCAGAGATTTCAGCAGAGGCTATGGTATATGCAACCATATGCCGTTCCGATAAGACACTGTTTACCGTATGCGGCGGTGCTGTACAGGCAGAAAACATAGTGAAAATGTCACAGGTGATTTTTGGGGAAGACATTACAAATATTCCATGTACCATTAATCTGATATCCCCCATGAGTCCGCTGATCCTGACCCAGAATACTTTGGAAAGCATGGAAGTTTATGCAAGAAATGGGCAGCCTCTTGCTATATGCCCCGCCAGTATGGCCGGAGCAACCGGACCGATCTCTGTGATAGGCAATGTTTCTCTGTCTAATGCGGAGTTTCTGGCATCAAATACTTATGCGCAGATGGTCCGCCCGGGAACGCCCGTCATCTATGCATTTGCTGCTACAGTCAGTGATATGGCAAATATGCAGGTCTACAACTCTAACCCTGGCTTCCTGAAACTGGCAAAGTATGGCGCGCTTATGTCCAAAAAATACGGACTTCCCTGCAGAAGCGGCGGAGGAATGGCTGACGCTCCTGGATTCACAGCCCAGGCAGGGGTGGAGAGTGCAATGAATATGTTTGAGTCCTTCTCCCAGAAGGCAAACCTGATGATGCATGCCACGGGCTCCGTTCTTTCCTTCAATGCAGTAAGCTATGAGAAATTCATTCTGGATATTGAAACATATACAAGAATGATGTATTACTTCGGTGAGACTCCCATGGATGAAGACGCGCTGGCCTTTGATGCGGTGAAAGAGGCAGTAGAGGAGGAGAGCGGTACCTTCATCACACTTGACCATACGTATGAGAGATGCCGTATTGACCCCTGGTATCCCCAGGTATCCGTACATAAGAAGACAGATGAAGCGCCTGATCAGGCTCTGCTTCAGTCGATCCAGAAACGTCTGCATACTCTGCTGGAAGGTTATCAGCGTCCGGAATTGACAGAGCAGCAGCGGGCTGCCCTGGATGATATCATGCGCGGCATTGGCATGAAAGAGGAAGATATTGCCAGAGTTTAGAAAGAAAATGTGTCGTTGGGTTCTTGAAACGGGTAATACCCAAAACAATAAAGTGTCATATCTGACATTACCATAAACAAAAAGGAGATATGGATGAATAAAGCATTTATAAAAAAATATGGGACTTTGCTTCTGTTGGCCTGTGCTCCCGGTTTTATTTTTCAGCTTCCTTATATTAGGGAATCATTTTATGTTCCAATCCAGAATGCTATGCAGCTGACGAATGCCCAGATGGGCAGTCTGTCTGCCTGGTATGCGGTTGTGGCAACTCCCGCTTATTTTTTAGGGGGGATTGTAGCTGATAAGTTCTCACCCAGAATCATGCTGACATTTTCTCTGATTTCCACAGGGTTACTGGGAATATGGTTTTCTATGTTCCCGGGCTACAGTGTCAGCCGTATCATTTTTGCACTGATGGGATTTACGACTGTAATGACATTCTGGAGTTCTGTAATAAAAGCAGTCCGGATGCTGGGAACTTCCGATGAACAGGGGCGTCTTTTCGGCCTCCATGAGGGAATGCGAGGGTTCCTGAATGCGGCATTGGTATTCATGATGGCTGCAGTTTATGCACGGTTTTCCAATAATATTATGGGCGCAACATGGGCCATCCGCTTCTGTGCGGCTCTGCTTCTGATTCTCGGTGTTCTCTGCTGGATATTTATTGATGATAAAAACACGAGAGAGCAGACCGAATCTCTAAAAGAGGTTTGCATCGGCATGGCAAAATGTTTAAAAATACCTCGGGTATGGATGCTGGTAGGGATTGTGTTTACGGCTTACAGCGTGTATGCTCTTATGAGTTACATTAATGCGTATCTGGTTACTATGTGCGGTATGTCAGAAACCGCTTCTGCAACCCTCGGCGGTGTCCGCTATCTGATGCAGGGCGTAGGCGGCGTAGCAGGCGGCTTCCTGGCTGATAAGCTTCATTCCCGTCTTAAGGTTATTTCAGGTGCGGGCCTGCTTCTTGCCATAAGCTGGGGAATATTTATTATCATCCCGGCGGGAACCGCTACGTATATTCCTGTATTATGCAACTTCCTGATTGGAGTTATCCTGGTATATACAATCCGAAGCCAATATTTTGCTGATATTGACGATGCCGGTATTGATGTAAATGTAACCGGCCGTGTATCAGGCATTCTTTCCACCTTTGGCTATCTTCCGGATGTATTCCTGCTTACTCTCACAGGATCATGGATTGATTCTTATCCCGGGCAGGCAGGATACAACAGAGTATTCGTTTATGCTGCAGTTATGGGCATTCTGTGTATGTTGATTTCTGCGGCTCTGTTTACCATAGTAAAAAAAGATAAGAAATCTCAAAAAGCATAACGAAAAGGCAAATATTTTGCTTATCCTCTCCAGGCATGTTAGAATAAAAATAAAACACAATGGGAGGACAGTGCTTTGTATTATAAATCATATGGAAATACGGGCATAAAGGTATCAGCCGTCGGCCTGGGCACCATGCGCTATGACGCAGAGGATATCAGGGCCGGCCGGCTGGAAAAATGCGCGGAGATCCCTCTTTATGCTTTTGAAAAGGGGATTAACTACTGGGATACCGCGCCCAATTACTGCGAGGACAAAAGCGAGATTGTAACGGGCATGGCCTTGTCTCAGGTAAAAAGAAGCCAGGTGTATGTGACTTCAAAGACTAACTTCAGCACGCTTGGAACAGAGAAGCCTGACAGGGATCTGTTCCGCAGAAGGCTGGAGATGTCCCTTCAGCGTCTGAAGACAGATTACATTGATTTTTACCATATGTGGTGCATGCTGAATCTGGACTCCTGGGAGAAGCACATGGAAGCCCTTTACCGCTTTTTTGAGGAGGCAAAGGCAGAGGGATTGATCCGCAATATTGTATTTTCTTCCCACATGCAGGGAAATGATATTGAGACTGTGGTAGAGAGCGGGAGATTCAGGGGGATGCTCATAGGTTATAATGCCCTGAACTATCGGTTCCGCCAGAGCGGGATTGAAAAGGCATATGAAAACGGCATGGGAGTGGTGGTAATGAACCCTCTGGGCGGAGGTCTGATCCCGCAGAATCCCAAGGCGTTTTCCTATCTGACGGAGGGGACGGAACTGACAGTACCCCAGGCAGCTCTGCGTTTTGTGGCATCTCACAGGGAAATCACAGTTGCACTGGCAGGATGTACCACAAAAGCCCATGTGGACGATGCGGTAAAAGCGGTGGAGAATCTGGAGGAAAGGCCGGCCAAAGAAGTTGCCCGCAGGTTTGAGGAAAAAGGAATTGCCCTGAATGACCTGTGCACCGGGTGCGGTTACTGCAAAGGATGTCCGAAAGACATTGAAATTCCCAAATTTATGGATGCCTATAACCAGAAGATCCTCACTGGGAAGGACGAGGAAATTAACCGAAGATTCCAGTTCCATTGGGATGTAGACAAAAGGCAGGCGGCTGAGTGTGTGGCCTGCGGGAAATGTGAGAAGCAATGCACCCAGCATCTTCCTATTATTGAGAGGATGAGGGAAATTGCTAATCTGCCGGACGAAACAGAGGCATAGAAAAAAGCCCCTCTTCTGCTGGAAGGCGCCACGCTGGGCCTCCCCGTGAGAAGGGGGGTTTATGTATACTCCTACTACATCTTCTTGAACACTTCGTAGATTGTATTGTAATCTTTTTTATCCTTGTCTGACTGCGGGGTATCTTTATACTCCTGCCACTTGGTATCCCCCCTGCCAAGCACATTATAGGTATGGCTCTGCCCGTCGGAGGAGTCAGAAGCGCTTAACACGTTCTCTTCTATGGTGACATATCCGGCCGTATAAGTTCCCCGGGTAGAATTATACCGCATCACCTTGACCTTGTCCCCCGGATTCATGGCAGTAATATCCTCTGTCGTCCAGTAAAAATAATAGCTTCCGCTGCCGATACCCTGGAGTGACCAGGTTTGCACTCCTGCCTGAGAGGCGCTGAATCCGGCCTGCCCTAAAGCGCTGAGAATCTGTTCGTAGCTCTTTCCTGTTCCGGACGTAGAGTCAATATGTTTTTTCTGGTCCGCATAGCTTTTTATCAGACTGGCAATTTCAGAATTGTTCGCAATTACATGGGAAAGTGCTTCATTCATATTAAAATTATAGTTTTTATCATGCTTTCGGCAAAAGATAACAATGGTTCCGTCAGAACCTCTGCTTACCTCATAGGCACCGCCTTGCTTGCACTTGTATTCAGACTTGTCTGCCAATTCCTGGAGTTCCCTGGTGTCATAGAAGCCTTCTGCCTGTTTGGTATAGATTTCTTCGGCAGTCAGATCTCTGAGGAGCTGAACTTTATTGGCATTGCAGGCAGTTATGGATGCTTTTTTGATATAGCCGGTAAGTGCAGGGATGAGAAAGGCCAGCAGGATACCTAATATGACCAGAACAACGATAACTTCCACCAGAGTAAATCCCCGGTTATGCGGCTTTTTCTTCATAGTGACTTCCTTTCATACGATTCTGTTTTTATTATACCTCCAGAGACCAAATTAGACCAGTATAAAAGAACAAAAATTATCTGCTATTGCATTTCCTGTGATTGTACCCGGTCTCCAAATAGGTTATACTTTGAGTTAAGATAGAATCAAAAAGAAAAGGGGTCTTAGCATGAATGTAGTGATTGGGATTGACACCGGGGGAACTTATACGGATGCGGCTGTCCTGAACGAAGAGACCAGAGAGGTTCTTGCGTCGGCGAAGGCGCTCACCACAAAGGATAACCTGGAAACGGGAATAAAAAATGCACTGAGTCAGGTGCCCGGGGAATATTTCCGGGACTGCAAGATGGTGGCTTTGTCCACAACGCTGGCGACCAATGCGTGTGTGGAGAAAAAATACGGAAAGGCAAAACTGATTCTTTTTGGGACGGATAAGGAGTCTGCCTTAAGAATCACGGCCCAGCTGGGGGCGATCCCTCCTGGGGATCTGATCTGTATTGACACGAAGACAAAGTTTTCCGGGGAAATTCCCTGCATGCCGGACTGGGAGGCGTTCGCCGGGATGGTGCGGGAGGAGTGCTGCGGCTGTGATGTGATAGCTGTCAGCGAGGTATATACTGCACAGACCGGTTCGGTTCTGGAACGGAAGGCCAGGGATATCATCCAGTCAGTTCTGGGAAAAACGGTAGTCTGCGGATATGAGCTTTTCGAAGAGCTGGGATTTATAAAGCGGGGGCTGGGCGCGTATCTGAACGGTAAATTAATTCCTTTGATCGACGAGTTTCTGAGGGCGGTAAAAGGCGTTATGGGAAGACTTGGGATTGACTGTCCGGTTTCCATTGTGCGCAGCGACGGGACACTGATGTCGGTGGAATACACCAGACTTCATCCTATTGAGACGCTCCTGTGCGGCCCTGTGGCAAGTGTAACAGGGGCAGGGGGACTGACGAGAGAGAAAGACGCCTATGTAATTGATATGGGTGGGACAACTTCGGATATCGCAATTTTAAGAGGCGGAGCCCCGTCCATAGTGCGCGGGGGAATTACGATTGGGGACTGGAAGACGTTTGTGAAAGGCGTGTACATAGACACCTTCGGGCTGGGAGGCGACAGCGAGGTAAAATTTCAGGACAACGAACCGGTGATTATGGATAGCAGGGTAATCCCTATCTGTATTCTGGCATCGGAATATCCCCAGATTTGCGAGGAATTGAGTGCCCTGAGAAACAGTGAGTGGCAGATATCCAATCACGCTCATGAGTACTATAAGCTTACAAAACCGGTGGAAAGCCTCAGCAGCTTTCCGGAGCATGAAAGAGAGATAATCTGTGAACTGGAGACAAAACCTATGTCTATGAGACAGCTTGCCAGGACTCTTAAGATGAGCGTCAGCGATCTGCGCCTTGGCAGCCTTGAGAGCAGGGGAATCATTATGAAGTCAGGGCTTACCCCTACGGATATTATGCATGTGAGAGGAGAGTTCACGGACCACAATGCACAGGCAGCCGGAAACCTGGCCGTTTATCTCGCTCACATTCATGGCTGGACGCTGGAGGAACTCTGTGAAAAGATTTATGACCGGGTAAAATTTAAAATGTACCGGAATATAGTCAGGGCAGCCATGGTGAGAAAATACAGCGAGACTGCAAGAGAGGGGATGGGCGGAGTACTGGAACAAATGATAGCCTGTCAGTGGGAGGAGGCGAAAGAAGAGATAAAAGGACGGGAACGTTCCGGCGGCATGGAATTTAGAGCTCTCTTCCGCCTGGAGTATCCGCTCATAGGGATTGGCGGTCCGGTCAAGGTATTTGCAGAGGATGTGGCAAAAGCACTGCAGACCCGGGCTGTAATCCCTGAGAATTTCAGGGTTGCCAATGCCATAGGGGCAGCAATCTGTAATATGGAAGTAACGGCGCAGGCCGTGGTGACTTATGTATATGACAACGGAGGGGCTGTGACCCGCCTTCGGGTCAGCTCCAAGGGAGAGGCGGTTACCTTCGAGCCCAAAGAGGAAGAAAAGGCCTGTGCGCTGGCAGAAAAGCTGGCCGTAAAGCGGGCAGAAGAGGAGGCTCTGGAGCGGGGGTATGATAAAGACAGGCTTGAGATTCAGGTGGAACGTACGGACAAATACTTTATTGGTTTTGGAGGCATTATGGAGACCCTTTTTGTGGCATGTGCGAAATAAGGGGATTGTTCATTCCCCGAACAGTTTCAAATAAAAAACATAGGGTGTAAGTATTGACAAAACCATAAATTTTTCATAAGATATACAAAATACTCTTTGCACTGCATAAATCTACAGTACAAACTGAGCAGGCGATAAATGGATGAACCATTTGTGGGGCCGGGTCGCGCGTATGCGACAGCAGATGTAAGCAGCATCTGCGGGACAGTAGTTTACTAATATTGTTCCGCAGGTGTTTTTTTATTACATAGGAAACTTTGTTCCCTATGTAATAAAAAACCCTCCGGGGGATCACACTGCGGCGGAAAGGAAGATGCTGTCTGCGACAGCCCGCCGCAGGCGGAGATTGCGCTTTCGCGCAATCTTTCTTACACCCTTGCGGGGAACAAAGCAACAGGTTTTTGCGTGGCGGTCAAGCCGCCGGTGCCATAGAGCTATCTTATTCACAGAGAGAATGGAGGTAACTATTATGGAACGAAGGAATAAGGGAAATGTAAACGAAGGTTCAAAAGAAAAAGGGATTGCCATGAAAGTATCCAGGGTAAGTATCGGGGTTAATGTGATCCTGTCCCTTTTTAAACTATTGGCTGGCATTGCCGCCCACTCCGGGGCAATGATCTCCGACGCTGTGCACTCCGCGTCCGATGTATTCGGAACCTTTATCGTGATGATAGGTGTTACCGTAGCAGATAAGAAATCAGACAAAGAACATCCTTACGGTCATGAGCGTCTGGAGTGTGTGGCATCTATTCTGCTTGCCGTCATTCTTATGCTCATTGGGCTGGGCATCGGAATCGGCGGAGTACAGAAAATCATACACCGTGACAAAGAAACCCTGGTGGTTCCCGGAGTTCTGGCACTTATCGCAGCAGTGCTTTCCATTATCGTGAAAGAATGGATGTACTGGTATACCAGGGCTGCCGCGAAGAAGATTAATTCAGGGGCACTTATGGCAGAGGCCTGGCACCACAGATCCGATGCGCTCTCCTCAGTAGGTGCATTCATCGGCATATTGGGCGCAAGGCTGGGGGCACCTATTCTGGATCCCATTGTCAGCGTGGGAATCTGTATCTGTATAGGAAAGGCTGCAATTGATATCTTCCGGGATGCCATGGATAAAATGGTAGACAAATCCTGCGATGAGGAAACCATCCGGAACATGGAGTCCGCCATCATCTCTACTCCGGGGGTAGAGGGCATCGATCTCCTCCGCACCAGAATGTTTGGCGCCAAAGTATACGTAGACATCGAGATCTCTGCCAACGGAGATATGACCCTGAATGACTCCCACAAAATTGCGGAATCCGTCCACGACACCATAGAGAAGGAGTTTCCGCAGGTAAAACACTGCATGGTCCACGTAAACCCAACCAATCCCCCCAAGCAAATAGCAGCCATGCACTCTATCTAGTGCTGGCTGCTATTTAACAAGGGAACATTCCCTACGCCCTGCTCCACAGGATGATACCATTGGCCTTCAGCCAATACTCCTGATACTCATATTCAGGCATCATACTTTCCAATACTTCCCTTGTGGAATACATTCCCTTCAGGAGCTGTGCCAGTTCCAGAATTACCACATAATCCTGCACAGGCTCCGGTGCCAGAAGAAGCCGCCAGTTAAACTGCAATTCCCCTTTTTTGCTGCAGCTTCCCCATTTGGCACGCTTCTCCATGATCGTGATTCTGTTATATGTAACTCCCATGATTTCCGCATAATAGCTGGATTTTTCTTCAAAGAGCTCTGCTGCGGCTTCGTAGTAATAAGAACGCTCTTTTCTGGTAAAGGGCTGGGCATTGATATACCAGGCCTCTGCCTTTTTCTGCTCCGTTTTCCTGGTAATCCAGCCTTCTTTAAAACGGACAAACTGCCGGATTCTTCGTCTTGAGTACTTTTTAGGCGCTTTTACAAGGACAGTGCCTTCTTCTGTGGTCTGTATGGCCAGAGTTGTCCTGTTGCTGTAAATCAATTGGTATTCCATTTTTATTTCCCCTTTATCTAATCTTATCCTCCTTATATTGTCCAGATTCCAGACCTGTATCTGATGTAAAAAATGGTCTGCATTTATTATACTGAAAAAGACAGGAATTTGCCATAGAAACTTATGCAATATCATGTATAAAAGTCCCGAACCGGATGATAGCTGCTATAGTATCTTCGTGTGGACAGGTCTTTGATTTTCGTGTGATGCCGGGAATTTCGCTTGACGTACAGGTGAAAATGGTTATAATAATCTGAGAGCCTGAGATACTATACAAGAAATGGACAGCACCTGCCATGAAAAGAATCGTAAGCAAAAGAGAAAACAGAAGCCTTTACTGGACCGGGTGGGCGCTGCTGGCAGCGTGCACCGGAATCGTTCTGCTCGCAAGATGGCTGAACATCAGCTATTCGGATTACAGTCTTCCCTGTATGTTTCACAGATATACGGGCTATTACTGTCCTGGGTGCGGGGGAACAAGGGCTGTAATGGCTCTTTTTCACGGAAGGCTGGTACAGGCAGTATGGTATCATCCTTTGGTGCCTTATGCGGCAGTATTGTATGTTTGGTTTATGGTGTCCAATACTATAGAAATCCTGTCAGGGAACAGGTGGGAGATAGGGATGAGGTTCAGAGAAGGATATCTGTATGCCGGTCTGGGAATCCTTGCGGTGAATTGGATCTTTAAAAATATTCTGCTGGCTGTGTGGGGCATACAGATGTAATACAAAAGGGAAAGGATGGCATCCTTTCCCTTTTGTAATGACTCTATATCTCATGCTCCTTGTACTGGTGATAATAATCTTCGCCGTTATCGTAATAATCTCCGCCGTCAAAGAAATCATCATAATAATCATAGTAGTCGTCATAGGAGCCGTCCCCGTCAGGTATGCTGTAGGTATCAGGGGGAATGGAGGATCCGCCGCCGGTTTCCGGAACCGTCCCTTTGTCATTGTTGTAGAAGTAATCGTACAGGTATTGCTCCATCTCCTGCTGAGAGTCAAAGGTTAAGTCTCCGTTCATCAGCTGCTCCATAACGGTAAAGAACTTCTGGCCGTCAGTGGTGGTTAAGAAGCTGGTGACAGATACAGAAACAAGGATCAGGCAGAGACTGAAGCCGCCGATGGACAGACCAAGCCCTACTTTTGCATTGCTGGCCATACGGGATCCGCCCCTTGAGAGCAGGGCCAGAATAATTCCCAGAGCTCCAAAGAACAGGGAACCTCCGCAGCAGGCAAATACGATAGAACATATGCCCAGAACCAGAGCGGCAGTGGCCAGACCTTCCGAATGATTTTGAAGCCCGGACATCTGCTGGCTGGAGTTGGTATAAGAAGGGCCGTTTTGAAAGCCTCCGGGCATATGATTGTAATCCATGAAAAGGACCTCTCTTTCGTTTCTAATCCCATTTATTGTATCATGTTACTTTCATTGTATCAAGCGTAACTCTAATCCCCCACACCGAAATCGGTTTTTTCGTAGAGAATCTCTATCCGGGGATCCAAAAGGAGGTGCCTGTATTTGTCCATAAACCAGTTCACCAGTTCCGGATCCCGCTTTACCTCTGTACTGTTATTGGTAAAAATATTAATCGTACCCAGATGAAAGTGTTCTTTCAGTATGGTAATATCATTCGTGATCATCTCCCTGGTCTGTCCCTTTATCCCCACCATAAGACAGGGTGAATCAAAATACCGGCTGACCTCTTCCGGAGAACGGAAATCAGCATGCTTGTTCAGATAGTGCTCCCTGAAATCGTAGTCGAATGTCTCTACCCCAATCTTATAGACAATAGGAATACCCATATAGTCTCTCAGTTCCTGCAGGCGGCTCCGGTACATCCAGTGGGCCTCAAAAAACAGCCGGTGAATCCCTTTCTCCCGGACAACTGTTCGGATTAGGGCGAGGGTTTCCACGGGCAGCTCAAAACAGCTGCCGGAGTTGATAACCTCCAGTACCCCGAACTCACCGGTTACCCGTGAGAGAACGCTGGCGTTCAAGGTCAGCATTTCGTTTTTATCCAGGGTATTGTCTTCAATATAGTCACAGAAACGGCATTTTCCCCAGGCGCAGGGCCGGGATTTCAACAGGACGATTTCTCTCTGATTTTTGTTGGTGATACGGTTATAGCGCTCCACGGTGCCCATCCCCTTTCTGCAATAGATATTTCACAGAGCCGGGAAGAAGCGGGAGGACAGCCAGAGCTGCCGCCATGACAATAGCCCGGTCCGCATAATCTGTTGCTGCCTGTACCAGGAAGACTGATAGGGTGAGATTTGCGCCCATCCCATGAAGAAGCTGCACCAGCAGAGTGGATCCCGAGGAGGTAATCCCTCCGAACAGCAGAGCTGTGACAGAGGCACTGACGGCTGTTCCGGGCAGTGAGACAAACAAAGAGGCGGGCAGTATCTTCCGGCCCTTTGGCGTAAAGCGCTTGAATACAAGTCCTGCGGCAAAGCCGGTGATTAGCTGTACCGGAATATAGTATAGTGCGTAAATATCGCTGGTTATTCCGCAGAAAAGGCCGCTGATAAGCCCAGGCACCATGGCCCAGAATGGCCCGAACAAGGCAGCAGCCAGCATAGTTCCCAGAGTATCCAGATAAATGGGCAGGCGCAGAGCCAGGGCTATGGAGGCGCCTGCAGTATTGAGGGCGGCAGCCAAAGCCAGCAGACACAGCTGCAGTACGGTCATTTTTTTCATAAAATCCCACCCCTTTCCTGGGAATCGCAGGCGGGACCCGGCGCCATTATCTGTCTGAGGACCGGTTCCAGTTGGTTCTCCTTTGTATTTATCACCCGCTGGAAGAAGAACTTCATAAAACCGAAGGGATCTGTCTGTGTCAGGATAAGGCTGTTGTGTGGGTTTTTCCAGAAATCCATAGGATCAGCCACGCTCTGTCCGATGCAGATGCCCTCAGTCTCAATGGCTGTATAGCACGAGAATCCGCTGCAGAGGCGGCGGTCAATAAAATAGGCAACGGCCAGGGGATCGTTGATGACACACCCTATGATTCCTTCCTGTTTCCAGTGAAACTCCATATAGAATCGGGTGATCGCTGCAATCCGGCTGCCCATGGAGGGATTTATAGACTGCATATACCAGAGAAGGCTGGGGGTGAGGACGATATTTCGTGTGACATCCAGACCTACCATATGAATCCGTTTGCCCTTCAGCTGCGGCAGCCCGGCAAAGGCATCGTATACAACCTTTGCGGCATGGGGGTCGCACCAGTAATTGTATTCAGCCACAGGGGAACAGTTTCCATGGCTTTTGTAGCTGCCCCCCATAGACACGAATTCATCCAGCCCATGCAGGCAGTCCGGGGCACGGGAAATAACTCTGGCAATATTGGTCAGAGGTCCCAGTGCAATGATAGATACTTGTTCAGTTGTTTTCAGGGTTTCTGTCAGAAAAGAAACGGCTCCGGGTTTCGGCCGGGCAGCCGTTACAGAGGGGAAACCGGATTCCCCCAGACCATCCAGTCCATGGGTATCCATGGCATCTGTGTAATCCCGAACCAGGGGCTTGTCTTCCCCCAGATACACCGGTATATCCGTACGTCCCATCCAGTCCAGGACTTTCAGGGCATTCTCGGCACCTTTTGCCGCAGGGACATTTCCGCAGACAATGGTAATCCCCAGAATATCCAGCTCCGGTGAAGCCAGTGCCAGCATCAGGGCCAGGGCATCATCGATACCGGGATCACAGTCAATAATGACTTTTTTAGCATTCATTCTCCAATCTCCTTTACATTTTTAGTCTGCCGATGGCAGCAATTGAGATACTTGGTTTTTTATACTGGGAAGTTCGCGAACCAGTCCAGAAGCCGGCTTGAAAGCCGTAAGTTCTGTTTGTATAAATGCACGGCTCCTATTATACCATAAAAAGACAGGAGCGTACACGGGGAAAAAATAATATACAGGCCAAAACAAAGGCATATGGATGGAACTTGACAAATGAGTCCCTCATTGCTATTGTGAAAGTTAGAGTAAAAGGAAAGGATCAAATTGTATGGATATTATTCAGGCATTAACAGAAGAATTACAGGTGAAAAAGTGGCAGGTTGAGGCTGCTGTGAAATTAATAGATGAAGGGAATACCATCCCATTTATTTCCAGATACCGGAAGGAAGCTACCGGTTCCCTGAACGACGAGGTGCTGCGCGGCTTGTTTGAACGTTTAAACTACCTCAGAAATCTGGAGGAAAAGAAGCAGCAGGTACTGTCCAGCATCGAAGAGCAGGGGAAGCTGACCGGGGAGCTGAAGGCCCAGATTCTGGCGGCCCAGACCCTGGTTGTGGTAGAAGATTTATATCGTCCTTACCGGCCTAAGAGAAGAACAAGAGCTACCATTGCCAAAGAAAAAGGGCTGGAACCGCTGGCAAATATTATCAGTCTGCAGATGACAGGCCAGCCTGTAGAGAAAGAGGCTGAAGCTTTTGTGTCTGAAGAAAAAGAAGTCCGGACCGTGGATGAGGCTATTGCAGGGGCCAGGGATATTATCGCAGAATACATCTCCGATGAAGCCGATTACCGGATGCGTATCCGGGATATGACCTTCAAAAACGGAAGGATTGTCTCTGCTGCCAAGGATGAAAAAGAGCAGTCTGTATATGAAATGTATTATAATTTTGAAGAACCTGCAGCTAAGGTGGCCGGCCACAGAACCCTGGCGCTGAACCGGGGGGAAAAGGAAAAGATTCTCACGGTAAAGATTGCAGCTCCTGAGGAGGACATTCTGCGCTATCTGAAAAAGCAGGTGATAACCAGGGACAATCCTTATACGGCTCCGGTTCTTGAGGAGGCTGTGGAAGACAGCTATAAAAGACTGATTGCGCCGGCCATTGAGCGGGAGATACGCAATGATATGACGGAAAGGGCAGAGGACGGGGCTATTAAGGTGTTTGGGAAAAACCTGGAGCAGTTACTCATGCAGCCCCCTATTGCCGGACAGGTAGTACTGGGGTGGGATCCTGCCTTTCGTACCGGATGTAAGCTTGCGGTGGTAGATGCCACCGGGAAAGTGCTGGACACGGCAGTTATCTACCCCACGGCGCCTACCTCGGAGGCGAAGATTGCTGCAGCAAAAGAAACCTTGAAAAAGATGATTAAAAAGTATCATATTACTCTGATTTCTGTGGGCAACGGCACAGCTTCCAGGGAGTCCGAGCAGATTATTGTGGAGCTCTTAAAGGAAATACCGGAAAAGGTACAGTATATTATAACCAACGAGGCCGGTGCCTCTGTGTATTCAGCCAGTAAATTGGCCACTGAGGAATTTCCCAATTTTGATGTGGGACAGAGAAGTGCGGCATCCATTGCCAGGCGGCTGCAGGATCCCCTGGCCGAACTGGTTAAGATTGATCCCAAATCCATCGGTGTAGGCCAGTATCAGCACGATATGAACCAGAAGAAGTTAGGGGAAGCCTTGACGGGTGTGGTGGAAGACTGTGTCAATAAGGTAGGTGTGGATCTTAATACTGCCTCTGCGTCCCTGCTGGAATACATCTCGGGCATTTCGAAAACTATTGCGAAGAATATTGTAAGCTATCGGGAGGAAAACGGACGTTTCCAGAGCCGCCGGGAGCTTCTGAAGGTAGGCAAACTGGGACCTAAGGCATTTGAACAGTGTGCGGGATTTATGAGGATTCTGGAGGGAAAAGAACCTCTGGACGCCACCAGCGTGCATCCGGAGAGTTATGAGGCCGCGAAGAAGCTGTTGGAGCGGCAGGGATATACCACCGGGGATGTGGCGGGAAGAAAACTGGCCGGCCTGTCAAAAGGTATCCGGGACTATAAAAAGCTGTCCCAGGAACTGGGAGTGGGCGAGATCACGCTCCGGGATATTGTGAAGGAGCTGGAAAAACCGGGCCGGGATCCCAGAGATGAGATGCCGAAACCTATCTTAAGGACAGACGTTATGGATTTGAAAGACTTAAAAGAGGGCATGATATTAAAGGGTACAGTGCGCAATGTAATTGATTTCGGTGCATTTGTGGATATCGGTGTGCACCAGGACGGACTGGTCCACATTTCTCAGCTGACAGACAGAAAATTTGTCAAGCATCCCCTGGAGGTAGTCAGTGTGGGGGATGTAGTGGAAGTAAAGGTTTTAAGCGTGGATTTGCAGAAAAAAAGGATTGCGCTGACAATGAAAGGAATTTCTTAGGGGGAGACGACAGGAAGGAGAGAGCAGAAATTATGATAAAAGAAAGGATTCAGGCGCTTAGGAGTCTCATGCTGAAACGAGGCATAGATTGTTACCTGGTGCCCACCGCAGATTACCATCAGTCTGAGTATGTGGGGGAATACTTTAAACTCCGAGCATTTCTGTCTGGATTTACAGGATCAGCGGGAACCCTGGTGGTAACCAGGAAGGAGGCGGCTCTCTGGACAGACGGAAGATACTTTGTTCAGGCAGCCAAAGAACTGGAGGGGAGCGGAATCCTTCTCATGAAAATGGGGGAGGAGGGCGTTCCAACTACAGAGGAATATATTGAAAAGAATATTCCAACGGACGGATGCCTTGGCTTTGACGGACGGACTGTAAGTGCTGCTTTGGGCAAGACGCTGGAACAGTGCATAAAAAGCAAACATGGAGTCATTGCCTGGGAAGAGGATCTGGGAGACACTGTGTGGCCGGATCGCCCGAAGATGTCCTGTGAGCCGGTATACCGTCTGGAGGAGAGCTATGCCGGCAAATCCAGGAAGGAAAAAATAAAAGAGCTCAGAAAAGAGATGGAGCAGAGAGGCGCCGCTGTTCATATCCTTGCCAGCCTGGATGATATTGCCTGGCTCCTGAATCTGAGGGGCAACGATATTGCGTACAATCCAGTGTTTTTATCCTATGCGGCAGTTACAAAGGATAAGTTTGTACTGTTTGTCCAGAGGGAAGCAGTGGAGGAAGGCCTCCGCCGGGAGTTGGAGGAAGACGGAATTACCTGCCAGAGTTATTTCTCCGTCTGTCAATATGCGGACAGGCTTACAGCTCAGGAGGCCGTTCTTTTAGATGAGGAGACTGTGAACTATGCTATTTATCAGGCGGTGACCGGGCGTTTCTGCAGGATTATAGACGACAGAAATCCAACCGCGCTGAAAAAGGCAGTGAAGAATGAGACAGAAATCAAAAATATAAAGACTGCTCATATCAAAGACGCAGTAGCTGTATGCCGTTTTCTGTACTGGCTCTCTGTGCGGGTGGGAAAAGAGAGGATTACGGAGTTAGATGCAGCTGCCTATATAGAGAAGCTGCGGAGGGAAGACCCAGACTGTCTGGGGCTAAGCTTCTCCACCATAGCCGCCTATGGGGCGAATGCAGCAATGTGCCACTACAGTCCAACAGAGGAGTCAGACACAGAGATACGTCCGGAGGGCTTTTTTCTGCTGGATTCCGGGGGCCAATACTGGCAGGGGACTACCGATATCACCAGAACCGTGGCTGTGGGACCTTTGACCAGGGAACAAAAGGAACATTTTACCCTTGTTCTGAAAGGGAATATCCGCCTGGCAAAAGCCAGATTCCGCTATGGGTGCTGCGGTGCGAATCTGGATTATCTGGCCAGAGGACCTCTTTGGGAATACGGCCTTGATTATAATCACGGGACCGGCCACGGGGTTGGGTATCTTCTGAATGTTCATGAGGGACCTAATTCTATCCGGTGGAAGGTTTCTTCTGCCTCTGGGGGAAATGCTGTGCTGGAGGAGGGGATGCTTACCTCCGATGAACCTGGATTCTATGCAGAAGGGAAGTATGGGATCCGAACTGAGAATCTGCTTTTGTGCAGAAAAGCTGAGAAAACCGGGTACGGCCAGTTTATGGAATTTGAGCCGGTGACTTTGGTGCCCATTGATACGACTGCCGTGCTTCCTGAGATGATGCGGGGAAAAGAGATTCAGTGGCTGAATGAATATCATGAGAGGGTGTACCGGACCATCGGGCCGCTTCTGCCGGAAAAAGAGCGGGAGTGGCTCAGAAGGGCAACGCTGCCATTGAAAAAGGAATTATAAAAATAATGCTTGTATTTTAAGGTCGGTTGTTATAGACTTAAGTTGGGTCTATAGCAACCGACCTTATATGATTTACCGGATAGAGGAGGAAATTGCATGGAATATTATAAACTTTGTGACAGTGATTACCGTTTTATGATGGTAGTGTGGGAACATGCGCCGGTGGGATCAGGAACACTGGTGCAGCTGTGCCGCGAAACCTTGGGATGGAAGAAATCCACGACATACACCGCAATTAAGAAGCTCTGTGAAAAGGGGTACATCCAGAGTGTGGATGCCGTTGTCTCTGTCCTGATCCCCAGAGAAAAGGTGCAGGCAAAGGAGAGCGATTACTTTGTGGAGCGCACGTTTAACGGATCGCTTCCATCCTTTCTCACCGCATTTCTGGGAGACAAAAAGATATCAGAACAGGAGGCGGAAGAACTAAAAAAGCTGATTGATTCCCACAGGGAGGTGTAGCGATGGCAGAAAGATTATTTTTCAGGATCCTGGATCTGGGTGCCATGGGCGGATGTGTGATTCTGGCTGTGCTTGTGATCCGGTGTTTCTTAAGAAAGGCACCCAAGGTTTATTCCTACTGTCTTTGGAGTGCGGCGGCCTTCCGGCTGGTTTGCCCCGTATCCCTGTCTTCCTGGCTGAGTCTTTTTAATCTCTCAGTCTTTGGACCTGGGGAGAGTCTGAATGACAGCGGGCTTATCACCAGGGTTCCTGAGAATGCAGCGGCAAGAGGTACAGCGGAGGTTGTGCGTGGGGCGGACAATCTTACCGGAACGGGCAGCACCGCCGGGGATGTGTTCCGAGTGCGGGGAAACCTGTCTCTGGGACAGATTGGTTCCGCAATATGGATCGCCGGGATAGTGCTGCTTCTGCTTTATGGGGGAATCTCATATTTCAGGATACAGAAGAAGGTATCCAAAGCTGTCCTTATGCGGGAGAATATTTATGAGTGCGATGAGATTGCTTCCCCCTTTGTCATGGGATTGATGTCTCCAAACATCTATGTTCCCTTTCGGCTGCCCAAGGATCAGATGGAGGTTATTCTGCTCCATGAACAATATCATATCAGACGGAGGGACTACCTGATTAAATTATTTGCATTTGCTCTTCTGGCAGTTTACTGGTTTCATCCGCTGGTCTGGGCTGCCTATTACTGCATGGAGCGGGATATGGAGATGAGCTGTGACGAATGGGTGATCAGGCAGCTGGGAGAGGATGCCAAAGCGGACTACAGTATGGCTCTGCTGTGTTTTGCCACTGGGCGAAGGTTCTCTGTGCCTCAGCCATTATCCTTTGGGGAGAGTCAAACGAAAGGAAGAATAAAAAACATTCTCAGATTCCGAAGACTGGGCGCATGGGCCACAGCAGGCCTTGTATGTCTGTGCGCTGTTCTGCTTGTAATCTGCGGAACCAATGGAATCGGAAAGAAGAATTATATACAGTTTCGGAATCTGCAGCCGTCTGTACTGGAGATCATGCCCGGGGAATCTTCCACGTTTTCTTACCGTCTGCAGAAAAAAATCAAATCCTTTGCCCTCTATACAGAAGTGTATCATAAAGGCAGTTTATACCAGAGAGAGGTGAAAGTCTGCGGTGGAGTAGGGGCGGGAGGTATCCCTTTCCGTGGAACTGGCACAACTGGGTTCTGGGCGGAGGGAAGTCCGGAGGGGGGATACAGCACTGCACACCTGAAACTGCAGTTTTCATCAGAAGATGCAGGTTATGAGCTGGTCAGTGAATTGCCCGGAAATACCTGCAGGGGAATCAGTCTCTCTGTGCTGGAGGCTTCGAAGGAGGCAGACAAAGCTTTTCGCAAGGTGTCGTTTGAACCGGACCAGGACCTGGTGCTGACAGCTGTGAATGCATCGGAGGGCATGCTCCATGGGTACTCCTGCAAAGACTATATGGAGAATCCCTGGGCTGCAGGTGAGAATGACCTTGCCATTTTGTACCGGATCGTTTTTTCAGAGAAAGATCAGGAAGAATTAATGACAAGTCTTGCGATCTCACGGCAGGCCAATGCGCTGTTTGAGGCCAGACATCCCTATCTGGGAGATGCTTCCGCCAATGGGAAGCTGTTAGCGGTTCTCTCCGGTAATGGATATATGCCTGGGGCGGCTTATACTATGGAACTGGAGACAAGCGAGCGCCCTTATGCTCTTCGGGTGGTCTTTAAGGAACCGCTGTCTGACGACCATGAACTGGAGCGGACAATGATGAGAGCCTCGGCCCTGCTGCTGGCCCTGACAGATAATCTGGATGAGGTACAGTGGCAGTATCCCCTAAAAGAGGCCGGGGAGGAAACCCTGATGACAAAATACTGGGAGGAAAGCAGTCTTCCCTTTCTGCAAGAGGGGAGCAGTATCAAAGAGTACGGAAGCTCAGCAAAAAGGGTGCAGGAACTGCTGGATCTGTTTCAGGAAGAGGACATCTCCGTGATAGGCGGCGCAGAGGGTCCGGTGTCGATTTATCTGGAATAGATAACCGTGGTGATTATTTTTCCGATCTGTGTTAAGATAGGAGGGAATGCAGGAGACACGGAGGAGAATCTATGAATCGATCGATTTTAATAATAGAGGACGACGCTGATATCCGGGAGATGCTGGAGGAGGCGCTTGCTCTGCCGGGCTATACTACATCCTCAGCTGCTGACGGGCAGGAAGCACTGGATATTTTTGCTGAGAACACCGGGTATGATTTGCTTGTGCTGGATCTGATGCTTCCCAGAGTGGATGGGCTTACGGTCCTGAAGAAAATACGGGCGGTAAGTACAGTGCCAGTGCTGATACTTTCCGCCAGAAATGAAGAGTATGAAAAAGTGCTGGGACTGGAATACGGGGCAGATGACTATATCACCAAGCCTTTTTCTGTGGTGGAACTCCAGGCCAGGGTAAAAGCTTGTCTGAGACGGAATAAAGAGTATCAGGAGAAGGAGAGCAGTGACGAGGGAAAGATCCGGCTGGGGGATCTTTTGATTGATACGGAAAATCTGACGGCGTCCAAGGGCGGAAGACTGCTGAAACTTACGGCTAAGGAGTATGAACTGCTGAAGCTGTTTGCCCTCCATCCCAGTAAAGTATACACTAAGGTACAGCTCTATCAGGAAATATGGGATGATGAATTTCTGAACGATGAGAATGTAATAAATGTGACCATTCGGCGTCTAAGGGAAAAGATAGAGGATAACCCCTCTCAGCCCCGGTACATTAAGACGGTATGGGGGATTGGGTACAAACTGGGGAGTGAGTAAGGAGGACACATATGGCAGTCATACTTCTGACTATTTTAGCCCTTATATTGGGAACTCTGTGGCTGAGAGCCCAGAGCAGATACAGAAACCAGACAGAGCAGCTTAAGGCCCTCACCAGGGAGCTCGCAGAATACGGGAGCAATGCAAAGCAGGATCAAATCCTGCTTTTTTCTGATGAAAAAGCGATCCAGGAGCTTCTGATCCAAGTCAACCTGTTTTTGGAGCGTCTGTCCCATATGGAACAGATGCAGAGACAATATGAGGAGCAAAGCAGGAAGATGCTGGCGAATATCTCCCATGATCTCAAGACTCCTCTCACTGTTATCTACGGATATTCAGAGATGATACTGAGCAGCCGGGAGAACATGGAGCCGGGGAACTGTGAAAAAATAGAAAAGATCCACCGGAAAACGAAAGATGTGCTCTGCATGATCAATGAGTTTTTTGACCTGGCAAAGCTGGAGGCAGGGGACATTGCCCTGGAACACACCCGGCTGGATATCTGTGAAGTCTGCAGAAATGAGATTATTAATTATTATGATACGCTAAACCGGCCCGGTTTTCGGACCGACATCCGGATTCCGGAGACTCCGCTTTATATAGAAGGTGACAAGCAGGCCCTTCAGAGGATCTTAAATAATCTGCTGCAGAATGCCATGAAATATGGAGCGGACGGCGGCTATCTGGGGCTTTGCGTGAGAGAGAGCTCCGGCACGGTCTTCATCGAGGTTTCTGACAAAGGAAAGGGGATTGTGGAGGAGAATCAGAACCAGGTTTTTGAGCGCCTGGTAACCCTGGAAGACTCCAGAAACAAAAAACATCACGGAAGCGGTCTGGGGCTTACCATTACCAAACGCCTTACAGAGGCCATGGGGGGCCGGATCCGCCTGGAGAGCAGCCCCTTTGTGAAAACTGTCTTCACAGTGGAATTTCCCCTGCGGAAGAGGGAGGGAAATTGTAAGATTCCTAACAGAAAAATGTAAGGAATTTGTTATATATAGAATTTCCTGTACGCTATAATAAACCTCAGATACCCTAAGTTGACAAGGGTAAGTAAATAAGAAAAAAGAGGGAACTGCTATGTCAGATATAATTGTATTAGAAGGTGTGACAAAACAGTATAGGGATGCAGAAGTAGTGAGCAATGTATCCATGCATGTACAGGAGGGAGAAATATACGGCTTTCTGGGTCCTAACGGAGCCGGGAAAACCACGATTATGAAGATGATATTGAACCTGGTAAAGCCTACTATGGGTAATATCCGTGTCTTTCAGGAACCGGTGCTGAACCAGTCCGTCGCCTATCTCAGACAGATTGGCAGTATTATAGAGACACCAGTATTCTACAGCAGGCTGTCTGCCTGGGAGAATATGAAGCTTCACTGCGCATATATGGGGTATTATGATCAGAAAAAAATGGAAGAGACGCTGGAGATGGTGGGGCTGTCCTCCTGCCGGGATAAAGTGGTCTCAGAGTTTTCTCTGGGTATGAAGCAGCGGCTGGGGATTGCCAGAGCAATCGTTACACGCCCCCGTCTGCTCATTCTTGATGAACCTATCAATGGCCTGGATCCTATGGGGATCCGGCAGATACGTGAGCTGTTGGTGAGCTTGAGGGACAACTGCGGAACAACGATACTAATCTCCAGTCATATTATTACAGAGATTGAACAGATTGCGGATGAGATAGGAGTGCTTGACAAAGGCCGCCTGCTCAGAGAGGTATCTATGAAGGAGATCAGAAAAGATGCCGTACAGTATATAGAGCTGGAACTGGATGATGTGCAGAAGGCGGCTACTGTGCTGGATCACAGATTCCCTGAGCTGAACTTCAGAGTGATCTCTCCGTCCGGTCTCAGAGTTTATGGGATAGAGGATCAGACATTGATAACCAGAGCTTTGGTGCAGGAAAACATTGGAATTCTCAATATGTCCTGTAAAAATGATTCCCTGGAGGATTATTTTATGGACACTGTGATAGGAGGAGGAGAGCATGCTTAAATTAATGAAATTGGAATTTGCAAAATTAAAAGTAAGCAGTATTGTGAGGGCGTTTGTGATTATTGCAGCGTCAATCCTTGCTTTTACAATCCTGACAGGATCCATTATTGACGAGGGAGAGCGGATGTTTGATCATGCTGCCCAGATGCTGGCCTTCGGAGAAATTCTCTGCCGGATTTCTTACGGAATCTTCGGCGGTGTGATGTTAGGGAACGTTGTGATTGGAGAATATAAAGAGGGTACGATACAGAACCTATTCACTTATCCTATCTCCAGAAAGAAGATTATGGGATGCAAGCTCTGCATTGTTTTTGGTTTTACCTTTATAACCATACTGGTGTCTGAGATTATTTTTGGTATGGGGATGTTTCTTGCAAACCGCTGGGTTACCATTGTCACAGAGCCAATCACTCTGATGCAGATAATGGGAAGGCTTCCGGGTGCAGTGTTCAGCGCCGGGGCAACTGCGGGACTTAGTATGATTCCGCTCTATTTCGGAATGCGCAAAAAGTCAGTGACGGCTACGATTGTAGCGGGGGTGGTGATCAATAGTCTGGTAAACTCTTCCTTCGGAGGGGATCAGGGGCAGTTATCCCTGTTTTCATTCAGCCTGGTGCCTGCAGCATTGTGTATTCTTGGGCTGGCGATTGCCTACGTTTCCTACCGGGATATCGATAAGAGAGACGTAATATAAAAAGGGGTATAATGACTCATCTGCGCTCCGCCAGTCCTTTTATGGAGGATGCATATTCAGAAGGGGTCATCCCGGCAATTTTTTTAAACTGTCTGGAAAAATAATGTACAGAGGTATACCCCAGATCATCGGAAATCTGTGTAAAGTTGTGATGGTTTTCCCGTATAAGCTGCTTGGCCAGTTCGATTTTGCGGCAGGAAAAATAGTAAATAACCCCGCAGCGGTTCCGCTCCCGAAAAAGCTTCTGGAGCTGGGACCTTCCGATGAGGTTTGCCTTGCAGATCTCTTCAATGGTCATATGTTCCCGGATATGTTCCTCCAGGTAATTGACCACTCTCTGATAGAGTATAGATTCGTTGTGCTGGGTAACAGACTTTACCGGATGGGCGTCCCCTGGGGCACTTTGATCTCCCCGGCGTATCATCAGAAGCAGCATCTGCTCCATATACAGTTTGATCAACTGTTCTGCCCCGAATACTGGCTCTTCGAGCCGCTGCATTTTTTCAGTATAAGGGTTGTCAAAGGGCGGACGGATACAATTTCTGGCTTCGGAAATGATACTGGCCAGCAGCGTCCGTTCGGTCTCTGTAATATCCATGACTCTGTCCCTGAAAAACTCCATGCACCCAGCTTTGCAGTGAAAGGAGATTACCACTAGATTGGGGGCGGTTCGGCCATTTGCTCTCAGCGAGTGAAACTGGTTAGGAGCATGGAAAAATATCTGTCCCCGCTTGAGAATATAGGGGATATCATCTGCCGTGATAATCACTTCTCCTTTATCTACACACACAAGTTCCCAGAAGTCATGGGACTCTCCCGGAAAATCAAAAGTATTCATATATTCAAAGTAATGAATGGTAACGATATTGCATACAGACAGCTCTTCCCTCAGATTAAGCGCTTCGAATGGCATAAAAACCTCCCTACTAGTTTTAAATATAGTATAAGTATAGTATAAGTATAGTCTATCTTTTAATAAAAGACAATTAAAAGGAGAACCAATCGTACAATTTTGTGAATATATCGTATAAAGCATTTTTGTAACAAGCGTATTATACTATCTTATGCAGCAGGAGACAGCCGGCGCCATGGCCGGGCTTTTGTTGCACGGTACCTATAAGATGTGATAAACTCTAGAGGATGTTCAAAAGCCGGCGGAAGACTGCAGAGTCGCTGAAGCGCCCCTGCCCTGGACACCCCGGAGCTTGCAGGTATACAATAAAGGAAACAGAATCAATGGAGGTTGGAGCGTATGAAAAAACCAGTATTAGTAATCATGGCAGCAGGTATGGGAAGCCGGTACGGCGGATTAAAGCAGATCGATCCGGTGGACGATCAGGGACATATTATCATGGACTTTTCCCTGTATGATGCCAAAAAGGCCGGATTTGACAAAGTAGTTTTTATTATAAAGAAGGAAAATGAAGCGGACTTCAGGGAAAGTATCGGGAACAGAATGGGCAGGTATATGGAGGTTTCCTATGTGTATCAGGAATTGACGAATATTCCCGGCGGATACCAGGTCCCGGAAGGGAGAGTGAAGCCTTTTGGAACCGGCCATGCAGTGCTTTCCTGCGCAGATACAGTGGACGGGCCTTTTGCGGTTATCAATGCGGATGACTATTATGGACGGCATGCATTCCAGGCTATTTTTGACTATCTCTCCACCCATGAGGATGATGAGAAATACCGCTACACCATGGTGGGATATATTCTGGAAAATACCCTTACAGAGAATGGCCATGTGGCCAGAGGCGTATGTGAGACAGACGAACATGGATATTTGGTTGGGATCCGGGAACGCACCAGAATTGAAAAAAGAGGAGGCCAGGCGGCCTACACAGAAGATGACGGGGCCACCTGGGTGCCGCTGCCGGAGGGAAGCACGGTATCTATGAATATGTGGGGATTTACTCAAAGTATGTTAAAAGAGTTAAAAGAACGTTTTCCTTTATTTCTGGAAAGGAATCTGAAAGAGAATCCCATGAAAGCCGAATTCTTCCTTCCGTCTGTTGTGGGAGAGCTTCTGGAAGAGAAGAAAGCAACTGTTGAGGTCCTGAAATCCTCTGATAAATGGTATGGAGTTACTTATAAAGAAGATAAAGAGGTTGTGGTAGAGGCTGTTAAAAGTATGAAAGCAAAGGGCCTTTATCCGGAGAAGCTTTGGGAGGAGTAGGCGTGGAGCAGGAGATTATGCAAGAGGTAATACAACATTTCCGGTTTCCGGAACATCTGAAAGAGGAGATACCCTACGGCAGCGGGCACATCAATGATACGTTCCGCCTTACCTTTGAGGGGGAGACAGGGAAACCCAGGAGGTTTATCCTGCAGAGAATGAATAAAGAGATTTTTCTGAGGCCTGTAGAGCTGATGGAGAATATTGTTGGAGTGACTACCTGGCTACGCGGCAAGATTATTAGCAATGGGGGGGATCCCGAGAGAGAGACACTGAACCTTGTTCCTGCAGCGGATGGAAACTGTTATTACAGAGATTCCGCAGGAGATTACTGGAGAGCGTATCTTTTTATCGAAGATGCAGTCTGTTATAATCAGGTGGAGAAGCCGGAAGATTTTTATGAGAGTGCCCTGGCATTCGGGCATTTTCAGAGGCTCCTTGCGGATTATCCTGCCAAGACCCTGCATGAGACCATCAAAGATTTCCATAATACGGAGGAGCGTTTTTTAAAACTTCAGAAGGCAGTCCGGGAAGATGTCTGCAAACGGGCAGACAAAGTGAAAGACGAGATTGCATTTGCGCTGTCCAGAGAAAGCCTTGCCCACACGCTGTGCAGAATGCAGAAAAACGGAGAGCTTCCCCTGCGTGTTACCCACAACGACACGAAACTGAATAACATTATGATGGATCGGGCTACAGGAAAAGGGATCTGTGTAATTGATCTTGACACGGTTATGCCGGGACTGGCAGTGAATGATTTTGGGGATTCTATCCGCTTTGGCGCCAGCACCGGCGCAGAGGATGAGCGGGATCTCTCGAAAATTTGGTGCAGCCTGGAGCTTTTTGAGGCTTATACCAAAGGGTTTCTGGAAGGATGCGGAGGGAGTCTGACGCATGAGGAGATATGTATGCTCCCGGATGGGGCCATTACCATGACCTATGAATGCGGCATCCGGTTTCTGACAGATTATCTGTCCGGAGATACGTATTTTAAGACGCACAGAGAGGGACAAAATCTGGACCGCTGCAGGACGCAGTTTAAACTGGTGGCAGACATGGAACAGAAGAAGCAGCAGATGTACGAGATAATAGCAAACTATGCAAATATAAAACAACATAAATGTTTTAAAACAAATTTAATAAAATAAATATTCGGATTCAGTTGTTATTCTTTCTTATCCGTGATAGAATGATTAAGAAATTAAGAGACAATCTATAAAACTGCAGATGAAGGAGGAGTTTATTATGGCAATATTAGTAACCGGCGGTGCAGGCTATATCGGAAGTCATACTTGTGTAGAGCTGTTGAATCAGGGGTACGAAGTAGTTGTGTTGGATAATCTTTACAATTCCAGTGCAAAAGCTCTGGACAGAGTGGAGCAAATCACAGGAAAAAAAGTGAAATTTTATGAAGGCGATTTGCTGAACCGTCCGGATATTGAAGCAGTGTTTGACAGAGAATCTATTGATTCTGTCATCCATTTTGCAGGGCTCAAAGCCGTGGGGGAATCCGTGTCCAAGCCTCTGGAGTATTATCACAATAATATTACAGGAACCCTGCTGCTGTGCGATGTAATGAGAAACCACGGCTGCAAGAATATTGTCTTCAGTTCCTCCGCTACTGTATACGGGGATCCTGCATTTGTTCCCATAACAGAAGAGTGCCCCAAGGGAAAGATTACCAATCCTTACGGACAGACCAAAGGAATGCTGGAACAGATCCTCACAGATCTGCATGTAGGCGATCCGGAATGGAATGTAATTCTGCTCCGGTATTTTAATCCCATCGGTGCCCATGAAAGCGGTCTTATCGGTGAAGATCCCAAGGGGATTCCCAACAACCTGGTGCCTTACATTGCCCAGGTGGCTGTGGGCAAACTGGAATGTCTGGGCGTGTTCGGGGATGACTATCCCACACCGGACGGAACAGGCGTAAGAGATTATATTCATGTGGTTGATCTGGCAGCAGGCCATGTAAAGGCAATTCAGAAGCTGGAAACTGCTAAGGGTGTTATGATTTACAATCTGGGAACGGGAATCGGCTACAGTGTGCTGGATGTGGTGAAAGCTTATGAAAAAGCCTGCGGTAAGAAAATACCGTACCAGATTAAGCCAAGGCGGGCCGGTGATATTCCTACCTGCTATGCAGATGCGGCAAAAGCCAAAGAAGAACTGGGCTGGGAGGCCAAAAGAGGAATCGAAGAAATGTGCCGGGATTCCTGGAAATGGCAGTCTATGAATCCTGATGGATACAGATAAAAAGAAACTAAAGGACGCCGGGAAACAGAAGGAGAACTTCTGCTTCCCGGCGTCTTTTGCATATCCAGAAGAATATTACGGCTGCTGTTCCTTTCTGTCTACAGATGCCTCAACAAACCCGCGAAACAGGGGATGGGGCCTGTTGGGCCTGGATTTCAGTTCCGGATGAGCCTGGGTTCCGAGGAAGAAGGGGTGATTTTTCAGCTCTATCATCTCTACAATTCTGCCGTCGGGGGAGGTGCCGGAGAGGGTCATGCCGTATTTGGTCAGGTCGTTCCGGTAATCGTTATTCACCTCATAGCGGTGCCGGTGACGCTCATATATGATTTCTTCCCCATACAGCTCATAGGCCTTTGAGGATTTGTCCAGGACACAGGGATAAGCTCCCAGACGAAGTGTGCCGCCGATGTCCTCAATTCCATTCTGATCCGGCATGAGATCTATGACAGGGTGTATCGTATGGGGATCCAGTTCTATGCTGTGTGCATCCGAATATCCTACTACATTGCGGGCATATTCCACGATGGACAGCTGCATGCCCAGGCAGAGGCCCAGAAACGGTACCTTGTGTTCTCTGGCATAGCGGATTGCCGTGATTTTGCCCTCAACACCCCGGTCTCCAAAGCCCCCGGGAACCAGGATTCCGTCCGCTTCGGATAGAAAGGCTTCTGCATTTTCGGGCGTAATTTCCTCGGAATCCACCCATTTCAGATTTATGGTGGCGTGACTGGCGATTCCTCCATGCTTGAGGGCTTCTACCACACTGAGGTAGGCATCGTGGAGCTGGATGTATTTTCCCACCAGGGCGATGGTGACTTCCTTGGTGGGATGGCGCAGAGCCTCAACCATTCCTTTCCAGTCAGCGAGATCCGGCTGGGGACACTCCAGATTGAGGCACTCGCAGGCCACCTGCGCCAGATTCTCTCTTTCCATGGCAAGGGGAGCTTCGTATAGGTATTCTACATCCAGATTTTGCAGGACATGACTGCTTGGAACGTTGCAGAACAGGGCAATTTTATCTTTAATTCCCTGGTCCAGCGGACGTTCGGAGCGGCAGACGATAATGTCAGGGCGGATTCCCATACCCTGAAGCTCTTTAACACTGGCCTGCGTGGGTTTCGTTTTCATCTCGCCGGAAGCCTTCAGATACGGAATCAGAGTGACGTGGATTAGGATGGCATTCTCCCGCCCCACATCGTGCTGAAACTGCCGGATTGCCTCCAGAAAAGGCTGGCTTTCAATGTCTCCCACCGTGCCGCCCACTTCAATGATAGCAATTCTGGTCTCTTCAGAGGTATAATTGCGGTAAAACCTGCTTTTGATTTCATTGGTAATGTGGGGAATTACCTGGACCGTGCCGCCCCCGAAATCCCCCCGGCGTTCTTTCTGCAGGACGGACCAATAGATCTTACCTGTTGTCACGTTGGAATTTTTATCCAGACTCTCGTCAATAAAACGTTCGTAGTGGCCCAGATCCAAATCAGTCTCCGCACCGTCATCGGTGACAAAAACCTCCCCGTGCTGCATGGGATTCATAGTTCCCGGATCCATATTAATGTAAGGATCAAATTTCTGCATGGTGACTTTGTAGCCCCGGGCTTTCAGCAGACGTCCCAGAGATGCTGCAGTGATTCCTTTTCCCAGACCGGATACTACCCCGCCGGTTACAAATACGTACTTTACTGGCATGATTTCCCTCCTTTGGAAGACGGCCCCTTTGGGGCTTTCAATCAGAGAAGTCCCGGCAGCTGAAAAGCCTGTCATGCTGCCCTCGCAGATGAACGGCTGTTTCAGCAAATTGCCGGGACTCCATTGTCCTAGTGAATGCTTTTAAATTTCAAAATAACGGAAAAAATTATACAACACATGTGCAGGAAAAAACAAGTGCTTTTGGTAAAAAAATTAAAGTCAGACAATTACCAAAACGCTGCTGCTTTCTGGTAGTTTTAGTGGTAGATCCGTTTGTTCTCGTATTTTGCCTCTGAAGTCAGCTGCACAGACAGCTTTTTAAATTCTTTTAAATCTACATCCGACAACATAACGGAAGTATGGGCCTGGCAGTCCTTTAACTTTGGAAGCTGCTCTAATGCCAGCTCTGCATTGGAATCAGTCGCCGCACTGATGGACAGGGCGATAAGGACTTCGTCGGTATGAAGGCGGGGGTTCCGGCTTCCCAGATATTTTGTCTTAAGCTTTTGAATGGGTTCTATGGCAGCAGGGGAAATCACGTGAACCTTATGATCAATGCCGGCCAGTTCTTTTAGCACATTCAGCAGCAGAGCAGCGGAAGCCCCCAGAAGATTAGAAGTCTTACCAGTGATGATGCGTCCGTCGGCCAGCTCCAGGGCGGCAGCAGGTGCACCAGTTTCCTTTGCGTGTTCCACGGCCACAGCCACCACTTTTCTGTCATCCGTGGTAATATGGGCCTGTTTCATAAGAAGCTCGATTTTAAAGGCTTCTTCTTCCAGACGGGTGCCGTCAGCCAGACCGTTCAAAGCCTGATAATAGCGCCGGATAATTTCCTGGCAGGAGGCTTCCCTGCAGACCTCATCGTCGGAAATGCAGTTTCCGGCCATATTGACGCCCATGTCCGTGGGGGACTTGTAGGGACTGGAACCGTAAATTTTTTCAAATATGGCGTTGAGTACAGGAAAAATTTCTACATCCCTGTTATAATTAACGGCTGTTTTATTGTAAGCTTCCAGATGGAAGGGATCAATCATATTGACGTCATTGAGATCCGCAGTTGCAGCCTCATAGGCCATATTCACAGGATGCTTCAGAGGAATGTTCCAGATGGGAAAGGTCTCAAACTTGGCGTATCCTGCATGGATGCCCCGTTTGTGCTCGTGATAGAGCTGGGACAGGCAGGTCGCCATCTTACCGCTTCCCGGACCTGGGGCAGTGATGACTACCAGAGGACGGGTAGTCTCGATATATTCATTTTTGCCGTACCCGTCGTCACTTACGATTAACGGTATATTACTTGGATAGCCCTCAATAGAATAGTGGATATATACCCGAATACCCAGCTTCTCCAGACGCATCTTGAAGAGATTGGCGCTGTTCTGCCCCTGATACTGGGTGATTACAACGCTGCCCACATACAGGCCTTTTTCTTTGAAGGCATCCATCAGGCGCAGCACATCGGAATCATAGGTAATTCCTAAATCCCCCCTGATTTTATTTTTCTCAATATCCCCGGCGCTTATCACAATCACCAGTTCCGCCTGGTCTGAGAGCTGCATCAGCAGGCGGAGCTTGCTGTCAGGTGCAAAACCGGGAAGGACTCTGGCGGCATGATAGTCATCAAAAAGCTTTCCGCCGAATTCCAGATATAATTTGTTGTCAAACTGATTAATTCTTTCACGGATATGTGCAGACTGCATATCCAGGTATTTTTGGTTATCAAATCCAATTTTCATTTGCTTTTTTAACCTCTGTCTCCCTAAGATATTATAAAAGTAGCAGGCATAAATGCCTCAGATTTTAGTATACTACAGGTTAGATTGTTTTTTCTACCCATTACGGAAAAAATAGATGTCGATTTTCATTGGATTTTAGAAAAGTTTAAGAAAAGTGTCTTCTTTTTCACAATCTGGTTATTGATTTATAGCCGGTCTGTCCTTATAATAGAAGAGACAAGAATGAGGAGGAAGGAAATGGACCAAAATAATAATCAGAATCCTAAAAATAACAGGAATAACGGACCAGGCGGACCGAAGAATAGACAGACGTTGCTGATGCTCCTGATTTGTATTCTTATTAGTTTGGCATGTATGAGTTTCTTCGGCAGCATGCAGAAGGATCTCACCTCCAGAGAAATCTCATATAATGAGTTTATTTCTATGGTGGATAAAAACGAGATCAGCAAAGTACAATTGAAATCAGACACTCTGACCATCATTCCCAAGAAGCAGTCGAATCCTAACCTTGAGGTTACCTACTACACGACTTTGATGGAAGATGAAACAGCTCTTACGGAACGTCTGGCAAAATGCGATGCGGAGTTTTCCAAGAAGCCCCCGGATCCGGCATCTACCATACTGTACAGTATCCTGAGCTTTATCATTCCTTTTGTATTATTATTGCTCGTACTTAACTTCTTCATGCGCCGGATGAACAAAGGCGGCGGCATGATGGGCGGCGTAGGAAAGAGTAAAGCAAAAGCATATGTGCAGAAGGAGACAGGCGTTACGTTCAAGGATGTGGCGGGGCAGGACGAGGCGAAAGAATCTCTCCAGGAAGTAGTAGATTTTCTCCATAATCCGGGAAAATATACGGCTATCGGGGCAAAGCTTCCCAAGGGCGCCCTTCTTGTGGGACCTCCGGGTACCGGTAAGACACTGCTGGCAAAGGCAGTAGCCGGGGAGGCACACGTTCCGTTTTTCTCACTGTCAGGTTCTGACTTTGTGGAAATGTTCGTGGGAGTGGGAGCTTCCCGTGTCCGTGACTTGTTTGAGGAGGCAAAGAAGAACGCTCCCTGCATCATTTTTATTGATGAGGTGGACGCCATCGGTAAAAGCCGTGACAGCCGTTACGGAGGCGGAAATGACGAGCGGGAGCAGACCCTGAACCAGCTTTTGGCTGAGATGGATGGTTTTGACACGTCCAAAGGGCTTTTGATACTGGCTGCAACCAATCGTCCGGAGGTACTTGATCCTGCGCTTCTGCGTCCGGGACGTTTTGACCGACGAGTAATTGTAGACCGTCCGGACTTGAAAGGACGGGTTGATATCCTGAAAGTACATGCAAAGAATGTGGCATTGGATGAAACCGTAGATTTGGATGCTATTGCTCTGGCTACCTCAGGGGCGGTTGGTTCCGACCTGGCGAATATGATTAATGAGGCGGCTATTCTGGCAGTTAAAAAGGGAAGGCGTGCGGTATCTCAGAAGGATTTATTTGAAGCAGTGGAAGTGGTGCTTGTAGGAAAAGAGAAAAAGGACAGAATCCTCAGCAAGGAGGAACGAAAGATTGTCTCTTACCACGAAGTAGGTCATGCGCTTGTAAGCGCTCTGCAAAAGCATTCAGAACCGGTGCAGAAGATTACCATTGTGCCTCGTACCATGGGGGCTCTAGGGTATGTTATGCATGTACCGGAGGAGGAAAAGTATCTGAACACCAAGAAAGAGCTGGAGGCTATGCTGGTCGGATATCTGGCAGGCCGTGCCGCGGAGGAACTGGTTTTTGATACTGTGACTACCGGGGCGTCCAATGATATTGAGCAGGCCACAAAGGTGGCAAGGGCAATGATTACCCAATATGGAATGTCCGAGAGATTCGGACTTATGGGACTTGCAGACGTACAGAGCCAATATCTGGACGGAAGGGCGGTTCTGAACTGCGGAGATGCCACTGCCACGGAAATTGACCATGAGGTAATGGAGCTTCTTAAAAAGTCTTACGATGAGGCAAAAGGCCTGCTGGCGGAGAACCGGGAGGTAATGGATAAAATTGCGGAATTCCTGATTGAGAAAGAAACCATAACAGGGAAAGAGTTCATGAAGATTTTCCGGGAGGTCAAGGGTATTCCTGAACCTGAAGGGGAAGAGAATAAGGAGTACCGTATCCTCCAGAGAGAAAGTAAAGAGAACGTAGAAACACCGGATTCGGAGATAACGACAAATAAGGAGCCTGTCTTGCCAGAGCTCTTGGAGCCTGCAGAAGAAGAACAGACAGAGGCTTCTCTGGACCAGGCGCAGGAGGTCAGACAGGAAGATATCCCGAACTCAGAGGAAAAAGAGACAATCACAGAAGACTAAAATATCATAAGAGCCGGAGCATATATGTTCCGGCTCTAAATGTCGGTAGCAGTACCGCCCAGGCGTCAAGATGAGATAAAAGTAAGGCACCGGGCAGAGGAGAAAGGACTTAAGAGAGAGACAAAATGAAGAAAAAGTGGATAAAGAGAATAGGAATAGTATTTGCGGTTCTCCTTGTATTACTTTTTGCGGCAGCATATATACTTGTGGATGTGGCTCTGGTGCCGGCTTCTATGGAAAAGACCCAGGCGTTTGAGGATATTACGGAAGAGAGTGTAGCGGCACTGGTGCACACAGATGATATACAGGAAAACCGCTCCAAAGCTTCCGGTAAAACGGAGGTGTGGCTGTCGGCTGCACCCCAGGCAGAGCTGGAGGCAGAGTCGGCGGACGGCTATAAACTGAAGGCCAGAGTATTTTATCAAAAGGAGAAGAGCCATAAGTGGGTGCTCCTGCTTCATGGGTACACCGGCTGGAAAGAGGAGATGAATCCCATAGCCTGCGAATATGCCTTAAAAGGATATCAGGTACTTACGCCGGATATGCGATGCCATGGAGAGAGCGAAGGTGATTTTATCGGTATGGGATGGACGGACAGGGCGGATAATATGATATGGATCCGTTACATATTGAGTCAGGATCCTCAGGCAGAGATAGTGATTCACGGACAGTCTATGGGGGCCTCCTGTGCACTGATGATGGCGGGGGAGAAGATGCCCGACAATGTAAAGGCAGTGGTCTCTGACTGTGCATACACGGATGTGTACAGCATTTTTAAGAAACAGCTCAGGGAATGGTTTCACCTTCCGCCGTTTCCTCTTCTGGATGCAGCCAATGTGGTTCTGCAGATGCGGGGAGGCTACAACATAAAGGAAGCGTCTGCTCTGGAGCAGGTCAAAAAAACCAGCCTGCCGGTGTTGTTTATACACGGGAACGAAGATGCATTTATACCTGCAGAAATGGCGGAAGAGCTGTATCAGGCTGCTGGAGGGGAAAAAGAATTGTTAATCGTAGAGGGTGCAGGGCATGCCCAGTCTCAGGACAAGGATCCGGAGGCATATTACGGAACCGTATTTTCATTTACAGATAAATATATTTCGGCAGGAGAATAACCTGGTTCCCCGGGCAGTGTCCTCCGGGAAGCAGGCCTTTCAGGCAGATAGAGGAGAGCAGTATGGATTTGGAAGAGGAATTAAAAAAACTGCCGGCAAAGCCCGGCGTCTATATCATGCATGATAAGAAAGATGCAATTATATATGTGGGAAAAGCCATCAGTCTGAAAAACCGGGTGCGGCAGTATTTTCAGTCAAGCAGGAACAAAGGCGCTAAAATTGAGCGTATGGTCACGCAGATTGAGCGTTTTGAGTATATTATTACAGATTCAGAGCTGGAGGCGCTGGTCCTGGAGTGTAATCTCATCAAAGAGCACCGGCCTAAATATAACACTATGCTTAAGGATGATAAGGGATATCCCTTTATCAAGGTGACCGTGAACGAAGAGTTTCCCCGGGTACTTTTCTCTCACCAGATGAAAAAGGATAAATGCCGGTATTATGGCCCCTATACCAGTGCAGGTGCGGTGAAGGATGCAGTGGAGCTTTCCAGAAAGCTTTATCATCTGAGGTCCTGCAACCGGAATCTCCCCAAGGATATCGGAAAGGAACGTCCCTGCCTGTATTACCATATTAAACAGTGCAAAGCCCCCTGCCAGGGCTACATTTCTAAGGAGGAATATCATAAACAGGTAGAGAAGCTTCTGGATTTTCTGGGAGGGAACAGTAAGCCGGTAATCCGGGAGTTGGAAGAAAAGATGAAGCAGGCGGCAGAAGAGATGAACTTTGAGGACGCTGCCCAGTACCGTGATCTGATCCAAAGCGTAGGAAGGATTCAGGAGCGTCAGAAGATTACGGATCAGCATGGAGACGACAAGGATGTAATCGCTGTGGCTATGGACGGAGAGGACGCGGTGGCCCAGGTATTCTTTGTCAGGGACGGACGTCTAATCGGAAGAGATCACTTTTATATTAAAGTGGCAGAAGGTGACGGCAGAGCTTTGGTGGTCTCCAGCTTTCTGAAACAGTTTTATGCAGGTACGCCATATATTCCGAAGGAAATTATGCTTCAGGAAGAGATAGAGGATCAGGAAATCATAGAAGAATGGCTCGGCAAACGGAGGGGCCAGAAGGTAAGACTGAAAGTGCCCAAAAAGGGGACAAAGGAAAAGTTGGTGGAGCTGGCGGCCCAGAATGCCCAGCTTGTTTTAAGCCAGGATCGGGAAAAGATAAAGCGGGAAGAGGGAAGAACCATAGGGGCAGTCAAAGAGATCTCCCAATGGCTGGGACTTCAGGATGTAAACCGGATAGAAGCTTTTGATATCTCTAACATCAGCGGATTTCAGTCTGTGGGCTCTATGATTGTCTATGAAAAAGGAAAACCAAAGCGCAGTGATTACAGGAAATTTAAAATCAAATGGGTGAAGGGCACCAACGATTATGCCAGTATGGAAGAGGTACTTACCCGCCGGTTTACCCATGGGATGGATGAACAGGAAGAACAGAGGGAGAAAAATCTGGAACGGGAATACGGAAGCTTTACTAAATTTCCGGATTTGCTTATGATGGACGGGGGAAAAGGACAGGTAAATATTGCCCTGGATGTTCTGAACCGCCTGGGTCTGGAGATTCCAGTATGCGGAATGGTAAAAGATGACAAACACAGGACAAGGGGGCTGTATTTCAATAATGCAGAGATTCCAATTGACCGGTCCAGCGAAGGGTTCAAACTGATTACCAGAATCCAGGATGAAGCCCATCGGTTCGCCATTGAATATCACCGGTCGCTGAGAAGCAAGGGGCAGGTTCACTCTGTCTTGGATGATATTGAGGGAGTAGGGCCTGCCCGCAGAAAGGCGCTGATGAAGTATTTCAAGGGGCTGGAACCTATCAGGGAGGCATCCTTAGAGGAGCTGGAAAAGGTGCCGTCTATGAATGCAAGAAGTGCACGCCAGGTGTATGCATTTTTTCATGAAGGGGAAGATTAGCAGATGGATTTGTTGAAGTGAAAGATCGTATGTGGTAGAATAAAATCTAAGAAATCGCAAAGGAGAGCACATATGAAAGGTGTAGAACTTAAGAAAATGGTGCAGGAGCTGGGGCTTTATAATGCAACCCCTGATATTGATATGTCTGAGATAAGGATTACCCTTCCGGATATTAACCGGCCGGCACTTCAGCTGACAGGTTATCTGGAGCATTTTGAGAATGAAAGGGTACAGATTATCGGATACGTGGAATACACATATCTTCAGCATCTTACCCGGGAAGAAAAAGTCGCCGCCTATGAAAGGTTTGTGTCCAGCAAAATTCCCTGTGTGGTTTTCAGCACGATGACACATCCGGATGAGGATATGCTCCGGCTGGCTGAAAAGTATCAGGTACCTACCTTAACGGTAGATAAGACAACCTCTAATTTTATGGCGGAGATTATCCGCTGGCTGAATGTTCAGCTTGCGCCTTGTATCTCTGTCCACGGTGTGCTTGTAGATGTGTACGGAGAGGGCGTTCTCATCATGGGTGAGAGCGGGATAGGTAAGAGCGAGGCTGCTCTGGAGCTGATTAAAAGAGGACACCGTCTGGTAAGTGACGATGTTGTGGAGATTCGGCGTGTCAGCGATGTGACACTGGTAGGTTCGGCTCCGGATATTACCAGGCATTTTATTGAGCTGAGGGGAATTGGAATTATAGATGTAAAAACCCTGTTCGGCGTAGAGAGTGTAAAGGATACCCAGGCCATTGATCTGGTAATTAAGCTGGAGGAATGGAGTAAGGATAAAGAGTATGACAGACTCGGGCTGGAGGAGGAATATACAGAATTCCTGGGCAATAAGGTAGTGTGCCATTCTCTTCCTATACGTCCGGGAAGAAATCTCGCTGTGATAGTTGAATCTGCTGCAGTAAACCACAGACAGAAAAAGATGGGATATAATGCGGCAAAGGAACTGTACAAGCGGGTACAGGAGAATATTGCGAAAAAGAGGGAGGATTAATGTATGGCACAGTATTGCTTTGGAATTGACGTAGGCGGTACTACAATAAAGTGCGGCCTATTTGACACCAGTGGGAAGGTACTGGACAAATGGGAGATTAAGACCCGTGTAGAGGAAGGGGGAATGCACATACTGCCCGATGTGGCAGAGTCCATTCTTCGAAAGGCAAAGGATGCTTCCATCCCTGCAAAGGATGTGGCTGGTATAGGAATCGGTGTCCCCGGACCGGTGAATGAAAAAGGGGAGATTCCCTGTGCGGTTAATCTCCATTGGGGACAAAAGTGTATAGAGGAAGAATTGAGGACTCTTTCCGGATACCCTGTCAAAGCGGCAAATGATGCCAATGTGGCTGCCCTGGGAGAGATGTGGAAGGGCGGCGGTGAAGGAGCCAGAAACATGATTCTGGTTACTCTCGGAACTGGTGTTGGCGGAGGAATTATCGTAAACGGCAGGATCGTGGCAGGTGCCCACGGTGCAGGAGGGGAGATTGGGCATGCCTGTGTGGATCCCAACGAAGAAGAAGCGTGCAACTGCGGCGGCCACGGGTGTCTGGAACAGACCGCGTCGGCTACGGGAATCGCCAGGATCGCCCGCAGGATGCTTGCCCAATCAGAAAAAACGTCTGTACTTCGGGGACAAGAGATTACTGCCAAAGCAGTCTTTGACGCCTATAAAGAGGGAGACCAGCTGGCGGCAGATATAGTCTCTGTCTTTTCCGACTGCCTGGGACGGGCACTGGGTAATTTTTCCTGTGTAGTAGACCCTGAGGTCATTGTTATCGGGGGAGGTGTTTCAAAGGCAGGGGATGTATTGATACAGGCTGTTGAAAAGAGCTATAAAAAATATGCCTTCAGTGCCTGCAGGGACACTCCGCTGGTTTTGGCAAAGCTGGGTAATGATGCGGGTATTGTGGGAGCCGCAAAGCTGATACTGGATGCTGTGGGGAGCTGATTGTGATATCTACCCGGCCCCAATTTCTCTCTGGATTTGTATCCTGCAATTTGGGCGTCTTGCAGCTCCATGCGCGGGATAAGAGAAAACAAAGGACATTGCGCTTGTAAGCGCAATGTCCTTATGTGATCTTATGCTCTGTCAGGTGCCCGGCTGTGGGGTATCCCCGCCCGGCTGATCCCCGGTATTGCCTCCGGGCTGATCTCCGCCTTCTACGGGCGGTGTGGGCGTTGTCGGCTCTTCCGGAGTACCCGGCTGTCCGGTGTTGCCTCCGGGCTGATCCCCGGTATTGCCGTTAGGATTTTCCGGCTGGTTATTGTTTGTATTATTGCCGTTAGGATTCTCTCCGGTGGTTGGAGGAGTGGTGTTATTCGTGTTTTCCTCCCTCTGATTGCTGCCGGAAGATTCATTATTGGATTCTGTGTCGTCGCTTCTCCGGTAATTGCTGTGCTTGTTGCACCGCTTGGTGGGAAGTGTTGTCTTATCGAAATATTCTGTGATAGTCGGGCATCCGGCATTTGGACGAAGCCCGGTAGTAGCACATACCGTTTCTTTCTCCACCGTGGAGGGCATCTCAAAATCTTTTTCTTTCAGATCCTCATGAATTCTGCCCATAATTTTTTTCCATAAAGTCTGGTGATAGGACCTGTAGATTCCGGATTTCGGAAGCTTCTCATTATCATCATAGCCTGCCCATACCGCGCAGGTATAGTAAGGCGTATAGCCTGCAAACCAAACATCGTTATAACCGGAGGTGGTACCTGTTTTACCTGCTACAGGCATACCGGATAATTTTAAACGCGTACCTGTACCCTCTTTGACCACGTCTTCCATCGCACTTGTGAGAAGATAAGCAGTGCTTGGCTTGATTACAGATGTGGTCTCAGGTGTATTGTCAATGACGGTATTTCCGTCGCTGTCCAGAATCTTAGTGTAGAAAATTGGTTTGGTATAGGTACCCTCGTTGGCAATGGCGGCGTAGGCAGCGGTCAGCTCAAGATTGCTCACACCAAGGGTGATACCTCCAAGTGCCAGAGGCTGCCGGACATCGCTGTATATCTTGCCGTTAATTTCCTTGTAGTCATAAATAGTAGTAAATCCGAATTTTTTCAGATACTCATAACCCAGTTCCGGGGTGATTTCTGTTAGACATTTGACTGCCACCACGTTGACAGAATTAATGATAGCATCCCGTATGGTAGTGGTTCCCCCGTAGGAATTGGTCAGCCAGTTCTTGACCGGACGGCCTCCCTCATATTCAAACGGTTCATCCTCATAAGTGCTCGCCAGTGTCTTGTCACAGACGTCCAGAGCAGGGGCATAGGTGGATACTATTTTGAAGGTAGAACCTGGCTGCCTAAGTGTATTAGTGGCCCGGTTCAGTGTCAGGCTGGCAGTTTTCTCCCCTCTGCCTCCAACCAGTGCTTTTACATATCCTGTATGCTGATCCATTACTACCAGCGAAGACTGGGGCTGGGGTGTGTAGATTGCCTTTTCAGCTACCACTGTACTGCCATCGGCCATAAGATGCTCTTTGTATGAGTCAATATAGGGCTGGGCATCTTCTTCGCTGTCAAAGAGGAGTGTAAAGTCAGAATCTGATTCCTGGAAGTAGGCTTTCATCATTTCTTTGCTGTAATTCTCCTCTTCTCCGTTAGGATGCTTGAGGGTAAGGGCATAGTCCAGACTCACCTGTGACCCGGACGGGAAATTATCAGGGTCCTGGTATTCCTCATCGCAGATCTGCTGTATATTCTGGTCCTGTGTACAGTAGATCTGAAGACCGCCGCTGTACAGAGCATTGTATGCCTGCTGGGAGGTATAGCCCTTCTGATCCTGCAGATCCTGGATCACCTGCTTGGTCAATTCATCGATATAATAGCTGTATACAGAGTTATCGTCTGCTGTCTCTGCCTCTGTCTGCTGAATTCTCTCGTAAACATTGTCAGCCAGTACCTCATCGTGCTGTTCCTGGGTGATATAACCCTGTTCCAGCATGTTTTTCAGTACTTTTTGCCGGCGCTCTGCATTGTCCTCAGGATGCGTGATTGGATTGTACTTGGTCGGATTTTGTGTAATACCTGCCAAAACCGTGCATTCAGACAAGGTCAGGTCTTGTACATCTTTATCAAAATATCGGTGAGATGCCGCCTGTACCCCGTAGGTACCAGCGCCCAGGTTAATTGTGTTTAAATAGTTTTCCAGAATTACATTTTTATCCTTCAGCTGTTTCTCAAGCTGGATGGCAAGGTACTGTTCCTGGAATTTTCTTTTGAATCTTTCTACCGTTGACTCGTGTGTCCAGCCGGTGAATACGTTATTCTTTAATAACTGCTGGGTAATTGTACTGGCGCCCTCAGAAAAGTGGCCTGTAGTGATACCCTTAACACCTGCACGGATAATACCGCGGATATCGATTCCGTTATGCTCATAAAACCGTTCATCCTCAATAGCAACTACGGCGTGTTGCAGATCCAGAGGAATCTGGTCAATGGTCACAGGCATACGATTCGAATTGGGTGCAGTTAATTTCTGAATCTGATTGCCCTCTGTATCATACACGAAGGTAGCAGCACCAATGGGCATAATATTTACATCGGAAATCTCAGGGGCATTGTCAATCAGACCCCTCACAGCACCGAAGCCTGTACAGGCGCACAGGACAAAAACTGCAATCAGAGATGCAAATATAACCCGAAGGAAAGAAACGTGTGCTTTGTTACCTACCATAGTGGAACGGGAGGTTAGGGCATTGCGTTTCTTGGAAGTCGCTCTTTTTCCAAAGTTCATGAATGTTGCCTCCTTTTCCCATCCATTATAACAAAAGAGAATTGTGAAATAAAGCCCCAATTAAAAACTTCACAATTGCTTCCCAAATCCTTAAGAAACATGTTAAAATAAAGGCGAAGATACTACAAAACTATAAAGAGGATACGAATATTATGCGAAATGAATATAAAATCGTGGAAATTGGGGGAGAGGGAGAGATTGTAGAGAAAAAATCAAGATTTATAGCTACAGTTCGCCCGGTGAAATCAGAAGAAGAAGCGCTGTCTTTTCTTGAGGAGATGAGAAAAAAATACTGGAATGCCTCCCACAATTGTTATGCTTATGTCATCGGAGCGCAGGGGGAAACTATGCGCTGCAGCGATGACGGGGAGCCCAGCCAGACTGCTGGAAAGCCTATGCTGGATGTGCTTCTGGGGGAGGAGCTTCACGATACGGCAGTGGTAGTCACCAGATATTTTGGGGGAACCCTGCTGGGAACCGGCGGCCTGGTAAGAGCATATTCCAAAGCAGTGCAGGAGGGATTGAAAAATAGCAGTGTGGTGATAAAGCGTCATGTCATACTTCTGGAGATTGCGACGGATTACAATGGGATCGGGAAAATTCAATACCTGCTGGGGCAGAGAGGACTGCCTGTGAAGGATGCTGAATATACGGAACAGGTGCGGCTTCAGGTACAGGTCCCCTTTGAAATGGCTGAGGAACTGAAGTATGAGATTACAGAGGCTACCAGCGGGCAGGCCAGAATGGAAAAGATCTGGGAGGGGATGGCGTAGCCCGCCTTCTTCCGGAATAGGATATTTTTTTTGAGAAATGATTGACAACGGATGGACTCATGATTATAATGAAACCAATTGAATAGCGATGCAGGGGAACTAAGTGTAGTTGAGAATGACAGAAGAGGCTGTCTAACCCTTTGAACCTGACAGTTAACACTGTGGTAGGGAGCATTCGGAATTTAGTAAAAGGCAGAATGTTCACAGTTATTAGTGAACTTTTTTTATTTTATAAAGACCCAATGGACTGGCAGGTAGTAATATACCTGCCTTTTTTGTGTCCGTTTGGAAACGTGTTCTGGCGCATTTGCTATTCAAGAAATACATAAAGGAGGATAGGATAATGCGCGAATATTACACGCAGATGGAAGCGGCGAAAAAAGGAATTGTAACTCCGCAGATGAAAGCAGTGGCTGAAAAAGAACAAATGGATCTGAGGGAGCTTATGGGAAAAATGGCGTCTGGGGAGGTGGCAGTGCCTTCTAATATCCACCATACTTCTCTGTCTCCGGAAGGGGTTGGCGCCGGACTCCGGACAAAGATTAATGTTAATCTGGGAATCTCAGGAGACAGCAAGGACTATGAGCGGGAGATGAAGAAGGTGGATATGGCGCTGGATTTTGGCGTGGAATCCATTATGGATCTGAGCAATTACGGAAAAACCCATGATTTCAGAGAAAAACTCATCGAAAAATCTACTGCCATGATAGGGACGGTGCCTATGTATGATGCCATCGGGTATCTGGACAAAGATTTGCTGGAGATCTCAGCACAGGATTTTCTGAGCGTGGTGGAGGCCCATGCCAGAGAGGGCGTGGACTTTGTCACCATTCATGCGGGCCTGAACCGCAGGGCTGTGGAGAGTTTCCGCCGGGAGGGCAGAAAGATGAATATTGTTTCCAGGGGAGGTTCTCTTCTCTTTGCATGGATGGAGATGACAGGCAATGAAAATCCTTTCTTTGAGTATTATGACCAGGTGCTGGAGATTTTGAGAGAACATGATGTCACCATCAGCCTTGGGGATGCTCTCCGGCCGGGATGTCTGGAGGACGGATCGGATGCGGGACAGATTGCAGAGTTGATTGAAATCGGGGATCTCACCAGAAGGGCCTGGGCAAAGGATGTACAGGTACTGGTAGAGGGGCCTGGACATATGGCTATGGATGAGATTGCCGCGAATATGAAGATACAAAAACGTCTGTGTCACAATGCTCCTTTCTATGTGCTTGGTCCTCTGGTGACGGATATCGCACCAGGGTATGATCACATTACTTCCGCCATCGGGGGAGCTATAGCAGCCGCCAGCGGTGCGGACTTCCTCTGTTATGTAACTCCTGCAGAGCACCTGCGTCTGCCGGATGTAAATGATGTGAGAGAAGGAATTGTGGCGAGCAGGATCGCAGCACATGCAGCAGATATTGCAAAGGGGATAAAAGGGGCCAGAACCGCGGATGACAAGATGGCAGCGGCAAGACATAAGATGGACTGGGAAGAGATGTTTGCCCTGGCAATTGACAAAGAGAAGGCCAGAGAGTACTTTGAGAGCACCCCCCCTGCAGACAGACATACCTGTTCCATGTGCGGGAAGATGTGTGCTGTACGCACCACTAACATGATACTGGAAGGCAAAAAAGTGGAATTCTGTTCTGAGAGATAGGAGAGAGGCCGGATGAGAGTGAACGGAAAAGACGTAGCCCTTGAGGAGAGGATAACACTGGAAATGTTCTTACGGGAACACAAATATCCATTGGATAGAATTGCGGTAGAGAGAAACCATGAAATCATATCCAAGAGCAGATACGGTGAGGTAGTGCTCACCGAAGCTGACACTCTTGAGATTGTAAGCTTTGTGGGCGGAGGTTGATCCATGAGAGTGGTTCTGAATGGGGAAGAGAGAGAGCTTCCCGCCTGTACGCTGGAGCAGCTTCAAAAGGAGTTGGGCAGAGCGGATGACATAACCATTGTAAATGGATACTGCACCTCGGGGGTGTACTCTGTGCAGCCCGGGGATGAGATTTTTTTTGTCTCCAGAGGCAGTATGCCAAAGCCCGGGGAGCTTGAGACCATGATGGCGGCCCGGCATACCCCGGGAGTCCACCGAAAGGTGAAAAAAGGAAGAGTGGGAATCGCAGGTCTTGGGGGACTGGGTTCCCATATTGCAGTTATGCTGGCCCGCACCGGGGTGGGACATCTTCTGCTGGTGGATTTTGATGTGGTGGAACCCAGCAATCTGAACCGGCAGAATTACATGATATCCCATCTGGGAATGAAAAAGACAGAGGCTTTGAAAATGCAGATTGGGCAGATAAATCCATATATAGAGGTGGAGACAATAGACGTGAAGATCGATGCTGAAAATGCAAAAGGTATATTTCAGGGATGTCAGGTTATCTGTGAGGCCTTTGATGCCCCGGAGACAAAAGCAGAGTTTACCGCAGTCATCTTAGAAAAACTTCCCGGCACCTATTTGGTCGGGGCTTCGGGTATGGCAGGATACGCCAGCGCCAATGCCATACATACAGAAAAAAGGATGGAGCGTTATTTTCTCTGCGGGGATCAGACAAGCGGGGCAGCCCCCGGCCAGGGACTTATGGCCCCAAGAGTACAGATATGTGCGGGTCATCAGGCAAATATGGTCCTGCGGCTGCTGTTGGAATTACATGAGGAATAGGAGAAAAGTAAGATGATTGACAAGTTAATAATAGGAGGACATGAATTTCGGTCCAGATTTATACTGGGATCCGGAAAGTTCTCACTGGAGATGACAGATGCAGTAATAAAAAACGGAGGTGTGGAAATGGCTACCCTGGCCATCCGCAGAGCCAATATGGGGGGAGAAGAGAATATACTGGACTATATGCCCCAGGGAATCACCCTTCTTCCCAATACCTCCGGCGCCCGGAATGCACAGGAGGCTGTCCGGATCGCCAGACTGGCCAGAGAACTGGGGTGCGGGGATTTTGTAAAGATTGAAGTTGTGCACGACAGCAAATACCTTTTGCCGGATAATTACGAAACAATTAAAGCAACAGAAATCCTGGCAAAGGAAGGATTTGTGGTTATGCCTTATATGTATCCGGACCTGAATGCGGCAAGAGATATGGTAAACGCCGGGGCAGCGGCTATTATGCCTCTGGGAGCACCTATTGGAAGCAATAAGGGGCTCTGTACCAGAGAGTTTATCAAGATTCTGGTGGAGGAAATCCAGCTTCCTATTATTGTGGACGCCGGTATTGGGCGCCCCTCCCAGGCATGTGAGGCTATGGAGCTGGGAGTTGCCGCAATTATGGCCAATACGGCTATCGCTACTGCCAGCGATGCTGCGCTGATGGCGTCTGCATTTAAATTAGCCATAGAATCTGGCCGTATGGCCTACCTGGCAGGACTGGGAAGAGTAGTAGAACACAAAGCCGTAGCATCCAGCCCTCTGACCGGCTTTCTGGAGGATTAAATATGATAACAGAACAGACCTGTCATATGGAATATCAGGAGGGTATGGAAGCTACAGACCATCAGCTTATGGACAGAGTACTGAAAAAAACGGCAGCATATGATTACAACCGTTATACACCTGCCCAGGTGAAGGCCGCGCTGAGAAAAGAGTCTCTGGATACAGAAGATTTTGCAGCCCTGCTTTCTCCGGCGGCGGCTCCATACCTGGAAGAGATGGCGCAAAGAGGCAAAGAAGAGACGGCAAAGCATTTTGGTAATTCCGTTTCCCTGTTCACCCCTCTGTACATAGCCAATTACTGTGAAAATAACTGTGTTTACTGTGGGTTTAACTGCAAAAACAGAATTCACAGAGGGAAACTGTCCATGGAGGAGATCGAACGGGAGCTGAAGAACATTGCAGCCACCGGGCTGCAGGACATTCTGATTCTCACAGGGGAGTCAAGACATGCCTCTGGCGTAGATTATATCGGAGAGGCGGTCAGACTGGCGGCCAAATATTTTGCTCTGGTGGGAATTGAGATTTATCCTCTCAATAGTGACGAATATGCATATCTCCATGCATGCGGGGCCGACTATGTCTGCGTTTACCAGGAGACGTATCAGCCCGAAAAATACGAACGACTCCATCTGAGCGGTCCCAAGAGGATCTTTCCCTATCGCTTCAATGCTCAGGAGAGGGCATTAAAAGGTGGAATGCGCGGGGTAGCCTTCGGTGCCCTTCTGGGATTGGATGACTTTAGAAAAGACGCCTTTGCCACCGGGCTGCACGCCTGCTATATCCAGCAGAAGTATCCTCACGGGGAGATTTCATTCTCTCCCCCCAGACTTCGCCCTATCATAAATAATGACAAGGTAAATCCTAAAGATGTCCACGAAACACAGCTTCTCCAGGTAATGCTGGCGTACCGGCTATTCATGCCGTTTGCCGGAATTACCATATCTACCAGGGAACGGGCAGGTTTTCGGGATCATGTCATCGGTATGTGTGCCACAAAGATATCAGCCGGGGTTAAAGTGAGTGTGGGCGGTCACGGGGAAGAGGCAAAGGGGGACGAACAATTCGAGATTTCAGACCCCAGAAATGTGGAGGAAGTGAACCAGGCCATCCTTGACCGGGGACTGCAGCCGGTTTATGTGGACTATGTCAGAGTATAAATCCATGATTTGCATTACCAACAGACATCTGTGCGGGGAGGATTTTCTTCAGAGGATCCACAGTCTTGCAGGGATTCCGGAGATAGAAAGAATTATTCTCAGGGAAAAGGATATGGCTCAGGAGGACTATGAGAGTCTGGCAGAACAGTGCCGGGACATCTGCCGTCATGCAGGAAAGCCCTTTGCGGTGAATCATTTTATCCAGGCTGCCCGGAGGCTTAAAATCCCGGACATTCAGATAGCATTTGCCCAAATGGAGAAAAACAGGGAGTATCTGGGGGAGTTCTCCTCAGTGGGAGTATCTGTGCATTCTTCGGAGGAAGCCCGGCAGGCGGAAGCGCTGGGCGCTTCCTATATCATTGCGGGACATATCTATGCAACGAACTGCAAAGAAGGGATCCCTCCCAGAGGTCTGCGCTATCTAAAAGAGGTCTGTGACTCCACCGGCCTGCCGGTGTACGCCATCGGCGGGATTACCCCGCGCAATATGGCAGAGGTACTGGCAGCCGGGGCGGCCGGAGGATGTATGATGTCAGGGTTTATGAAATACTGAAAAACGCTTCCGGGGAACCATCATCAGTTGGTTCCCCGGAAGCGTTTTTCAGTCTCTGACTGAGAGATTAGCACTTTTCAGGTTCTGGATAGTCGACGCCAAAGGTTTCCACTGTCATACTCTGAATGACCTGGGGCTCTCTCGGCTTGTCGCTGTAATCGGTATCTGTCTCTGCAATCTTATCTACAATATCAAGGCCTTCTGTCACCTTTCCAAATGCGGCATACGCCCCGTCCAGATGCGGGGAAGTCTTGTGCATCAGAAAGAACTGGGAACCGGCGGAGTCCGGATGCATGGCGCGGGCCATGGAGAGGACTCCGGGTGTATGCTTCAGATCATTGGAGAATCCATTCTGGGCAAACTCTCCTTTTATGGTATAGCCGGGACCTCCCATGCCGTTGCCGTCCGGGCATCCGCCCTGGATCATAAAACCTTTGATGACCCGGTGAAAAATCAGACCGTCATAGAACCCTTTCTTTACAAGGCTGATAAAATTATTTACTGTATTGGGTGCGAGTTCCGGGTATAGCTCTGCCTTCATCACATCCCCGTTTTCCATGGTAATAGTTACTACTGGATTTGCCATAAGATAGTACTCCTTTTCCTTTACGTATTTGGCATACTGCCGTAAAACTTATTATAATATGGGATGGAGAAAGGTGCAAGTACTGATTCACCAGGTGTGCGGGAGGCCTCCTGTAGAAATGTGAGATTGCAGTGCGGTGCAGCCTTGTGCTATAATTGTACAGAATCACATGATTCAGACAGGATTCTAAGTGAAAACGGATAGGAATAGGATAATTATGATATATGAAACAAACAGCCCAGAGGAAACCTTCCGGCTGGGGGAAACCATTGGACAGAGAGCCCATCCGGGAGAAATTTACACATTGATGGGTGATCTTGGTGTGGGAAAAACAGTATTCACACAGGGAGTGGCAAAGGGTCTGGGAATTACAGAGCCTATCAGCAGTCCTACTTTTACCATCATTCAGGAATATGAAGACGGAAGGCTGCCCTTTTATCATTTTGACGTCTACCGCATCGGGGATGTGGAGGAGATGGAAGAGATTGGATATGATGACTACTTTTTCGGAAACGGAATCTGTCTCATAGAATGGGCGAATCTGATTGAAGAGATTCTTCCTGAGGATGTCAGGCAGATTACGATAGAGAAAGATCTGGAAAAAGGCTTTGATTACCGCCGCATTATAATAGAAGGGATGGATTCATTATGAAACTTTTAGCTCTTGACAGTTCCGGGCTGGTGGCCTCTGTGGCTGTACTGGAAGATGACAGGCTCTTGGCAGAGTACACCATAAACTATAAAAAAACACATTCTCAGACACTGCTTCCTATGCTGGATGAGATTGGTAAAATGATCGAACTGGATCTTAACTCCCTGGATGCCATTGCCGTCGCTGCAGGACCAGGGTCCTTTACGGGACTGCGCATAGGCGCCGCCACTGCCAAAGGGCTGGGGCTTGCTCTGGATAAACCGTTAATCGGGGTTCCCACAGTGGATGCGCTGGCTTATAATCTCTACGATGCCAGACAGCTAATCTGCCCTATGATGGATGCCAGAAGAAGTCAGGTGTATACAGGGATCTACAGATTCGAAGATGGGAAGATGAACATTATCACAGGACAGAAGGCAGTAAAGGTTGAGGAACTAATGGGGGAGCTGAATGCACTTGGGCAGGAAGTAATCTTTTTAGGGGACGGTGTCCCGGTCTACGCAGATCTGATACGGGAAAAGATAAAGGTTCCCTATTCCTTCGCGCCGGCGCATGTGAATAAGCAGCGGGCCGGATCTGTGGGGGCACTGGGAATGGTGCTGTATCAGAGTGGACAGGTACAGTCCGCAGCAGAGCACCAGCCGGAATATCTGCGGGTATCACAGGCGGAAAGAGAACGGGCGGCAAGGTTAAAGGGACAGAAACAGGTATGATACGGATTCGCAGAATGGAGCCCAGAGACACTTGTACGGCTGCAGACATAGAAAAGGAGAATTTTTCCCGCCCCTGGAGCAGAGAGAGCTTTGACTCCAGCGCTTTTCGAAAAGATACCTTGTATCTTGCCGCGGAAAAGGATGGACGCCTCGTAGGATATGCGGGAATGTGGATCTCTCTGGACGAAGGCGAGATTACCAATGTGTCAGTTGCGCAGTGTGAACAGGGAAAGGGCATTGGACGGATGCTCCTGGAGCAGCTTCTCACAGAGGCAGAACAGGCAGGGGTTGCCTCCTGCTTTCTGGAGGTCAGAAAGAGTAATGTACGGGCACTCGCACTCTACGAAAGTATGGGGTTCCAAAGGGTGGGAACCCGCAGGAATTTTTATGAAGCCCCTGTGGAGGACGGAATTGTAATGATCAGGAGATGAGAAAAATGTAATCTTTTGCTAAATTTGAAAACCGTTCCCACTATATTTATGTATTTTTTTTCGATATAATACATTTGTAAACGCAGAAGGGGATTCTAAAGGGAGGATACAGATGAGGAAATACAAAAACCAACAGGCCAAACAGCTGGAGCAGGTGTCCTGCAACATGTGTGGAAGAGAACTGAAGGTGGAAAACGGAATTGTGATGGAAGGGGTTTTCCCTGTAGATATTGTATGGGGATATTTTTCCAGTCGTGACGGGGAGCGTCATTCCTTTGACTTATGTGAATCCTGCTATGAACGGTGGACTGCAGGCTTTCAGATTCCTGTGGCCAAAGGGCAGGAAAAGGAGTTAATTTAGTACCTCCCTGATAGATAAGCGCTGGTGATACAGCTATAGGTTTGACAAAAAGAGTGCCGCAGTGAGATTTTATACACTGCGGCATTTTTTTTTGCGTAAACGGACGGAACCTGGGGATATTGCGCTTACTAAAACAAAATAAGAAAATATGTCCATTTTCAGCAGAAAATAATACAGGTGTACCTTTCGTGTATGCTATCGGACAAAACTTCCAATTTTGAGGTTTGAAGGGAAGAATGGTACATGATATTATCTTTCTAGAGGGAGTGCCCCGGATAAACGAAAACGGGATGAGGCAATTCAAATATGGAATAGCCTTAAGAATAATTGGAATTGTGCACAAAAAAGTACAATGTTATAATAAATATAACGTGAAAATACATAAAGACTATGATAAAATATAGACAAAGTCTGGAAAATATGTAAATATTTTGCCTTGTTCTCTTGCTCCGCTCGGAGTGAAACTGAAAGAATCCCTAATTTATTTGTGTACCGCATTTACTTTCTGGTAATGCAGTACAGCGCTGGAATGAAACGAATCATAATTTCTCTATAGTCAAGGAGGTGTATCATTGCTACTTATATTTATTTTATTCTGGATTGTGTTAAACGGGAAGATAACCGGAGAAATTATTGGAGCGGGAATCGTCATTTCTCTGCTGGTATTTATTTTCGCCTGCAGGTATCTGGGTTACAGCTTAAAAAGGGATGTCCGGTTTTTGAAAAAAATCCCAGTTGTGTGCTGGTATCTGGGTAATCTTATCCTGGAGGTAATAAAGGCAACAGCCAGTGTCATGAGATTTATTTTTTCTTTTAAATATGAGGTGGAACCTGTGCTGGTGCATTTTACAGTGGACTTTAAGACGGATATAGGACGGGTTATGATGGCTAACTATATCACGCTGACACCAGGGACCATTACGGTAGATGTGGACGGGAATGATTTTACTGTACATTGTCTGGACAAAGACTTTTCTCAGGGGATAGACGAATGTCTTATGATCAGGATTATTAAAAAAGTGGAGGAATAAGTATGGAACAGTATTACAGAGGTCTTTTTATCCTGTGCCTGATTATCCTGGCAGTTATTATTCTGATTTATGTCATTCGTTCCATTATAGGGCCGAAGCTCACAGATCGGATTATAGCTGTCAATGCAATCGGTACTCTTACAATTGTGGCAATAGCGATTCTGGCGATGCTTCTAAAAGAGTCTTATCTGCTGGATGTGTGTCTCATCTATGCTATGCTGAGCTTTTTGGCTGTGGTTGTTCTGGTACAGTTATATTTAAAGGTGTATGCAGAAAAACAGAAGGAGGACGAGGAAGAACATGATTGGGGAGAAAATTAGATTTGTACTGTGCGCTGCATTTATGCTGAGCGGCCTGGTGATTATGCTTGGGGCAGCCATCGGCAATTTTCGTTTCCGAACGGCTCTTAACCGGATGCATGCGGCAGCCATGGGGGACTCGCTGGGGAAGCTCTGCCTTCTGATAGGCCTTATGCTGTATCAGTGGGGCGGCACAGTTGAAGCAAAACTTCTGTTCATCCTGGCTTTTTTCTGGATGGCAGGTCCCGTGTGCAGCCATATGCTCTGCGAATTCGAAGTGACAACCAATGAGCTGATGAAAAAAGAGAAAGAGGTGAAGAAGGATGCTGACAGCGTTTAAATTTGTAATGTTTTTCGGACTAATTGTATGCGCTCTTTCCGCCTGTCTGGCCAGGCGTCTTCTGATATCTGTAGCTATATTTATGTCGTACAGTGTCATTATGTCTATTTTGTGGGTGGTGCTTAAGTCCCCGGATCTTGCTATCACGGAGGCTGCGGTTGGCGCCGGGGTAACCAGCGTCTTATTTTTTGTAACCCTCAAACGTATCCGGGCAATTGGAGAGGACGAAAAGCATGAGTAAGATTAAGAAAGACTACGAGCATACCTTTTTTGGCAAACTAGAGCGTTGGATTGCCGGGGAAAATGATGTTTTTTACGAAGATCCTGAACCCATGGCCCTGGAAGAACGGGAAAAGAAAGCAGGGCATAACTATCTCGCATATCTGGAACAGATCCCGGATGTTGGATATTCCTATGAAAAAGCGAAGGCCTACCATTATATATACCGGATTCTGACGGTGCTTATGGGTGTATTTATTGTAGGAACTTTGCTTTATGTGGTGTATTTTCTCCCTCCCTTTGGGGATGCAGACAATCCGGTAAACAATGAAGTGTCCCGGCGTTACATAGAAAAAGGGATGGAAGAGACAGGCGCTGTGAACATTGTTGCAGGAATGATCCTGGACTACAGGGCATTCGATACCTTCGGGGAATCCAATGTTTTATTTATCGCTGCTTCTGCGGTGCTTCTCCTTCTGAAGGCCGGCGACGGCGCGAAGACAGCGAAATCCCAGAAGGAGATTGGAATGAAGGAAGATGTAATCCTGCAGAGAGTAACTTTTATTCTGTCTCCTATGCTGTTCCTATTTGGAATTTATGTGATTCTCAATGGTCATCTGTCGCCGGGAGGGGGATTTTCCGGAGGCGCAATTATAGGAGGGAGTCTGATCCTTTTCAGGAATTCCTATGGATATGAGGCCATTGAACAGTTTTTTACAGAAAAGACGTTTCAGAACTGTACTCTGATTGCCCTTGGGTTTTACTGCCTTGCCAAAAGCTACTCTTTTTTTACAGGTGCGAATCACCTGAACAGCCATATTCCGCTGGGAACGCCTGGTGATATCTTCAGTGCAGGGTTAATCCTGCCTCTGAACATTGCAGTTGGCATTGTTGTGGCCTGTACCATGTATTCGTTCTATGCACTTTTCAGCAAAGGAGGGATTTGAGATGCTGGAGCACTTTCTGGAAAATGGAGAGGTTGTTACCTCTGTGATTCTCTTCGGTATCGGACTGGCGGCTCTCCTTCTGCACAAAAATCTGATAAAAAAGATAATTGGTCTTAATATTATGGACACCGCTGCTTATTTGTTTCTGGCGGCGCAGGGATACATAGAAGGCAGGGGGGCGCCTATCGTTACAGACGGGGTCACCAGAATGGACGCGTACATTAATCCCATCCCCAGCGGCCTGGTCCTCACGGGAATTGTAGTGTCCGTGAGCGTGACAGCGCTGATGCTTGCCCTTACGGTCTGCCTGTATCAGAAATATCATTCCCTTAATATGGACTATATCATTATGAAGATGAGGAAGGAGGAGGAGTAATTGGAATTTGTGTGCAACTTTCCGTTTTTTTCCATCATGGTTTCCATGTTCTCCGGTGTCATTTCCTCTGTCTTAAAGGGGAAGAAGGCCAGGAATCTGGGAGTTGCGGTAAATGGGATTGTGATTGTGCTCTCTGCCGCAACTCTTGCTTATGTGATGTCTACAGGGGAAAGCTTTGTCTATACTATGGGGCATTATACCGCACCCTGGGGAAATGAGATACGCGTAGGCGTTCTGGAAGCTTTAACAGCTACTTTTTTCAGCTTTGTGATGCTGCTGTCCGTTCTGGGAGGGATGAAGCATCTTAGCCGGGAACTGGAGGACAGGAGCCTGGGCATGTATTTTCTGTTTCTGAATCTGATGCTTGGGGCGATTCTGGCATTGATCTATACAAATGATATTTTTACCGCCTATGTGTTTATAGAAATTAATACAATAGCTGCCTGCGGCCTGATTATGGTGAGGAAAACAGGTCCTGTGTATGTGGCGGCAACCAGATATATGATTATGAGTCTTATGGGGTCAGGCCTTTTTCTCATCGGTGTATGTATCCTGTATACAGTTACCGGACATCTGCTGATGCCAAATATTCAGGAAAGCGTAAAGATGCTGATGCTAAGAGGGGAGTATCATATCCCTCTGCTAATGGTAATTATTCTTATCACGGCTGGCCTGGCCATTAAGAGCGGTCTGTATCCTTTTCATTCCTGGATGCCCGCTGCTTACGGCTTTTCCCTGCCTTCCTCCAGTGCCATTCTGTCCGGGCTGGTGTCAAAGAGCTATATTTTTCTGCTGATAAAGATTATCTACCGGGTAGTGGGCAAGGATACAATTCTGGGAAGCGATATTATAAAAGTACTCTTTGCATTCAGCGTGTTTGCTATAATCCTGGGTTCTGTGGGAGCCATTCGGGAAAAAGACATCCGATATATGAACGCATACTCTTCAGTAGCTCAGATTGGTTATGTGTATATGGGGATTGGGCTGGGAAGCCGTGCGGGAATGGTAGCGGCAATGTTTCATATCCTGGTGCACGCGGCTACGAAATCTCTCCTCTTTATCAGTGCAGAGGGGCTGAGTCAGGCCTCCGGCCATACCTATCGTATACAGGAATTAAAGGGTGCGGGATACAGGAGCCGGCTGGCCGGAATCGGTTTCACCGTAGGCGCGTTTTCCCTGGTGGGGATTCCCCTGTTCGGCGGATTTATATCTAAAATTTCTTTTGCTGTGGCAGCTACAGAGGATCCCAGAAAGGTCGTCCTTGTATTTATCGTGATTGCAATCAGTACATTGCTGAATGCTATTTACTTTGTCCGTACGGTAATAATTATCTATACCCCGGCGGCTGCATCTGAGAAGTCGAGAAGAGTAAAACTGGGAGCAGCCGGTTGTACAGCCATTACAGTATTTGCAGCCGTCAATTTTATCCTGGGCCTGTTTTCAGGGCCCTTTATAGGGGCCATCAAACAGGGGATTGCCATGTTCCAGTAGAAAAGGAGGAGACTTATGGGTGAAAATACTTTCTTAGTACTGCCTGTTTTGATGCCCGTACTTGCAGGGGGGCTTCTTTTGGCGGTACAAAAGCATCTGAGAAGCAGAAGAGCTCTACTGGGATACTTTTTGACGTTTTTAATCCTCCACGGAGGGCTTACGATACTACTGGGAATCTGGTGTCTGACGGAGGGGGAATATAGATACCTGCAGCTGTGGCAGCTGATGGACGGCGTATCCATTGCCCTACATACGGATCGCCTTTCCCTGCTGTTTGCTTTATTCATGGCCGCGGTATGGACTCTGGCAGGAATATTTGCAGTGGGCTATATGAGAAAGGAAGAGAGGGAAGGAACCTTTTATGCCTGGTATCTCATGGCCGGAGGAGTGCTTACCGGACTGGATCTCTCCGCTAATATGGTTACTCTCTACCTATTTTATGAAATGATGTCGCTGTCCACCCTGCCCTTAGTCCTTCATACCCTCAAGAAAGAGGCCATAATGGCGGGGCTAAAATACTTATTTTATTCTGCGGGTGGAGCTTTCGCCGGCCTGTTCGGAATTATCTACTTGTTTGGAAAGGGGATACTCTGTGACTTTTCCCCTGACAGGACGCAGAATATTCAGGCGGCGGCCCAGTCAGACCCTGTGTTTTATGTGGTGATCTTTCTTATGATTCTGGGCTTCGGTGTAAAGGCTGGCATGTTTCCGTTTCACGGATGGCTGCCGACTGCCCACCCGGTGGCACCGGCGCCTGCCAGTGCTGTGTTGTCCGGTGTGATTACAAAGGCGGGAGTGCTGGCCATCGTCCGGCTGATCTATTTTGTAGTGGGAGCTGAGGTGATCAAGGGGACCTGGGTGCAGTACGCCTGGCTGATCTTGGCACTCATCACTGTGTTTATGGGATCTATGATGGCTTACCGGGAACCGTTGATGAAGAAGCGGTTCGCCTATTCAACGGTTAGCCAGCTTGCGTATATTATGGCAGGGCTTTCTCTGCTTAATTTTTACGGGCTGGCAGGTGCCCTTTCCCATGTGGTTTTCCATTCTCTGATTAAAAATGCTCTTTTTGCCGTTGCCGGAGCGATTATCTGTCAGACCGGGAAGACGAAGGTTTCCGAGCTTAGAGGGATTGGAAAAGAGATGCCTGTTACCATATGGTGCTTTACACTGGCTGCTTTAGGTCTCATAGGAATTCCTCCGTTTGCAGGCTTTATCAGCAAATGGTATCTGGCGGCGGGGGCTTTGCAGGCTGAGATAGGTGTCCTGCGCTGGATAGCACCTGCGGTTCTGCTGCTCAGCGCTCTGCTGACTGCGGGGTATCTGCTTCCCATCACCATTCACGGGTTCCTGCCGGGAAAAGCGTATGACTACGGAAGTCTGAAGAAACGGGAGCCCTCTCTGTGGATGGTACTCCCCATTGTAATCCTGACTGCCGGAATTGCATATTTCGGTATATGGCCGGGAGGACTTATGGAACTGCTCACTGCCATCGGCAAGAGCATATTATAGGAGGTGCGGCATGGAAAACATCTATATCATTATACCTATTCTGCTTCCTATCCTCGCCGGGGCCCTGTTATTTTTCTTTCCTATAAAGGATAGAAAGAGAAGGAACATTGCAGTGGAAAGCCTTGTCATTGTAAATTCTGCAATTTCCCTTGGGATTTTGTGGGCGGGCAGTAAAGAGAGTCTGATCCTGTTCGAACTATATAAAAATGTAAGCCTGCTTTTCCGCATCGACGGTCTGGGAATGCTGTTCGGGACCATCGTATCCACACTCTGGCCATTGGCTACACTGTATGCCTTCGAGTATATGACTCATGAGACCAGAGAAAATACATTTTTCGCCTTTTATACCATGACCTATGGGGTGAGCCTTGGAATTGCCTATGCGGGAAATATGATGACTATGTATCTTTTCTATGAGCTGCTTACCCTGGTAACCATACCACTTGTGATGCATACCATGATTCCCCGGGCCAGGCGGGCCGGCAGGCAGTATGCCTATTATTCCATCGGAGGAGCAGCCTTTGCCTTTACCAGCCTGATTTTTATCACTGTGTACGGGGAAGGGGCGTCCTTTGCCATCGGAGGCGTGATGGATCACACGTTGGTGGACGATAACATTCTCCGCCTTATCTATGTGATGGCTTTTCTGGGGTTTGGGGTAAAGGCAGCCGTATTCCCCCTTCACGGATGGCTGATCTCTGCGTCTGTGGCTCCCACCCCGGTTACCGCCCTGCTCCATGCGGTTGCGGTGGTGAAGGCAGGAGTCTTTGCGGTCCTTCGTCTTACGTACTACTGCTACGGGACAGAGATACTCAAAGGAAGCTGGGCCCAGGACATTGTGATGGGAATTGCCATGTTTACTGTGGTATACGGCAGTACCATGGCTGTGAAAGAGGTACATTTTAAACGGCGGCTGGCCTACTCTACCATCAGCAATCTGTCCTACATTCTGATGGCAGCAACACTTATGAGCCCTCTGGGAATGATTGCAGCTATGTGTCATATGGTAGCTCATGCCATCGGCAAGATTTGTGCATTCTTTGTATCAGGATCGGTTATGTTCAAAACAGGATATCATTTTATACCGGCCCTGGACGGTGTGGGCCATCAGATGAAAAAAACATTTCTGACTTTTACGGTATCAGCTATGTCGCTCACGGGAATCCCTCTCACTATTGGATTTATCAGTAAATGGCGGATTGCAAAGGCAGCCTTTGCGGGGGAAACTCTTCTAAGCTACGGAGTGGTTATTGTTCTGTTCTATGCCGCGCTGATGGCCGCCATTTACATGTTTACTGTGGTTATACGTGCGTTTTGCCCGGAAAAAGGGAAGGAAAGGCTGATCGGCGGAGACACAACGGATCCCACCTGGCGAATGCTGATTCCCCTGGGGGTGTTTGCTGCTGCTATGATCGTACTGGGAGTTCACAGCGGACCGCTTCTGGATTTTCTGGAACAGGTAGCAGCCGGTTCTATATAGGAGGTAAAAAGATGCAGGGAAATATATTACTTGGACTTACGGTGGGCTGGCCTTTTGCAGCTGCACTGCTGTGCTATCTGACCGGACGGTTCAGCAAAAGAATGCGGAATTATGCGGCAGATCTTTCGATCCTTCTTGAGCTCCTTCTTTTCGCGTCTCTTGCTGTGCAGGTGTGGCAGGGAGAGACAGTGACATTTGAGGCAGCAGGAATCTGCAGTCTGGGGATCTGCTTCGTACTGGACGGGTTTCGGGCTCTGTTCGGACTCCTGTCTGCGTTCTTGTGGCTGATGTCTGCGCTGATGTCAAATGAATACATGAAACATGAGAGAAACAGAAACCGATATTATATGTTCCTTTTGTTTACCCTTGGGGCCACCATGGGGGTATTCCTCTCCGCGGATCTCTATACCACCTTTATCTTTTTTGAGATTATGTCTTTTACCTCCTATGTGTGGGTGGCTCAGAACGAAACGCCCCAGGCGCTGGACGCGGCGTCTACCTATCTGGGCATCGCCGTGGTGGGAGGACTGATCCTTCTCATGGGACTCTTTATGCTGCATCATCTGCTGGGAACGCTGCGGATAGATGAACTGTATGAAGCAGGCAAAAAAGCATGGACAGAAGACTCCGGGCAGATCTACACAGCAGGGGCGCTGATCCTTTTAGGATTCGGGGCAAAGGCCGGAATGTTTCCTCTTCATGTGTGGATGCCAAAAGCACATACGGTATCTCCTGCGCCGGCCAGTGTGCTGCTGTCGGGAATACTTACAAAGGCAGGTCTGTTTGGCATTCTGTCAGTTTCCTGCAATATCTTCCGATATGATCCCTGGTGGGGTACCGCCGTCCTTCTGCTGGGGATGGTAACTATGACCCTGGGGGCAGTTCTGGCTGTATTTGCAGTGAATCTAAAGCGGACCCTTGCCTGTTCCTCTATGTCCCAGATTGGGTTTGTACTAATCGGACTGGGAATGGCAGGGCTTCTGGGGGAAGAGAACCAGCTGGCAGTGCGCGGCATTGTGCTTCACATGATGAATCATTCCCTGTTTAAGCTGGTACTGTTTCTGGCTGCCGGAGTGGTGTTTATGAATCTTGAGGAATTGGAATTAAACCAGATAAGAGGCTTCGGGCGCAGAAAACCCTTTCTGCAGCTGGCATTTTTATCCGGGGCACTGGGAATCGGAGGAATTCCTTTGTTCAGCGGTTATGTAAGTAAGACGCTTCTCCATGAAAGTATCGTAGAATATATCCACGAAGGCGGTACTGTGTTGGGAAGCACAGGTTTTACTTCCTTTGTGGAACTTTTGTTTCTGTTCTGCGGGGGACTGACAGTTGCCTATATGATAAAACTCTACCATGCACTGTTTAGAAACCGCCACCCGGTGAGACAGAAGGAATTCGAGGAGCAGTATCGAAACTATGCAAATCCTATGACAAAATTAACGCTTCTTCTGTCCGGCGCTGTAATTCCTGTTTTGGGAATACTGCCGGGGGTAACCATGGAGCGGATTGCTGACAGCACAGGAACATTTTTTGCTGTACATCCCCTGGAACATGAGATCGCCTATTTTTCCTTTGTGAATCTGAAGGGTGCGGTAATATCTGTTGCTGTAGGATGCTTAGTTTATTTCCTTTTTATCAAAAAGACTGTTATGGTCAGGGAAGCGCCGGGCTGTTATGGATATAAGAATTTATGGCCGGTCTGGCTGGATTTGGAAAAGAAGGTTTATGTCCCGGCACTTACAAAGTGGCTGCCCTCTGTATGCGCCGGAATCTTTCGTATACCTGACCGTTTGGTTGACTTCATCATCCTTACGCTGAAGGAAACACTTTACCGGCCGCTGCGTCTCCAGACAGAATCAGAGGAGGCAGCCAGGATTTCCAGGGCAGAGAGGATCAGAGGAAGGATGGAATCTCACAAATGGATGACCATAAGCTTATCCTTTGGATTCCTCATGTGCTGCATCGGGATTGTGATTATGGTATTATGTGTACTTTAGAGCTTCCTGCCAAACATACTTAAAATGGCCCCTCATTGCCAACCGCTGGGAGTTGTGATAGAATAAGAGCACTGAAAATGAAATGAGGAAATAACATGTTAGATATATGTTTGCTGGGAACGGGTGGAATGATGCCTCTTCCCAGGAGGTGGCTGACATCTTTGATGACCCGTTATAATGGAAGCAATTTGATGATAGACTGTGGAGAAGGCACCCAAGTGGCGGTAAAAGAAAAGGGATGGAGTTTTAAGCCTATCGATACCATTTGCTTTACGCATTACCATGCAGATCATATCAGCGGTCTGCCGGGGATGCTTCTGACAATGGGAAACGCAGAGCGCACGGAGCCGCTGACACTCATAGGTCCGAAGGGGCTGAACCGCGTGGTTTCTGCGCTGAGAGTGATCGCCCCTGAGTTGCCGTTTGAGATACAGTGTGTAGAACTTACAGAGTCTGTGGAGCATCTGAAAAGCCATGGCTATGAGATTACAGCTTTTCGCGTAAACCACAATGTGGTTTGCTATGGATATACTTTGGAGATAAAAAGAGGCGGTAAATTTCTTCCAGAGAGGGCCAGAGAGCTGGGGATTCCCCTGAAGTGCTGGAATCCTCTCCAAAAGGGTGAGACAGTGACCTGGGAGGGGAACACTTATACTCCGGACATGGTTCTTGGGGCTCCCAGAAAAGGGATAAAGCTTACGTATACGACCGATACACGTCCCACTGCTTCTATCAGAGAGAATGCCAGGGAGTCGGATCTTTTTATCTGCGAGGGAATGTACGGGGAAAAGGAGAAAGAGGCAAAAGCCCGTGAGTATAAGCATATGACCTTTAAAGAGGCTGCGTGTCTGGCAAAAGAGGCTGAGGTTAAGGAATTGTGGCTGACACACTACAGCCCCTCTCTGGTTCGCCCCGAGGAATTTATGGATGAGGTCAGAGCGATTTTTCCCCGTTCCTATCCCGGAAAAGACGGTCAATCAGCAGATTTGCAATTTGAAGAATAAGGATGAAGAAAATGGATAAAAATATAGATGATGTGGTGATACTGGCGATTGAGAGTTCCTGTGATGAAACGGCAGCAGCAGTTGTAAAAAATGGAAGGCAGATTCTCTCCAATGTTATTTCTTCCCAGATAGAACTTCATAAGCTGTACGGCGGAGTGGTGCCGGAGATAGCATCCAGAAAGCATATAGAGAAAATTAACCAGGTAATTGAAGAGGCTCTGGAACAGGCAGGGGCTGTTCTGGATGATATGGATGCCGTGGGGGTAACTTACGGACCGGGCCTGGTAGGGGCTTTGCTGGTTGGCGTGGCAGAGGCAAAGGCAATCAGTTATGCCAAAAAACTGCCGTTGGTAGGTGTACACCATATAGAGGGTCATATTTCAGCGAATTACATTGAACATCCCGAACTGGAGCCTCCGTTTTTATGTCTTGTGGTATCGGGCGGTCACACGCATCTCGTGATAGTGAAAGAATATGGGGAATTCCAAATTCTGGGGAGAACACGGGACGATGCGGCAGGGGAAGCATTTGACAAGGTGGCAAGGGCCATAGGGCTTGGTTATCCGGGAGGGCCGAAGATAGACAAGCTGTCGTTGGAGGGTAATCCTTATGCCATTGATTTCCCAAAGGGCAAAATCGAAGATGCCCCTTACGATTTTAGCTTCAGCGGTGTAAAATCAGCGGTGCTGAATCATCTCAACCGCTGCAGAATGCAGGGGGAGGAGATTGTGGCAGCTGATATAGCGGCATCTTTCCAGCGTTCTGTAGTGGAAGTCCTTGTGGAGCATGCTATTTCGGCTGCAAAGGATTACCATATGGACAAATTAGCCATCGCAGGGGGGGTGGCATCCAACGGGGCACTGCGCAGGGGGATGGAGAAAGCCTGCCAGGAGAATGGAATTCATTTTTACTACCCGTCTCCTATTCTCTGTACGGATAACGCAGCTATGATTGGTACGGCTGCTTACTATGAGTATAAAAAAGGAACCCGTCACGGATGGGATTTAAATGCGGTGCCGAACCTGAAGCTGGGGGAACGCTAATGAAGAGAGAGAAATGTACGGCAATTGTGCTGGCAGCCGGGCAGGGAAAACGTATGAGGAGTAAAATACAAAAGCAGTTCCTTCTAATTAAAGGGAAGCCTGTTTTGTATTATTCTCTGGCCTGCTTTCAGAAAACAGACTGGGTGGATGATATTATCCTGGTTTCCTCCGAGGATTCTATAGAATTTTGCAGGAGGGATATTGTCCTGAAATATGGGCTTACCAAGGTGTCCAAAATCATTGCCGGGGGAAAGGAAAGATATGATTCTGTCTATCAGGGACTGCTGGCATGTGAAAACTGTGACTATGTGTTTATCCACGATGGGGCCCGGCCTTTTATCACAGAAGAGATGCTGAACCGCGCTCTTGACGGAGCCATGCGCTATCAGGCATGTGTAGTAGGGATGCCCTCAAAAGATACCATTAAGATATCAGATAAAGAGGGAATGATCGCTGCCACCCCGGACAGAAGGTACGTGTGGACAATACAGACTCCGCAGGCGTTTCGTTATTCTCTGATTCGTGAGGCCCATGAGGAGCTGCGGAGAGGAGATATGCAGGGAATTACAGATGATGCTATGGTCGTTGAAAAGACAAAAGGATGCAGAATAAAACTGGTGGAAGGCTCTTATGAAAACATCAAAATTACAACACCGGAAGACCTGATGATTGCTGAAAATTTTGTTGAAAAAATATGAAAATAACATATTGACAACATTAAACATTAATGGTAAAATATCACTTGTCGCTGACGGAAAGCGACACCATGGAGAGGTATCGAAGTGGTCATAACGAGGCGGTCTTGAAAACCGTTTGTCCGCAAGGGCGCGTGGGTTCGAATCCCACCCTCTCCGTTGAACCGTTGGATTCACTGAGGAACGGTTTTTATATAGCAATAGTAAATATCAGTGGTTTTGGAGAAGTACCCAAGCTGGCTGAAGGGGCTCCCCTGGAAAGGGAGTAGGTCGTTAATAGCGGCGCGAGGGTTCAAATCCCTCCTTCTCCGTTCTTAATTATCTGAAAAACACCGGGAAAAAGATGTAAAAGGTTGTTGACAAACGTTGAAAAACGTGATAAGATAATTGAGCTGACTGAGAAAAACAGTCAAAATTTAACAGTTTTTGATGAAGAATCATAGCATTCATTGTCAAACTGTACAAAGCACTTTGATAACTAAACAGTGAAACACATTAACCTGAAAATTCTAAAAAAAGTAACATTTTTGGGATGAGTAAAAATCCTTAAAAACAGTAAAAGGGATAAATTAGCCAAAGTTAATTTTGAACTTGGACAACTCTTGAACGAAAGTTCAACACTTTATCAGAGAGTTTGATCCTGGCTCAGGATGAACGCTGGCGGCGTGCTTAACACATGCAAGTCGAACGAAGCATATAGAGACGAGTATTTCGGTATGAGTAACTATATGACTGAGTGGCGGACGGGTGAGTAACGCGTGGATAACCTGCCTCATACAGGGGGATAACAGTTAGAAATGACTGCTAATACCGCATAAGCGCACAGTGCTGCATGGCACAG
>NZ_FQVI01000014.1 GCF_900129135.1 Lactonifactor longoviformis DSM 17459
CGGAAGTATGGGCAAAGGGCGGCGAAGGCGGAATGGCCCTGGCAGAAGAGGTAGTGAAGCTGGTGGAAGAGCCCAACGACTTTACCTTCTCCTACACGGACGACATGACCATCGAAGAGAAATTAAATGCCATCGTAACCAAGATATATCACGGAGACGGTGTAGTGCTTACCCCGAATGCCAAGAAACAGGCAAAACAGCTGACGGAGCTTGGATTCGGCAAATGCCCGATCTGTGTGGCAAAGACCCAGTACAGCTTCTCAGACAATGAGAAATTGCTGGGAGCCCCCAAGGGATTTGAGGTAACCATCCGTAACCTGAAGATTTCTGCAGGCGCAGGATTCATCGTAGCATTATCCGGAGACATCATGACCATGCCGGGACTTCCGAAAGTACCGGCTGCTGAGAAGATTGATGTGGATGAGACAGGTAAGATTTCCGGACTGTTCTAAATTAAAGAATTTGATCTGGGACGGAGGAAAGAATTCTTTCCTCCGTCTCTTATCTCCAGAGGAGGATGAATATGTTTAAAGATGAATTTGCGGCAGTTTGCAATGCCGGTAAGAATAAGTTAGGATTGTTAGAAAAGAATCCGCTGGGATACTTCGTTTCTTCAATGGTAGCGGGTATGTTTATTGCTTTTGGAAGTTTTGTCACATTTACACTGGGTGCAGGCCTGGCGGCGGCTGAGTCACCGTATGTAAAGATGATCCAGTCTATTGCATTTGCAGCAGCCCTCAGTCTGGTAGTGGCAGCAGGTGCAGAGCTGTTTACAGGCAACAACTTTGTGATGAGTTCTGCTTCCTTTAACAAGATGATTTCCTGGGGAAAGACAGTAAAGCTGTGGGTTGTCTGTTATATCGGAAACCTGGTAGGTTCCTGGCTTTCTGTCCTGGTATTTCAGCTGACGGGAGTTCCCAATGGCGCTGTGGGTGAATACTTCGCGGGTGTAGCAGCCACGAAGATGGCACTTACACCAATGCAGATGCTTACAAGAGGGATTCTTTGTAATATTTTGGTGTGTCTGGCTGTATGGTGCAGTATTAAAATGAAGTCTGAGTCAGGAAAGCTTATCATGGTATTCTGGTGTATCTTTGTTTTCATGGTGACGAGCTGTGAGCATAGTGTTGCCAATATGAGTATTATGGGAGTAGGCCTTCTGAATCCCGGAACTGCTTCTGTAAGTGTGGGAGCGTATTGCCTGAACTTACTGCTTGTTACCATAGGAAATATTATAGGCGGCGCCATATTTGTGGCCTTGCCGTACTACATAATCGCAAAAGAAAAATAAGGGATTTTGGTAGAGGAAGAATATGCGGTCTGATGCACCGGTATTCTTCCTTTTTTGTGCAGCGGCAAGTCTGGACTGCAAAGCATTAAATAATCACCTTTCACTCCTCATACAATGATATAGGACGATGAGGAGGAAGATATGAACAATCAAAAACTTGAAAACAGTCTTAATTTAGCTCTTGACGCAACGCCGGAGGAGAGAGAAAGATCCCCGAATCTGGAAATCGGATATAACCCCTTAGAAAGCACATGGGAAGTAATTGTAAAGTATACAGGAGACATCAGCAGGATAGCCGGCGAGAATGTACAGGTAGTCCCTCTTCTGGGGGGATATGCCATTCTTACACTGCCTGAGGCATATATTCAGCGTCTGGCTGAGCTGCCGGAGATTACTTTTATCGGAAAGCCGAAGCGTTTATTCTTTGCGGTTAATCAGGGGAGAGCAGCTTCCTGTATCAATCCTTTGCAGACGTCCAACTCCCCGCTGGGGCCTGCCCTTATGGGAAGAGGCGTTATCGTGGCCTGTGTGGATTCGGGAATTGACTACGCCCATCCTGATTTTTGCAGAGAGGATGGTACCACAAGGATACTGAGTCTCTGGGATCAAAGTGTTCCCGGAAATCCCCCGGAGGGATATCTTATCGGAACGGAGTACACGCGGGAACAGATCAACGAAGCTCTCCGCCAGGAAACTCCGGCCGCCCGCTATGAGATTGTTCCCAGCCGGGATCTCAGCGGCCACGGCACCGGGGTTATGGGAATTGCCGCGGGAAATGGCCGCGCATCCCAGGGGGCTTACCGGGGAGTGGCCCCGGAGAGTGATCTTATGGTTGTCAAATTAGGACCTTCCAGACCAGACGGGTTTCCCAGAACCACTGAGCTGATGCAGGGGATTGATTATGTTATCAGGCGGGGAGCCGCTCTTGGGCGCCCTGTGGCCCTCAACCTAAGCTTTGGGAATAACTACGGCAGCCACAGCGGAGATTCTCTTCTCAGTACCTATATTGACAGTGCTGCCGGAATGGGGAAAAATGTAATCTGTGTGGGCACTGGAAATGAGGGAAACCGTGCGCTGCACACGTCAGGGGTTCTGGAGGAAGGGGTTACCCAGAATGTGCAGCTGGCCGTAAGCACCTATGAGACGGGCATGAACATTCAGATTTGGAAGTCTTATGTAGACCAGGTGGAGATCGCACTGGTACATCCAAACGGCCGGATCGTAGGGCCTTTTCAGGAGATTCTGGGACCCCAGCGCTTTACCATAGGAAGCACGGAGATATTGCTGTACTATGGGGAACCGGGTCCCTACAGCCTCTCTCAGGAGATCTATATTGAGCTGATACCCAGGGAATCTTATCTTGACAGCGGGGTGTGGGAGTTCAGGCTTCAGCCGTCGAGGATTATTGAAGGGGAATATCATATGTGGCTGCCCGGAGGAAATGTCCTGAACGAGGGGACCAGATTCTACCTGCCTTCACCCTATACCACTCTGACAATCCCGTCCACTGCAGGAAAGGTCATAGCGGTAGGGGCCTATGATTCCAGATATCAGTCTTATGCCGACTTTTCCGGCAGAGGGTATACCAGGATGGGCGCAGTAAAGCCAGACCTGGCAGCGCCCGGAGTAGACATACAAACCACTGCGGTAGGGGGCGGCTATGACTCCAGGACGGGGACATCGTTTGCCACACCCTTTGTCACAGGCTCTGCGGCATTAATGATGGAATGGGGAATTGTGAATCAAAATGATCCCTTTTTGTATGGTGAAAAAGTAAAAGCATATCTCAGGAGAGGAGCGAAACATTTGCTGGGACAGCAGACCTGGCCAAATCCAAGACTGGGGTTTGGTGTGTTATGCCTGCAGGACAGTTTTCCTGTGTAGAACTTCTTGTAAGAAACCCGCCTTTTTGCTAGAATAAAGGCAGCGGCCAAAGAATCTGACCGTAAGAAGCTGCGGGAAGAAGAAGGAGATACTATGAGTAAAATATTGAAGAAACTGACGGCTTATTACAAGCCGTATAAGGGACTGTTCTTTTCGGATCTGTTTTTTGCCATTATTGGGGCGGCAATTACCCTCATAATACCGCTGCTGGTAAGGTATATTACTAATCAAGTGATTTATATGGATGCCCGGGCGGCGTTCCGTATGATTATACAGCTGGGAGTCTTTATGATACTTCTGGTTTTGGTGGAAGCCTTCTGTAATTTTTATATCGCTTACTACGGCCACATTATGGGGGCTAAAATAGAGCGGGATATGAGAAATGAGATTTTCGGTCATTACCAGAAGCTGTCATTTGCCTTCTATGACAACCAGAAGGTTGGGCACCTGCTCTCCCGGATTACCAGTGATTTGTTTGACATCAGTGAACTTCTGCATCACGGGCCCGAGGATCTGGTAATCTCGGTGATTAAGTTTGTGGGCGCCTTTGGGATTCTGCTGTTCATCAATCCCAAACTGGCAGCGGTGGCATTCTTCTTTGTTCCGTTCCTGGTCATCTATGCCGTCTATTTTAATAAGAAAATGAAGCATGCGTTCAGGGAGAACCGGGCCAGAATAGCGGATATCAATACACAGATCGAAGACAGCCTGTCCGGAATCCGGGTCGTCAAGTCTTTTGGGAATGAAAGTGTGGAGATGAAAAAGTTTTCCCGGGGGAATGAGCGGTTCGTTGACTCTAAGAGGAAAAGCTACCAGTATATGGGGGCTTACAATTCCGGCATGGGGGCATTTACAACTCTGATTACCATTGGGGTTTTGATTGCAGGTGCAGTGTTTATCACAAAAGGACAGCTGGCGGTGGCGGACTTGGTTACCTTTCTGCTGTACATAAATAATTTCACGGATCCGGTAAAAAAACTGATTACATTCACTGAGCAGTTCCAGAACGGCTACAGCGGCTATTCCCGTTTCCTGGAGATTATGGCCATTGCGCCGGATATTAAAGATGCCCCTGATGCGGCAGCTCTCACGAAGGTAAGAGGTGACATTGGTTTTGACAATGTAACCTTCCGTTACGAAGAGAACCAGGAGGATGTCCTCCGGCATGTCAATCTTCAGGTTAAGGCAGGGGAGTATGTGGCGCTGGTGGGAAGCTCCGGTGCGGGAAAAACAACGCTGTGCAGCCTGATTCCCAGGTTTTATGATGTATCGGAAGGGTCTGTCACCCTTGACGGAGTAGATGTCAGGAAGCTCCGGCTGAAGGAACTCAGAAATCAGATAGGCATTGTCCAGCAGGATGTTTATCTGTTTGCAGGCACCATTATGGAAAATATCCGCTATGGAAAACCGGACGCAACTGATGAAGAGGTCATTCGGGCGGCAAGAGCTGCCAATGCCCATGAGTTTATCATGAATATGGAGGAAAATTATAATACGGATATTGGCCAGCGGGGAGTCAAGCTCTCCGGGGGACAAAAGCAGAGGATTTCTATTGCAAGAGTGTTTCTGAAGAATCCGCCTATTCTGATCTTTGACGAGGCTACCTCAGCGTTAGACAACGAGAGTGAGAAGATTGTACAGGAATCCCTGGAGTCATTGGCAAAAGACAGGACTACCTTTGTAATTGCACACCGGCTGTCTACCATTCGAAGGGCAGAGAGAATTCTGGTTCTCACAGACGACGGAATTGCCGAGGAAGGAACTCATGAGCAGCTGATGAAACAAGGCGGGCTTTATGCCAGTTTGTATGAGATGTCATTTAGTTAGGCATAAATCCGCAAATAATTATTGACGATGCAACAAAAAAGAGAGAACAGAACACCCTTTTACTAGAGGATAGAACGGATAGTTCTATAGGGCGAAGGGAGTGAGGCGTATGGCAAAGAAAGCTAGATGGATATCTGTCTATTCGGCTGCACATTTTGCAGTGGACTTTGCCTGCGCCTTTTTTATGTTTTCCAGGTTTCATCAGGAGGTTAACTGGTATCTTCTGATGCTGATCTATAATTTCTGTGCGTTTGCCATGCAGATGCCCCTGGGCTTGGGAGCAGATTGTATAGGGAGGGAGCGGATAGTTACGGTAATCGGGTGTATTCTTACTGCGTGCGCTTTTGGCTTGGGGGAATGGCCTGTTCCGGCTGTAATCGGTTTGGGCCTGGGAAATGCCTGCTTTCATGTGGGAGGGGGATGGGACGTCCTGAAGCACGCAGAGGGAAAGGACAGTATGCTGGGAGTTTTTATAGCACCGGGAGCCCTGGGGATTTATCTTGGAACGTTAATTGGTAAGAAAAGCGGGGATATGTCAGGCGGTTTTGCGGCGGCAGTGGCTTTTGCACTCTTTGTATCAGCTGTACTTTTATACCGGTTGAGGTACGGGGGAAGGGAGACAGCAGCAGCTGACGGCCATAGGGACAAGGGCAGGAAAACTTTATGCGGCACAAATTTACTGGGAATTACTTGCCTCTTTCTGACCGTATGTCTCCGATCTTATATGGGCTTAATTCAGAACTTTCCGTGGAAAGAGGAAGGGTACTGGGGGATGATACTTGTTTTTGCCCTTGTATTTGGTAAGGCTGCAGGGGGAGTTCTGGCGGACTGGGCGGGGGACAGACGGACGGCGGTGTGTTCTTTGGGGCTTGCAGGGATACTATATTGCCTGTCCGGAAATCCATTGGCAGGGGCGGCGGCCGTCCTGCTCTTTAACATGACCATGCCTGTCACACTGGGGGCGCTTACAAGAATGCTTCCGAAGACAAAAGGATTTGCTTTTGGGACACTGTCATTTGCCCTGTTTTTGGGATATCTGCCGTCCTATTCCGGGTATGGCCCAGAGATGCCGGAGGCAGGAGTGTACGTCTGGATATGCCTGATCTCCGGACTTCTGATCTGGAATGGCCTGGGAAAGGCGGTGAACGCATGGGAGAGTGGATGATACCGGTATTCGCAAAGTCCTTGCTGCTGACTTTGCTGCTGGAGGAGATTTTTGCGGGGGTGTGGCATGTAAGCCGTAAAGACTTATGCCTGGTTTTCCTGGTGAATGTGCTGACAAATCCCCCTGTGGTATTCGTATATTATATGGCTGTATGGAAGGCCTGGCATCCGCTGTGGCTGATAATACTGCTATTGGAGGGCCTGGCAGTAATGGCAGAGGCACTTTATTATAAAAAATATGCAGAGCGAATAAAATATCCTTTGCTTTTTTCCTTTGCCGCTAATTTATTTTCCTATTCTGCAGGGAAACTGGCAGTATTTTTGCTGCGGTAGGATAACGTTAGAAAAGGGGGACTGATTGTGAATATACTAAGAAAGTGTTATATGGCATTTCTGGGCGCAGTAGTTATGTTACTTCTGCCCTGCAGGACAGTTACGGGGGATTCAATAGCAGAACCTGACTATTCATTCTACGGAAAACACAGAAGTCAGATAAAACCAATAAACCGTATGTTTGAAGCAAACGGCAGCGGAGGAAGAGCAGATATTTACGAAGAACCGGGGGAGGAAGAGCCGGTAATAAAGATGGACAACGGCTCTGTCTTTTGTGTGATTCATATGTACACTGATAAAAAGGGGGACAAATGGGGCAGCCTGCTGTACGATGTACAGGGCAACGATACTGCCAGGACGCAGTTTTATACAGGAGATTATTTAGGCTGGGTGAAGATGGAAGACCTTTTGGTAAGGTATGATGAAATATCATTTCGGGAAGAGTTCGGGAAACAATTTCAGAAATATGCTGGGGAGCTCGACGGATATCAGGCGGAGCACCAGACATTATACTTCTGGGAGTATCCGGGCTCAGAATATAAGCAGGAATGGCAGATTCAGGAGGAGGCCGGGGACTGGAACATTCAGGAGACCTATAGAGATGATGCCGGCAGCCTGTGGGGGTATTCGGATTATCTGCCGGGGGTTAAGGGGTGGATCTGTATGACGGATCCTGTGAATCCGGATTTGCCTGTGCTGGTGAGAGAATCCGTTCCGGCATCAGAGGTTGAAGAATATGCTCCGGGCAAACCCAAAAGAGGATATGAATTTATAATTGGAGGCATGATCCTGCTTGTGTCACTATTGACAGCAGTAATGATTTTTGTATTTTGGAGGCGGAAAAAGCAGTCCTGAACGAGATTTTAACAGGGGATTCTTGTGTTTTTTCCAGATTGTTAGTATAATGAACAGTATCGCATTGATACTTTAAAGAAGGGAAGTAGGAAAGATGATAGCAGATAAAATGGTGAATTTTGTAAAAAACAGTTCGGCCATCCGCGCCATGTTTGAAGAAGGAAAAATTATGGCTGAGAAATACGGGGCTGAGAATGTATATGATTTCAGTCTGGGAAACCCAAATGTGCCGGCTCCCGCAGAGGTAAAAGACGCTATAATTGACATTTTAGACAATGAAGATCCGGTAGTGGTACACGGGTATATGAATAATTCCGGGTATGAAGATGTGAGGGCTGCCATCGCAGGTTCTCTGAACCGCAAGTTCGGGACGGCTTTCCGGGAGGAGAATATTCTCATGACTGTGGGGGCTGCCGGAGGCATGAATGTGATCTTTAAAACGCTTTTAAATCCGGGAGATGAGGTAATGGTATTTGCTCCTTATTTCGGGGAGTACAGAAGCTATGCCGCAAACTATGACGGAGTGCTGGTAGAAGTGTCTCCTGACACAGAGACATTCCAGCCGAACCTGGAGGAATTCCGCGGGAAAATTACCCGGCGTACAAAGGCCGTAATAGTGAATTCGCCCAATAATCCCACGGGAGTGGTATATTCCGAAGATACCATTCACAAGCTTGCAGATATCCTGAGAGAGAAGCAGAAAGAATTCGGCACAGAGATATATCTTATTTCGGACGAGCCTTATCGAGAATTGGCTTATGATGGCGTACAGGTGCCTTATCTGACAAAATACTATGAGAACACAATTGTAGGGTATTCTTACAGCAAATCCCTGTCTCTCCCGGGAGAGCGCATCGGCTACCTGGTGATTCCGGATGAAGTGGCTGACAGCCGGGATGTAATTGCTGCTGCAAACGTTGCCAACCGTATCCTGGGATATGTAAATGCCCCTTCCCTCATGCAGAAGGTAGTGGCAAGATGCCTGGATGCGGAGGTAGACGTTCCGGCATATAATAAAAACCGGGAGGCTTTGTACGGAGGCCTGAAAAAGCTGGGATTCCAGTGTATCAAGCCAGAGGGAGCCTTTTATCTGTTTGTCAAATCTCCTGTTGCGGATGAAAAAGTGTTCTGTGATGCGGCGAAGAAACATCACATCTTAATTGTACCAGGGTCATCTTTCGCATGCCCGGGCTATGTGCGCATTGCATATTGTGTTTCTTATGAAACCATTATGAATTCTATGCCGGGCTTTGAAGCTTTGGCAAAGGAATTTCTGTAATACTTGGAGGATATTATGAAAAAATGGGAAGATAATATACGTAAAGTAGTTCCCTATGTGCCGGGAGAACAGCCCAATGAACCAGAAATGATCAAACTGAATACCAATGAAAACCCCTACCCCCCTGCACCGGGCGTGCAGAGGGCGCTGGAGACTATGGATGCCGGCTGTCTCCGTCTCTATCCCGATCCTGGGGCCCATGATCTCACGGCAGAACTCGCCCGGTATTATGGGCTTTCGGAGGACCAGGTTTTTGTGGGAGTGGGTTCGGATGACGTGCTGGCCATGTGCTTTTTGACGTTTTTTAATTCCTCCAATCCCATTCTGTTTCCGGATATCACGTATTCTTTCTATGATGTGTGGGCAGATTTGTTCCGGATTCCCTATCAGCGCCCCATGCTGGATGAGAGGTTTCATATCCGGAAGGAGGACTATTTCAGGGAGAATGGAGGAATCATATTTCCAAATCCCAATGCACCTACCGGTGTGGAGATGCCCCTGGAAGAGGTGGAGGAGATTGTCCGGAGGAACAAGGATGTGGTTGTGATTGTGGATGAGGCTTATATAGACTTTGGGGCAGCTTCCGCACTTCCTCTGATTAAAAGATATGAGAATTTGATTGTAGTACAGACATTTTCCAAATCCAGATCCATGGCTGGCATGCGTATCGGCTACGCCATGGGAAACCCCGTACTTATCAAGTATCTGAATGATGTGAAATATTCATTCAATTCCTATACCATGGATCAGACAGCGCTCCTTCTGGGGCAGGAGGCAGTAAAGGATGAGGGATATTTCAGAGAGACCCTGGGCAGGATTATAGAGACGAGAGAGTGGACGAAAGAGGAATTGAGAAGGCTGGGGTTTAGGTTTGAGGATTCTAAGGCCAACTTTATCTTTGCCTCACATGAAAGCTGTCCGGCCGAAGAGCTGTTTGGGGCATTGCGGGCTGCGCATATTTATGTCAGATATTTTATGGCGCCCAGGATTAACAATCATCTCAGGATATCCATTGGCACACAGCAGGAGATGGAAACACTTATCCGTTTCCTCCAAAAATACTTAAAAAAATACGAGGAGAAATAACGTGGATTCAGCAGTACAGTGGTTTGCAAATAATATGCCGTCATTTTTATCCCCTGAGGCGGCGATCTTTCTGGTATCTATGGTACCCATTTTGGAACTCAGAGGAGGCCTGTTACTGGCTTCCATTCTGAAAATTCCTATGGTGCAGGCGTCGGTGATATGCATCATAGGAAATATTCTGCCGATTCCTTTTATCCTGTTGTTTATCAGGCAGATATTTAAATGGCTGAAAAAGACAAAAATCTTCCGGCCCCTGATTGAGAAGCTGGAGAAGAGGGCTATGGGGAAGAGTGACAAAATTAAAAAATTTGAATTCTGGGGATTGGTGCTCTTTGTGGGAGTACCGCTGCCCGGAACCGGAGGATGGACCGGAGCGCTGATTGCCTCTCTGCTGGAAGTGGACCTGAAAAAATCAGTCCCCGCTATCTTGCTGGGAATTTGTATGGCGACAGTGATTATGCTGATTGTTTCTTACGGGATGTTGGGAACAATTATGCAATAGTGATTTCATAAGGAATTTATAAAAAGCAGCAGACATATATTATGAATAACGTAATACCGTGGAGTATAGTATGAAGGTGAGTATCAGCCGCGTTATCATTGGAATAGAATGCCTGCTGCTTTTTTGTACCTATTTATGGTACTGTCAGCCGAAAGGGATCACTGTGGCCAGCGATTCTGCCAAGCCCGAAGAAAAGTATATTAAATGGGTGGACTTTACCGTACCATATGAGGCCCTGCAGCAGGCTTATGAGTTGGATGTGAGTACCTATGAGCAGGAGATACACCTGAACTGGACGGAACTGCTGGCCTTTCTGGGGGCCAGATACGGGGGTGATTTCGGCAGCTATTCCTCAAAGGATATGAAAGACCTGGGCGAGAAGCTGACTTCCGGGGAGACAACAATGGCGGAGCTGACAAAAGACATGAAATATTATGCTTATTATCTGGAGGCATATACTGCGGTTTTGGGCGGCATGGTAGGTGAGTATGAGATACAGGTGCCAAAAGACGACGCTCAGGGGACTGAGACAGGAGCGCAGGAGACAGGAGAAAAGATTTGGGTAAAGCAATACGGCCTGAAAGCCTACTCTCCCATTGCCAGGGGATATGAATATCAGGACTATGATGATTTTGGGGTATCCAGAAGCTACGGATACCGAAGACAGCACCTCGGACATGATATGATGGGGCAGGTGGGTACACCCATTGTGGCAGTGGAGTCCGGGTATGTGGAGGCCATCGGCTGGAATCAGTACGGCGGCTGGCGGCTGGGTATCCGCAGCTTTGATAAAAAGAGATATTATTATTACGCGCATCTGCGCCAGAATTTCCCGTTTAACAAATCCCTGAAGGAGGGCAGTGTTGTCCAGGCGGGGGATGTGATCGGATATCTGGGGCATACCGGCTACAGTGCCAAGGAAAATGTGAATAATATCGACACTCCCCATTTGCACTGGGGACTTCAGCTTATCTTTGATGAGAGTCAGAAAGAAGGAAGCCATGAGATTTGGGTGGACTGTTACCAATTGACAAGATTCTTATCTCAGAAGAGGAGCAGGACTGTTAAGAATCTGGAGACGAAGGAGTACCACCGTGTATTTGAGATGAGAGATCCCGCGGCGGAGGAATATAAAAAGAGCATAGCGGATAAGGGAAACAGCGGCCAAAGCGAAAAGTAACGCTTTGGCCGCTGCGTTTGTGCCGGGGAGAGCTTATGTATCTGCAATCTGTTTTCCTGCCCGGTCCATATGATAATGATCTTTGTAGATTAGCTCTGAGATTGGTACAAATTCATAGCCTTTTCCCTGCAGGGTGGTAATGACCGTCTCCAGCGCATCTTTGGTATACTTGGCGCCGTTATGGCAGAGGATGACTGAGCCATTTTCCAGTGACTTATTTTCACAGATGGTCTGGATAATAGAATCAGCCCCATAGTCCTTCCAGTCCAGACTATCTACAGACCACTGGATGGGATAATAGTGGTTGGCAGCTGCAGTTTTGATTACACTGTCATTATAGTCACCATAGGGAGGCCGAAATAGAATCATATCCACGCCTGTGAGTTCTTTTACCTTGTTGTGCACCTTCATCAGCTCCTGTGTCTGCTCTTCAGTACTGAGCTCGCTCATATGCTTGTGGTTTTCGCTGTGGTTTCCCAGGTCATGGCCGGCTTCATATATCTTTTTTACGTCCTCCGGATAACTCTCAACCCATCCTCCGGTCATGAAAAAGGTAGCTTTGACGTTATGCTTAGCCAGGATATCAAGAATCGTCTGGGTATCTTCATTGCCCCAGGCAGCATCGAAGGAGATGGAAATCTGTGGTTTATCAGTATCTACACAGTAGATTGGCAGTTCACGGCCTCCTACGCTTGTGCTCACGGAGGCAATTTTGGGAAGGTAGGCAGCGGCGCAGATCAGAAGGGCAATAGCAGCCAGTCCGACGAAAATTGAGACTGCGTTTCTTTTGAAGGGTTGCGTGGAAGAATCAGGATTTTCTTGATTCATAATGGATACCTCTGAAAAGGGATCTTGTTACTATCTTATGGGATACAGCTTATACATTATGCACTGCAAAAAAATAGACCAAAGCAGTAGAAAATGTAATATTATGGAGGTATAATAAAAGAATATACATTCATATACCGTTTGCGGGAGGAAAAACAAATGAACAATCAGACAGACGTCAGGGAAACAATCTACAGATTTTGCCGTGCCTGGTTTGAAGAACGTAGTCTTACGGAAACCCTCACATTTCTCACAGAGGATGTGGACTTTGTGGGAACTGGAAAAAACGAGTCTGCCTGGGGAAAAGCTGAGATGGAAGCATATCTCAGTCAGGATATCCGAGAGATATCAGAACCATTTAAGGTTGGAATTTCATTCATATACGAACATTATATTACCGAGCAGGTGTGCAGCTTATCTGCTGAGGTAACATTAAAAAATACCTTATATACCTGGAATCTGAAAGCATTCTTCACTTTGCTTTCCAAAGAGAGCCGCTGGGTGATCAAAAGCTTTCATGTGGCAGAACCGGGGACCAGTCAGAGGGAGGCTGAGCACTATCCGCAGACACTTGTGATTGAACATTCTATCCGCCAGCGGCAGGAGCTTTTAAATGACTCCCTGCCCGGGGGCATGATGGGCGGGTATATTGAGGAGGGGTTTCCCTTTTATTTTGTGAACCGCAGGATGCTGGATCACCTGGGGTATGCGGACGAGGCAGAATTTGTATCAGATATAGACGGAATGATTGGAAACTGCATGCACCCCCAGGATCGGCAGATGGTTGACGACGCAGTAGAGGCCCAGCTGAGAAAGGGGGATGAATATGTTGTAGAATACCGGATGAAGAAGAGAGACGGCTCCTACATCTGGGTTCATGATCTGGGGCGGCAGGTGACTGCGGAGGACGGCAGACCTGCTATTATCTCAGTGTGTATGGACATAACCGCCCGGAGACAGGCTCAGGAGGAGGTACTCCATCTTTATAACAATATTCCGGGGGCCGTATTCCGCTGCAGATTTGACAAGGACTTTTCCGTGATTGCGGCCAATGACGGACTGTTTGAATTTCTGGGGTATACCAGGGAGGAGTTTGCGGCTCTGGGGAATAAGATGTCAGCTGTGATTTATCCCGAGGATCTTCTCATTATGAAGGACATACTGGACAGCCAGCTGCGGTATGGCAATACCATACAGAATCAAAACCGGCTGATATGCAGGGATGGGTCCGTAAAATGGATCTCCATAAAGGCTCAGCTTATAAGAGGCGAGGATCAGGAACAGTATTTCTACTGTGTCTTTGTGGATATCACAGATGAAAAGAAGCTCCAGGAACAGGCCAGGGAATTATATGAGAAGGAACTGGCATATTTTGCAGAGCTGTGTTCCAGGGACGGGAATATTCAGGGAAGCTTAAATGTTACCAGAGGGATTGTGGAAACCTATCTTTCAAATTCCGAGATGGCTGTGGCTTATGTGGGAGAACCCTATGAGAAGGTAGTAGAGACTCTGGCAATGTCTGCGCTGGATCCTGCGTATGGGGAAAAGATTAGAGTTACCCTGGACAGGGAGAAGGTACTGAAGGACTTTAGTTCCGGAAAAATAGATTACCATCTGGATTTCCTGCGCAAGAGCAACCGGGGGGAATGCTTCTGGGAGAATACCTATATGCGATCCTTCCGGAATCCCGAGACAGGGGATATTATCCTTTTCTTCTACACATCAGATGTCACAGAGCAGCGGCTGCAGGAGCAGCTGCTTCGGAGAATTACAGAGCTGGACTATGATATTATCCTTGAGGCCGATACTGTAAGGGATACATACCGGATGATCAGCAGTGCAAAAGAGGGGCCTATGCTGGCGCCTGCCGGGAGGCTCCGGGAAGAACTTTGTTCCGTTGCAGAACGGCTTATGGACGAGGCGGCTGGAAGAGAGCTTCTTGGCAAACTGGATTACAGCTATATGAAAAAGGAGCTGTCAAGACAGGATTCTTATTCATTCCTCATAGAGATAAGGGAGAAAAATGATGAGATCCGTGTGATGCGCCTCCAGGTATTTTATATTATTAAAGAGCTTGGGCGCGTATGCATTGCCTGTACGGATGTCACGGATATCGTATCCCAGGAGCAGAGACAGAAGGAAGAACTTGCAGCAGCCCTGGTGGCTGCGGAGCAGGCAAATGCCGCCAAATCAGATTTCCTTTCCCGTATGAGCCATGAAATCCGTACACCTATGAACGCGATTATCGGTATGAGTACCATAGCGGCAAAATCCATAGGGGACGATGAGCAGGTGGAAGACTGCATTTCAAAAATAGGTATCTCCTCGCGATTCTTGCTGTCTCTGATCAATGACATTCTGGATATGAGCAGGATAGAGAGCGGGAAGATGCTTTTAAAAAATGAAAAGATACCTATGGAGGAATTCATTCACGGGATTACGTCCATCTGCTGTGCTCAGGCAGATGCCAAAGGTGTGGAATATGAGTGCATTGTAGATCCGGTATTGGATGACTATTATATGGGGGATGCCATGAAGCTTCAGCAGGTATTGATTAATATATTAAGCAATGCCATCCGGTTTACCGGTGAAGGGGGTAAGGTGACGTTTTCAGCAGCCCAGCGCAGAAAGACAAAAAATGATGCGGTCCTCCGGTTTATTGTAAATGACACCGGCATAGGAATGAGCAGTGAGTTTCTGCCTCATATATTTGAACCCTTCTCACAGGAGTCGACGGGCACAACCTCGCTGTACGGCGGAACAGGACTTGGACTTGCTATCTCTAAAAACATCGTGGATTTGATGGATGGAAAAATTACTGTGCGCTCCATCAAGGGGCTTGGCTCTGAATTTACAGTGGACGTAAAGCTGGGGATTACGGAGGAAGAGAAGCTGCGGCATAACCAAAAGAAGCAGAGCTATAACTTTTCCCATTTAAAGACCCTGGTGGTGGATGACGATGTAGCTGTCTGCGAGAGCGCGGTCGTGACGCTCCGGGAAATCGGTGTCCGGGCGGAGTGGGTGGACAGCGGCCGGAAGGCGGTGGACCGTGTCAGAAATTTCTGGGAAGAGGGACGTTACTATGACATGATTCTCATTGACTGGAAAATGCCTGAGATGGACGGAATAGAAACCGCCAGACAGATCCGAAGAATTGTAGGGCCTGAGGTTACAATTATTATTATGACAGCCTATGACTGGATATCCATTGAACATGAGGCAAAGCTTGCGGGAGTGAATCTTCTTATGAGCAAACCTATGTTCAAATCCTCCCTGGTTTCAGCTTTTAGTACGGCTCTGGGGGAGAAAGAAGAGCAGGACCAGCAGGTGGAGGCTGATGACTTCGATTTTACAGGCAGGCGGGTACTGCTGGCAGAGGACAACCAGATAAATACAGAAGTAGCAGTCATGCTTCTGGAGACCAAGGGATTTCAGGTGGATACGGCGGAAAACGGCCTCCGGGCCCTGGAGATGTTCAGCAAATCTGAAACAGGATACTATGATGCCATTTTGATGGACATTCGTATGCCGCTTATGGACGGACTCACCTCCTCTGCCAATATCCGGCATCTCAGCAATGCGGACGCTGAAACGATACCTATTATTGCCATGACTGCCAACGCTTTCGATGAGGATATAGAAAAGAGCAAGGCGGCCGGAATGAATGCACATTTGGCTAAGCCCATCGAACCGAACCGCTTGTATCAAACACTATATGATTTTATTTACGGGAAAGAGAATTCATGACCGGAGAGAAGGGAACTGTTGGCTAATATGAAAGGTATATACAAAAGGGGGCTGGCTGTCCTGTTTCTGGCCTGTCTTCTTCTGGGAACGATGATGGTCCAGGCTGTCATTCAGGCGCAGTCTTACGGACGGCTGATTAATTATGTGGGAATTGTACGGGGGGCTACACAGCGCCTGGTCAAGCTTGAACTGCAGAGACAGGAAAGCAGTGAGATTATACAGTATATCGATAGTATTATAGAAGAATTGACAGGGGCAAAAGGTCCCTATGACCTTCCGGCGCCCCAGGACGAACAGTATCAGGAGGATCTCCTGGAGATGGAGCGTATGTGGGGCCAGGTGCAGGAGCATATTTACGCATACCGCATGGGAGAAGAAGAAGAGGCAGAGATGCTGGCACTGAGTGAGGCATTTTTTGAGCAGGCAAATGATACCGTCTTTTCTGCAGAAGAATATTCAGTCAGAAAGAACCGGACGCTGTTAGGCGTATGTGTCGCTCTGCTGGGAGTAGTAGCTGTTATCTGGCTTCTCATATTCTGGTCGGCTTCCAGGAAAATACTTTTTTTGGAGAACACGAATAAAGAACTGAATGAACTGGCACGCAAGGATCCAATGACAGGCGCTTACCAGATAGAAGCGTTTAAAGAGGAAGCGCAGAAACTTCTGGACACCGGTGCTGATAAAAAGTACGCTGTGCTGTATACGGATTTTACGGATTTCAAATACATGAATGATGTATTTGGTTATACGTACGGAGACAGTATTCTCAGACAGTACGGTGAAATTTTGGGGGAGAGCCTCCGGGAGGGAGAGATTTACGGGAGAGTCTCTGCAGACCATTTTGTGATATTAATGTATTATAAGGAAAAGGGCGAAGCAGCGTCCCGCCAGCGGAAAGCGGATCAGAGGATTATCAAGTTTATGCATAATTCGTATGATAAGCAGAGTGTGCCCACCTGCTGCGGCATCTGCTGTGCTGAGGATGTAGTGGAAACCCTGCTGATTGACAATCTGATTGACAACGCAAATTTTGCGAGAAAGACTGTAAAAAATGGGACAAATCCCAATTATGTGTATTACAATGAGAGCATACGGATCCGGCTTCGGGAAGAAAAAAATGTAGAGAGCCGCATGCTGTCAGCCCTGGAGAATCATGAGTTTACCGTGTATTACCAGCCCAAGGTTGAACTTAAAACAGGGAGGATAGCCTGTGCGGAGGCTCTGGTCAGATGGAAGACCAGCGACGGGGCTGTGATATCTCCTGATTATTTTATCCCTGTATTTGAGAGAAAGTTTTTAATTGGGCAGTTGGATCAGTATGTCTTTGAGGAAGTGTGCCGATGGCTGAAATCTCTCCTGGATCAGGGGCGGGAGGTACTTCCTGTATCAGTAAATGTTTCCAGGCTGCAGTTTTACGATTTGGATTTTGTGAGCAGGTATGTGGAGATCAGAGACAAGTATCAGATTCCTCCCCGGCTGCTGGAGATTGAGTTCACAGAGTCTATGGTATTTGACAAGGAGGAACTGCTGATTCAGATTGTAAAACAGCTGAAAAAGGAGGGCTTCTCCTGTTCTATTGATGATTTTGGAAAGGGATATTCTTCTCTAAGCCTGCTTAAGAGTATTCCCATCGATGTATTGAAGATCGACCGATTGTTTTTTGTCGAGAGCGAAGATAAGGGGAAAGATGCCGCTGTTATCGAGGGGATTATAGACCTGGTGAAGCGGTTCCATATCCAAACAGTAGCTGAGGGGATTGAGACCTGGGAACAGGTGGAGTATCTGAAGCATATCGGATGTGACTTTGTACAGGGCTATGTATATTACCGTCCCATGCCGGAAGAAGAATTTGAACAACTTCTGGAACAGCAGTAATTGCATAGGCAACGGCCTGATTAGGAGGAGGATGAAAATGCTGAAAAAAATTACGGCAAAGAATATATTGCTGCTTGCCCTGAGCTGTATCATCTGCAGTATAGCAGTAAACTGGGTAGCGCTTCCCAATGGGTTTGTAGTGACAGGCATCACAGGGCTTGCCATGACAGTCTCAGAGTTTACGGGGATTCACTATGCACTGATTAACTATGTGATGGTAGGGGTGGTGCTGATCATTACATGGGTGAAGATGGATAAGGAGGAAGTTTCCAGTATTCTTTTTCTGTCGGTTCTATATCCGGCGGTCCTGTGGGCAATGAGCTATTTTTCCGTACATATTATATTTGATGATAAACTGATTGCGGTTGCTTTTTTTGGTGTCCTGCTGGGAATCGGGACAGGAATTGCTTTTCGCCTGGGATTTTCCTTCGGCGGGACAGATACCATTGGCAAGCTGCTGAAGCATACTGCTTTGAAACAGATCCCTCTGAAAACCATACTGCTGTTAGTAGACGGAACTATCCTGCTGATCATGCTCACTGCCTTCAGCCTTGATGCGGTGGCATACGCATTTGTCGGGCAGTTGATCTATGTGAACAGTATGAACTTTGTACTTTTTAATATGGGTCCCAAGTTGTATGAGATACAGCTGATCTGCAACGCCCCTCACAGTATCGAGCAGTTTATCATAGAGGATATTCAAAAAAGTGTAACTATTCACCAGGTGGTAGGAGGATACACAAAAGAGACGAAGACGCAGATTGACTGCGTCTGTACCTCAAAAGAATACGTGAAGCTGAGGGAATTTGTAAAGAAGGAAGAGATTGACTGCTTTATGAAAGTCTTCCCTCTGATGCATGTATTCGGACAGGATAAAGACTTTTTGAAAATCAAGCAGGAGATTATAGAGTAAGTAAATTGCTCTGTACATAAATCTGAGGGAGATCAGTGAGGCAAAGGACTAGAATCATCTGCCGCCTGATTTCCCTTGAGATTAGTGAAAATGTACAGAAATTTTGGATGAAAAATTGTTAAATATGCAGAATATACAAAAAGGAGTTTACAAAGTATGGATTTGATGCTAGACTGATATCAACCGATAAGTTTAAGCAATTTATTTTTTTACTCCACTATATGTAGGATGTTGGATGTAGAATAAAGAATGAAGTATATAGGCGAATGTCATTAAAGTATTAGTTTAATTATATGGTTTCCATGTCGTAAAGGTAACTCTGCCTTACAATCCGGTCTATGTCGTACACAGTTTCTTCTGCAATCAGATAGTTGAGGAGTTCCCGGTGAGCTGCCTTGAATTCTTCCTGTTTTCCCTCTCTTATAATTCTGGTTACCGTATCCAGGCGCAGCTTTTCTGTGAGTTTGCGCACGGTTGTATTCATACTGTCTATGATTGGACTTTGACAGACAGAAGAGATTGTTTCGTGGAAGAGATTGTCCGCCTGGAATACTGCCTGTACACTAAAAGGCTTTTCTTCAAAGGATTCTGCCAGGAAATGATACTGACGAATCAGTTCCTCTTGGCTGTCCGGGGTAAGCTTTTGCTTTGCCAGCTTCATCAGGCCGATCTCAATTAATTCTCTCAGTTCCATCAGCGCAAGCTGAGAAGAGCCGCTGCTGCTCAAGATAACCCCGTAGAGCAGGGGATTCAGCATAATTCCGGAAAACCCTTGTTTTACAAAGGTTCCCTCTGCTCTTCGTATCTCTAGCACGCCGTAGGAAATAAGCATTTTTATTGCCTCACGTATGGAATTACGCCCTACGCCGAGAAGCTCCATCAGCTCGGTTTCTGTGGGAATCTTATCTCCGGGCTTTAATTGGCCATTGATAATTGCGTTTGTCAGCGCATCTATAATCTGCTCTACAATAGAACTGCTTTTAATCTTGCGGAAAGTGAGATCCTGCATAAGCAGTTAGTCCATGTGAGAGCCGCCGTTAATGTCAATTTCTTCACCGGTGATATAAGATGCTTCCCTGGATGCAAGGAATACAATGGCATTGGCAACTTCCTGGGTCTCGCCCGGCCGTCCCATAGGGATTCCGTCGATAACCTTATCGGCATCCTCCTTGGGAAGGGATTTCCAGATCTCGGTATTAATCAGGCCGGGGCATACACAATTGGTGGTTATGCCGTACGGGGAAATTTCTCTTGCCAGATTTTTAGAAAATCCCAGCACAGCGGCCTTAGAAGCCGAATAGTGGGCTCCCCCGAAGATACCGCCTCCTCTTTTTCCTGATACGGAAGAAAGTGATACTATACGTCCGTATCCGGCTTTTTTCATGGGCTCCAGCACAGCCTGCGTACAGAGAAAGAGGCCAAACATGTTTACATTAAAGATTCTCTTTATATCTTCCAGCGTCATATCTTCTACTGTAACTTTTTGTGAGACGCCTGCATTGTTGATGAGGACATCTATTCTGCCGTATTTATCCATTATGGCAGAAACCATATTATCAACAGACGCTTTCTCTGTGATATTTACGGGTATGCCGAAAGCTTTGCCGCCTATTGATGTAATATAATCTACGGTGTCCTGAATCCCTGCTTCATTAATATCAGCGATTACAACAGTAGCACCCTGTCCGGCAAAGGTGGCAGCAATGGTTCTGCCGATGCCTTTTGGTGATCCGCTTCCGGTTACAATAACAACTTGCCCTTCAAATTCTAACATGATTTTTCCTCCTTTTTATTTGAGCATTGATTTTGCGGTTTCTACAATATTTTCAGTGGTGATGCCGTTTAATTCCAGGAGACGCTCATAAGGCGCTGACTGGCCGAACTGATCCTGAATCCCGATACGCTTCACATGACCCGTTCCTTCTTCCGCAGCGACCTCACAGACAGCGCTTCCCAGACCATTTAAGATATTATGATCCTCCACGGTGATGATTCTGCCGATTCCGCGAAGGCAATCCAGCACAGCTTCTTTGTCTAAAGGCTTAATGGTATGCATATCCAAAACCTTTGCACGGATCCCCTGAGATGACAGCTTTTCCTCTGCCTCCAGAGCCAGACGGACGGTGTCGCCGTTGGCAATTATGGCGATATCCCCGCCTTCTCTAAGCGTTACCGCCCTGCCAATTTCAAACTCCTGATTCTCATCGTAGATAACGGGAATGGCATCTCTGGTAAAGCGCAGGTAAACCGGGCCGTAAAGCTCGGCAGCCTTTGCCACCAGCTTTTTAGCAGCATAATAGTCTGCAGGCATGACTACGGTCATATTGGGAATAGTTCTCAGCACGCCCATATCTTCAATGCTTTGATGGCTGGCTCCGTCATTGGCCGGTGTCACCCCTCCGTGTGAGCAGGCGATTTTTACATTTAGTTTAGGATAGCAGATTTCCTGGCGTATCTGTTCGCACATGCGAAGAGATCCAAAGACGGCATAAGTCACTACGAAGGGGATTTTTCCTGCGGTCGCGAGACCTGCGCTGACCCCTGCGCCATTTTGTTCTGCAATGCCTACATTCAGATACTGCTCCGGCAGTTCTTTGGCAAATGCCCCGGTTTTGCAGGATTTTCCAATATCTATGTCCACTACGCAGATATCCTTATTCTTTCTTCCAAGTTCAACAATTGCCTCTCCAAAGCCATCTCTTGTAGCGATCTTTGTTCCTTCCATCAGATATCCCCCCTTTCAAGCTCTTCCATTGCCTGTGCATACTGCTGTTCGTTAGGAGCCGCGCCATGCCACCCCAGCTGATTCTCCATAAAAGATACGCCCTTGCCCTTCACCGTATGTGCATTAATAAATTTGGGCTTTTTGGTTTTGCCTGCCCGTATTTCATCCAGTGTACAGACGATTTCATCCATGTCGTGACCGTTGATATCATAAACTTCATAGCCGAAATCCTTTAATTTTTGGCTCATATCCAGAAGAGGCATGATTTCGTCCGTGGTGCCGTCCAGCTGAAGTCCGTTATTATCAAGAATAACAATGAGGTTATCCAGCTGATATCTGTTGGCACACATGATGGCTTCCCAGATCTGCCCCTCATCGGACTCCCCGTCACCTATCATTGCAAATACCCGATAGTCTTTGTGATTCATTTTTCCGGCAATGGCCATGCCTACCGCACAGGACAGTCCTTGTCCAAGAGAGCCGGTGGAGATATCGATGCCGGGGCATCTCTTCATATCAGGATGTCCCTGAAGGATGGAACCTTCTTTGCGCAGCGTATGCAGTTCTTTCTCAGGAAAGAATCCTAGAGTCCCAAGGGCCGCATATTGTATGGGACATACATGGCCTTTGGAAAGGACAAAACGGTCTCTGTCTTCCCATTTCGGATTTTCAGGATCCAGATTCATCTCCCGGAAGTAGAGCGCGGTCACTAAATCCGCGGCTGAGAAGGCACCACCCGGATGGCCGGACTGGGCTTCATATATCATGGTGAGGGCTGTTTTCCGCAGCTCTTTTGCCTGTTGTTTTAGTTCTTCAGTACCAATATTTTTCATAGCAACCTCCTAATCATCATCTGTAGAACGTAGGATATATATATAGACAGAGTATTGCTACTCTGTGATGAGTGCAATAGCTCTGGCGGGAGCGCCTCCGCAGCCTTCCATTTTCAGCGGCAGCAGTATAAAATCCCAGCGGGGATATTCCAGCAGATCCTTTGGAAGGAAAAGCTCTTCTCCCAGCCATATTTCACTTCCTAAGAGCAGTTCATGCTGCATCAGGCCCTCCCCTGCTTTGGGCCCGCCGATACTCATAGAGTCAATGGCAATTCCCTTTACTTTTTTATCAAAGAGCCACTGCGCTCCATCCTCGCCCAGATATGGCCAGAAGTCGCAGTACTCTGTGCTCCAGTCTCTTTTATAGCCCCATCCTGTGCACAAAAGAACTATATCCCCCTCTTTGATGACATCTTCGTAAGGTTTTAGGTGTTCTGTGCCGATAGCGGTATGAGCATCAATTCCAAACAAATCGACTACTACGGCTTCTCCTATGTATTGTTCAACAGGCGTCTGTGCCACTGTTTTTCCCTGAGGAAAGTGGTGGAAGGGTGCGTCCACATGCGTAGAAGTATGTGTATTCATGTAAATACGCTCGGATGTGTAGCCATCTTTGGGCTTAAGCGTCTCATAATTAATAGCAGTCAGCTCATAGGGCATATAGCCGGGATTGTTGTGATAAAAAGTTTGGGACAAGTCTAAAAGTTTTTTGATTTTCATAAGAAACCTCCATTTCTGAAATTATTTTCTGGTTTTTCTGGTGGTAATGCTGCCGATCAAAACTGCAACGATAATGACTACACCAGTAACCGTTCCGCTCCAGAATGTATTAATCCCCATAAGGTTAATACCATTGTTTATTCCAGTGCTGATTAAGGCACCAATCAATACACCAAAGGCAGAGCCTAATCCCCCGGACAGGCTGGCGCCTCCGATAACCGTGGCGGCGATGGCGTTTAATTCCATGCCTGTTCCAGCAGTACATTCCACTGTGAGAAGATAAGATGCATTTAAAAGTGCGGCGAGTCCGCAGAGAATACCGCATACAGAGTAGCAAATAATTTTTACCGCCACCACGGGGATGCCTACCAGGCGCGCGGCCTCCTCATTGCTTCCGGTTGCATAAATCCAGCGCCCCAGCATAGTTTTCCGCAGGACAAACTGCAGAAGAATGACAGCAATCAGCATATAAGTAATATAGTTGGGCAGTCCGAACAGAAAGCTTCCCCTGTCAAAGGCAGCAAAAGAGGTGTGGTTGCTGATTGTCTGAGAATTGCCTCCGGCCACAATAAAGGTAAGGCTGGAAGCCGCCCCCTGCATAGCCAGTGTAACAATAAAGGGAGCCATCTTTACCTTTGCCACAAAGAAACCATTGAATAAGCCGCAGAGCAGGCCTACACCCAATCCCGCAATCACCCCTGCTGCAATCCCAAATTTAATCATGCAGAGAGTGGCAACCATTCCTGCAAAGGAAAAGATAGACCCAACGGACAAGTCGATGCCTCCTGTAATGACAACCAGCAATTGGCCAAGAGATATAATAAATAAGGGTGCGCAAGCCTGAAGCACATTTTTCAGGTTACGGGCTGTCAGGGCTGTACCAGTAGCAAAATGCAGAATAATAAATAATATAATTAATACCAAAAACATACCAATTTCAAGCTTATATGCCTTTGCAGTCTGGGCCAGACCTCCTGTAGATGAGGGGGCATTTGCCTGATTCTGAGCCTTATCTGTTTTATTCATAAATTAATCAGCCTCCTTTATATTTGGAACTTCGGATGAAGAGGTAATGCACTGCATCATATAATCCTCATTGATGTCATCACCGTACAGAATCCGCTCTGGCCTGCCGTCCTTTAAGATGAGTACCTTGTGGCACAAGGTGACAAGCTCGGCAAGTTCTGAGGAAACGACAATGACACCGGCATGGCTTTCTCTGGCAGCAGATTTGATTAACTGGTAAATATCCTGTTTGGTGTGGACATCTACGCCCCTTGTGGGTTCATCCAGCAAAAATATGGTGGGGTTGTGGATAAACCAACGGCCGAAGAGTAGTTTTTGCTGATTTCCCCCACTAAGTGAATTAGGTGCTTCCATAATAGATGGAACCTTAATTTTTAGTGCCTGAACGATATTCTTTAGGTAGGAATTTTCTTTTTTTGTGCGTATCAGCCTTTGTTTGCAGTACACACGGTGGGGCATGAGGAGTGTTTCGGGGATTGGCAGTGTCGGAAACAATCCACTTTCAGCTCTGTCTTCACCAATGTAGGCAATATTTCTATTTAATGCTGCCTGAGGAGATTTGGGCATATACCCTTCACCTCGAAGTTTCAAGCGAATCTGGGGATTTTTCTGGGCTCCCCAAACAGCGCGAAGAAGGGAACTCCGGCCGGAACCTGCTAAGCCTGCCAGACCTACAATTTCGCCCTCCTTAACGGAACAAGAGATGTCGCTGTTTTCCCATTCTATATTCAGTAATTCATTGTTTTTGTCTATTTCTTTGTAATCGTCTATGGAAACCGCTTCTTCCATAACCAGCGTTCGTCCGATCATGTCCCTGATAATATCAGCATCGCTTTTTTCTGACATGAGGGCTCCCTCAGTGACGGTTTGTCCGTCTCTGAAAATAGTTATGCGGTCACAGATTTCACGGATCTCGTTCATACGATGAGAGACGAAGATGATACCAAGCCCCTGAGCGGACAATTTTCGTATAATCTGGAACAGGCTTTGGGTCTCTCCAAAATTCAGAGATGAGGTTGGCTCGTCAAACAGTATGATTTTAGCCCCCATACTTACCGCCCGGGCAATCTCTATCATCTGCATCTGATCTGCCCGGAGTGTGGATACTTCATCTCTCAGTCTGATGCTGGCTGCTGCCTCGCCAAGAGTGAGGAGTGCTTCCCGGGCAATTTTATCGGATTCCTTCCAGTCATAGAAACCATTTTTATTAATATCCGGATTGCAGAGAGATATATTTTCAGAAACTGTCAGGTGGGGAACTAAGGAAAGTTCCTGATACACCACTGCTATGCCTTTTTCCATAGCATCTTTCGGAGATTTAAAACGAATCTCTCTGCCGTCTAGAATTATCTGGCCGTCATTGGGCATCTTTGAACCGCCTATGATCCCTATAATAGTTGATTTCCCGGCTCCGTTTCCGCCCATCAGAGCATGGATTTCCCCGGGATAGATGGAGAGGGATGCACCGTTGAGCGCTTTTGTTCCCCCGTATATCTTAACGATGTTGTGCATTTCCAGAAGGGGAGTTTTTCCATGTCCCATGTTGAGACCTCCTTTCGTTGTCCGTGCAAAGCCTCACGAGAGTGCTTTGCACGGAGGTTTGATATAAGTTTAATAAGAGCCGGCGGATTCCGGATATACCAGACGAAGGATTTCCTGAATTTCAGGATCGTCAACATTTTCTGTGGTAACTAACGGTTCCGGAAGAGGAATATCCTTTTCTTCAATCGCTTCGCCCTTGATTGCTTTGAATAACTGCTGTGCTGCTACAAGCCCCTGGCCGACAGCTTCCTGTACGACGATGCCGTCAATTTTACCCTCTCGTAAAAGAGCAATTGATTCCGGACTTCCGTCAGAGGATACCACAGATATTTTACCTGTTAGTCCTGCTGTCTCTAAGGCCAGAACAGCGCCGGTGCCAGCCTGCTCATACATGCCGTAAATCCCCTTAATATCGGGATGGGCGGTCAGAAGGTCGGTTGCCTCTGAGGTTGCCTCGCTTACTGTAAGGTCAGGCGTCTGGATAACCTGTACAATTTCTACACTTGCCTCTTCACAGGCCTTCTCAAGTCCAGCCATCTTGTTCTGTGCATTGGTGCGGTCCATGGGAAGTGCCAGAACGCCGATGCTGTTTCCGCCGAGCTCTTTTACACGCTCACACAGATATTTACCGTTATCGTACCCTGATGTGTAGTCATCAGCCGTAACACAGCAGGCGTAGTTGGTAACTCCTTCCTCTGCCCCGATAGCGGCGATTGTTACCGGGATGTTTGCTTCCTCTGCGGGATCAAGCACAGTAGGACAGCTGGTGGAGCTTACTGGACTGAGAATAATACCGTCAACGTTCTGAGTGATCGCGGTGTTAACATTGGTAGCCTGAGTTGTGGTGGAATTCTGTGCATCGTAGGTTACGAATTCAACCCCTTCTTCCTCACAAGCCTGCTTTACTCCTTCTTCAACCCACTGCCAATAAAGAATATCTTTTGACGGTGCAAGATATACAATTTTCTTGCCCTCCAGGCTGCCGCCGGCAGCTTCCTTATCCCCGGAATCCTGTGTTTTTGCGGTGTCAGTCTTGGCGGATGTGTCTGCAGCCTCTTCCTTCTTATCGCCGCACGCGGCCATAGAAAACACCAAACCTAAGGTTAATAAAATACTTAATGCCTTTTTCATGTAAAATCCTCCTTAATTGTTTTAATAGTCCTTTTCCCCTGGGCGTTTCCGCCGTAACCTCCCTTCTTTTGTGGTTTCCTATGCATTTTGATGCATTATTTATCATTAAACTAATACTTTAATGATAATTTATTATATAAATTGAAATTATGGGCAAAAAAGCGGCATAACTTTTTAAGTCATGCCGCTTTTTATGCCACTTAAAGATAACCAAACCGCAGTTTTTTCATCTCCGCCTTCTTTTGATCCGGGAGAACATGGGAATATAAATCCATGGTGGTAGAAAAGTTCTGATGTCCGAGTATGGACTGGAGAACCTTCGGCGCCATACCGGATTCCATGCACCTTGTGGAAAAAGTGTGCCGTAAGGTGTGAGGGGTCATAGGGGGAAAGGGGATCCCGGCCTTTTCATTGATACGTGTAACAATCTTGTTGATATCTGCATTTAGAACACCGTGACAGAGCGGTTTTCCGGTTCTTGAGGGAAAGACCAGACTCTCCATATCTTCCAGCTGCGGATGCTCGTTTCCCGGGCTTTCCCCGTGGAGCTGTTTATTCTGCAAGTCTTCCAGCAGGTTTATAGCCTTCGGCAAAAGGGGAATTTTTCTGTAACTGCTTGCTGTTTTGGGGGAGTCGCGGAAGCAGCCCCGCTGTTTGGTATATTTTATGGTGCCGGTAACCATGAGACAAGCATTGGAAAGATCTACGTCGCACCACCTGAGTGCTCTTAGTTCACCTACCCGCATGCCCGTGAAAAGGGCGAGAGAGTAGATAGGAAAATAAGGACTTTTCCGGGCATAATCCAAAAAAATTTCTTGTTCTGTTCTGGAAAGTGCCTGCTGGCGGGGGGCGGAGCGCTGCCGGGGCAGCTCAAGCTTCTGTACCGGATTATTTTGCAGGAGATTCAGCCTGCAGGCCTGCTTAAACAGGCTGTTCAAAAGAGTATAACACAGATGGACGGTATTATTGGAATAACCAGACTGCCTCAAATCATAGAAGAGCTGCTGCAGATTGTAAGGAGAAATATCTGCCAGCTTCCTCTGACCAAGGGAGGGGGATAGATAATTGGCATAATAGTTATGATAAGTATCTACAGTACCCTGTTTTACGGAAAGAGACTTATATTTATTCAGCCACAGGTCAAACCAGAAGTCGAGAGAAGGGGTACTTCCCATTCCCGGGGCGCCGTGCTCTATTTCATATCTGGTATTGCGCAGCTTTTCCGTTACTCCTGTAAGGGTCCTGTGATATACGGCATAGCGTTTGCCCTGAAAGGTAAATCTGCCCTGATAGGATTTATTAGGCAGCTGTATAATTCCCCGCCCCAATTCTCTTCCTTTTTGATCTTTTCCCATTTCTTAAAACCTCCTATATTATTTGTGCCATTTATATGCCAATTTGTTAATGATGGGACGTATGGCATATGTTTTTATCAGTATATAAGTTTTGGCCTGCAAGGGAAATATATGGATAAAGAAATTTGGAGAATACTGTTGACTTAACGGAAAAACATGTAATAATTAAGGGAGAATTGCGGATTGACAGAGGGAATCCGCTGCCTAAGAGCCTGGAGGAATGAGAATGGATAAAAATGATTGTAAATATAGAAAATATATAGAATTGCTGAAAAAGGAGCTTGTGCCTGCTATGGGATGTACGGAACCCATAGCCATAGCCTATGGAGCAGCCAGGGCCAGAGAGGTTCTGGGCGGGCTGCCTGCTCACACTAAGATTGCTGTGAGCAGAAATATTGTTAAGAATGTTAAGAGTGTGGTCATCCCCAACACCAACGGATTAAAGGGGATAGACGCAGCAGCAGCAGCGGGGATAGTCGCCGGCCGGGCGGATAAGGAACTGGAAGTGATATCGGCAGTTCCCGGGGATAAGAAGAGGGAGATAAAGGAGTATCTTGCGGCAAACACAATTGAGGTAGAGACTCAGGAGGGAGATCTGCTGTTCGATATACAGATTGAGATGTGTAAAGGGGAGGATCAGGTAAAGCTGAGAATTACCAGATCTCATACGAATATTGTCTATATTGAAAAAAACGGGAAAGTTCTGCTGGAGAATAGCTGTGAGGAGGCCAAGGAAAAGGAAGATGGTGTAGATCTGCTGACAGTGAAGGATATCGTAGACTTTGCGGAGTGTGCTGACTTAGAAGAACTTGCAGCTTATATAGAACCTCAGATTCAGTGTAACTATGCCATAGCCCAGGAAGGCATCCGGGGAACCTACGGAGCAAATATCGGAAAGGTACTGCTGAATTCTCAGGAGGATACAGTGCAGAATCGGGCGAAAGCTATGGCAGCAGCAGGTTCTGATGCCCGGATGAGCGGGTGCGAGCTTCCGGTGGTGATTCTTACAGGCAGCGGGAATCAGGGGATAGCAGCAGCTGTTCCTGTTATTGTCTATGCGGAAGAGATGGGGAGCAGCAGGGAGGAGCTTATCAGGGCAGTGGCTGTCTCAGACCTGATTACGATCCACCAGCGCTCCAGAATTGGTAAGCTTTCCGCTTACTGCGGGGCTGTAAATGCAGGATGTGCCAGCGGAACAGGCATTGCCTATCTTCAGGGCGGGAGATTTCCGGAAATTGCCCACACGATTGTAAACTCTCTGGCAGTTGTTTCAGGAATGATCTGCGATGGGGCAAAACCATCCTGTGCAGCTAAGATTGCTGTTTCTGTGGAGGCTGGTATATTGGGATACCATATGTACCTTCAGGGACAGGAGTTCAGAGGGGGAGACGGGATTGTGACCAAGGGGGTTGACGAGACCATTTACAATGTAGGGCAGCTGGGGAAAGACGGAATGCGTGAGACGGACAAAAAGATTGTAGATATTATGATGGGATGTGTCTCAAAAGAGTAAATTCCACAAAGATGCTGTTTGACATTTCCTGTATCCTGTGATAAAGTAATAACAACTTAATAGAAATCTTCAGGGCAGGGTTCGTTTCCCTACCGGTGGTATAGCCCACGAGCCGCAAGGCATGATTCGGTGTAACTCCGAAGCCGACAGTAAAGTCTGGATGGAAGAAGATAATTCATAACGATCGGACAGCGCAGCTAATGCTGTGCGGGTCTGAATTTCTTATGTTATTCAGCTCTGGAATGTTTATCATTTCAGAGCTTTTTACATATTGGGAAAACAACAGCGGTTTACTGCTGTGTGCAGTTTATCTGATGGATTGTTATGGAGCGCGCCGTGTCCTGGATATTTTTATTCAGGGCATTTTTTGTGTTTGGTCGAGAATAAAGGAGGCGCAGAACAATTGACAGAGGATGAAAAGTATATGCAGGCAGCACTGGAGCTTGCAAAGAAGGGTATGGGATTTGTGAATCCGAACCCTATGGTTGGGGCAGTCATTGTAAAGGACGGCAGAATCATAGGCCAGGGATTTCACGAGAGGTATGGAGGGCCCCATGCGGAGCGCAAAGCACTGGCATCCTGCAGAGAATCGCCGGAGGGCGCAGTCATGTATGTGACCCTTGAACCATGCTGCCATTACGGAAAAACTCCGCCCTGCACAGAAGCCATATTGGAGAGCGGGATTCGAAGAGTGGTGGCAGGGTGTGAAGATCCCAATCCTAAGGTGGCTGGAAAAGGGCTTCGCTGTCTCAGAAACGGGGGCGTGGAGGTGGAGCTTGGAACACTGGAAGAGGAATGCATTTATCTCAATGAAGTGTTTTTTCATTTTATTCGGCAACAGATGCCTTTTGTGGTTATGAAGTATGCAATGACAATGGACGGCAAAATTGCTACACGGACAGGGGCGTCTAAGTGGATTACCGGGGAAGCGGCCAGAAGGAGAGTACACGAGGACCGGCACCGCTATGCCTCGGTTATGGCAGGAAGCGGGACTGTGACAGCAGATGATCCTATGCTTACCTGCCGCCTGCCGGGTATGAGAAATCCGGTGAGGATTATCTGTGATTCCAGGCTGAGGATCCCATTAGACTCCCGGGTGGTCACCACAACCAGTGAGGTACCTACATGGATCGCTACCGCAAGCCCGGATCAAGAGCGATGGAAAAGATATCAGGAGGCGGGATGCAGAATCCTTTATACAGAGAGCGGAGTACAAGGGCACCTGGATCTGAAAAAGCTGATGGGGAGACTATACCGGGAGAAAATCGACAGCATTCTTCTGGAAGGGGGAGGTACCCTTAACTTTTCGGCGCTCCAGTCCGGGATTGTAAATAAACTGCAGGTATATCTTGCCCCGAAGATTTTTGGGGGGAGCAGTGCAAAAACTCCTGTAGAGGGACCGGGAGTTGCTGTGCCAGGGGATGCGTATATCCTTACCCGCAGCAGGATCGAGCCCCTGGGAGAGGATTTTCTGATAGAGAGTGAGGTGGAGTACGGTGTTCACAGGGATAATTGAGGAGATAGGAGTGATTGCCGGTATAACCAGAGGGGAGAAGTCTTCTGTGCTGCAGATAAAGGGAGAAAAAATATTCGGGGATCTGCGGAAGGGGGACAGTGTAGCGGTAAATGGAGTGTGTCTGACTGCTGCTAAAATCCAGGGAAATACGTTTGATGCGGATGTTATGTGTGAAACTTTAAACCGCTCTTCTCTGGGAAGTCTTCACACTGGCAGCAGGGTGAACCTGGAAAGGGCGATGGCCGCAGACGGGAGATTCGGGGGACATATCGTATCCGGCCACATTGACGGGACTGGCAGGATTCTGGAGGTAAAGAGGGAAGACAATGCTGTCTGGTACCGGGTGGAGGCGCCGGAGCGGATTATGAAATATATTGTAGAAAAAGGATCAGTTGCCATAGACGGAATCAGTCTTACGGTAGCCAGAGCGGGAAAACAGGAGTTCAGTGTTTCTGTCATTCCCCATACTGCTTCTCACACGGTTCTGTCGGAGCGATTCCCTGGAAGTATCGTGAATCTGGAGAACGATGTGATAGGGAAATACGTGGAAAAGCTGCTGGGAACAGAACGGGAGAAGAAGGATACCCCTGGGGTAACTATGGAGCTGCTTTGGAAAGCAGGATATTAGCGGATGGTTGAGGAGGATATATAATGGGTCAATACAGTACGATTGAGGAGGCTCTTTTGGAGCTTCAAAAAGGTAGAATTATTATAGCTACAGATGATGAGGACAGGGAGAATGAGGGGGATTTTATTTGCGCGGCCCAGTTTGCCACCACGGAGAATGTTAACTTTATGGCCAAGTACGGGAAAGGGCTTATCTGTATGCCCATGGGGGAGGAGATTTGCAAAAGACTGGAGCTGCCTCAGATGGTGGTGAAAAATACAGATAACCACGAGACTGCATTTACGGTTTCCATTGACCACATATCTACAGGAACCGGCATTTCTGCTGAAGAGCGTTCTGTTACGGCTATGAAGTGTGTGGAAAAGGGGGCGGGGCCGGAAGACTTTCGGCGTCCGGGACATATGTTTCCTCTTCTGGCCAGAAAAAATGGAGTTCTGGAGCGGGGCGGCCACACAGAGGCTACCGTAGATTTTATGCGGCTGGCAGGGCTTGAGGCCTGCGGACTTTGCTGTGAGATTATGAGAGATGACGGAACTATGATGCGGGGATGGGAACTGGAGGAGCTTGCAAAGCAATGGGATCTCAAGCTGATTACCATCAAAGCCCTTCAGGAGTACAGAAAGAAGCATGAGAAGCTGGTTGACCGGGTAACATGCGCTCATATGCCTACAAAATATGGGGATTTCCAGATTTACGGGTATGTGAATAAGCTAAACGGGGAGCATCATGTGGCCCTGGTAAAGGGAGAGATAGGAGATGGCAGGAATCTGCTGTGCAGAGTTCACTCGGAATGTCTGACAGGGGATGCCTTTGGTTCTTCCCGGTGTGACTGCGGCCAGCAGCTGGCAGCTGCCCTTGCCGGAATAGAGCGGGAGGGCCGGGGCGTTCTTCTGTACATGCGGCAGGAGGGGCGGGGAATCGGTCTCATTAATAAATTAAAGGCCTATGAGCTGCAGGAACAGGGGATGGATACGGTGCAGGCTAATCTGGCGCTGGGATTCAAAGAGGACCTCAGGGAATATTATATTGGAGCGCAGATTCTAAAGGATCTGGGTGCCAGAACGTTACGGCTGCTCACTAACAATCCCCAGAAAGTTTATGAGCTGGGAGACTATGGCATGGAGATTGTGGAGCGGGTATCGCTTCAGATGAAGGCTACAGCCCATGACATCGTTTATCTGCGCACCAAACAGGAGAAGATGGGGCATATGCTCAATTATTAAGGACTGGAAATGCAGGATGAACGGAAGGGCAAAAAGGATGGGAATGGAGGACACAGATAGACTATGAGAGTTTATGAAGGAAAACTGGTTACAGAAAACATAAGGGTGGGGATGGTTGCTGCCCGTTTTAACGAATTTATTGTATCAAAACTAATAGAAGGTGCTCTGGACGGACTGCGGCGCCATGGGGTTGAGGATGACAGCATTGACCTGGCCTGGGTGCCTGGAGCGTTTGAGATACCATTGATTGCCTCGCAGATGGCAAAAAGCGGGAAATATGACGCAGTGATCTGCCTGGGCGCAGTGATCAGAGGAAGTACGTCCCATTATGACTACGTGTGCAGTGAAGTGTCAAAAGGAATTGCCCAGGTATCTCTGAAAAGCGATATCCCTGTGATGTTCGGGGTGCTCACTACAGATACCATAGAGCAGGCCATCGAAAGAGCAGGGACAAAAGCGGGAAATAAAGGATTTGACTGTGCGGCCGGAGCAATTGAGATGGTTAATCTGATGCGGGAAATAAAGGAATAACCAGATGAATCTTTTGTTTGATTACGACGGGACCCTTCATGACTGTGCAAGAATCTATATACCTGCTTTCCGGGAGGTGTACCGCCGGATAACAGAGGCTGGATATGTCCCGTTCCGGGAGTGGAGAGACGCGGAGATTACAAAATGGCTGGGATACAGCCCCAGGGATATGTGGAATGTCTTTCTGCCTTCGCTATCTGACAGGGAAAAAGAAAAATACAGCAAGGCCATTGGAACCTGCATGGAGGAACAGACAGATTCAGGAAACGCACATCTGTATCCGGGGGCAGAAGAAATGCTGGAGGAACTCAAACAAGCAGGGCATACTCTGCTGCTCCTTAGTAACTGTAAAACTGCATATATGGAACAGCACAGAAGAATATTTCAGCTGGACAGATATTTTACAGGATATTATCCTGCAGAAGCGTACGGATACCAGGAAAAGTGGAGGATATTTCCCATAATAGAAAAGAAACATCCGGGAACCTATGTTGTGATAGGGGATCGGCTTCATGATATGGAGATCAGGGAGAGGTGGGGGATCCCGGCAATTGGGTGTGCGTATGGGTATGGAAAACCGGAAGAACTAAGGGAAGCAAATGGGATTGCGGAGAGTATAGAGGGGGTAAAGCAGGAGATAGATAGAATTGGGGACAGGGCTGGGTGAAAAAGGGACACCCTGAATCCATTTTGGGACGTGTTCTTTCTAGAAAGAACACGTCCCCTTTTTACACTTTAAAGTAATGGTATCCCATGTGCCTCGGCGTAATCTAAGGTTTCCCGGGGCCAGATGGAGGCCTGCACTTCTCCGATGTGGGCCTTACGCAGAAAGAACATACAGATACGGGACTGTCCGATTCCTCCGCCTACGGTGTAGGGCAGCTTTCCCTCCAGGATGGCTTTTTGGAACGGAAGGTTGGCCCGTTCCGGACATCCTGCTTTTTGCAGCTGACTGAGGAGTGCTGCTTCGTCCACCCGGATTCCCATGGAGGAGAGTTCCAGAGCAATATCAAGTACCGGATAGTAGACAATAATATCCCCGTTGAGGCTCCAGTCGTCATAGTCTGGTGCCCGGCCGTCGTGTTTTTCACCGGATGCAAGGACATCTCCGATCTGCATAATAAATACAGCTCCATGTTCTTTTGCTATCTTATATTCCCGTTCTTTGGGGGTGCAGTCCGGATATTTATCCTCTAATTCCTGTGAGGTGATAAAGAAGATTTCTTTCGGCAGTATTTCTTCTATGTAGTCGTACTGAATGGCCATATATTTCTCTGTTTTTTTAAACACTTTGTAAACTGTTGCCACGATCTCTCTCAGTTTTTGTTCTGTCCGCTCTTCTTTGGATAGGATCTTTTCCCAATCCCACTGATCTACGTAGAGGGAATGGATATTGTCTGTATCCTCATCCCGGCGTATAGCGTTCATATCTGTGTACAGGCCTTCGCCGTAGGAAAAACCGTATTTGTAAAGAGCATAACGTTTCCACTTTGCAAGGGAATGTACGATCTCTGCCGGAGAGTCCTCCTGTTCTCTGATGCCGAAGGATACCGGGCGCTCAAACCCGTTCAGATTATCGTTGAGGCCGGATTCGGGGGTTACGATCAGGGGCGCGGAAACTCTCAGCAGATTCAGGCGCTGGATCAGTGTCTGCTGAAAAAAATCTTTGACAGTTTTGATTCCTATCTGGGTATCGTACAGACTAAGCTGGGGGGTATATCCCTCTGGTATAATAAATGATTCCATGTTTATTCTCCCTTTTTGGTGTTGGTTAAAATATATATTCTCTAATTCTTTATAATATAACAAAACCCCCTTAATGTACAACTATAAAATTAAAAAAGCAGCTGGCAGAACGCCTGTGAAAAGAGTGTGGTGACAGTTACATTGGCTTTAAATTTTTATTGAGCCTCTCTACCATCCATGCCAGGCGTTTTGCACGTCCCCCATCTGTTTTTGCGTCAAGGTAGGCTCGGGTATATGTTTTCTTTACGGATAAGGGCATAGACAAAAAGTTAGAATATGCAGGTTCGTAATTTTTTAATATGGAGGATAAAGATGAAATCTGATCTTCTGTAACAGCTGGGGCTTTGGGAGCATCCCATTGTCCGTTTTTCTTTGCCTCGGCTATTTTTGCCCTGCCGTAGTCGGTCATTTTTCCCTGATTTTCCAGATTTTTGGCCAGTGCTTTGTTTTTTTCAGACCATTTACTGTTTTCCCTGCGCAGGGAAAAATATTTTTTATAGGTTTTATCATCAATACTTTTCATCTGCCCGTCTATCCAGCCAAAACAAAGGGCTTCTTCCAGTGCTTCACTTGCCTTAAGTGTTTTTGGCCCCCCTGCTTTGCCAAATAGAAGCCAGATGCCTGTGTCTGACAGACTGTGCTGCTGCAGCCAACTTCTGAATTCTTCCCGATTGCGGAACTCCATTATATTGTTAATAGGACAAACCTCCTTTTGCCTATGGTTGAAAGGCTGATATTTCGTTTACAGTTACTTGTCTTCGGACTTTAGTTTATGTCCGTATTCTACCATGTACTGGCTCCTTCGTCTATCAAAGGAAAAAAATCAGATAAAAATCTAAAAAACACCTTGCAATATACTTTTAAGTGTGATACTATCAATACCATAAATTTTGAAAATGCAAAGAAAGAGACTCTGTTCTCTGAAACTTGACAGGAATTCGGCGTCACCGACTGAGAGCGCTGATGAAGGGAAGGAGACAATAGGGAACACTCTGGAGCAGACCGGTTGAAACAGCAGTAGGTCGGTACGTGGCACGCGTTAAGTGCAGAGTGACAGGAACAGAGCAAGAACTGTTCTCCTGTAACGCGGGTGGTACCGCGGGAACAAAGAGATCCCGTCCCGGAATATCTAAGGATATTCCGGGATTTTTTTATTAATGGCGCCATGGAAACTAGAGACAGACGGTGAAGAACGTGCACATCTTCCCGGATTCAGGATGTAATGTAAAGGAGAGAGAAATATGGAATTTATAAAAGGTGTCAAACAGCCGGAAACATTAGAAATTTGCCAGTTACTTCAGGAGGGAATGGAAGGTAATCAGGTAAAAGTGAATGGCAATGTACACACCATCCGGAATATGGGAAATGTTGCATTTATTATTTTGAGAAAACGGGAAGGTCTGGTACAATGTATTTATGAGCAGGAGACCTCGGAATTTGATATCAAAGAGGTTAAAGAGGCAGCGGCCGTGGAGATCTGCGGGGTTCTGAAAAAGTCAGAGAAAGCTCCAAACGGCATTGAGATTGAGGCAAAGGGCCTGAAAATATTAAGTGAGCCTGCGGAGACAATGCCGCTGTCAATTTCCAAATGGAAGATGAACACATCCCTGGAAGCAAAATTAAACTACCGTCCCATTGCCCTGCGCAATATCAGAGAACGGGCAAAGTTTAAGATACAGGAGGGGGTGGTCAGGGGATTCCGCGATTTCCTGTATCAGCAGGGATTTACTGAGATTCATACACCAAAGATAGGTGCGAAGGGAGCAGAGGGAGGAGCCAATATCTTTAAGCTGGATTATTTCCATCGACCTGCAGTGCTGGAACAGAGCCCTCAGCTGTATAAACAGATGATGGTAGGTGTTTTTGACAGGGTTTTTGAAACAGGGCCTGTATTTCGGGCAGAGAAGCATAATACAAAACGTCATCTGAATGAGTACACAAGCCTGGATCTGGAATTCGGATTTATCCGGGGATTTGAGGATGTTATGGCGATGGAGACAGGATTTCTCCAGTATACGATGGAGCTTCTGAAAAAAGAGTACTCCAGAGAGCTTCAGATATTGGGCATAACGCTCCCGAAGGTGGATGAGATCCCAGCAGTCCGCTTTGATAAAGCAAAAGAATTAGCAGCAGAAAAATATGGTCGTAAGATCCGAAATCCATTTGATTTGGAGCCGGAGGAAGAGATACTAATCAGCCAGTATTTTAAAGAAGAGTATGACGCAGATTTCGTATTTGTGACACATTATCCCTCAAAGAAAAGACCTTTTTATGCCATGGAGGATCCGGAGGACAGGAGATTTACTCTGAGCTTTGACCTTTTGTTCAGAGGGCTTGAGATTACTACCGGGGGGCAGCGAATCCATGATTACCGCATGCTTACTGAAAAGTTAGCCGCCAGAGGAATGACGGAGGAAGGGCTGGAGCAGTATCTGGATACCTTTAAACACGGTATGCCGCCCCACGGTGGGCTGGGCATCGGACTGGAGCGTCTTACGATGAAGATCATCGGAGAAGATAATGTGCGTGAGACTACACTTTTTCCGAGAGATCTGTCAAGATTGGAACCGTAACAGGGGCGGAGCTGCCGCCCCAAATACAGCCGGGGAGGCAGATAGGAAGCGCTTATGAATAAAAATATTGGAACTTGTTTTCTGTGCGGCGGCAGAGTGAGAAACGGCATCTGCACAGAGTGTGGAATGGACAACAGGAAATCGGATGACAGTTATCGGTTAAACAGCGGGGAGTGTGACAGGGAACCGCTTACCCATGTACATGTTCATGAGGAAGAGGCGTCAGAAAAGAAAGGGAAAGTAAAGAAAGCGGCGGACAGTGGAAATCGGAAACCAGGAAAATCATCAGCCTGGGGTACAGGGGAGAGGCCGAAAAATTATGGGAAATATTATCACAGCAGCGGGAAAAAGCCTGCCGCCAAGAAGACTGGGTTATGGGCAGTTATAATTATTGCAGTCATAGGAGTTCTGCCCAATATCGGAAAATCTGTATACGATGCCTACCAGGAGAAGAGGGCGGAGGAGACCCTGTCTTCAATAAAAGACTTACAGGATTCTTCGGACAGCTATGATCCCTACCAGTTTGTGAATGAGAGTATACCGGAGGAAGGGGAGTATCTGCAGGCAGAGCTGTCCGCCGGATATTACCAGATCGGCATAGATCTCCCCGAGGGAATCTATAAATGTACCCGAAAAGATGGCACTGGTTTTCTTAATATTGTGGACAGTGAGCACAATGTTTATCAATATGAAAGCTTTCAGGAGAATGACCCAGAGGAAATCTCAGATTTGAAAATGTTTCAGGGCGCCGTCCTTCAAATTAGCGGCGGGGTTGTGTTAAACCTGGAGACAGAAAACGCCCAGGCATCCTCAATGGAGGAGGCAGAGCCGAACCCTCTCACCGAAGAGCTGACACTGGAGGGGGATAACTCGGCTGGAACAGACTTTCCCCCGGGAACCTATGATGTAAGTGCCGCAGATAATTTTGGTATGTTAGAGATAGAACTGCCGGGCGGGGGTGAATCCCCATATACAGTTAGTTTTCTGCTGGATTCCCAGCGCACCGAAGAGTATCCCGGCTATAGCCAAGAAGTCCGGAATTTATATCTTCCGGAGGGAACAAAGGTATCCGCAGAAGGGTTTGAGGTTAACATGGTACCCAGCGAGAGGAGTACCTCATTGGATTATAAAGTGTACTATGGTTTATGGTAACTGACTGACAAAAAAAGTGAGGAGAAATCGTATGTCTGAGCGAATCAGTGATGAGACAATTGAATATGTTGGTATACTGGCGAAGCTGGAATTAAGCCAGGAGGAAAAAGAACAGGCCAAAATTGATATGGGAAGAATGCTGGATTATATTGATAAGCTGAATGAACTGGATACCAGTGGTGTGGAGCCAATGTCCCACATCTTTCCCGTTCATAACGTTTTCCGCGAGGATACTGTAACCAATGGGGATGACAGTCAGAATATGCTGGCCAATGCTCCTGAAAAGAAAAATGGAGCCTTTAAGGTGCCTAAGACAGTAGAGTAGGAGGAAAACATTCATGAGTATCTTATCATTAACGGCAGTCCAGCTTGGCCAAAAGATAAAAGAGAAGAAAATTAGTGTGAGAGAGGCAGTGGAGGCGTCTCAGGAACAGATTGAAAAACTGGACAGCACTCTGCACTGCTACGTGACAACGGATGCAAAAAAAGCTCTGGAGCAGGCCGGGCATATCCAAAAGAAAATAGACGAAGGGACATTGACAGGTCCCCTGGCCGGAGTGCCTGTAGCGTTGAAAGATAACCTATGCACAGAGGGGATGCTTACAACCTGTAGTTCTGACATCCTGGGAAACTTTGTACCCACTTATACAGCGGAAGCTGTCCGGAACCTGGAGCGGCAGGGGGCTGTGATTTTGGGCAAGACGAATATGGATGAGTTTGCCATGGGAAGTACAACAGAAACCTCGGCATACGGCATAACCAGGAATCCCTGGAACACGGACCATGTGCCGGGGGGCTCCTCGGGGGGCTCCTGTGCGGCAGTGGCGGCGGGAGAATGTTTTTACGCCCTTGGCTCCGATACCGGCGGTTCTATCCGTCAGCCCAGTTCCTTCTGCGGCGTTACCGGCATCAAGCCCACCTACGGAACCGTATCCCGATATGGTCTGATTGCATACGGTTCGTCTCTGGACCAGATAGGCCCGGTAGGAAAAGATGTGGCAGACTGTGCTGCCATATTAGAGGCAATTGCTTCTTATGATAAAAAAGACAGCACATCTGTTAAGCGAGAGTCCTATGATTTTACATCCGCTTTGGTGGACGATGTAAAAGGCATGAAGATAGGAATCCCCAGGGACTATCTTGGAGAGGGACTGGATCCCGAGGTCAAATCCGCTGTCCTTAGTGCGGCAAAAACTCTGGAGGAGAAAGGGGCTTGTGTGGAGGAATTTGACTTGAGTCTGGTAGAATATGCAATTCCGGCATATTATGTTATCGCATCTGCAGAGGCCAGCTCCAATCTTTCCCGATTCGACGGAGTCAAATACGGATACCGGACAAAGGAGTATGACGGTCTTCACAGTATGTACAAAAAGAGCCGGTCCGAGGGTTTCGGACCGGAAGTAAAACGCAGAATTATGCTGGGATCCTTTGTACTGAGCTCCGGCTACTATGATGCCTATTACCTGAAGGCTCTGCGGACAAAGGCTCTCATCAAACAGGCTTTTGACAAGGCATTTCAGAAATATGATCTGATTCTGGGACCGGTAGCTCCCACAACCGCCCCAAAACTGGGGAAATCTCTGGCGGATCCGCTGAAAATGTATCTGGGCGATATTTATACGATCTCTGTCAATCTGGCCGGCTTACCAGGAATGAGCGTTCCCTGCGGAACAGATTCCAAAGGACTGCCCATTGGACTGCAGCTGATAGGTGATTGTTTTCAGGAAAAGAAAATCATTAGAGCGGCCTATGCCTTTGAACAGACCAGGTCATACGAAGGGCCTAATCTGGACCGGGTGAAAGGAGGAGAGGAAGCATGAGCAGGCAGTATGAAACCGTTATAGGATTGGAAGTCCATGTAGAGCTGGCGACGAAGACTAAGATATTCTGCGCTTGCTCCACCGAATTCGGAAGTGCCCCCAACACTCATACCTGCCCTGTCTGCACGGGCATGCCGGGGTCTCTTCCGGTATTGAATAAGCAGGTTGTGGAGTATGCCATGGCAGTGGGGCTTGCTACAAACTGCAAGATTAACCAGTACTGCAAATTTGACCGGAAGAATTATTTCTATCCTGACAACCCTCAAAATTATCAAATCTCCCAGCTGTACCTGCCAATCTGTCATGACGGAGGAATTGAGATAGAGACATCTTCAGGGAAAAAGGTGATAGGGATCCACGAGATTCATATGGAAGAGGATGCGGGAAAATTAATCCACGATGAGTGGGAGGACTGCTCCCTGGTAGACTACAACAGAAGCGGGGTACCTCTTATAGAGATTGTATCGGAACCTGATATGAGAAGTGCCGAGGAGGTAACGGCGTATCTGGATAAGCTGAGACTGATCATCCAGTATCTGGGAGCATCCGACTGTAAACTTCAGGAGGGGTCTATGAGGGCGGATGTTAACCTCTCTGTGAGGGAAGCGGGCAGCGGGCAACTGGGAACCAGAACAGAGATGAAGAACTTAAACTCCTTTAAAGCTATCGGAAGGGCAATTGAGGGAGAACGCGCACGCCAGATTGAATTGCTGGAGGAAGGGAAAGCAGTAGTCCAGGAGACCAGACGCTGGGATGATAACAAGGAATACTCCTATGCCATGAGATCCAAAGAGGATGCCCAGGATTACAGATATTTTCCGGACCCTGATCTGGTCCCTGTAATGATAAGCGATGAATGGATACAAAAGGTGAAAGAGAGACAGCCTGAACTCCGCACAGAGAAGCTGCTGCGCTACAGAAAAGAATTTGATATCCCCCAGTATGATGCTGAGATTATTACGGCATCCAAAAAATTGGCCGATATCTTCGAGGAAGCCACCGCAGTGTGCGGCAAACCGAAAAAGGTTTCTAACTGGCTGATGGTGGAAACCCTGAGACTTTTAAAGGAGAATGATATGGAGCCGGAAGACATCCGGTTTTCCCCTGAGAATCTGGCAAAGCTGGTACTTCTGACAGAGGCCGGAACGATTAACAGTACGGTGGCAAAGGAAGTCTTTGAAGAAGTGTTTGCCCGGGACATTGACCCTGAAGCCTATGTGGAGGAGAGGGGACTGAAGACGGTAAACGATGAGGGGGCTTTAAGAGAAACCATTGCCGGAGTTATCGCGGACAATCCTCAGTCTGTGTCTGACTATAAGAGCGGAAAAGAGAAGGCCATTGGTTTTCTGGTGGGCCAGACTATGAAGGCCATGAAAGGAAAGGCAAATCCTTCTGCAGTGAATAAAATATTAAAGGAATTATTGCAGTAGCCGTTAAGTATGCTATAATAGGCAAAGAGGCTGTAATTCCTGTTGAGAGAACCTGTGAATCTCTTTTTGGTTTGCAGGTTCTATTTTTCTGCCCCGGCGGAAGAGAGAAAGAAAATAGGAAGCCTATTTATATAGGAAGAAATACATACAGGGAGATGAATATGCAGATTAATAACAAACAATTTTACCGCACAGTGGCGGGGCTGGTGCTGCCTATGGCACTCCAGAATCTGATTAATGTGGGGGTCAGCTCAGCTGACGTTATTATGCTGGGTAAGGTGGGGGAGATTGCTCTGTCTGCCGCTTCCCTGGCAAATCAGGTGTTCTTTATCCTGAATCTGGCTCTTTTTGGACTTACTTCCGGTGCCAGTGTGCTGACTGCCCAGTACTGGGGAAAGCAGGACACCAGAACCATCGAGAAGGTAATGGGAATGTCGTTTCGTATTGGGCTTTTGGCTGCCTTTGTGGTGACAGCCGCTGTATGGATTGCCCCGGTTCCAATCATGAGACTTTTTACGAATGAGGCTGTGATTATTGGGGAAGGGGTACGCTACCTCAAGATTGTATCTCTGTCATATCTTATGTCGGCATTTACAATGGTCTATCTGAACATTGTGAGAAGTGTGGAGAGAGTAGTCATTGCAACTGTGGTGTACAGCATCTCCCTGGTGGTAAATATTATCCTTAATGCTGTGTTTATCTTCGGACTTTTGGGACTGCCTGCTATGGGGGCGGCCGGAGCTGCACTGGGGACGGTATGCGCAAGGGCCACAGAGGTTATCATTGTCGTTTTTTACGCGGTGAAAATAAACGATACCGTAAGAATCCGGATAAAGGATCTCTTTGTGCGGGACAGACTGCTGGGGAGGGACTTCAGAATCTATGCATTTCCTGTTTTGCTCAATGAGGTGGCATGGGGCAGCGGTATGGCAGTGATTACGGCCATAGTCGGGCATCTGGGAAGTGCCGCAGTGGCTGCCCACTCGGTAGCTCAGGTAAGCCGGCAGCTGTCAATGGTAGTCAGCTTTGGGATTGCCAGCGCCGCCTCCATCATGGTAGGGAAATCTATAGGTGAGAAGAAAGAGGAGCTGGCCAAGGAGTATGCCAGAAGATTCCTGAAGATATCTATTATTCTGGGGATTTGCGGCGGTGTATTGATTCTTATGATTTCTCCCGTTGCATGTGCGCTGCTGAATCTTACAGACCAGGCAAAGGGATATCTGAAGATTATGATGATTTTTATGTCTTATTATGTAGTGGGACAGGCGTATAATTCCACTATGGTTGTAGGAATCTGCAGGGCAGGGGGAGATACTAAGTTCGGCCTGGTGCTGGATGTGGGGATTATGTGGATATGCTCCATTGGGATGGGCGTATTTGCTGCCTTTGTGCTTAAGATGCCGATGCCTTGGGTCTATATCTTCCTGGTGAGCGATGAGATTATCAAGATACCGTTCTCGGTAAAAAGACACCATACCTACAAATGGCTGAAAAATGTTACCAGATAAAAGACAGCATAATTACAAGAATATAGGACGTAATACGTGTTAAAAAGTGCAGGTATTCATGCAAAAATCGGTAAAAAATAGCAATAATAGAGAAAATCTGCAAGAATATAAAAAACATCTTTCATTTTTATGGACAAATGATATAATTATCCTTGGCTAAAGAAAAAGGGGGACATGAAAGATGAAGTCATATGATTTTTTGTTGGATCTGGCTATAATTTTGCTGAGCACGAAGCTGTTCGGACTCTTAACACGTAAGATTCGCATGCCTCAGGTAGTAGGAGCGCTGCTGGCAGGCTTGCTTCTGGGACCGGCGGTTCTTGGCATTTTAAAGCAGACAGAGTTTATCCATCAGGTATCTGAAATCGGTGTTATTGTACTGATGTTCTGCGCAGGACTGGAAACCGATATCGATGAGCTGAAGAAAAGCGGAAAGGCTTCCTTTATTATTGCGCTTATGGGAGTAATCGTTCCGCTGGCGGGAGGATTTGGCGTTGCCTGGTACTTTAACCGGCCGGGAATGCTGGAATCAACAGCAGATACAAGCCTTCTGCTCCAGAACATATTTATCGGCGTAATTCTGACCGCCACATCTGTAAGTATTACAGTGGAGACCCTCAAAGAGATGGGAAAGCTGAATACGAAAGCGGGAAATGCTATTCTGGGTGCAGCTATTATTGATGATATTCTTGGTATTATCGCACTGACACTGATCACCAGCATGGCTGATCCGTCGGTGAAAATTGGGGTTGTCCTGCTGAAGATTGCCGGTTTCTTTGTTGCTGTTGGACTGGGCGGTTATCTGATACATATTTTGTTTAAAAAATGGGTTACCGGATATAAAAGGGATCTGCAGAGATTTGTTATTATTTCATTTGTGATCTGTCTTATATTTGCCTATGTGGCGGAAGAATTCTTCGGCGTTGCTGATATCACAGGCGCTTTCTTCGCGGGACTCATCATTACAAAGACGACAAAGACGAATTATATAGCCCGCAGATTCAGTACACTGTCTTACCTCTTGCTTTCACCTGTATTTTTTGCCAGTATCGGTATCCAGGTAGAACTGCCGGAGATGTCATCTATGCTGATCGCATTTTCAGTGATACTGGTTCTTGTTGCAGTTCTTACTAAGGTTGTGGGCTGCGGCCTGGGAGCTAAAATGTGCCGCTATTCCAATAAGAATGCCATAAGGATTGGAACGGGTATGATTTCAAGAGGAGAGGTTGCGCTTATTGTGGCTGCGAAAGGAGACAGTGTTGGTCTGATGTCTGCTTCCCTTCTGGGTCCAGTGGTGGTGGTAGTAGTAATTACAACTATTATTTCTCCCATTCTTCTGAAGCTGGCATTCTCTCACAGTAAGAAAAAGATTCAGGAACCGGAAGAGTATGTGAGTAATGATTTGGCAAAAGTATATGAAGATGAAGATATAGGAAACCAATACACGGGGACCCGTGAATAGACAGGAAACGGTGCGGTAGGCTTTTGGCATACCGCACCGGATTTTTTTGCCTTTTTTTGTATATTAGTGATTGACAAACACATAAGAGCTTAATATAATAAAAATGTAAATGATAATTATTTTCAATATCAATAAATACACAGGGAGACAAAAATGAGTTTAGTGGAAGCTAAGGTTGGCAGCGTATACCGGGTGACGCAGATGCTGGTGGAACAAAAGATATTGAGGCGTCTGGAGGCTTTGGGTATCCTGGAAGGTACCAGGATAGAGATTCTCAACAGAAAGAGGAATGGCGCCACCATTATAAAAGTAAGAGGCGCCAGATGGGCACTGGGCAGTGACATTGCGTCCGGAATAAATCTGGAGGATTACACAGCATGAAAAACTATATCAGCGTTGCGTTTGTAGGCAACCCAAACTGCGGAAAAACTACTCTATTCAATGCGTTTACAGGGGCAAACCTTAAGGTGGCAAACTGGCCGGGTGTGACTGTAGAACGCAAGGAAGGAGAGACCAGCTATAAGGGACAGAAGATAAAGCTGATTGACCTTCCGGGGATCTACAGCCTTACTTCCTATTCTATGGAGGAGAAGGTTTCCAGAAAGGCGATCCTGGATGAGGAGATCGATGTCATTGTTAATATTGTAGATGCATCCGCTATGGAACGAAATCTTTACCTTACGCTTCAGCTTCTGGAGATGGGCAAGCCGGTGATTCTGGCATTGAATATGATGGATATAGTGGAAGAGAGGGGTATGGAGATAGACCTGCACCGTCTGCCGGAGATGCTGGGACACATTCCGGTAGTTCCGGTATCCGCCAGGAAGAGAACCGGCCTGGACGTGCTGCTGCATGCGGTGAAGCACCATTATGAAGAGCAGAATACGGATCCGGTGGTTTCCTATACACCGGATATTGAAGATAAAATAGAGGTCCTGGAGCATATGCTTCATGAAAAGTGGCCAGAGGATACGAATCTTCGCTGGCATGCACTGAAGATTCTGGAAAACGATGAGGAGATTTTAAAAGAGCATCCACTGGATACAAGTGAGGTGGTAGATAAGAATTATGAAAAGATCATCATTAATCAAAAGTATGATTACATAGAGGAAATAGTAGAGGAGACGCTGTTTTATAAAAATCAAAAGGAGGAAAAAACAGAGAAAATTGACCGTATCCTGACTCACCGAATCTGGGGCGTACCGGTGTTTCTGGGGATTATGGCTCTGGTGTTTTTCTGTACGTTTACGGTAGGAGATGCAGTGAAGGGGATTTTTGAGGCAGGACTTGATTATGCTTTTGCGGGAATGACACATCTTCTCACAAGTCTGCATGCCTCTGACTGGATGGTTTCTCTGATCGTAGATGGCATTATGGCAGGTGTGGGAGGAATTCTGACCTTTCTGCCTAATATTTTTATCCTGTTTCTGGCCCTGGCTGTCTTAGAGGACAGTGGTTATATGGCCAGGGTTGCCTATGTCATGGACGGGATCATGGGCAGAGTCGGACTTTCAGGAAAAGCATTTCTTCCAATGGTTCTCGGCTTCGGATGTACAGTGCCGGCTATTATGGCGTCCAGGACACTGGAAAAGGAGTCGGACAGAAAGAGGACGATGCTCCTGACCCCTTTTATGTCCTGCTCGGCCAGACTTCCCATCTATGTACTATTTGCAGATATGTTTTTTGGAAAATATGCCATGATTGTAGCATTTTCTCTCTACGCCCTGGGTCTGGTGATGGCCATTCTTCTGGCCCTTATCCTCAGAAAGTTCAGTAAAAGCAAGGGTGAGGCGAATCTTCTTATAGAACTTCCGGAATACAAGACACCCAATGCCAGGACCATCTGGATCTATGTCTGGGAAAAGGTAAAAGACTATCTGACAAAAGCTGGAACAACTATTTTCGTTGCATCTATTGTAATCTGGTTCATTTTGAATTACAATACCAGCGGGATGGTTACAGATGTGACAACCAGCTTCGGAGCTTCTATGGGAAAGTGGCTGGAGCCTCTGCTTGCTCCGGCGGGCCTGGGAATGTGGCAGATCGCAGTTGCCCTAATTTCCGGTCTGTCTGCCAAAGAAGTAGTAATTTCCAGTTTTTCTGTGCTCTACGGTATCAGCAATATTAATTCTTTGGAAGGCATGGGACAGTTATCCCAGATACTGGCGGGACAGAATTTCGGAGCTTTGAATGCCTATGCTCTGATGGTGTTCTGCCTGCTCTACACTCCCTGTGTAGCCACGCTGGCTACGATCCGCAAGGAGACGCACTCTTCGAAGTGGACGATGATGACTGTGTTCTTTCAGCTGGCGGTTGCTTATCTGGCTGCGGTTCTGGTATTCCAGATTGGAAGTCTGTTTTAAGGAGGAATAAGTATGGCAACAGCATTGATAGGAATTCTGATATTTGGTTACGCCGCATTTGTCATCCGCAGAAAAATAAAAGATGCGAAAAACGGAAAATTCTGCAGCTGCAGCTGTGAAGGCTGCTGTAAAGGCTGCGGGAAGGCCGTGAAATAGTAGATAGGAGAGTTGGATGAAGATTCTGCTAGCGGCAGTGAACGCCAAATATATACACTCGAATCTGGCGGTCTATTCTCTTAAGGCGTTTGCCGGAGAATACAAAGAACAGATAGAGATTGGTGAATATACAATAAATCAGAAAAAGGATGAGATATTAAAAGGCCTCTATCAAAAGAGGCCTGATGTCTTATGCTTTTCTTGCTATATATGGAATATTTCTTACGTCACGGATCTGATAACAGAGGCGGCAAAGCTTATGCCCCATACCAGGATATGGGTGGGGGGACCGGAAGTATCCTATGACGGGGAATCGTTCCTGAATAAGTACCCCCAGGTGGAAGGGGTGATGGTCGGTGAGGGAGAAGAAACCTTTCTGGAGCTGGTGCGGCACTATACCGAGGGAAAAAAAGCGCTTGAAGAGATTCCTGGAATTGTGTTTCGGGATCGCGGGAAAGGACAGCTGTGCAGAACTCCCTCAAGAGAGATTCTAGATATGAACGAGATTCCTTTTCCCTATGAGAAGATAGAAGCATTTTCCCATAAAATCATCTATTATGAAAGCAGCAGAGGATGCCCTTTTTCCTGCAGTTACTGCCTGTCTTCCGTTGATAAAAAACTGAGGTTTCGGAAACTGGATCTTGTATACCGGGAACTTCAGTATTTTTTAGATCACAGGGTACCCCAGGTCAAGTTTGTAGACAGGACCTTTAACTGCAGAAGGGATCATGCCATGGGAATCTGGACGTATATCAGGGATCATGACAATGGGGTCACTAATTTTCATTTTGAGATTGCTGCGGATCTGCTGGCCCGGGAAGAGCTGGAGCTTATGAGGACTTTGCGTCCAGGCCTGATCCAGTTGGAAATCGGGGTGCAGTCCACTAACGAAAGGACCATAGAAGCCATAAAAAGAAAGATGGACTTTGCCAGGGTCTCTGAGGTGGTGAGCGAGGTGCACAGGGGAAAGAATATTCACCAGCATCTGGATCTGATTGCAGGTCTCCCCTTTGAGGATTATGAGAGTTTCGGCCGTTCCTTCGATCAGGTATACAGACTGAGACCCCATCAGCTGCAGCTGGGATTCCTCAAAGTTTTGAAGGGATCTTATATGCATGAGAGAGCAGGAGAATACGGATGTGTCTATCAGAGCAGAGAGCCTTATGAGGTTTTGAGAACCAAATGGCTGTCTTATGATGATGTGCTGAGGCTTAAGGGAATTGAGGAGATGGTGGAAACATACTATAACAGCGGACAGTTTTCTACGGTTCTGTCCGGGATAGAAGCAACAGTATCCTCCCCCTTTCTGTTTTATGAAACGCTGGCCGCATTTTATGAAGAACGGGGATATTTTGCAGTCTCGCACTCCAGGCTGCAGCGGTACGATATTTTTTTGGAATTTCTGATGGAATGGGACTGTGCACATCTGGAGGAATATAAGGAGCGCATGCTCTATGATTTATATCTGAGGGAGAATCTGAAAAGCAGGCCTGGCTGGGCAAAAGATATGGGGAGTTTTAGAAATAAGATACATGCATTCTACCAGCGGGAAGAGGAGAACCCCCGTTATCTTACAGAATACAAAGGGTATCAGGCCAGGCAGCTTTGTAAGATGACTCACATAGAAGTATTTAGCTTCCCGGCAGACACAGGGGGGAAGAAGAGGGAGAGATGGATTCTCTTTAAGTATAAAACGCGTGACCCCTTGACCAACGACGCTATTGCCATAGAGATTCCGCCCCGGGAACTGGGGGAATAGAGTATTTCAGGAGAGGACGAATATGACAAAAAGGACAAAAGAGATTCTGGATCTGCTGGATGAAGTGTATACAACAGAGTATAAGTGCTATTTGAATCACGACAGTGCAGAACAGCTGCTCATCGCCACGATGCTCAGTGCACAATGTACAGATGCCAGAGTGAATATAGTTACAGAATCATTGTTTAAGAAATATCCGGATATGGAGGCTTTTGCCAATGCGGATTTGAAGGAATTGGAGCAGGACATTAAGTCCACAGGCTTTTACAGGAATAAGGCAAAAAATATTTTAGGATGTTCCAGAAAGTTAGTGGAAGAGTACGGGGGAAAGGTACCTAATGATTTGGAGGTTCTCACCAGTCTTCCCGGTGTGGGAAGAAAAACTGCAAATGTGATACGGGGAAATATATTTCATGAACCCAGTGTTGTGGTGGATACCCATGTAAAGAGAATTTCACGGAGACTGGGATTTACAAAAGAGGAAGATCCGGTTAAAATTGAATATGATCTGATGAGAGTACTTCCCAAAGAGCACTGGATTCTGTATAATATTCAGATTATTACCTTTGGAAGGCAAATTTGCTTTGCCAGAAATCCTAAGTGTGAGGAGTGCTTTCTCACGAAATACTGTAAAGAGTATAAGGAACGGAAGAAAAAGGGGGATAAAGCATGAGAGCATATGTTACCCTTGACCTGGAAACTACTGGACTGCAGCCGGATAAGGATGCGATTCTGGAGATTGGAGCAATCAAGGTTGTGGAGGGAAGTGTGGCAGATACCTATGCAACCTTTGTGGATCCCCGGAGGGAGATCCCTCCAAGGATTACAGAGATCACCGGCATTAGCGGGGACATGGTGGCGGGGCAGCCCGGAATTGAGTCTGCGCTTCCGAGACTTCTGGAGTTCTGCGGGGATTATCCCCTGCTAGGGCATAACCTGCTTTTTGACTATAGCTTTGTAAAATATGGGGCAGCCGGACAGGGCCTTGCGTTTGAAAAAAAAGGGATGGATACACTGGCAATTTCCAGAAAGGTTTTGCCGGAGCTGAAGAGCCGCAGCCTGCAGTACCTGAGAAGGTATTACAGAATCCCTCAGGAAAAAGCACACCGGGCGCTGGACGATGCCAGAACTACTTACCTTTTGTATGAAAAACTGTTCGAGGAGTTCGGCCAGAGCCATCCGGAGGCATTTTGCTGCAGTCCTCTGGTGTGCAGGATAAAAAAACAGTCTTCCATCACAAATGCGCAAAAAGGGTACTTGCGGGATTTGATAAAATATCATAAAATAGAATTTGATACAGAGATGGATAGTCTGTCGAAAAGCGATGCCTCAAAAATCATTGACGGTATTCTTTCGACATATGGAAGAATAAAGAGGTGAAAAAAGATGAATATGAATAACCCTAAGACGAAACGCATTATCGCCGGGATTATTGCAGGATTTCTTATTCTGGCAATGGTGGTTCCCATGTTTATTCCCGGGTAATAGAATAACCATATTTGTTTCATGGGATTATGGGAAAAGAAGGCAGGATAAATATATGAGAATAGGAAAACTACCGGAGCCGGTGCTTATCCGTTCTGTACTGAAAGAAATCAGCCACAGAAGGGCAGAGGTTCTGGCTGGTCCCGGGGTTGGCCGGGACAGTGCGGCAGTTGAGATTGGTCCGGGGGAAGTATTCGTACTTTCCTCGGATTCTGTTACGGGTGAGGGAATTTACACGGTAAGCCGCGGCGTGTATGCTGTGGTAAATGATCTGGCGGCTTCAGGCGCAGAGCCTGTGGGAATTATGGCTACCGTATTGCTGCCCAAAAAGACAGACGAATCTTATCTGAAGCATAGGATGCGGGAATTAGAAAGGATCTGCAGGGAATTGCACCTGGAGGTGCTGGGCGGACACACAGAGGTAACAGAGGCAGTGAACCAGCCTGTTTTTTCTTTGACAGGAACCGGCAAGATAAAAAAGCAAAATCTTATGTCCGTGTCAGAGATAAAGCCGGGGCAGGATCTGGTACTGACCAAATGGATTGGCCTGGAAGCAACCGCTGCCATAGCCAGAGAGAAGAAAGCAGAATTGCTGGAGCGGTTCTCTCTGGCATTTGTAGAGGAAGCCAGTAATTTTGAGCAGTATCTGTCAGTGCTTCCGGAGGCTCAAATTGCCGTGGAGGCGGGAGTAACCGCCATGCATGACCTCAGAACAGGGGGCATCTTCGGCGCTCTCTGGGAGATGGCTAGCGGCGGAGATATCGGACTTGAGGTAGATCTCAGAAGCATTCCTGTCCGCCAGGAGACGGTGGAGATCTGTGAGGCATTCGGACTAAACCCTTATCAGGTTACGTCCAGCGGTTCCCTGCTCCTTGCAGCGGAAAATGGAAATCATCTGGTGAGAGCGCTGTCCCAGAAGGGCATTCATGGAGCGGTCATCGGGAAAACTACAGAGGGCAGGGAGCGTATCCTGAGAAACCAGGGAGAAGTAAGATATCTGGATAAGCCCCAGCCGGATGAGCTGCACAAAATACTATAAGAAAGAAGCTAAGGATATGGCAAGACTGAACATCGTACTATACGAGCCGGAGATTCCGGCGAACACAGGAAATATAGGCAGAACCTGCGTGGCAACCGGGACCAGGCTGCATCTCATTGAACCTCTGGGATTCCGACTGGGCGAAAAGGAACTGAAGCGGGCAGGGATGGACTACTGGAAGGATTTGGATGTAACCACCTACGTGAACTACGAAGAGTTTCTGGAGAAAAATCCGGGGGCAAAAATCTACATGGCCACCACAAAGGGGCCCCGGACTTATACGGACGCTGTGTATGAAGAAGACTGCTACATTATGTTCGGAAAAGAAAGCGCAGGAATCCCCGAAGAAATCCTTCTGGAAAACCAGGAGACGGCCATCCGCATCCCTATGATTGGAAATATCCGATCCCTCAATCTGGGGAATTCAGTGGCAATTGTACTGTACGAAGCACTGCGGCAGCATAACTTTGATCACATGCAGCTGGAAGGGCATCTGACGAAATATGAATGGAGATAAAGGCTTTGCACCTTAAAAAGGGACAGGGCAGATCGATTTTGGGACGTGTTCTTTTTAAAAAGAACACGTCCCCTTTTTTATTTTTTGGATTTGTCAAGGGTAAAGATGAACTCGGTCCCCACTCCTTCTGTACTGATTACATTAATATGCTGGTTATGGGCATTGATGATTTCTTTTACAATAGCAAGTCCAAGCCCGGTACCTTTTCTGTCCTTCCCTCTGGAGGTGTCCAGCTTATAAAAACGATCCCAGATTTTAGAAAGACTGCTCCTGGGTATTCCTGCCCCCATATCCTTCACAGACACAAAGACGGTATCATGCTTTTCTGTGGTTTCTATGGTTATGGTAGAATCTTTGGGGCTGAACTTGATTGCGTTATCCAAGAGGTTGTATAGTACCTGCTGGATACGCCCCATATCAGCGGATACATAGAGTGTCTGCCCGGCCAGGATAAGCTCTATGGAGATTTTTTTCTCCCGGCAGGTTCCCTCAAAGGTGGCCACTGTATTTTTTATGACCCCATTAATATCAAAGGCTGTAATATCCAGCATACGTCCTTTGGCATCCATATCATTTAAGGTGAGAAGACTTCTGGTGAGCTTATTCAGGCGCTCTGTCTCAAATACTACGATATTCAGATACTTTTCCTGCATTTCAGGAGGAATGGTGCCGTCCAGGATAGCTTCCGCATATCCTTTGATAGAGGTCAGGGGAGAGCGGAAATCATGAGACACATTGGCAACAAATTTCCGCTGGTAGTCCCCCATCTTATCCAGTTCGTCAGACATATAGTTTAGGGATGCCGCCAGGTACCCCATCTCATCTTCTGTGTTTACCGGAATATTATATTTCAGATTCCCGGATGCAAATTCATCCACCCCTGTGATGATTTTTCTCAGCGGCCGGTGGATGATATAGTTCAGCAGCACCAGAATGGAGGAGGTAATGAGAAACAAAATCAGGAAGAGTATGTATACTACCTGAAGAACCGATTCTCTTTCTTCGTAAATATGCTCCATGGGCTGATGAATGGCAATATATCCCCTGGTGGTAAAATTCAGGGTAATGGGAACCAGAACGCTCATAGTATCGTCCGCAAAGCGGTGAAAAAAATGACCGATCTGATAGTACCCGGAATTGAACGAAGCCGGATCAAAGTTAATGATTTTCTCCGGAGACTGTGTATTCAAATCTTCGCTGGTGTTCAGGAGGATTTCCCCCTGTGGATTGATCAGCCAGATTTCTGAGTTCTCATAAGAACTCAGGGTAGTCAGGTTATCGTAGATATCATTGAGAGAGGACTGGCTGTTGTAATATTTTGCCGCATGGGTATTCGCCACGGCGTTGGCTTCTTTATAGAGAGCAGAGCTTGAAAAGTCCACCAGCTTATGTTCAACTAAAGTGGACCCTAAAGTGGAAATGGTAAAAAAGCCAATGAATCCCAGAATCAAGTATGCAATAACAAACTTAAGATACAGGGCATTTTTCATTAGGATTTCACCTCGAATTTGTATCCAATTCCCCATACGGTGGCAATCCCCCAGGAGTCATGGTCTTTAATTTTTTCCCTGAGACGTTTGATGTGTACGTCCACAGTTCTGGTATCTCCTATATATTCGTACCCCCAGATATGATCGAGAAGCTGCTCTCTGGTAAATACCTGGTTGGGTGAGGAGGCCAGAAAATAAAGAAGCTCCAGTTCTTTTGGCGGCATATCCACCGCCTCCCCGCAGTATATGACAGAGTAATTGGTAAGGTTAATCACAAGGTCCGGGTATTCCACAAATTTTCCAGTATTCTGGGCCGCAGGTTCCGGCTCCACATGAAACCGGCGGAGTACTGCTTTTACCCGGGCTACTAATTCTTTGGAGTCGAAGGGCTTGATAATATAGTCATCCGCTCCCAGCTCCAGGCCAAGAACCTTGTCAAAGATCTCTCCTTTGGCGGAGAGCATAATAATAGGTACATTAGACTTGTGGCGGATTTCCCGGCAAACCTGATAACCGTCCATACCCGGCAGCATCAGATCCAGAAGAATCAGATTGGGCTGAAAGGATGCGAATGCATTCAGGGCCTCCTCCCCGTCGTTTACAATCATCGTATCAAAGCATTCCTTGGTAAGATACAGGGAAATCAGCTCTGCGATATTGTTGTCGTCGTCTACAATTAATATTTTCTGCTTTGCAACCATTACAAAACCTCCTGATTCTATTTTTTAAATGTTACGATGGTTACACCCGCGTCACCCTCTCCGAATTCGGCGAGATGGAATTCCTCTACATATTTCAGGCGGCGGAGATAGCTGTGTACACCCTTTCTCAGCGCGCCGGTACCTTTTCCGTGGACCACGCGCACCGAATTCAGATGGGCCAGATAGGCATCGTCCAGATACTTGTCCAGTTCGGAAATGGCTTCATCCACAGTTTTTCCCAATAGGTTGATCTCTGGTTTTACAAAGGAAGACTTGCTCATCCGGATCTTACCTGTACTGGTTTTCTGCAGGGTGGAGGAAGTAATCACGGGTTCGTCTATGAGCTGAAGGTCTGAGATGTGCACCTGAGAACGGAGGATGCCCATCTGCACATAGAGCATGCCCTTGGGGTTCGGCAGTGTGCTTACGGTACCTTTCAGGTTGAGACTCAGCACCTTTACAGAATCGCCTATGGACAAATCTTTTGCTTTGGGGGCCGGTTTTTTCTTCTGTTCTTTTTTCTGAGACATATTTTTTTCTACTGTGTTCATCTTCTGGCGGAGCTTTTGGCGCTCTTGTTCCAGTTCTTTGGCGGACATAGTACTTTTTCCCGCCTTATTAAATACCTTGATGGTCTGGTCCGCGTATTCCTTTGCCTCGCGCAGGATCCTGTGTGCCTCTTCGCTGGCTTCTCTCAGGAGACGTTCTCTCTGCTGTTCCAGCTTATCCTGTTTTTCTTCCAGCCGGTTCTTTAGCTGTTCTACCTCTGATTTATAGCGTTCGATCTCTTTTCTCTCATTTTCAATAGTGACTCTGTTCTCCTCCAGGTGGCTGATGACATCCTCAAAGGATTCCGCCTCCTGGCTCAGCTGTTCTCTGGCTTTATCAATAATGTATTCAGGAAGTCCCAGTTTTCCGGAGATAGCAAATGCATTGCTTTTTCCGGGAATACCAATCAGCAGCCGGTAGGTTGGGCGCAGAGTCTCCACATTAAACTCGCAGGAGGCATTCTCTACCCCGGGTGTTGAAAGCGCATAGACCTTTAACTCGCTGTAATGGGTGGTTGCCATAGTACGAATGCCCTGAGCATGGAGATGGGACAGGATGGAGATAGCCAGCGCCGCGCCCTCAGTAGGGTCTGTACCTGCTCCCAGCTCGTCAAAGAGGACCAGAGAGTCTCTGTCCGCCTTTTCCAGGAAGGATACAATATTTGTCATATGGGAGGAGAAGGTGCTGAGGCTCTGCTCAATACTCTGTTCGTCCCCAATATCTGCATATACTTCTTTGAACACAGACAGAGTGGAGTGGTCAAAGGCGGGAATATGAAGCCCGGCCTGTCCCATAAGCGTCAAAAGTCCCACCGTCTTAAGGGAAACGGTCTTCCCTCCAGTGTTGGGTCCGGTAACAATTAGCAGATCAAAATCCCGGCCCAGATGGATATCAATGGGTACTACAGAATGCCTGTCAATGAGAGGATGCCGTGCTTTTTTGATATCCAGAATGCCTTTGGTATTGAAGTCCGGTTTGGATGCATTTTGCTGCTTGGCCAGGAAGGCTCTCGCAAAGATAAAATCCAGTTCTACAAGCAGCTTCATATTATCCAGCAGAACTTCCAGGTACTCTCCGGCAGAGGCACTTAAGGTGGACAGGATAATCTCAATCTCCGTCTGCTCCTTCAGTTCCAGTTCTCTGATATCATTGTTCAGCTTAACAATTGCCATTGGTTCCACGAAGAGGGTGGAACCGGTAGAGGACTGATCGTGGATCATTCCCGGCACCTGTCCCCTATACTCAGCCTTTACCGGAATACAGTAGCGCCCGTTCCGCATTGTGACAACGGCATCCTGAAGGTAACTTCTGGAACCTCCGCTGACAAAGCTGTTTAACTCTGTGTGAATCCTGTCATTGGTATTCTTCATCGAACGGCGGATCTGCTTCAGACCCGGACTGGCATCGTCCGCGATCTCTTCTTCTGATAAAATACACCTGCGGATTTCATTGGCAAGAGGGGTGAGGGGCTGGAGCTGTTCAAACATTCCATCCAGTGAGTCCGGTGCCTTTTCCTCATCTTCTTTACGGGCGTAAGATTTGGCCCGGTTGGTATTGTCCAGGAGAGAACAGATAGCAAGCAGCTCTCCGGTACCAAGGGTGCCTCCGATTTCCAGTCTTTTGAGAGAGCCTCTGATATCCTTCACACCGGCAAAAGAAAGGCTGCCTTTCTGATATATCCGGCTCAGGGCGTCCTGGGTCTCCTCCTGCATACGTTCTATTGTGACAATATCATCCTGGGGCAAAAGTGCCTGGCACAAATATTTCCCCTGGGAAGAGGTGGCGCAGGCAGTCAGCTGTTCGATGATCTTGTTGTATTCTAATGTTTTTAATGCTTTTTTGTTCATGTATTTGCCTCCAAGGCGGACTGAATCAAGTGTACAGCCGTCTTTTTGTTTTTGTCATTCTTCTAGTAGTTATTCTAACCTATTATGGAGGGAATGAAAAGTGAAAAGTCGATTTCACAGGAGAAAACTGAGGAATTTGTGGTATACTTGGGATAATAAAAGAAAAGAGGGATGAGGATGAGTGCTGACAGAATGCTGGAATTGACTATGGAACTGCTGGAGAGCGGAATGATGTGGGGGGAGGTAAAACCTCTCTATAAGCTCTATGAGGAACTAAGCCCAAAAGAGACCGCAGAGTTGATTGATTACACAATAGACAATCAGAAGTTGGATTCCTGGGACAAGCAGGTTGTCTACCTGTATCTTGCCCTGTATTCTTATCAGATAGGGGAATATCTGCCGGATAAGCTCTATACGCATCTGATGAAAGAAACGTGGGATTCCTATCCCGAGATTTTTCTCCGGGCAGCTCCCCAAGTAGCAGAAATGTTAATAGATGCAGCCAAGACAGAGGAGATGAGAGCGCAGATAATGCCATTGCTGAGCGCAGTTAGGACCGAAAAATCAGCTGAGTTTTTAGCAGGCACAGACCATAGATGGGAGGATACGGCAGGAGGATGGTGTGTGGAAAAAGGAAAAATAAAGACGCTGTACCGGGAGGAAGTGATACCCTTTGAAGAGTCTCCGGGAACCGAAGAGGAAGACCGCTGGGTTCCTCTGAAGCGGATCGATCGGCTGTGCAGATTCTGCCGCCATCCGCTAACGCTTATATTTAATCAGAAGGAGCCCTTGGGAAGCTGCCTGGTATGTTCCTGCTACCAGACAATCTATACCAGGATGGAGCAAGGCGAAATTGTCTGGCATGAGAAAAACAAGAAAACAGAAATTCTGGAACAGTGTATGGATCGTGTGTTAGATGGATATCCGAATCCGGAAAGAAAGCTGAGAAGGAGCAGGGAATTCAGAAGGATAACCTATTCTGCCAGCGTTATGACGGATATATCCCACACACAGCTTGGCGGACTGCCCTGCAGATTTGACCATCTGGATTATCCGGACTGCCCCGACTGCGGAGAAAAAATGATTTTTGCAGGACAGATAGAGGGACAGGACATATGGGAATGGGGAGATGGAATGTATTATTTTTATGTATGTGAGAATTGTAGCAATGGTGCCTGTAATTATGACCAGACATAAGCCGTCGGGAGTGCCCCCCCTAAAAACCAGGTGTTTATAGATGGTACCGCTTCTAAAAGTAAATATTTTCCCGGATTCTTCATAAAATGTTCATATCTCTTTGCTAAGATAATTTATATTGTATACTCGCCGGGAATCCTCTTTTTGGTATCCCGGGAACGGGATTTGCGTGTATCTTACTTAAGCAATAAAGGAGAACGTGCAGTATGGATGAGAATGAAAAAAAAGAACTCATGGAGAATCCTGATGAGGGGCATCTGGAAGAGGCGGAAAAACAGAGGGAGGGGGAGACTCCCGAGGATCATGAGGAAGCTTACAGCTTTGTAAAAGAGACGATAAAAGAAAAGCCCCTGGACAGGAGAACCGTTCTGAGACGGGCCGGGTGGATTGCCGGTGCTGCAGTGCTATTCGGTGTAATTGCAGCTCTTGTATTTTCTGTTACTGTCTCCGGAATAGATAAGTATCGGGAAGATAAGGAAAGCGCGCCAAAAGTGAATATCCCCCAGGATGAGGAACCCTCCGGTGAGGAGGATGAAGAGTCTCCCCCCGAAGAAGAGGTTCAGACGCCAGTACAGGAACCTGCAGAATTTACCCTGGCAGACTATTCCAATCTTTACAAGGATATGGTTCAGCAGGCCCAGGAACCCAAAAAGGCTATTGTAACAGTAATCGGCAATACCAGTGGGACAGACTGGTTTAACAACCCTTCCGAAAGTCAGAAGCAGATCTCTGGGCTGATTGTTGCAAATAACGGACAGGATTTATTTGTTCTGACAGAATACCGGGTAGTGGATAATGTAGACCGTATTCAGATTACCTTTTGCGACGGGTCCACCGTTGACGCCCGTTTCCAGAAAACAGACTCTAATACGGGACTTACTGTTCTGAAGGTGCCGCTGTCAGAGATTTCCCAGGAATCCCAGAACTGTCTCTCAGTTGCGACACTGGGAAGCTCCTACAGTGTCAGCCAGGGAGAACCTGTTATTGCAATTGGAAGCCCGATGGGGTATAGTGATTCTATTGCGTATGGTTTAATAACCTCGGTTTCCAACACGGTAAATGTGGTGGACGGGGAGTACAATCTGCTGACAACGGATATTATGGGAAGCAGTGACGGAAGCGGGATTCTGGTGAACCTGAACGGGGAGGTTGTGGGGGTTATCGCCCAGTCCTTTGGCCTGGAGGACAGCAGGAATATAGTAACCGCTCTGGCCATCTCTCAGATTAAGGAACTGATTGAACAGCTGTCCAATAATACGGATAACCCTTATGCCGGAATCCGGGGAATGGATGTCACGGATGAGATTGCGGCGAATACAGGAATGCCAAAAGGTGTCTTTGTAGATATGATAGCAGAGGATTCTCCCGCTATGCAGGCCGGTATACAGAAGGCCGATGTAATTACTGCGGTCAAGGGGAATGAGGTTGTGACCGTCAAGCAGTATCAGAATGAACTGAAGAAATGCAATGTAGGCGAGATGATTAAGATAAAAGTCATGCGCAAAGGAGCAGAGGGCTACGTGGAACTGGAATTCGATGTCACCCTGACTGCTTCGTAAAAAGACAGAAAGAATTAGGAAGGCAAAAAAGAGAATGAAATTTTTAAATGAATTGCGTGAAGGTGAAAAGGCAAATGGGATTTATCTGTGCAAGCACAAGCAGTCAGCAGTGACAAAGAATGGGAAACCTTATGAAAATGTAATCCTGCAGGATAAGACCGGCACCATTGATGCCAAGATCTGGGAGCCTAACTCCCAGGGGATTGAAGATTTTGACGTACTGGATTATGTGGACGTAATCGGGGATGTAACCTGCTTTCAGGGAATGCTGCAGATGAGTATCAAACGTGCAAGAAAGGCAGCGGAGGGGGAGTATGATCCCGGAAATTATCTGCCGGTGAGCGGTAAAAGCATTGATGATATGTACCAGGAGCTTCTTCGGTATATCCAGAGCATAAAAAATCCCTATTTGCAGACGCTCCTGAAGAAATATTATGTAGAGGATACTGCTTTTGTCAAAGCATTTAAGGGCAATTCGGCGGCTAAAACAGTACATCACGGATTTGTAGGCGGCCTTTTAGAGCATACGTTAAGTGTTGTCAGGCTGTGCGAATACTATATAACCGCATATCCCATTTTAAACAGGGATTTGCTTCTCACCGCGGCTATTTGCCATGACATGGGAAAGACAAGAGAGCTGTCTCCATTTCCAGCCAATGACTATACAGATGACGGGCAGCTCCTGGGCCATATTATGATAGGAGCAGAGATGGTTCACGATGGGGCCAGGGAGATTCCGGGATTCCCGGAAAAACTGGAAAGCGAGCTGAAACATTGTATTCTGGCACATCATGGAGAACTGGAATACGGCTCACCGAAAAAACCTGCACTGGCAGAGGCTGTTGCCCTGAATATGGCAGATAACACAGATGCCAAGATGGAGACATTGGCTGAGATCTTCAGTTCTGCAAAGGATCAGAAGGACTGGCTGGGATATAACCGGCTGTTTGAATCTAACATACGCAAGACCACTTGCGAGGAATAAGGCAGTACATGAGGGAAGGACGGGGACGTATATGGACCCGTCCTTTATAGACGATACAGGAGACGAATATGAACTATAAAAAGAATGACAGTATTACAATTACAATAGAAGATATGGGACACGGGGGAGAGGGAATCGGCAAAATTGATGGCTTCCCCTTTTTTGTCAAGGATGCTGTGATAGGAGATACTATAGAAGCAAAGGTAATAAAAGCAAAGAAGAATTACGCCTATGCCCGGCTGATGAGACTCCTTCAGCCTTCGCCCCACAGGGTAGAACCCAGATGCCCTTATGCCCGCCAGTGCGGGGGATGCCAGATTCAGGCTCTCTCCTATGAGCAGCAGCTGAAGTTTAAAGAGAATAAGGTAAGGAATAACCTTATGCGGATCGGAGGCTATTCTGAGGTACCCATTGAAGAGGTGATTGGAATGGAGGAACCGTATTTCTACAGAAATAAGGCTCAGTTTCCTGTCGGAAAGGATAAGGACGGCAATATAATCGCCGGCTTTTATGCCAGCCGGACCCACACCATTATCAACAACAGAAAATGTTTCCTCGGAGCAGAGATCAATGAGATAATTCTGGACAAGATCATTGCCTATATGACGGAGTGGAACGTGGAGCCCTATGATGAAGTGACAGGTAAGGGCCTGGTACGCCATGTTCTGATTCGCTATGGATTCCAGTCCGGCGAGATTATGGTCTGCCTGATCGTAAATGGGGAGACTTTGCCGAAGTCAGAAAAACTGGTGGAGAGTCTGAGAGAGCTCGAAGGAATGACCAGCATTTCTTTGAATGTAAACAAAAAGCGGACGAATGTAATCCTTGGAGAAGAGATTAAAGTTCTGTGGGGTCAGGCCTATATCACGGATTCCATCGGAGATGTTAAGTTCCAGATTTCCCCTCTGTCCTTTTACCAGGTAAATCCAGTGCAGACAAAGAGGCTGTATGAGAGAGCACTTGCATACGCACAGCTGACAGGCAGCGAGACTGTGTGGGACCTGTACTGCGGAATAGGAACCATCTCCCTTTTTCTGGCCCAGAAGGCAAAGCAGGTATACGGGGTGGAGATTGTCCCTCAGGCCATAGAAGACGCCAGGACAAATGCGCGGTTAAACGGGATAGAAAATGCGGCCTTTTATGTGGGAAAGGCAGAGGAGGTTCTGCCTGAGAAATATGAAAAAGACGGAATCTACGCGGATGTTATCGTGGTGGATCCTCCGAGAAAAGGCTGTGAGGAATCCCTTCTGCGCACTATGGTGGATATGAAGCCTAAGAGGATTGTATATGTGAGCTGCGACTCTGCAACTCTGGCCAGGGATGTGAAATGGCTGGGGGAGAATGGGTATGAGATGGAGAGGGTGACGGTGGTGGATCAGTTTGGGATGACAGTGCATGTGGAGACCGCCGTGCTTCTTGTGCGGAAACCTTGACTCCAGGCGGGTTTGAGGGATTTTTAGCGGGAAATGGAGTTGTGTTTTTGCGGATGGTGTGATGGATAAGTTTCCGCAGATAGGGGGGACGGGGATAACGCCGGAGAGTTTGAAAATGAGTGTTATGCTAGACATAAGATACAATCTGGCAAAACAATAATCATAGTTAAATATTATTATGGTTTTCCTATATATGTACATTATTATAATTTAGGAAGAAAGTGGAGAAATATATGAAAATCTGGATTGAAATGAGTCGAGATATAGAACATGGTGGCGATGAATGGGGATTTACTCAATGTATATGGGCGCCAACGTACAAGAAGGGTAAAGGCACAAATAAGTCGTGGCTATTTTGGGATAATGTAAATAAGGTGAAATCGGGTGACTTTATTCTTCATCTTAGAGGTAAAGGAAAAGAGGCAGAAATTGTCGGGTATTCTATTGCCAAAACAGATGGCTATAGGACTGAAGAATGCCCTCCTATTGCTGGTGAATGGTCTTATTGCAATAGTTTTTATAGAGTAATTTTAACTGATTATTTAAAGTTTGATAACTCTATTAATCTTTATAGGTTGTTTTTTGATAAAGAATTAGAGTTGAAAGATTACTACAAGAAAAAAAGTAAACCTAAGAATTTATTTTTTACTATACAATCGGGTAGATTGCAATGCTTAAATGGTGGATATCTTTCAGAGGTTGATGAAGCTTTATTGGAAATAATATCAGATGGTATAGAAAAGTTTAATGATGAGTCTATACCCATTGGTTTGTCTGTTTCGACATCTACGACCTTAAGACAAATTAAAGCACGGATAGGGCATGAACGGTTTGCAACAAATGTGAAAAATAATTATAATAACCAGTGCTGTTTTCCGGGATGCAAGATTGCTGACAAGGAGTTTTTGATTGCTTCTCACATTGCAAGATGGGCTGATAACATTGAGATGCGTGGAAATACTTCAAATGGACTATGCTTTTGCCCTATTCATGATAAAGCATTTGAATTAGGATACTTTTCGCTGGATGATAATTTTAGAGTACTTGTAGAAAGGAAAATTGACCATAGTCAAATATTTAAAGGATACATTTCTAAATTTATAGGTCTACCAATATCCAAAGGTTATATTGAGCCAGATCGTGAGGCTTTAAAAGAGCATAGAAAAAGGTGTAATATTTTAAATCAGGATTGTTAATTATTACATATCACATAAGTTTTATGTGAATTCTCATAGAACTAATATGTATAAGTTATATCTGCCATGCTAAGAAGAGTAGTTGTAGGTACTGTAGAGGGTCTCAAGCATTAAAATTATGATAAAGAAAAACGTAAATAGCATTGTATTTTTGCAGAATGTATTTTTGCGGGAAGGTTATAGAAAGGGGGGAAATTTTGCTTTAAAGGGGTGATTTTTATTAAAAAGGGGTAGGAGGAGTAAAGTTGACGAAGAAATTTACCCCACAATTATGTAATGAAAAATATTTTTGCCATGTAGTATAAAACCTTTGTCCCACCGCATTGTGAAGTTTGCGTGGAATTATGTCGAAAATAGATGGTAGTTGAATGACATTTGTGAAATGAATAAATAATTTTATAGAGGGAAAAGGATGAAAGAAAAGAGTACTCTTATTGAGGAATTGGGCCTTTCAATTGATAGTTATGATTATCTAGAGAGGAAAGGTATCGATACGATTAGTATGCTATTCTTATCTGATTTGTACAGGACATAGGTCATTTGCTTTAATGAAATGGACATAATCGTTAGGAGTCGATATCCATTTAAGTAGATGGCATATAATACTGTTGGAGAAAGATATAAATAGAATACATGTCAACTTCAGCTATGCTGGGGAGAATAAGGTTGCTGTTTCTTTTTTTGCTTGTTAGATGTTGACGACTTCTTTGTTTCAATCAATGTCGGAATAATTGACATTACAGAAAACTCCTTCTATAATTACTGCGATGTCCGTCCAATTCATCCTTTAATTATTATTTTCATTACAATAAAAGTATTTAGCTTCATTTGGATGCTTTAATTTTATACTTATGGTATCATCACGGATAATTTGGGAGGTAGTACTGATGAACCTATCAGAAAAAGCAATAGAAAGAGATAGCAGTATAGTATTAAAAAAACTGTTTGCTATCTATGAAAAGAATATAGATAGCAGTGGGTTATATGATAAGTTATATTGTCAATTACAACAATATAAACCATTTCAACTTAATAAACTTAAAACAGAACTTTTGGCGGAAGAAGCCACAAAGAATGCAAGTACACTTGCAATGTCATCTGCAGCAATGATAATTAGTATTATGACTATAATATTTAATGTGTTTACTAATATATTCTCAGGTAAGGAAGGTGTAATCACTGAAACTGTTGTATTAACCATAGGAGTGTTAGTTCTTTTATGGAAGTTTGGTAATATATTCGGTGATTTTATAGGAAAAAGAAAGAACATATGGAAAAGAAATAAATACATTCTGTGTGTAATAGAAAATGTATTGAATGAAGCTAATACGTACTCATCGCTCAGATAAAGGAATGATAAGCAATATAACCCTTTACGGGCAAATAAGATATTTGTTCCTTATCATAGAGGCAATCCGTTTACGAAAATGCCCTTATCTAGAAACGAATGTCAATAAAAATTTCCAGATAAGGGATTTGGGTTATAATTTTCTTTTTAACTTTTTTCAATCCGCAAGCGACATAAGATGCTTGACGCTTTAGATAATATCATAGTCGGATAGATAAATCAATTATTCATTTTTTTGCAAAAAAATGCTCAAGTTAAAAAGAAAATTATTGAAAAAGTATTGGTGATGATGTATAATCAAAGACATAGATAATAAATTGAGCTTTGAGCATACAAAGGGGGGATTGCGTATGATTGCGCATAAAAGAGAATCCGATGGCAAGGAGCAAGCGTGGAAGGAACACAGTCGGAATGTGTCAAAATTATGCTTTCTGTCTGCTGAAAAACTAAATCTTAGTACATTGGCAAAGCTAATCGGATTGCTGCATGATTTCGGAAAAGGGATCTCAGATTTTCAAGGCTATCTCCAGGGCACCGGCAGCAAGCACCCAAATCACGCCGCCTTGGGAGCTCTATACGTTCAGCAGCGTTGGTGGGATCCAGGGAAAACTTTGAAGGAAAGGCAGACAGCTCAACTGATTTCTCTGTGTATTTATGGGCATCATGCCGGCTTGCCGGACTGCCTGGATATATCTGGCACGTCACCATATTTAAATGGATTGCATTCACAACCGGATAATTATTATATGGAAGCAATGGCAAATTTTTACTCGGAAGTAGCATCTGCTGAAGAATTAGACAAACTTTTTGCAGAGGCATGCAAAGAATTGGAAAAGTTCGGTTTAGATAAGTATTCATTTCAATGGGGGATGCTTGCCCGGCTTATGCTGAGTATTCTTGTTGATGCAGACAGATGGGATTCCGCTTGTTTTGAATATGATGCAGATCCATTCGATACGTCACAGGACACTCACCCGGATTGGAAAAACCTTCTTATTAAACTTGAAACTTATGTGGAAGGCTTCCCTAAGGAAGGAGAATTAGCAAGAATTCGTCGGGATATATCAGAATGGTGCAGGGCTGCCGGAGAATATGGTCCGGGAATTTATACTTTATCAGTTCCTACCGGGGGTGGTAAGACATACTCAAGCATGAAATTCGCCCTTGCCCAGGCAAAAAAGAATGGACAACAGAGAATTTTTTATTTTATACCTATGAACACAATTCTGGATCAAAACTCCAGGGATATCAGAGATGCGTTGGCAGATTATCCGTCAATTTTAGAACATCATTCAAATGTTGTACTGGAAAATGAGGTTGAAGAGGAAAATTATCGCAGACTGACAGAGCGCTGGGACTGTAATATAATTTTAACCAGTTTGGTCCAATTTCTGGATACGCTGTTTAAAAAAGGAAATGGAAAAGTAAGGAGAATGTACCGCCTTGCAAATTCAGTTCTGATTTTTGATGAAATTCAGGCATTACCAAAAAAATGCCGGGAACTATTTAAAAAAGCGATCCAATTTCTTGTACAGTATTGTAACTGTACCGTACTGCTCTGTACGGCGACACAGCCCAATTTGGGCCTAGAATCGAATGAACTGGTTCCGGACGTGAAATCGCTATATCAGAAATTAAAACGGGTAGTCTATATGCCTCAATTGGAAATGCATACCTATCAAGAGGCTACCGGTGATATCGCTGCGTTTATCCAAGAGGGAAAATCAGTACTGACTATCGTAAACACCAAGGATGCTGCCTGGAATGTCTTTCAGGGAATTTCTGAGCAGCTAAAAATATTGAATTATAGTCTGGTAGAAATTCAGCAGGGCCTTTCAGAGGAAGCGATTGAGAAATGTGCAGCAAAGAGTACAGAAAACGAAATTTTATGTGTACATCTAAGCACGCTTATGTGTCCAATGCATAGAAAAGAGATATTGTGCTGGGTTAAATCATGGCTGAAGAAGAAAAAACTGGTTTGCTGTATTTCTACGGCATTGATTGAGGCAGGCATCAACGTAAGTTTTCCGGTTGTGATCCGTAGCCTGGCCGGTATTCCAAGCATGATTCAGGCGGCAGGACGCTGCAACAGAAACTGTGAAGAAAAGATGGGAACTGTATATTTATGGAATCTTGCTGATGAAAGACTGGGCCGTTTGCCGGATATTCAGAAAGGCAAGGAACTCAGCATGAATCTGCTCAGCAATATGGAACATCCGGATGAAATGGGAAGTCCGGAGATGATTAAAAAATATTTTGCAAAAGAAGAAGAGTATACACAGAAAGTTGAAAAATTTCCGTATAAAGAATGGAATTCAGATTTGATTACCATGCTTTCAGCCAATAGTGAGTGCCGGAACGCAGCTAATGATTCGGGGGATAGCCCTTTGCCTCATTTAAGTAAACGTTTTTGTCAAAGTTTCCGAACAGCCGGTGCAGCCTTTCAAGTCATTGACCAAAAAACAAAAAGCGTGATTGTACCATATGGCAGAGGAAAGGAATTGATAGAAAAATTAACTGACCGGCATACGTTATGGGAGGAAATTAAATATTTGAAAGAGGCCCAGCAATACAGTGTGAATTTATTTGATCATGTTTTTGAGCGCCTGGCAAAGGAAGGTGCCCTGCATTCTCTTGGAGAAACCGGTGTGGTTGTTTTAAAGGAAGAGTATTATGATGCCTGGGCCGGAGTTAAGACCACTCCCCAGGAAATGATGGAGCTCATAATATAACTTTTTCTATAGTAATGAGGATTATTAATGCAAGGGAGAGATGCCGTATTGAAAATTAGAAATCAGATTGAGTATTGTGTGTCAGGAAACTATGCGCTGTTCAGCGATCCGATTGCCAGAATGGGAGGCGAGAAGTTCAGTTATATGCTTCCGACTTACCAGGCGCTGAAAGGGATTACGGAGAGTATATATTGGAAGCCATCAATTATGTGGGTGGTAGATGAAGTACGGGTCATAAGACCGATTCGTACGGAGTCTAAAAATATCCGGCCAATCAGTTATGTTGCTCCGAAGAACACCCTGTCTGTCTATACCTATCTGGCAGATGTGTCTTATCAGGTTCGTGCACATTTTATTTTTAATGAGAACCGACGGGAGGACCTGGGGCAGGATTTTAACGAACATAAGCACCACAATATTTCCAAGCGTATGGTGGAGAAAGGCGGGCGCAGAGATGTTTTCCTGGGGACGAGAGAATGCCAGGGGTATGTGGAACCCTGTACGTTCGGCGAAGGGGAAGGCTATTATGATGGCTATGGAGAATTGGAGTTTGGGGTCATGTTTCATGGATTTGATTATCCGGATGAGACAGGCCATGATATTTTGGCTGCCAGGTTTTGGAGACCCAAGATGGTTAATGGAGTGGTTCAGTTCCTTCCACCTGAAGAAATACCGGATGAAATGAAACGGGAAATCCGTCCGATGAAAGCAAAGAAATTTGGAAAAGAGCTGCACAACTTCAGTGGATTGGAGGAGAATGTGCTGCAGCAGGAATTTGCCGGGGAAGGAGGGGGAACAAATGAGTTGGATGCAGAAATTATGTGAGGCTTATGATTCCGGTATTGTCTGTGACCAATCGAAAGAATCTGTTATGCTTGTTCCCCTGGGATTTGTACGTAAAAAAGTTAAATACCATGTGGTATTGACTCAAGAGGGACGTTTCGTATCAGCAGACGAACTGATGGCTGAGGCACAATTTCAGGAAATTCCCAGTACCCCACAGGCAGAAAGCCGTACGGGTGACAACGGAGCGGCTTTTCCTCTGGTAGAACAGCTGAAATATCTGGTCTATGAGGATGTAAATTTGAAGCGGTTCAGCCAGTACATGGAACAGCTAAATGCATGGTGCGGACAACCGGATGCACCAGACTGTTTGCGTGCGGTATATACATATTTGGATGGACATACACTGCTGGCTGATTTGGAATCACAGCCTAATTTAAAACTGAAGTATTATAAGAATGCGGAAACACGTGAAGGTACAGGCGAGGATGCAAAAGCCATGGTCTGTTTCTCTGTTCAGATGCACGATTCTAGTAATGACGATCTTTGGCTCAGAACAGATGTAAAGCAGAGCTGGAGTAATTATCTGGCAGATAAACTGCCGAGTGCCAGAGAGTTCTGCTATGTGGAGGGGAAAATGCTTCCTTCCGTGGAGAATCATCCGAAGCTGCAGGGAAATGCGAAACTGATCTCAGCTAAAGATTCAGAGTTTCCGTTTCAGTATAAGGGCCGTTTTGTTGATGACCGCAGTGCAGCGTTGGTTAGCTTCGATGCGTCAGTGCGTGCCCATAATGCGTTGACTTGGCTCATAGCGCGCCAGGGAATGCAGAAATATGGTATGATTTGGGTAGTATGGAATACAAATGGGGCGATTATGAAAGTCCCGATTGATGAAGTAAACGATTTTATGGAAGAGGAAGAAGATGAGGAAGATGCTGCTTCCGGACCAGTTATTGATACGTTTGCAAGTTATGCCAGGGAGGTGAACGCTGCTGCCTGTGGCTATGGTGGAAGACTACATGATTATAATCCGGATCGGACAAATTGTGCGGTAATATTAGGCCTGGAGGCGGCGACGGATGGTAGAATGTCAGTGACGTATTATCAGGAGTGTACCGGAAATAAATACGTAGAGCGTTTAGAAGACTGGTATATTGACTGCTGTTGGTGGCGCTATTCCCGAAAGAAGAAAACAAAAGAAATAGCAACGCCGAATCCCGATGATATAGCCATCGCTGTTATGGGAATTGACGCGGTATATGCTGCAAAAAGGGATAAGAAATGTGAAAAGTCCCATACAAAATGGATGCGAAACCTGCAATCCAGGATTTTGACCTGTATTGTGGACAAGCAGCGGCTGCCGCTGGACGTTGTTCGCAGTGCATTTTATAGGGTATGCGCGCCGCTTGCATTTGTCAGTGGTAAAGAGCGGCAATGGTCCAGGTCTGCATGGGAAAACAGTGTAGATACTGCTTGTGCTATGATTTACTGTTTTCAAAAACGCGGGGAGGGGAAATATTGTGAAGTATTTTCCCCGGAATTACAGGCAAATTCAAAAAATGCGGATTATTTATACGGACGCCTTTTAGCAGTGGCTGATTTTATGGAAGAAAAAGCGATGGATAAGGGACGGGATTACCCTACGAATGCAGTCCGGCTTATGCGGCAGTTTGTACAGCGTCCGTTTGAGACGTGGCCGAAGATACATGAAAAATTAATTCCGAGTTTTGGGAAGCTTGGTTCAAACGGTAAAATATATCAGATGATTATAGAAGAAACTGAACAATTATTTTCAGCGGCAGGCAGATATGAGCGAAGAGAACTCTCACTGGAATTTTTGCAGGGATTTTCCTGTCAGAGACAGAGTCTTTTTCAAAAATGGGAACACAACATAAAAAAAGACGAGGGAAAAGTTCTGTATGAGCTGCCAAAGAGACGTTCTGAATTGTATGGATGTTTGCTGGCGATTGCAGATGCTGCCGAGCGGGAGGCCAGTGATGGAAAGCGTACTGGTATGACGAATGCCATGCAGATGATGACAGTGTTTGCAGCAAGGCCATATGAGAGTTGGGGAAGACTGCATGACAAGCTGCTTCCTTATTTGGAAAAACTGGGTGAAAGGGCTGATTATTATCAGTGGTTGATTGAGAATGCAGAAATGCAATTTTTACAATTGGAACGGGAATCATCAGTGCCGCTGGATGGCAGCTACCTGCATGGATACTACTGTATGCTTCGGACGTTTTATCAGAAAACACAGTTTTCCTGGGAGCGCCCGGTATGGAAGGATGCAAAGGATATGCGAAGTTCCTTGTATGGGCAGCTTCTGGGAATTGCGGAACGTCTCGAGAGAAGACATTTCATTGGTAAAGCAGAGGGAATAGACAGACGGTTCACAAATGAATTGCGATTCATGACGGTATTTGCCCAGAAACCGGCAGACACATGGGAAAATCTGAAGGTCAAATTAGGGCCGTATCAGAAATTTGCGGGATGCTGCGGGGAGAGGGATAATTCCATGCTGGAGCAGTTGGAAGTACAATTACAGCAACATGGCTGGAATACCAATGAACCTCTGGGCAGTATATATCTGCATTTTTATTATGAAGAACGAAACAAGTAAAGGATTCAGTAGCAAGCTACGGGCATTTGATCCTCACGGCAGCCGACAAGGTCATGCAAGAATGAATTTGGCTCGTTGCCCGTGGGAATAAAAGAAAAGGAGAAATGATTATGGCAGTTTTAGAAAACAAAATTGATTTTGCATTGGTTTTTACAGCAAGAAATGCAAATCCTAATGGAGATCCTTTGGATGGAAATCGTCCGAGAACTACGTATAAAGGTCTAGGTGAGGTGTCGGATGTCTGCCTAAAGCGTAAAATTCGTAATCGTCTGCTGGATGCAGGACAGAATATTTTTGTTCAGTCGGATGATCGCCGCAGAGAGGGGGATATGTTTCGTTCGTTAAAGGACAGAGCTGATAATGAACCGGCATTAGTGGAGTGCACGAAACAAATTAAAGCAGGGAAAAAGACTCGGGAGGATTATGCCAGACAGGCATGCGAAATATGGTACGATGTCAGGGCGTTTGGTCAGGTTTTTGCTTTCAAAAAGGGAAAGAAAGAGGAAGATGAATCAGATGCCGTATCAATCGGTATTCGCGGCCCTGTTAGTATTCAGCCTGCCTTCAGCATAGAGCCGGTTAATATTACTAGTTCTCAGATTACAAAATCTGTGAACCTGGAGACTGGAAAAGATCCGGATAAAAAGGGGAGCGATACCATGGGTATGAAACATCGGGTGGATTTTGGTGTTTACGTTACCTATGGTGCCATCAATGTACAACTTGCAGGTAAAACAGGTTTTAGTGAAGAAGATGCAGAAGCACTGAAAGAAGCACTTAGGACTTTATTCTGTAATGATGAAACCTCTGCACGTCCGGCTGGCAGCATGGAGGTAATGAAACTGATCTGGTGGAAGCACAATTGTGCCAGTGGTCAGTATTCATCGGCTAAGGTGCATCGGACGCTGCAGATTTCCTGTGACGATCTGGGAAGTGTATCGATAAGCACAAAAAATTTGGAAGGTTTGATTCCGGAGGTTCTGGATGGCGAATGATGATTCGGATTTTTTGATGCTTTCAGGACTGAAGCATTTTCAGTTTTGCCGCAGGCGCTGGGCCTTGATTCATATTGAACAGCTTTGGGAAGAAAATGTGCTGACATTGGAAGGACATTATATGCATGAACGGGTACATGATGATAGCTTTACGGAAGCACGGGGGTCTGTACTGCTGTCACGTGGAATGCCCGTACGCTCCCAGGGGCTGAAGATCACCGGTATATGTGACATGGTAGAACTATATAAAGATGAGGACGGAGTTCCGATTCAGGGGCGAAGTGGGCAGTGGAGGCTTTATCCTGTAGAATATAAACTTGGACAGCCGGATGCACAGGGAGCGGATGCGTTACAACTATGTGCACAGGCTATGTGTCTGGAAGAAATGTTTGTGACAGACATCCCAGAGGCTGCTCTGTATTATGGAAAGATTAAACGCCGGCAGCGTATTCTTCTGACAGAAGAACTGCGGAAAAAGGTAAAGGATTCTGTGACTGAAATGCATCAACTGATGTTAAAAGGATACACACCGAAGGCAAAAATGGGAAAAGCCTGTAAAAACTGCTCTTTATTAGAAATCTGCCAGCCCAAATTGACGAAACAGGTTTCGGCTTCGGAATATATTCGCAGAGCTTACCATGAGGAGGACGGGATATGAAAAAACTGTTGAATACCTTATATGTTACGACGCCGGATGCGTATCTGTCATTAGATGGTGAGAATATAGTACTTTTACAGGAGCAAAGTGAGCTGGGACGGATTCCTTTTCACAATCTTGAAGGGATTGTCTGCTTCGGCTACAGAGGTGTCAGCCCTGCGCTGATGGGAGCTTGTGCGGAAAAGGGGATCGGCCTTTGCTTTTTGACCCAGCATGGCCGGTTCCTGGCGCGAGTTACCGGACTGGTGAGCGGTAATGTGCTGCTGCGTGAAACACAGTATTTCAGGGCAGCAGATGAAACACAGGCTCTTGCTATTGCGAAATCATTTCTATTGGGTAAAATTTATAACAGCAGGTGGTGCCTGGAGAGAGTGAAGCGTGACCATTTTATGCGTATCAATCAGGAGAGGATGAATGACGCTATTAGCCTGATGCTTCAGTCATTATCAAAATTAGAAAACGCTGGAACTAGGAGTGAGTTAATGGGAATAGAAGGAATAGCGGCGAAAGCATATTTTGGGGAGTTTTCACAGATGATTCTGCGGAACGAAGAGGTATTTGTATTTGACGGAAGAAATCGTCGGCCGCCGCTTGACCCGGTAAATGCAATGCTTTCTTTCGCGTATACTCTGCTGGGAAATGAGATTGCAGGTGCCTTGGAAACGGTGGGGCTGGATCCGGCGGTGGGGTATCTCCATACAGTGCGCCCGGGACGAGCGTCCTTGGCTCTTGACTTGCTTGAAGAGTTACGGGCACCATTGGCAGACAGATTTGTAGTAACGCAGATAAATCTCGGAGTTTTTACAGAAAAGGATTTTCTTAAAAAAGAAAACGGTGCTATATTTATGACGGATGACGCAAGAAAACGTTTTCTGACTAATTGGCAAAAACGTAAGCAGGAGACAATTGTGCATCCTTACTTGAAAGAAAAGATTCAATGGGGTATGGTTGCATATGCACAAGCCATGCTTTTATCCAGATATTTGCGTGGAGATCTGGACGCCTATCCGCCTTTCTTATGGAAGTGAGGTGATATATTTGCTGGTGCTGATAACCTATGATATCAATATTACAGAAGCGGCAGGGGCACGCCGTCTAAGACGTGTTGCTAAGCAGTGTGTGAATTATGGTACACGAGTTCAAAACTCTGTTTTTGAATGCCAAGTAGATGCCACCCAGTATGCGAGACTAAAACATCTTCTATTAAAAGAAATAGATGAAGAAAAAGATAGTCTGCGTTTTTATTCTCTGGGTAACCGATATAATGGTAAAGTTGAACATTTCGGTGTGCGACGTGGATTAAAGGTTGATGAACCTTTGATTTTATAGAAGGACCGCAGGAAGGATGACCGTGCGAACCCTAAGTGAACATAGATTCACTGGGGGATTCGCACCTAGATTCTGTAAGATTTGGAGTTATATTTAGTTTTAGTTGCAAGTTCTGCTTAAAGAAGTAGTGTATATGCATAAAAAATGATATGGAATCATTATAAATTTAGCAGTTTTTGCTGTCGAGGTTCGCGAGAGCCTCGAGGATTGAAATTCGGCAGTGGTAAGAGTCTTCATGTCGCAAAAATGTCGAGGTTCGCGAGAGCCAGTAAGTTTGAATTTAACATCTACAATCAGAGGAACAGATTTTTTATTAAGTAACCACAGTTGATTATTAGGTATATAGGTCTTATATCTGATTGATATAATGCTCAATTATATCATGGGTACTAACAAACTGCTCAGCCTATTTTGATATTTACTCAGTTAATAAAGCACCGTGTAACTATAAATTATAAACTGGAGTTCTAAGGAGATAGTAAACATGATATTCGACTTTTACCCGTGGAAAATGGATATCGATATTAAAGCTACGGAACAACTTTATGAGAGAAAAGACTACGCCAAAGATAGGAATGCCAATCAAACTATGCTTGAGGCAATGTCTGAAAAACAGAAAGATTTTTTTGTCTCCGTAGGTGTTGATATATTAAAGGCAAAAGTAACAGAGAAAGTTTATAATATTCCAAGTGATGGGGAATTGTCCGGTGGGAAGATTTATAGTAGGACACTGGATTTTTTGATGTGTGGGAAGTTCCTTTCTATACCAGATTACCAGGAAGAAATATACAGTGATGAAGATATATTCGGTATGAATTTTCCCGATTCCTTACAAGTTATTTCTATGCCGGAGGAACAGAAAATCCCTGTATTTGATATTGATGGGTGGGGGTGCGTATTTAAGCATCCTTTATTTAGATTTGGGGAAGAGGATGTAACAAAATGGGATTGTGGTTACATAGCAGGTACCATATTGCTTATGAAAGACTTATAATTAAAGTTATGGAAACGTTTTTGCGTAGTAAGTATTTTAAAACGGTTAGAAATAATGGTAATGCAAATCATACGGGGTGGGAGTACACGCATGAGATTTATTTGTAACTTTTTCTGAGTGAGTATAGTAACCTGAATGAAATGGCAGTAAACATAAAGTGAGAGAACATATGAGGAAAAAAACGCGGAGATATTTTATGTGGATATGGATTTTGGCTGCCAATCTCTTTTGGGCATTTGCACTTATCACCATTAGTTATTCCTGGGGATACGATCAATGCGCCATTGATGGGAACATCGCATATTTTAGCCGCCCGGCATACCTTAGTATTATAAATGGTATCCCCTGGCTTTTAGGCACACTTGTGTTTGGCGGTTTAGGAATTTTGTTTTACCGGAAAAGTAATAAAGAAGCAAAAGATAAGGGGGATAAATGATATACATAAACAGTATAGCAGATATGATAGAATTCATCAGAGCCTGCGACAAATATGAATTAGACTGTGCATCATCCATTAACTTTAGGATGCCAAATTATGAGATTTCGCCAAAAGAATTTTTAGAGTTTGCAGATATAGATTTAAGAGACACAACGGTTAAAGGGAAGGTGGGAGCAGTTTCGAATCTGAAAAGGGCTCTGGATTGCCAGCTGGATATGTTTTTTGAGGCTATCAATATCAAAAGTATCTTTGACAGCAAAAATCTCAAATTCAGTAAAAAGATACAGTTTCTATCGGATATAGGAATGCTTCTCACCAAGTCAATGAACAAACTCAATACCATCAGAAACAGAATGGAACATAATTATCTTGTCCCGACAATTGAAGATTTAGAGGTATATTATGAGATGGTGTGGAACGTGATTGAGATCATTAACCTAAATGTGCATATAATGAAAATGGGAGAAATCAGGTATGAAGCAAGTGCAGGGCAGGAGAAGTTTTATATAGTAAATGGGTATGATATTTCCAAAAGAAGCTTTTGGTTTAAGATTACTCAGAGAAAAACCAGAGATACAAACAGCATAATCAAATCCTTGTATAAGCAAGACGACTATACAGAGTATGTCAGGGCATTCCAGGTATTCCGATGTAATATAGGCTTTTCTGAAAGTGAGAATGCGAAGGAGTATAAAAAGAGATTAAAAGAAATAAGTCTTATTGATATATAATGATAGAGGAGAAAACAGATGAGGGAATTTGCATCAGCGAGTATGAGACCTGTATGACAGAGGGTATGTGCATTGGAATGTGTATCGGAACTGCAATCGGCAGTTTAGGAATCCTTGATTTGGGGTTAGGCGTAAGCCTGGGAATGCTGCTGGGGGAATTGGCCGGTATGAACATGAAAAAATAAAAAACATTATGATAAGGGGTATCATATTCAGATGGGCGGTATGATATGAGGATAGAGATTGAATTAGCATATGATAACAAAGAAGAGGTACAGGCTCTTTTTTCAGAATACACGCAGATGCTCAAGCGTATGGAGCCGGATATGGCGAGGTGTCTGGAATATCAGGATTACAGCAGGGAAATCCTGCATCCGGAGGATAAGTACGGGCTGCCCCAGGGAAGACTTTATATTGTGTGGGCGGACGGCAAACCGGCAGGGTGCATAGGTATGCACAAATTAAATGAAAACAGTTGTGAAATGAAACGATTATATGTAAAACCAGAGTACCGGGGCCGTAAGCTGGCCAGCTTGCTGATAGACAGAATATTGGAGGATGCAAGGAAGATAGGTTACCGGGAGATGGTGCTGGATACCATGACATTTTTAGATGCTGCAATTTCTCTTTATCGGAAATATGGATTTTGTGAGACAGAGGCCTACTATGAGAACCCGGTGGAGGGTGCGGTCTATATGAAACTGGAACTGTAAAGTGAAATCGCAGAGGCGAAATCATCCAGAAGGAGTGAATATGAGAAAACTAAGAAAGATGCTGGGAGATATAAAGGATCCGTCTGTTGTATCGCTTATGAGACTGATTGAAACCCAGAGCAAGGCTACTTTATCCGGATGGGCGGTAGATTACGCAGAGAAGCACTATCTGGGGATTTACCAGAAGGCGTATGCAGATGAACGAAGACTGCAGGAGGCAGTTTCCGGAGTGAGGGAATATCTGAACGGGAGCAGAAAACAGGAGGACTTAAAGCCGCTTCTGCGAGCTGCCGTGCAGGCGGCACAGGAGGCAGAGGACAATCCCCCGGCACAGGCTGCCGCCCGGGCGGTAGCGACAGCCTGCAGAACGGTCCAGACTCCTTCCAATGCACTGGGGTTTGCCTTTTATGGGGCAGCGGCGTCTGCCTATGAGAAAGCAGGACTGGAAGAAAGCCCGGAAGTTTATGATGCGCTGGCTTCCAATGAACTGGCACGAATACTGGGCTCTCTCCGGGAGAACGCTGTATCGGGTGAGAAAAATCCAGTTACGATTAAATGGAACTGCTGAATCAGGGTATGGCTTTTAAGAGTACATGCCCTGATTCAAAGGGCGGGGCATCGGCACGCTCTGCGATGAGTTTTCTGTGAGCGCAGCGCAGCTCTTCCTGATATTTAGCCAGATATGCGGGAAACCCTTTCCATTTCTCCAGGGAAGCATTTTGGATTAGCTTTTCTTCCTGCATATGGGCCTGGATGACCAGATGATAATAGAGCTGAGGGTCTATCTGATCTGCCCGGCATACCTTTGTGAGAAGTTCAGTGATTGTCTTATATTTCTCCCAGAGCTGACTGGTTGCCTTGGCACGGCGATAGGGAAAAAGCAGACAATTTATGATATAGGCGATAGCCGCACCGGCGAGTATATATCCGAGCCGGATGAGGAAAATACTGCCCACTGCCTGAAAACCAAAGGCATTCATGAATACGGCTCCGCCCAGGGCACCTACGGTGGAGCAGGCAAAGGTTTCCCTGTAGTCCGTAAAGTAAAATGAAAGATAGCCCGACAGCATCATGGCAGCGGTACGCCCTGCGGGGGAGGAAATCAGAGAATAGATAGCCACAGAGACTAGCCCGCCCAGTATAGTGGCGAAGATCCTTTTCTTAATCTTCTGAGGTACATCATCTGCATAGGGCAGGGATACGGAGGCCAGGGTGAACAAAAGCCACCGTCCGTGAGGCAGGGGAAGATACTGTACTGCCAGCACAGCAAGGGATAAAAGCAATGCGGTCCGAAGGGCATAGATGGCACGCACAGGACTCAGATCAATGGCAGACTGCAGACGTATTTTAAAGGAGAGGGCGGATTTGCGGTAATGGACTCGCCCTTGGGGATCTGTCATATGAAGAAGTCTGTCGCGGATATAAAGAAGGATATTGTTAAAAACCCGGGCTGTTTTTTCATCTGTCAGGGCAGCCAAAGCGGAGGGATCCAAAGCGGGGATCTCAGAGCGTTCCTGCCGGATAAACGCAAGAAATTGGCTCAGCTGTGTATCCATGGAGTGCAGAAATTCTTTATTTTGTGGTAACAGACTGGGGGAGAGCTCATGTATCAGAATGGCCAGCTGCTCCAGCCCCCGTCCCGCAGCGACCATGGAATAGCTGGAATCAGAGATACAAAAGGCCTTTTTTCTTCTTTCATATACCGTCTGGCTTAACCGGCACAGCTTACTTCTCATGCCCGGCAGATCCGGCTCCTGCGAAATATTTTCCGATTTACTGGAAATAGTGCTGCGGATATCCTCGATCATTTCACTTAATACATCTCTGGCGGTCTCAGCCACACGCTTTCTTCCCATGATCCACTGATACAGCATGATAGATACGGCTCCAACCAGCATCCCCAGAATCCGTTTAGGAAGCTGAGATGATGTAACCGGTGAAATAAAAACCAGAAACAGGTACGAAAGGATATAAGGAAAGTACATGTGACTGGCGTACTCATAGGTAAAGGCGTACAAAATCAAGAGAAGTGTAGCAAAATTAATGAGAAAGGATAAAGGCGCCGGAGAGGCTGTGACCAAAAAGGCGGCAACGGCCATCCATACCAGGACCAGCGCCTGAAGTACAAAGTGTTTTAAGGGTGCGGCAGTCAGATCCCGCACCATGGAGGCTGACATCATTATAGTGAAGATTACGCCGACAATTGAGTGTGCGGGGCCAAATAGCATCTGAAAAATATTTACATATGCGATAATAAAGAGAAAGCTGAGTGTGCTGAAACGGAAGTTCTTCCGGATTCTCTCAGATAGTTTGGAACTGAATTTCATAGTTTACGACATCTCCTTTAGTGCTGCCTATCATAAAGATATAATTGACTTTAGCCTATATTATTATATAATGGGGATAAGTAGTCATATAATAATGATAGTCATATTTTATTTACTAATTTATAAGAATAGCATTTTCGGATGTTTTTGTCAATGGGAGAAGGAGTATATGAAAACTGAAAAGGTATCAGAAAAATTCGTTCAAAACCTGCTTTCGGTATTGCCGAACTGGCATTCAAAACTTGTGCGGCCTTTTAAAGACACACTGAACGGGGAGATGAGCCTGGAAACCTATTATTGTCTGGAGACCCTTAAAATTCAAGGCACAGCCACTATGACCGAACTGGCTCATCTGCTTAAGGTCCCTAAGCAGCAGGTGACAAAACTGGCAGAGAAACTGAGTCTGCATGGTTTTGTAGAGAGAGTATACAACGAGAAGGATCGGAGAGTCATCAGGCTTCGTCTGACCAAGAAGGCAATTCTGTATCTGGACGAGTATCATCTTAAGAATACGGCATTTATCCAGAGCCTTGAGAACCAGCTGGATGCAGAGGAACTGCGGAAACTGAATCAGGCGGTTGAGCTTCTGGGAGAAATACTTCCTAAATTAAAATAAAATGTTTGTCACAAAACGTCTGCGCCTGAGTCTAATCTAATAGGAGGTAAAAAAATATGAGTGATAGAAACCAAAAAGAGACATCGGTACTGATAGATCGGGCTGTGGAGGGAGACAGAGAGGCGCTGGAGGCATTGCTGACCCAAGTGCAGGATATGATATTCAATCTGTCCCTGCGCATGCTGGGCACTGTGCCGGACGCTGAGGACGCATCCCAGGAAATTCTAATTAAGGTAATGACTCATCTTTCGTCTTTTCGGAAAGAGAGCAGCTTTACCACCTGGGTATTCCGGATTGCGGTGAATTATCTCAAGGATTACAGGAAAAATATGTTTTCTCATCATCCTCTGAGCTTTGAAATATACGAGGAGGATATTGCCAGCGGAAGGGAAAAAGATATCCCTGATTTATCCCAGGGGGTGGATCGTACGGTTTTAGCGGAAGAACTGAAAATGTCATGTACAAATGTTATGCTGCAGTGTCTGGATCGGGAAAGCAGATGTATCTATATTCTGGGAACTATGTTCCGGGCAGACAGCCGCATGGCGGGAGAGATTTTGGGAATGACACCTGAGGCATACAGGAAAAGGCTGTCCAGAATCCGGGAAAGAATGGGAACCTTTTTGAGCGAATACTGTGGTTTATCCGGAACAGGAATCTGCAGCTGTAAAAAACGAACGGATTATGCCATAGCAACCCATCGTCTGCACCCGGAACAGCTGGAATACAAAGCTCTGGAACATACGGAAAGAGACATCATGCTGGAATGCAAAGAGGCGATGGAAAAAGTAGACGACTTGTCCCTGATCTTTGCAAATATGCCCTTTTACAGGACAAGCAGCAAAGCCAGCGAGTGGATAAAACGCTTTTTGAAGTCAGAGGAATTTAAAATTATCGCTGAAGCCGGGGAGGGATGCGGATGAATACAATGCTGATACTGGAATATCTGAGGGAATTGGAGGAGAATAACAGCAGAGAGTGGTACCATGGGCACAAGGCGGAATATCAGGCTGCGAATGGTGAATTTCTAAAACTTATTGAAGCTTTTATGCTGGAGCTGGGCAAAGAAGATGCCGGAATCCTGGACTGGGAACCGGGGAAACTGACCTTTAAGCTGGTGAGGGATACCCGGTTCAGCAAAGATAAATCCCCCTATCTTCCTGCCTTCAGAGCTCATATATCATCGAGAGGAAAGCTGCCGGTGCCGGTGGGGTATTACCTGATGATAAAGCCAGGCTCTTCCTTTTTGGGAGGCGGATTATTTGCAGACATGTTTAAGAACGCTACCCAAATGGTAAGAAGCTATCTTGCAGAACATGGTGAGGAGTGGCAAAGTGTGCTGGATGCGCCTGAGTTCCAAAGGTATTTTCAGGTCAAAGGGACTGCTCTGAAAAATGTTCCTCAGGGATTTGAAAAGGATCATCCCCAGGCAGAGTTCCTGAAATATAAAAGCTGGTATCTGGAGTATCCTATTCCGGATAGGGAGTTAGAAGACGGAGAGGTGTTTCTTCAGAAGGCATTGAAGATCTACAAAGCTATGAAGCCCTTTAACTCCTTCCTGAACAAAGCTTTGAAGGATTTTGAAATGCCTGGGCGCCCGTAAGGGGTAGTATATCTTTTCTGATATCGTTTCATTTTGTTTCATACGCATGGATTCATTGACATAGGATCATTGGACGTGATAAAATAAACTATTATTTACCCATCATGAAAATGGTAATATGTGGGTTTTACAGGGCAGAACGATGTGATACATGTGTGGGCGGAAATGAAAACGGCAGTTAGAAAAGGAGGAACAACATGGCGTTTTATTATCAGGAACCATCCAGAACTTTCAGCGAATATCTTTTAATTCCGGGGTACTCTTCTACAAAGTGTATTCCCTCGGAGGTCAGGCTGAATACACCCTTAGTCAGGTATGAGAAGGGCGAAAAACCGGCGTTATCCATAAATATCCCGCTGGTTTCCGCAATAATGCAGTCCGTCTCTGATGACAGGCTGGCGGTGGCCCTTGCACAGGAGGGCGGCCTATCCTTTATTTACGGTTCCCAATCGGTTGAAAGCCAGTCGGAAATGGTGAGGAAGGTAAAAAAATACAGAGCGGGATTCGTGGTAAGTGACTCTAACGTATCTCCTGAGATGACTCTGCAGGATGTGCTTGATATTACAGAGCGAACCGGGCATTCCACCGTAGCCGTAACTTCAGACGGCAAACCGGGGGGAAAGCTTCTGGGGATAGTGACTAATAAGGACTACAGGGTCAGCCGGATGGGACCGGATACCAAAGTGGGAGATTTTATGACCAGATTTGAAGATTTGGTGTATGCTGATGAGGAGACTAGTCTGAAGGCTGCCAACGATATTATCTGGGAACATAAAATAAACTGTCTGCCCCTGGTGAATAAGAAGCAGGAGCTGGTCTATCTGGTGTTCAGAAAGGATTACGACACGCACAAGAAGAACGAGAACGAATTAATCGACGGATCCAAGAGGTATATGGTTGGCGCGGGGATTAACACAAGGGATTACAAAGAGCGGGTGCCCGCACTTCTGGATGCCGGAGCGGATGTACTCTGCATAGACAGCTCAGAGGGGTTTTCCGAGTGGCAGAAGATTACCATTGATTATATTAAGGAGACCTTTGGACCTGAGGTGAAAGTAGGGGCCGGCAATGTAGTGGATGCAGAAGGATTCCGTTTCCTGGCAGATGCGGGGGCTGATTTTATAAAGGTAGGAATCGGCGGCGGAGCGATTTGCATCACCCGGGAGCAGAAGGGAATTGGACGGGGACAGGCTACTGCCCTGATTGAGGTGGCTAAAGCCAGGGATGAGTATTACAAAGAAACTGGTATCTATATTCCGATATGTTCCGATGGAGGCATCGTCCATGATTATCACATCACTCTGGCGTTGGCTATGGGGGCTGATTTTATTATGCTGGGAAGATACTTCGCCAGATTCGATGAAAGCCCCACGAAGAGAGTGAACATCAACGGAAGCTATATGAAGGAGTACTGGGGTGAGGGAAGCGCAAGGGCAAGAAACTGGCAGAGATATGACATGGGCGGCGATAAAAAGCTATCGTTTGAGGAAGGTGTAGATTCTTTTGTCCCATATGCCGGCAGCCTGAAGGACAATGTGACACTGACCTTATCAAAGGTGCGATCTACAATGTGTAACTGCGGTGCGCTTACTATACCTGAGCTTCAGAGTAAGGCTAAAATTACTCTGGTATCCTCAACGAGTATTGTTGAGGGCGGGGCCCATGATGTTATGCTGAGAGATAAGAGATAAAGATAGAAAATTGTATGGAAAGGCGTCAGAGCAGACATGCTCCGGCGTCTTTTTTTTATGAAAATATTTTCGTGAAAGGTAATTCTTGTGGGTGAGAGGATAATCTAGTACAATGGAAAGAGCAAACGCTTTGCTGTAAATATTCGGGTATCATCTGGGAAGTGGTCTGTGATTCAGAGAAAAGTATGAGAAGGAGCATTGGGTATGGAGAACCAGGAACAGAAACATAAACGGCGTGTCCGCTATAAGGGAACACATCCAAAAAAATATAGTGAGAAATACAAAGAACTGCAGCCGGAGAAATATCCGGAAACGGTGGAGAAGGTGATTCAGAAGGGCAGTACTCCTGTGGGGATGCATATCTCCATCTGCGTAAAAGAAATTTTGGAGTTTTTTCAGATAAAACCAGGTCAGACAGGGCTGGATGCTACGCTGGGATACGGAGGCCATACCCTGGAAATGCTGAAATGCCTGGGAGCAGAGGGACATATTTACGCTCTGGATGTGGACGCTGCGGAAATGGAGAAAACAAGAAAGCGTCTGCAGGGAATGGGGTACGGACCTGAGCTGCTGACGATAAAACAGATGAATTTTGCTGATATTGATCAGCTGGCAGAGGAGGCCGGACCTTTTGATTTTGTACTGGCAGATCTGGGTGTATCTTCGATGCAGATAGATAATCCGGACAGAGGGTTTTCTTTTAAAAAGGACGGGCCCCTCGATCTGCGCCTGAACCCACAAAAAGGAATTTCTGCAGCAGAACGTCTGCAGCAGATCCAACAGGGGGAACTGGAGGGGATGCTGGAAGAAAATGCGGACGAACCCTATGCCAGGGAGATTTCAGAGGCAGTAATGCGGGAGAGAAAGAAGGGTAAGAAAATCAGCACAACGACCGAGCTCCGGCAGGTGATAGCCGGCGCGCTGTCTTTCCTGCCCCAAAACGAGAGAAAAGAGGCTGTGAAAAAGTCCTGTCAGAGGACGTTCCAGGCTCTTAGAATCGATATTAATAATGAATACGAAGTGCTGTATCAGTTTTTGGAAAAGCTGCCCGGCGTACTGGCAGAAGGCGGCCGCGTTGCTGTTCTGACCTTTCACTCCGGTGAGGACAGAATTGTAAAGAGGTCATTTAAAGAGCTTCATCGCAGGGGAATATACAGCGAGATAGCAACAGAGGTGATTCGCCCTTCAAGAGAAGAGTGCAGTAGGAACAGCAGAGCCCGCTCTACGAAGATGAGATGGGCTGTAAGGTCGCAGAACATCGGTGAGCAGAGATGATGATGCGTGCCGCTTGAAAAAAAGATAAAATTATAGAAATAGGAGGTTTCGTATGAAAGAATATCCACTGAGCGAGGTGGAAGCATTTGCCTGTGAAATATTGAATAAATATTACTGTGAGTATGATGTGGAATTTCTCAATTCTACATTTGCAGAGGACATTGTGTGGATTGGAGCGGGTGAACGGCAGAAAGCAGAGGGAAAAGAGGCTGTGACCGCACATTTTAGCCAGAAAAAAAGGGATATGGCCCCTTGGGATGTGTCTTATGAAATATATGAGACAAGGAAACTGGGGGCTGACTGCTATCTGTGCGAGGGGAGCAGCAGGATAAGATCCTGTAAAAGGACAGAGATGCTTCTGGACAATCAGCAGAGGTTTACCTTTATCTTCAGGGACAACGGAGAAAAGCTGGAAACCATACATATCCATAATCTGATGCCGTATCCGGGCGGGCAGGAGGCAGTACAGGCGGCTATCTTCAAGGTCTATCCTTTGATACTAAAACTAAATCTTACCCAGGATACGTACAGATGCTTTAGCGAGGATGAGGAACAGTTTATTGAAAAGACAGAAGGGGTGTACTCTGAACTTTACAGAAGTTCACTGCAAAGCATCCATCCGGATCACAGGGCAACCTATGCGTCGGTTCTTGCAAGAGAAAAGCTTTTGGAAAGGTTTACCCGGGGAGAGCGGGAAGTATATTTGGAGTTTCAGCAGGAAGGGACAGATGGGGAATATTTCTGGCGCTCTGTCTGTGTGATTCCCATGGAAAATCCTTTCAGCCGGGATGTAATGGCTATGGAGCTGGTGAAAGTGCTGGATACCCAGAAAGAAAAACAGGAGGAACAGGAGCAGCTTCTCCGGGGGGCATTGCAGTCTGCCAATGCGTCCAGCCTGGCAAAGTCGGACTTTCTCTCAAGGATTAGCCATGATATCAGAACCTCCATGAACGGGATTGTAGGGATGAGTGCGATTGGACAGCGAAACCTGACGAAGCCGGACACTGTGCTGGAATGTTTTCAGAAGATAGATGCTTCCTCCAAATATCTTTTTGACATACTGAATGATATTTTAGATGTGTCAAAGCTTGAGACAGGCAAAATGGAGCTTATCAGCCAGGGCTTCAGCCTTCAGATACTCCTGGAGGAAGTGAACCATATCATCAGCCCTCAGGCAAAGGAGCGGAAGCTTATCTATGAAGAGTACAAAAAGGGGCTGGAGGCAGAGTATTATGTGGGGGATGCGGCCAGGATTAAGCAGATTCTGATCAATTTGCTGACCAATTCACTGAAATTCACCCCTGCAGGCGGAAAGATAGTTATGAGTGTCAGACAGGAAGAAGGAAATTATGCCCCCGCCAGTCTGGAGTTTTGTATCTGTGACACTGGAATTGGAATCTCAGAGGAATTTCTTCAGAGGATTTTTCAGCCCTTTGAACGCGAGATCCCCGGGGTGATACGCGATAATCCGGGAAGCGGGCTGGGTCTTTCTATTGCCTATAGCCTGGTTCATCTGATGGGAGGTACCATTGAGGCGGACAGCAAAAAAGGAGTGGGGACACAGATCACGGTAAAACTGCCCCTTCTGCCTGTTTTAGAAGAAGAGACGCTATACGGTAAAAGCAGCAACAGCTGTTGGGAGGAAGAAGAATCAGAGGATTTTGATTTTTATGGATATCGGGTGCTCCTTGCGGAGGACAATGAACTCAACAGAGAGATTGCCTGCACCCTTCTGGAGATGAACGGCATTGAGGTTGAGATTGCGGAGAATGGCCAGGAGGCAGTGGATATGTTTTCTGAGAACCCGCCGGGTTATTATATGGCGATCCTTATGGATATTCGCATGCCTGTTATGGATGGCTTGGAAAGTACCTGTACAATCCGTGCCCTTGATCGGGTAGATGCTCAGACGATACCAATCATTGCTATGACAGCGAATGCTTTTCAGGAGGATGAAGAGGAGGCCAGAAAAATTGGAATGGATGGGTATCTGGTGAAACCCCTTGAGGTAGATGCAATTTTCAGAGAGCTTAGACATTACGTGTAACGGTACACATCAGCCTATAAGATATTGTAGATCGTATTCCATACATAGCTCAGTAGAGGGGAACCAAGGAAGAAGTAAAAAAGAAAAATCAGCAGTATAGTGCAAAGTCCGGTGTATTTGAGAGAGAAACCTTCCTCCTTCTGCGTATGCATCTGAAAAAGTGTGAGTTTTCGAAAACACAACGCGAAGATTCCATAGCCGGCTGCCGCCCCCAGGGTATTCATCAGCAGATCGTCTATGTCCGTTGCCCTCCAGTTAAAAAGCTGGCTGGTTTCGATGAGCAGGGAAAACAGAAACCCTGTTATTACTGTCCGCTTTAAACTGTGGCTGCTTTTCCAGAGAACGGGAAGAGCAATCCCCACAGGCACAAAAAGAATAATGTTCATTATTAGCCCAAAGGGGCTGCCTAATCCCCAACGCAGAGGGATGAGGTTGATTTCTTCCAGACGGATCAGAGAGTCAGCGTGGCGGCCTATGTCATTGATACCTCCGGCTCCGGTGATGGAAAATACAGCGGTCATCAGACAGGCCAGCAGCTGCCATCCAATTAGGAACCCCCAGGTCAGCTTAATGCCTTTCCGTCTGTAAAAGATACAATATCCTGCCTCAAGCAGAAGATATGGCAGGAAAAGAATCAGATAATTTTCTAATGCGTTAAATATATAAAGCATTTCAGTCACCTCCTGGTATATAAAAATATCACAGAAATCTTAATATGGTAGAAACATTTTGCTTAATACTTTCTTAAACTAAACATAAGTTTAGTCTGCCAGAGAACAAAGCTGCAGATGAAAGCGAAGAAGGACTGAAAAGCCAGGTGAATGAGGAGTATGGGAGAAAAATGAATGCAGAAGGAGAAGGGCGGGCGCATAATGCAATATGCGACCCGCCCTTCTCCTTCTGCATTCTGGATTCCTGGACGGCAGCTCAGCTAGAGCCGTCAATCTGATCTAAGGTCTTAAACGTATACCCCATTTCTTCCCATTTTGTGAGAAGTTCATCCATGATATCAGCGTTGGTCTTGGAAGTACTGTGGAGCAGTACTATGGCCCCTGGATGAATACGCCCAAGCAGCTTTTTATACGCTTCCTCTTTGGTGGGCTGATTGTCCTGATACCAGTCTACATAGGCCAGACTCCAGAAAAAGGTTTTATAGCCCAGTTCTTTTGCCATCTGGAGATTGTTTACACTGTATTTTCCCTGGGGCGGCCGGTAGAACTTGGTGATGGGTTCTCCGGTGGTCTGCTCATAGAGGGTTTCTAATTCCCCCATTTCTTTGGAGAATGCATCCATACTGGAGATTTTAGACATATCCGGATGGTGGTATGTATGATTTCCCACAGTGTGTCCCTCCGCCACCATTCGTTTTACCAGATCCGGGCTGGTTGAAATGAAATTGCCTACAACAAAAAAGGTGGCGTGTACATTATGTTTCTTTAATGCATCCAGGATGGGAGCTGTATTGCCGTTCTCATACCCCGCGTCAAAGGTGAGGTACAGCACTTTTTCCTCAGTATCCTCGGCGTAATAAGCGTCATATTGCTTCAGTTCATCCATAGTGGCATTGCCGATGGGAGGTTTTCCCTCTTCGGGAAAACTAAGACCCCAGTTCCCTTCCGCTGAAGTCTGAATAGCTGCCGCCTGCCGGGAGGGAACCCTCTGTGCGATAAACCTGCCGGCAAGAAAAGCCGCCGCGAAGAGAAGGGTGATTTTTAAGAAGTTTTTAACGAAGGTTTTATTGATCATAAGAATCGCCAAATAGTATTTGCTTTAAGTATATTGTGATACTTTTCAAAATATACCCATGGCAGGCGGGAAAGATGCCTGAAAATCCCATTTGCAGGTGGAAAAAAGGTGGGTCCGATGATATACTGAGAGTAAGTTTTCCCGGCAGCTGCGGAGGCTTCCGGGGCTTTTTATTTGACAGTGGGAGGATTTTATATGGTACTTTTAGAACAGGAAGACAGATATAAAATTGAGCCCTTATTTGAAGGGTGGCAGGAGACTATGATATGGTCCTGCCTTCAGGGATATATGGGAAGGGCCTGGGCGGATCGAAGGGACAACCCGACATCTGCAAGGATCATTATAGGGGACTTCTGTTTTTTTGCCGGATCTCCCAACAGGGAAATGGTGGGAAGTATGCCCAGGGACTGTTTCCCGGATGTTATCCTAATGATTCCCCAGAACAATTACTGGTCCCGGCTGATTGAAAAGGAATACAATAAAAATTATGTTGTTACCACCCGGTATGCTATAAAAAAGGAACCAGATGTCTTTGACAGAGCGAAACTTTCCGGGTACGCCCAGGCCCTGCCTTCAGGCTATGAACTGAGAAGAATTGATAAGAGACTGTTCAGAATCCTGAACAGACAGAAGTGGTCTGCTGACTTCTGTTCACAGTTCAGCGGATGGCCGGAGTATGAGAAGCATGGGCTGGGAGTTGTAGCAGTCTATGAGGGAAATCCGGTATCGGGGGCCTCTTCCTATACGTATTATAACGGGGGCATTGAGATTGAGATTGATACCAGACGTGATCACAGAAGAAAGGGACTTGCTTTGGCATGCGGGGCAAGGCTGATCCTGGAGTGCCTGGAGCGGGGGCTGTATCCCAGCTGGGATGCCCATGACAAACGCTCCGTGGCCCTTGCAGAGAAGCTGGGGTACCATCTCGACAAACCTTACACGACGTATATCATTTCAGACATTAATTAGGCGATGGCAAATTCATATAACTTTTTCTTGCATCCGGCCCTAAAACAGTATATAGTGGATTCCGGATTACTTTTGAGGAGAGGTTATTATGAAAGAGAAAGAAAGGAAATCATCTGTCAGGGATATGACCCAGGGAAGTCCTATGAGATTAATTTTGGGCTTTGCTCTTCCCATGATGCTGGGTTTTTTGTTTCAGCAGTTTTACAATATGGCAGATACTGTAATTGTAGGAAGATTTTTGGGAGTAAATGCACTGGCTGCCGTGGGGGCAACTGGTTCCATTAACTTCTTTGTCATTGGGTTTTGTATGGGAATCTGCAATGGATTTGCTATACCAGTGGCCCAAAAATTCGGGGCAAAGGACGAAAAAGGGCTGAAAGCCTATGTGGCAAACAGTGCGATCCTGGCAGCAATTTTTGGGAGTGCGATGACGGTGCTTGTGGTGCTGTTCTGCAGAGAGATCCTGGAAGTTATGAATACTCCCGCAGACATTATTAACGGTGCCTATGATTATATTATCATTATATTTGCGGGAATACCGGCGACCATCCTGTATAATATGGTGTCAGGATATATACGCTCTCTTGGGGATGCCAAGACACCGGTTGTATTTCTCACCATTTCCTCCATAATGAATATTATACTGGATCTTGTCTGTATTCTGGTTTTAGAGATGGGAGTGGCGGGAGCTGCCTGGGCGACCGTTGTATCTCAGGGAGTATCCGGAATCGCCTGTTTGGTATACATGATAAAACATTATCCCGTGCTCAGACTGAAGCGGGAGGATTGGAAGCTGAACAGCCATTTTGTTGGAGTTTTGTGCAAGATGGGGATTCCCATGGGACTTCAGTATTCGATTACTGCCATTGGCAGTGTAATTCTTCAGGTGGCAGTAAACTCTCTGGGAGCAGCAGCAGTGGCGGCGGTTGCTGCCGGATCTAAAATGGGCTGTTTTTTCTGCTGCCCCTATGATGCTTTGGGAGCTACCATGGCTACCTACGGAGGTCAGAACGTGGGGGCAAGAAGACTGGACCGAATCGGTGCGGGTCTGAAAAGCTGTGTTCTTCTGGGAGCTGCTTATTCAGGAATCTCTCTGGCACTGATTTTATTTTGGGGAAAGAATATCTCCTACTTGTTTGTGAGCAGGGGGGAGACGGGGATTGTTCAGGATATCTATCAGTTCCTGGTCTTAAATGCAGTGTTTTATTTTCTCCTTTCCCTGGTGAACAGCATCCGTTTCCTGATTCAGGGAATGGGGTACAGTATATTTGCGGTAACAGCCGGAGTCTGTGAGATGGCCGCCCGCACCTTGGTGGCGTTTTTCCTGGTGCCGGTATTTGGATACACTGCCATCTGCCTGTCAAACGGGCTGGCCTGGGTTGCAGCGGATCTGTTTCTGGTTCCGGCCTATTTTTATGTGATAAAGCATCTCAGAAAGATGCTTGGTATCAGAAAAGGGGATGTGCTTTAGCGGCATATCCCCTTTGTGGCTGCTTTATTCTTATACATATTCTGATCTGCGGCTGATAAGATGCTGTCTATATCTTTACGGCTGTCTCCGTCATTCGAGGCATATCCCCTGGCAATGGACAGGGAATAGATGCTTTTCGTGTTAAACTGTGCGATATCCTGATCCATAATGCGAAAAAGATGTCCGGGAGAAATATTCCCTTTTTCTATGAGAACTACAAATTCATCTCCGCCGATGCGGTAGGTGGTTCCCACATTCTGAAAGGCGTTCTTGATACTTCGGGCAGCGCCTTTTAAGAGTTCATCTCCTGCTCTGTGTCCATAGGTATCATTGGTTTCTTTCAGATTATTCAGATCCAGCATGACAACGGTAAGGGGTCTCCCCGAGATACCTGACTGCCGGAGTCTGTCTATACACTCATCGAAAGCAATACGATTGGGTGTCTGGGTCATGATATCAGTGTAGGCGAGCTGCTGATACAGCTTTGTCTGCGTGCGCTCTTCCAAAAACCGGATTAGATTCTTTCCGGACAGAAATAGCAGAATTCCGATAAACATTATCAGTCCGTATCTGAAAAAGCGGCTGTTGTCTGTGTTGGGCCGCAGATAAAACTGCACCAGAGCGGCAATGGAACAGAGGATCAGAAGGAGAATGGCCGCCAGTATTCCCTTTGCTTCAAAAGATGCATGGAGTCTGACCTCGCGGAAAAGAAGGACAATGATAATCCCAATGTACAGTAGGATCAGAAGGTGGGTTACGGGAAGCATAGATGGGAAGTCAAAGGATTCTATGCTGTAAAGTAAAAATTGGACGATTATGTTTACAATCAATACACACTGCATCCCTATGAGGAGTGATTTGCCCTGATGGCAGGCAGAACGTACAAAGGACAGCAGAGGGATGGGCAATGCCATAAAGGAAAAAAAAGAAATTAGGCATACCATAGTAGCGTTGCTGCATATTAGCTGAGGGAGTTCCGAATCAGACCACATCCAAAGCGCAGACAGTAATAGAAAACTGCCGATATACAGAAAACTCTTATAGTCATAGGACAGCTTCTTGATATCCTGTACAAGGTACACCAGATATAGCAGCAGTGCGGTCAGAAACATGAAAATCAGACATACAGCCAGAGTAAAGTTATTGGAGAGTATATCCAGAACAAAGGCGTCTGAGGATCCAAGCTCTATATTTTGGAGGCCTTTGACCGTAATTGACGTGGTACTTTTTAGGTGAAGGCTGATTGTCTGTCCCTCATACTCCGGCTGCAGGGGAATAAAACACCTGAAATTCCCCAGTAGTTTTCCGGCCGGAGTGGATGCTGAACTTTTGTATTCGTATATACAGAGCTCCCCGGCATAGGCCTGGATTTCCTGGAACTGATTTTTAAAGCTCAGGTATTTAATGTCGGTCAGGGGCGGTATCTTGTGACAGAGTATTAGTTCTTCGCCGCCGTTGGACAGCGAAAAAGGAAAAGACGCAATGGCACGCTCCTCGTCCCCCTCCATATAATACCAGCCTTCTGTGAAGGAAGTGACTTCTTCCTCGGGCGGTCGGATATCCGGGAGATCCGATGTCAAAAACACAGTACCTAAAATCCCCAGGAAAAATAAGGATGCACAGATCCAGAGAATATTACGTATTGTCTTTTGAAAATGTTTGCTTTCTATTAAGGGCATATTCTCTCTTCCTTCTCTATTGGGTACGTATCCGATACTAAGTATATTGTGACAGAAAGCCAATGATATTTCAAGATAATATATTTTTCTGCACAGAGAAATGAAGGCTGGGAAGAACTTACGGATAGGCGGCGGCCGGTGCGTGTGCTATACTGTAATTACGATACAATTAAAATACAGTAACGGAGGAAAGTAGACATGATACAGGACATTGCGCCTCATGAGTACCATAATGAATGGAGGCCTCAGCCGCCTGAAGCGGAAAGCTATGTATTATTTTACCGGGGGAAGGAGGTACTGGTGAAATGGAAGGGAGAAGCATTGGATTTCCCCAGATTTTCCGATCTGGAGGATACAAACGACAGTCTCTGGGAAACCAGTACCTATCTCTTTACCATTGACAAGGATAGATATTATCTTTTGGAAAACATTGCATATCCTTTAAATGATACCTACCGGATGGAGAACCTGGAGATTTTCAGAACAGTCTCCCCGGGCTATCTGGCTTTTGCAGGAATTACAGGCGCCCAGCTGTACCGCTGGTACCGGAACCACAGATTCTGCGGGACATGCGGCAGGCAGATGGTACATAGCGAAAAGGAACGTATGGTGTACTGTCCGGCCTGCAATACCATGGAATATCCCAAGATATCCCCTGCGGTTATAGTGGCGGTAACGAATAATAACAGACTGCTTATGTCAAAATATGCAAACCGGGACTTTAAAAAATATGCGCTTATAGCAGGCTTTGTGGAGATCGGTGAGACGGTGGAGGAGACAGTCAGGCGGGAGGTTATGGAAGAAGTCGGCTTAAAGGTGAAGAATCTGAGATATTATAAAAGCCAGCCATGGTCATTCACGGATACCATACTGATGGGATTCTTTGCTGAGCTTGACGGCGAAGAGGAAATCACTCTGGACCGGGAAGAGCTGGCCATGGCAGAATGGTTTGAGCGGGAGGAGATTCCGGTAAAAGAGCGGAGTGTCAGCCTGACGAATGAGATGATTCTGAAGTTCAAGGCCGGGGAAGTATAGACCTCCCCGGTGTGCCCTTTTATATACGACTGCCTTAGGATTATATCCTTACTTACATAAAATTACATCTCTTTCATTACATCAAACAAACTAATCTGACGTACTTCACCGTCTTCTCTTTCTTTCCCGATTTTTTCTTTTTGCACCAGTTTCTCCGGGATTTCCTCTATAAATGGTGAGGGCTTTTCGGCGGCAGTTATGAGTACCAGTTCTTCTTTCGCCCGTGTAAGCCCCACATAGAAGAGGCGCCGCTCTTCTTCCAAAGCGGACTCTTCCCGGGCCTGGGCCTGGGGCAGGATGCCTTTGTTCAGTCCGGCCAGGAAGACGGCAGGGTATTCTAACCCTTTGGCAGCGTGGAGGGTCATGAGGGTTACTGCGCCGGAGGCGTAGCCTTTCCCCCAGCTGCGCTTCAGATCGCTCTCCTGGCCGAAGGTAACGGTGTCCAGAAGCGACTGCATAGTGGAGTGGAACACGGCCATATTGGAGAATTTGCACAGGCATTCGTCTTCAGTAAGTCCAAGATCTTGAATCCAGGAGTCTATCAGCTTCTGGGGTTTTGTTCTTCTCACCCTGGAAGTATATTTTTTTGTAAGAGTTTCCAGAACTGCGCTGTCTCTAAGCGGTTCCAGATGCCTTTGACTAAGTGCCAGGGCGGAGGTATCCTCCGGGTGGAGGAGATGCCGGAAAAAGCTGAGCGTTCCTTTCACGGAGGGGTGTGAGAGGTAGTCCTCACGTCCGGTGACAATATAGGGGATGCCCTCCTTTTTCAGACATTTTTCTATCAGCTGTGCCTGGCGGTGGGTGCGGTAGAGAACGGCAATATCCGAAAATCCATAGACACGCCGTTCTATGACTCCTCCGGTGTCCACATCCAGCATATCAATGCCGCCTACCATGCGGTTAATCTCTTTGGCAATATAAATCCCCTCGGAGAGGCCTCCGGGACACAGGGCCAGGCGGACAGGCTGGCCTTTGGGGGATACCGGACACAGGGGCCTGTGTTCTCCCGGGCTGGGGGATATTGCTGTATGAGCAAGTGAGAGGATTTCCCCGGAGGAACGGTAGTTTTCTTCCAGATAAATTTCTGTAAGTTCCGGATAGTCCTCTCTCAGATGCTGGAAACAAAGTGCATCTGCACCCCGGAAACCATAGATTGCCTGATCGGGATCCCCAATGACAAAAAGTTCCTTTCCATTTTGGCTCCACAGCTGAATCAGCCGGTATTGCAGAGGACTGATATCCTGAAATTCGTCTACCAGAAGATAGCTGAAACGTTCCCCCAGGACAGAGGAGGCATCTTCCCGTTCCAAAAGTTCAATGGTCTTCACAAGGAGATCATCAAAATCCAGCAGCTTATTCTCCTGAAGAGATGCTGCGTAAGCCTGAAACGCTTCCGGGGGAAGGGCAAAGCTGTTCTGTGTCATACCGGCTTTTATCCGGGAGACTTCTTTTATAAATGATTCCGGGCTGACGGATAATGCAAAGCGGGAGATTACTTCCCCGGCTTTGTCCAGGAGTGTATACTCATCTGCAAGGATATATCCGGGATAAACACTGGTGTAGAGCTGATAGCAGATGGCGTGAAAAGTTCCCACGTTCAGCTGTCTGAGACTTCTGGAATTTCCCAGCTCCAGAGCCAGGCGTTCTTCCATCTGCGCAGCGGCTTTTCTGGTAAAGGTAACAGCAGTAATCTTGGACGGACCCACTTTTCGCTCCTGGAGAAGATATAGAATTTTAGCGGTAAGGGTATGTGTCTTGCCGGTTCCGGGTCCCGCAATGACGGCGCATACGGGGGCATAAGATCGCACTGCCTCCTCCTGCCGGGGATTCAGGCTTTGGGTAAGTGAACGGGGGCATGTTCTCTTGGCGGACTGCCCGGTACTGGAGGACGCTTCTTTTTTTTCGGAGATCTCCGGGACGGAGCGCCCTGGGTCTGTTCTCTGGTCAGAGGAGGGTGCCGCCTCCAGAGAGGAAAGCTCTTCCATAGAAAACAGATTCATCTGACCGCTGAAAAAGTCTATCTCATAGGGATTTAAAACCTTAATGGTGCCGTATTCACCGTCAAACCCAGGGCTTCGTTCCACCCGTCCCTCCCGCAGGCGCCGGATTCCCTCTGCGATCACTGGTCCGGAGACCTTTTGTATATCTTCCGGGGGGATTTCCCTGAGAAGAGAGAATTCCGGCCCTAAATGGTTCAGCAGCTTTTCATACTCAGCGGATACCTTCTTGCTGGAGGGAGAGGAAGCCGTACAGGAGGCAATGACTTCGGGGAGGGGCACCAGACTTTCAAAGGGTTTGCCCTGTGAGAGGACAAAGTCCTCCGGGCGGTCAGCCAGTTCCTCGACTCTGTGCAGCACTCCGATGGTAAGCTTTTTCCCGCATACAGGGCATTTATTACCGTGAAGTGCGGCCTGTGCGGGGCTGAGCCGCAGATGGCATTTCCGGTGGCCGTCAAAATGGTATTTTCCCTCTTCCGGAAAGAATTCTATGGTACCGGCCAGTCCTTTTCCTGTCTGCAATGCCTCACAGAGGGCCGGATAGGACAGCTCAGTATCCAGAAGATTCGCCTCCCGGCCCAGTTTGGCCGGAGAGTGGGCGTCGGAATTGGATACCAGCTGATACTTGTCCAGGGCAGAAAGGCGCCAGTTCATGGCTGGATCAGAGGAAAGCCCTGTCTCCAGGGCATGAATATGGGAAGTCAGATCCTCAAAGCATTCCTCTATGGTATCAAAGCCAGAAAAAGCACCAAACAGGGAAAAGTGGGGGGTCCAGATGTGCGCCGGAATAAAAACAGCCTGAGGGCAGGTTTCCAGGGTGATTTCCAGGAGATCGCGGCAGTCCAGTCCGAGAATGGGCCGACCGTCTGAGTGGATATTGCCGATGGCCTCCAGCTTTCTGGACAGAGCTTCCGCGGCATCGAGCCCCGGAAGCAGAATGAGGCTGTGTACTTTTCTTACTTTCTCATTTTTTTTATAGATGGAGCTGATTTCTCCTGAGACAACAAATCTGGGGGGCTGCCCCGGGGAACATAAATCCGGATGCCGGTAAGAGGGATTCAGGGTATAGAAGCCTTCCTCGGCCGGAACCAGTTTTTGGGCCAGTTCGTCTCTCCAGGCAGGGTGAGTAAAGTCACCGGTGCCTAAGAGCTGTATGCCTTTTCTTCTGGCCCAGAGGTCCAGATATTCTGGTGTGCATTCCCTGCTGGTGGCCCGGGAATACCTGGAATGTATATGAAGATCTGCAATGTACATGAGTTCACCTGCTTTCTGTAAATGGTCAGTGTCAGACGGTTCTAGGGATGAAGTAAGGTAAGGCTGGAGGCATCCAGATCGTTTTCCCGGAAATAGTCCTCGATTTTGCCTTTGCTCTCTTTTAAAAGGGAGATGATTCGTTCGCTTTTTTCCGGAGTGTCGCGGTATATGGGGACACTCACGCTGAGTCCTCCCACAACCTCATGGTCTTTTGTCAGAGAGACCGCGATACATAAAATCTGCTCGGTAGCTTCCTCCCGCTCCTTGGCATATCCTCTGAGCCGGCAAAGCTCCAGTTCCCGAAACAATACTTCAAAGTCCGTAATGGTTTTTGGGGTAACCGGGCATAACCCCCGGGGATAAAGTTCTTTCACCGCCTGGGGGGAGGTATGGGAGAGGATCGCCTTTCCCATCGCCGTACAGTAGAGCGGCATTCGTTTGCCTACATAGGACACAAGACGGATGGGGGCATCAGATTCCTCCTTGGCAATATATAAAAGATTGGACTGCTCCTGGATGCCCAGCTGACAGGTCTCCTGGGTTTGCTTTACAATGGATTTCATTTCACGGTGTATAAACTCCAGAGCGGTCATACTGCTGGTATAGGAATGGCCCACGGAAAATGCGGCTATCCCGATTTGGTAACGGGATGTATTTTTATTTAAAAAGATAAACTTTCGGTGTGCCATGGTGTGAACCAGGGGCATGATGCTGCTTTTGGGGGCATCCAACGTATGAGAAATTTCAGTAAGAGTCAATCCTTCCGGGGTGCTTGCCAATAATTCCAGGATATCAAGTACCCGTTCGGTTGGTCTGTGGCTGGTTGCTGGCATATGAATTCTCCTTTCAACTCTTCAAATTATAACAGAAATCGACAGGAAGAGAAACCGCTGCGGAAGAGAAAATCTTTTGATAAATATGGTTGACTTGCCTATCTTTAGGTGATAGGATACAACTATAGGTACGTAATTACATATTTGGTACGCATATAAGTACTATGAGGAATAAAACCAGAGAAAGGAAGAGAAAAATGAAAAAAGGGAATTATTTTACTCCGGTAGTAACAGCATTTGATGAAAGTGGTCATCCGGATATGGATGCAAACAGAAAGATATGGGAGCACCTGATTGCCGGCGGAGTTGACGGACTGGTTATCATGGGAAGCATCGGAGAATTTTTTGCCATGTCCAGGGAGGAAAAAGAGGCTGTCATTGACCAGGTGACAGACTTTGCCGGGGGCAGAACCAAATTATACATCGGAACCAGCTGTATGACACCGGAGGAGACGGTGGAATTGTCTAATTATGCTCTGGATGCAGGGGCAGATGCAGTGATGGTAATCAGTCCTTATTATTTTTCTCTCTCAGATGAGAACGTAGAGTACTTTTATGATGAAGTGGCGGCCAACATTCACGGCGATATGTTCCTGTATAATTTCCCGGACAGAACAGGATACGATCTCAGTCCCGAGGTGACACGAAATCTGCTGAGGAAGCACAGCAACATTATAGGATACAAGGATACGCTGGGGAATATGGGGCATACCAGAAAGCTTCTTTGCACTGTGATGGAGGAATTTCCTGATTTTATGGTGCTCTCAGGTTTCGATGAATTCTTTGTACATAACCTTCTGGGCGGGGGCAGCGGATGCATTGGGGGACTGTCTAATATCTATCCCGAATTATTTGCCTCATGGGTAAGGGCTGTGGATGAAAAGGATATGGAGAAGGCTTCAGGGATTCAGCAGATTGTGGACGGCCTGATGGCCATCTATGATGTATCAGCCACCTTTATTCCAGTCATTAAAAGAGCTATGGTTATCCGTGGAATCGGTATGCGGGACTGCTGTAAGAAGCCATTTCTTCCAGTCAGTGAGGCGCAGGATAAAAAGATACGAATGATTATGAAAGAAGCAGAGCAGAGGATGGAAAAGCTCTCTTAGCAGTGACATCAGACGGAAAATTAAGAACTCGTAAAGAATCCTTTGGATTGCTTGATTCTTAGGGGGCCTTCTTCTATAATGCGGCTAGAATCATCTATGAGATGATTCCCAATACGCTGCAGGAACATAGTATATAAGGAAAAAAAGCGTAATTGGCGTACCAGACGGGCGTAATTACGCTTTTTACTTTCCGGGGGAGGATGTATGGAATTATTAAAGCGGCAGTCGCCGGGACGTTTGATTGTGTTGGGATTCGCCGGTGTGATACTGCTGGGCACGTTTTTGCTAATGATGCCGGTTTCTGTGAGGGAGGGGCAGCAGGTGAGCTTTATTAATGCTCTCTTTACCTCCACAAGTGCAGTATGTGTTACCGGCCTGATCGCCATTGATACTGCGGATCACTTTACTGTATTCGGAAGGACAATCGTGGCTCTTTTAATCCAGATCGGTGGTCTGGGTGTCACTTCCGTAGGGGTAGGGCTGATTTTATTGACAGGCAAACGAGTTGGAATGAAGGGAAGGCTGATGGTAAAAGAAGCCATGAATGTGGGAAGCCTGAAAGGAATGGTACGGCTGGTAAAAGCAGTACTGCTTATGACCCTCTGCTTTGAGGCTGCGGGGGCCGCACTCAGCTTTCTGGTATTTGTACAGGATTATCCTCCGGTACAGGCGCTGGGAATCAGTGTGTTTCACGCGGTAGCTGCCTTTAACAATTCCGGCTTTGATATTTTGGGAGGGCTGAGGAATCTGATTCCTTACCAAAATGATATCCTTTTGAATCTAACCACCAGCGGCCTTATTATTTTCGGTGGTCTGGGATTTCTTGTAATCCTGGACATAGGCAGAAAGCGATCCTTTAAAAAGCTGTGTCTGCACTCAAAAGTAGTGATTACCATGAGTGTAATTCTGCTGACAGCAGGTACACTGCTTTTAAAAGCAACGGAAGATATCAGCTGGCTGGGAGCGTTTTTCCAGAGTGTATCGGCCCGTACGGCAGGATTTTCTTCATATCCCATAGGAGAATTTACGAATGCAGGACTTTTTGTGCTGATTATTCTAATGTTTATCGGCGCGTCCCCCGGTTCCACCGGAGGAGGAATAAAGACCAGCACTTTTTTTGCCCTGGTGCAGGCCACAAAAAGCGCAGCTACCAATCAGCACTGTTCTGCCTTTCACAGGAAGCTGCCGTATGAAGTATTGTCAAAGGCATTTATTATTACCTTTCTGTCAATGCTTGTGGTGTGTACGGGAACCTTTTTCTTGTGTATACTGGAACCGGAATATACCTTTGTTCAGATCCTTTTTGAGATCACCTCCGCATTTGGAACGGTTGGGCTTTCCACAGGAATCACACCTGAGCTGGGAGATGCGGGGAAGTATATTGTAATATTAACGATGTTTATCGGCAGGCTTGGTCCCCTGACGATTGCTTCGATCTGGAGCTTCCGGCCTGCGGCGGCGGCCAGATATAGTGAAGAGAGTATAACCATTGGTTAAGGAGGAGAGGGTTATGAGAAAAATTAAGACAGACGTTTCCTATGGGATTATAGGCCTTGGGAGATTCGGCCAGGCTCTGGCAGTCACGTTGGCGGACGCAGGAAAAGAAGTGGTAGCTGTGGACAACAATGAAAGTAAAGTAAAAGAAATCCGCCAGTATACAGAACATGCCTATGTGGCAGATGAGCTTACAAAGGAAGTGCTGGAGGAAATAGGGATTCAGAACTGTGATACGGTGGTTGTATGCATCGGAGAGAAAATAGATACCAGTATCCTTACTACTTTAAATGTGGTAAACCTGGGGGTCCCCAATGTAATTGCCAAAGCAATCAGCCGGGATCAGGGTATGGTATTGGAAAAGATAGGCGCAGAGGTGGTGTATCCGGAGAGGGATATGGCACTGCGGCTCGGGAAACGTCTGCTGACGGGCTGCCTGCTGGATTATCTGCCCCTGGAGAACGGGGTGGAGATTACAGAAATTAAGGCTACAGACAAGATTGTAGGCAAAAGTGTGGCGGAAGTGGAGCTGAGAAAACGTTACGGACTGAATATTATAGCCATCGAGCATGAAAACAGGACAGAGACGGAGATAGGCCCCGATTACAGATTCCAAAAAAATGATATTATTGTGGTAATTGGGAAAGATGAAAATGTGGAGAAGTTCGAAGCCTATCTTTGAAATTTCCAAAGTTCTTGCAGACAGACGCACGGGAAAGAGGTATAATGGTATTTGACTGATCCAAAAAAGAATTACAAAGGAGGAAGGAAGATGCTGGAATTAAAGAATATTTCCTTCGACGTGTCAGAGGATGCAGAACAAAAAGGAATATTGCACAATATAAATCTGAAGCTGAAGGATAACCAGTTCATCGCCGTCACAGGACCAAACGGGGGCGGAAAGTCAACCCTTGCAAAAATCATTGCCGGGATTCAGGCGCCTACAGAAGGGCAGATTCTCTGGAACGGAGAAGACATTACGGATAAAAGCATTACGGAGAGAGCCCGTCTGGGAATCAGCTATGCGTTTCAGCAGCCGGTGCGCTTCAAAGGGGTTACAGTTTTTGACCTCCTGCAGCTGGCCAGCGGAGAGAATATAACGGTTACAAAAGCCTGTGAATACCTTTCAGAGGTAGGGCTGTGTGCAAAAGATTATATTAAAAGGGAAGTTAATGCCAGCCTTTCCGGAGGAGAGCTTAAGCGTATAGAGATTGCCTCTATTCTTGCGAGATCCACTAAGATCTCTATTTTTGATGAGCCGGAAGCCGGTATTGACCTGTGGAGCTTTCAGAATCTGATTCAGGTATTTGAGAAGATGCATGAAAAGATACACGGAACGATCCTGGTAATTTCCCATCAGGAGAGGATCCTGAATATTGCCGATGAAATCGTAGTAATCTCAGAGGGCAGGATCAAAGGACAGGGCAGCAGGGATGAGATTCTCCCGGATCTTCTCAGCGGAGAGGATTCCTACGGAGCCTCCTGCTATAAGATGGAGGTGAAATAAATGGACGCTATACAAAAGCATCTGCTGGAAGAAGTGGCAGATCTACATGCGGTTCCCACAGGGGCCTATAATATCCGGGCCAACGGCAAAAGTGTAGAGCGGAATACCACGAGTACCATTGATATTGTCTCTAAGGAGGATGGCACAGGAATCGATATTATCATAAAACCCGGAACAAAGAGGCAGAGTGTTCATATTCCGGTAGTCCTCAGCCAGGCGGGCCTTACCGAGGTGGTATACAATGATTTTTATATCGGTGAAGATGCGGATGTCACCATTATCGCAGGCTGCGGGATCCACAATGGAGGTGCCGAGAGCAGCAGACACGACGGGATCCACCGGTTTTTTATAGGAAAGAATGCAAAAGTTAAATACGTGGAAAAGCACTATGGAAGCGGGGACGGTACCGGAAAGAGAATTATGAATCCTCAGACTATCGTAGAGATGGAAGAGGACAGCTATATGGAAATGGATACGGTTCAGATTAAAGGTGTGGATTCTACCAAGAGGGAGACGCGGGCAGTTCTTGGGGACGGCGCGAAGCTGGTGGTAATGGAACGGCTGATGACTCATGGGAGTCAGACGGCTACCAGTGAATTTGCCGTAGATCTCAACGGAGACGGGGCCAGGGCAAACGTAACCTCAAGATCTGTGGCAAAGGAGGAATCTACGCAGCTGTTTATCTCCAAGATAAATGGGAATGCAAAGTGCAGCGGACATACAGAGTGTGATGCTATTATCATGGATCACGCCAAAATCAGCGCAGTTCCGGAAATCACTGCGAACCATCCGGATGCGGAACTGATTCATGAAGCAGCCATCGGAAAGATCGCTGGAGAGCAGATTATAAAGCTTATGACGCTGGGACTGGCAGAACAGGAAGCCGAAGAGCAGATTGTGAATGGATTTTTAAAGTAAACATGCAGGGTCCGGCCGCAGACGCGGTCCGGGCCCAAGCCTTTTTGGAGGGGAAGCGGGAAGGGAAAGCTAAACTTCTTGACACAATCTTTCCAATAAGGGAAAATAGAAGTATGTATGATAGGAAAGAAGAGGGCATAAGCGTTATGGCTGACAAAACATTTGCGGTATTAATTGATTCGGATAATATTTCATCCAAATACATCTCCGGGATTCTGGATGAGATGACAAAGTACGGTGTGATAACTTACAAAAGAATATACGGGGATTGGACCAGCACCCAGACGACAAAGTGGAAGCAGGCCCTTCTGGAGAATTCCATTATGCCCATTCAGCAGTTCAGCAATACTGTAGGCAAAAATGCTACGGATTCGGCATTAATCATTGATGCTATGGATATCTTATATACCAATAATGTGGACGGATTCTGCATTGTATCAAGTGACAGTGATTTTACCAGGCTGGCTAGCCGGCTCAGAGAGTCTGGCAAAGAGGTGATCGGTATGGGAGAGGAAAAAACGCCCAGATCTTTCCGGGCCGCCTGTACGGTATTCACCAACCTGGAGATTCTGCTGGATCAGGATGAAGAGGAAGACGAAAAGGGTGCGGAGCCGGACGAAGAGGCTGCCGGAATCCCGAAGAAGAAAAGGGAGATTATCAGCAAGGGGAATATTGAGGATGATATTCTTTCTATTATCAGTGAGAATGATGATAAAGGAAAGGATACCGGTCTGGGTGAGATTGGCAGCCGTTTGGTGAAGAAATACTCAGATTTTGATGTCCGCAATTACGGATACAGTTCCCTGTCAAAATTTCTGGAAGAGATGGACGGGTTTGAACTCAAGAAAATAAATAATGCCATAACAGTGAAGATGAAAGACAATAAGACAAAAAAGCAGAAGCTGGCTTCCTATGCCATTGAGCTGGTAGAGAAGAACGGGGAGGAGGGTATGGAGCTTGCTGCGCTTGGAAACCGGATGCATAAGAAATTTGATAAATTTAAGGTTAAGGATTATGGATATGCAACGTTTGCAAAGTTTGTCCAGAGTATTCCCCAACTGGAGGTAACGGAAAACAAACTGAAAAGCAAGGTTGTGTTTCTCAAGAAAAAGTAACATAGGGGGGCAAAATGAACATGAAGCAAACATCAGATCAGACCTTTTTTGCATGTGTCGGAGGGGTGCTTACCTGCGGCTGCGATGCGGAAGGAACCATATTGTGGGCGGATCCGGGCTTTTACAATATGCTGAATTATACAGAATCGGAATTTGCAGAAAAGTTTCAGAATAAGATTGCCCCTGTAATTATTTCTGAGGAGTCAGAGAACGGATGGAAGAAATTTTGCGGTAAACTCAGTGATAAAAAGGTGCTGTTGGCAGAATACCGGCTGCAATGCAAAAGCGGGGATATAAAGTGGGTTGTCTTCAGCTCCAGACTGATGGAAGAGGAGGGGAAGGAACCTTATTCCCTAATTTTTTACCATGATATTTCCGTCCGCAAGAAGAGGCAGATATCCGTTCAGGAACAGATTTTAAAGGATCCCCTTACAGGTCTGTATAATAAAAAAGCTGCAGAGTCAATGATTCAGGAGTATCTTGAGAGCAGCAGTGAAGCGGCGGCTCTCTTTGTGATTGATATCGACAATTTTAAAGGGATCAATGATAATTTTGGCCATATCTACGGAGACTCTGTACTCACGGAGATGTCCCGTCATCTCAAAAGCATTACCAGAAGCACGGATATTATGGGGAGAGTGGGCGGCGATGAATTTATCGCCTTTTTTACAGATATAAAAGGGAAAGAGGGGATCATCCGCAAGGCAAAAGACATAGGCAAGATGTTTTACCGTTCTTTTGAGGACTCAGATATTCATTATGAGATATCCGGAAGTATAGGAATCAGCTTCTTTCCCGACGACGGCACCACTTATCTGGAACTCTTTGAGAAAGCAGATGTGGCTGCCTATTTTTCTAAGGATAATGGGAAGAATCAATATACCGTTTACCAGGAGAATATGGAGCACAGAAGTCTGCAGACCGCAGACAGCGGGCAGGAAGAACAGGACAACCAGCTGGCTCTGTACCGGAAGGCGTCCAGGGGAGGAACCTTTCAGGTCCGCATGGACGAAAACTACACACTGCTTTATGGCAATGATATATATTATCAAATCATGGGCTATACGAAGCAGGAAATGAAGGAAAGGCTTGGGAATCAGTGCAGGAGGAATATTTATCCGGGAGATGTAAACCGGGTGGAGGATTTAATAAGAAGGGCTTCCTACAGCGGGCAGCATGTTCTGGAGTGGGAAATGCGGATTGTTACCGGACAGGGAGAGAACCGCTGGATATGGGTAAACGGGGCTTTGGAGTATCGCTCCACCGGTTGTGTAATGAGCGGTTTTATTCTGGATACCACAGAAAGGCATGACCTTTTGTCTCAGATTTCCAGAAGTGAGGAGAGATACCGGATAGCACTGCAGCAGACCCACATGAATGTGTGGGAATATGATATCCCTAACCGGAGGCTGATACTTACAGAGAGTGCCAGAGAGCACCATGGCTTTGGCGAGATTATTGAAAATGTGCCGGAGTATCTCATTGAGTCAGGACATATACATCCGGACAGTGTGAAGGAAGTGCGGGAGATGTACCGCAAGATCCGGGAAGGAGAGCCCAGGGCCGAGGCGGAGATCCGCACAAGGAATCCCGGAGGGAACGGATGGTGGTGGGAGAAAGTAGTTTATACCTCCATCTTCGACGAAGATGGTCTTCCCCAGTGCGCCATTGCCGTAGGCGAGGACATTACTGAAAAAAAGGAAGCGGAGATTAACTATCAGAAAGAGCTTCAGATGAGATTCGCCATGTCTGAGGGGATTCTGGCCAGCAGCCGGGCGAATCTCACCAAAAACTGTGTGGAATATCTGCAGTCAGAGATTCTGGATATAGAAGGAAACGAGGGAGCCGTAAATTATGACGATCTGGTAAAACAGGGGTTGGCGAGAATTGTAAATTCCGAGGACCGGGTGCGCTATCTCAGGATTATGTCCTCAGATGCTTTGATATCCGCTTATGTGAAAGGACAGTCTCAGGTATCTCTGGAGTACCGCTGGCTGGATTTGGACGAAAAGCTGATCTGGATCTGTACCTCGGTGAGCCTGGTAAAAGATGCGGTTACGCAGGATTTGTATGCCTATGGTAAGATGCGTGATATAGATTACCAGAAAAAACTAGAGCTGGGACTGAAGCAGCGGGCGGAGAAAGACAATCTCACCGGGGCATATCATAAGGAAACAGCGTTCAGTATTATGAATGCGGCGATCCGCAATGCCAGAAGCCTGGGGCATGATTTTGCTGTAATACTTTTTTCTGTGGACAACTTCAGAAGAATTGACAGGTACTGCGGATACGGGGAGGGAGGCAATGTTTTAAAAGAACTCAGCAGTCTTTTGGATATGAAGTTCGGCAGCCGGTATCTGGCAGGCCGGTACAGTGAAGATGAGCTGCTGCTGCTGGTTCCGGGACCTAAGCAGCAGAGGGATCTGCCTTATAAGACAGAAGATGTCCGGCAGTCGGTAAGAATGTCATATGTATTTTCTGAACTGGAGGTGCCGGTAACCGTATCTGCGGGAATCGCAGTCTCCGGAGACGGCATAAAAAATATCCGGGAGGGATGCGGCAAGGCAAAAGAAGCGTTAGATGCTGCAAAGGAAAGAGGCGGGGACTGCTGCGTCATGTACTCCCAGGTAATGGCTGCGGAGAAGAATCTGGTGATTCAGGAACTCAAAGACACAGGAAGAGAGAACGCGGAGGAAGCCGGGCCGGAGAAAGAGGAGGATGTACTGCTTAAGTGTGTCTATTCCCTTACCTCATCTATGGACTTTGAACAGGTGCTTGAGGAGATTCTGCGGGAGCTGGGAACGTATTTTAGGGCAGAACACACGTATATACTCATCCTGGGTGATGATATGGAACGGACAGAGTATCTGAAAGAATGGAGAAGGGACGGGATACCTACCAAATCCTCCATTCCTTTCGAACTTTTGCAGCAGATTAAGAATCAAATGGCTGTGACAGATATCGGTGAGATTGCGGGGATATACCCTGAAGAGGCAGAGATACTGAGGGAACAGGGGATCTCCAGCTTCCAGGTGGTTTCTATGGATAAAGTCCACAATGGGATTGCGGGGTATATTGGCGTGGAGAATGGGGCCAGACATATGGAACGTACGACTGTACTTCACTCTGTTCGACATTTTGTGGGTTATGAAATCATGAGGAGGAGACTTCATGAAAAGCAGGAATATCTCAGCTATCATGACGCGCTCACCGGACTGGAGAACCGAAACAGCTATCTGGCTTACCGGGACAGTCTTTCCGAGGATACGCTGATTTCCCTTGGGGTAGTATCTGCCGATATTAACGGTCTGAAGCAGCTGAATACGCAGTATGGCCATGACTACGGGGATTATATGGTAAAGTTCACCGGAAGGGTAATGCGTGAAAAGTTTAAGGGCGGAAGGATTTTCCGTTTTGCCGGAGATGAGTTTCTTGCCGTATTTGAAAACTTGTCACAGAAAGCATTCTTGGACTGCGTGGAAGATATGAGAGCTGCCATGGAGGCATCCTATCCCTCCAGCATATCTCTGGGGGCGGTTTGGACCGATACAGAGATGAACCTGGAACACGCCATAACCAGGGCAGATGAGAGGATGCTACTTGCAAAACAGGAATATTACAGAAGCTCACAGAATATTGCGAAGCATTATGACCCGGCAATGCTGAAAAAGCTTCTGAAGGATATACAGGACGGACGTTTCCGCATGTTTCTTCAGCCTAAGGCCGAAATCTCCACGTGCAGGATCGTGGGGGCGGAGGCACTGGTTCGGTATGCGGATTCTGATGGGAAAATCGTGGGGCCTGCACAGTTTATTCCCCAGCTTGAGCAGGCAGGAAATGTCCGGCATGTGGACATGTATATCTTCGAGGAAGTATGCAGAGCCCTGAAAAGTTGGAAAGACAAGGGATATGCATGTATCCCCGTATCCCTGAATTTTTCCCGTACCACTCTTTTGGAGGAGGGACTGATCGATAAAATTGAAGAAATTTACCAGAGGTATCAGGTGGATCGAAATCTCATTGAGATTGAGGTGACAGAGAGCGCGAGCGTAGGAGAACGGGAAACCATAGTGGCAATCAGCGGAAAACTGGCCTCCCTGGGCTATCGAATTGCTTTGGATGATTTTGGGGCCAAATACAGTAATATGTCCATTCTCTCAGCCATGGAACTGGAGGTCCTGAAGCTGGATCGGAGTCTGGTTTCCGATTTATTCTCTAATGAGAAGACCCGTGTTGTAGTGAAGAATTTTCTCCAGACCTGCAGACAGCTGGGGATCCAAAGTGTGGCCGAGGGGGTGGAAAGCAGAGAACAGCTTGAGGTTCTTGAGGTACTTGGCTGTGACTATGCCCAGGGTTACTACTTTAATAAACCCATTCCTCTGGAAAAATTTGAAGAGGTTTATCTGAAAAATTCATCCTGCGGGGAGTACCTTAAGATTCATTCATAAAAATATAACAAAGGAGAATACTAAAAATGATTAGACAACTTTCCGTTTTTATTGAAAATGTACCTGGGAGCCTTATGCAGGTTACGAAATGCCTGAAGGATGCAGGGATAAATCTGATGGCCATATCATCCTTTGACAGCCCGGAATTCGGGATCCTGAGGATGATTGTGGATCAGCCGGAAGAGGCTGAGAGTATCTTAAAAAAGAATCACTTTATGGTCCGGGTTGGGACTGTCCTGGGAGTCTCCGTAGCAGACGAGCCGGGGGCTCTGAATAAGATGCTGGAGATTATGGCGCAGGGAAATATAAGTGTCAACTACATCTATTCCTTTATCAGTGAGATTGACCGCTCACCCATCATGATTTTCCACACCGAGTATACGGAGGAGGCAAGACAGCTCCTGAAGAGAAACGGAATGCATGTAGTGGACAATCTGAAAGAACTGTAAGGAGACAGCAGCTATGGATTATCAGATAATAACCGACGGCTCCTGCGATTTGGGAGAGGAACTGGCACAGAAATGTGGGATTCAAGTCGTACCTTTTTATGTGTCATTTGATGACGTGACGTATGAAAAAGAGATAGAAGAATTGGATGTGCGCCAGTTTTACAGAAGAATGGTAGATCATCCGGGAAGCTATCCCAAATCCTCTATGCCTAACGTTCAGGATTATCTGGAGGCCTTTGAGCCCTTTGCCTGTGCAGGGGTTCCTGTTATCTGCATTTGTATTACTACTAAGTTCAGCGGATCTTACGCTTCTGCGTCTGCCGCCGGCGGAATTCTTCTGGAAAAGTATCCGCATGCCAGGATTAAGGTGATTGACAGTGGGGTTAATACGGTGCTGCAGGGAATGCTTGTATTGGAGGCGGTTAAGATGCAGAGGGCAGGATACCTGTTTCAGGAAGCCGCAGATAAAATAGAAGAGATAAAAGGAAGCGGCAGAATCTTTTTTACCATTGGCAGCATGGAATACCTGGTACATGGAGGACGTGTGGGGAAACTAATGGGCCTGGCAGGCACAACCCTGGGGATTAAGCCGTTAATCACCCTTAAGGAGGGTGAGATTTTTCCTTCCGGTATAACGAGAAGCCGAAGGAAGTCCAGAAAGAAGGTATTGGACCTGGTGGAATCACATTTTCGGGATACCGGCGAGAATCCGGAAGACTATCTGATGGTGATAGGGTACGGGTATGACTATGAGGAAGCTGTGGAATTCCGGGAGGAGATGCTGGAATCAATATCCCATTACACCTCCCTGAAGGATGTAGACATCTATCAGATTGGCGCAACGATTGGAGTTCATACCGGACCGTATCCTCTGGGGATAGGGATCCTGAAAAAGGCTGTAAAAGAGTAAGAACTGGGAAAAGGAGCATGGGGATGGATAATTGGGAGAAAGACACAGATGAGTTCGTTTATGATAAGGAACATCTTTATGATGCCCTGGTACGCAGCACGGATGACTATATTTATATAGGAAACATGAAAACCGGAACCTTTCGATATGCCCCCGGAATGGTGAAGGACTTTGCTCTGCCCGGAGAAATCGTTCCCAATGCGGCTGCCGTCTGGGGTGGGCTGGTGCACCCCCATGACCGGGAGGCCTTTCTCGAGGCGAATCAGGAGGTGGCGGACGGAAGAACACAGAATCATCATGTAGAGTATCGGGCAAAGAACCGGAAAGGGGAATGGGTCTGGCTCAGATGCCGGGGGTATATGCTAAAGGATGAATCCGGAGCTCCAGATCTGTTTGCCGGGATTGTAACCAATCTGGGCAAAAAGAACAGAATTGACCATATTACAGGAATTTATAACAAGTTTCTGTTTGAGGAAGAAATTAAATCCAGAATCGGGACTCGGCCGAAAGATGCTTTTGGGGTGATGGTGCTGGGAATGGATGATTTCAGGCATATTAATGATCTGTATGACAGAAATTTCGGAGACGAAGTAATCCGCATAACCGCGCAGAAGATCGCCACGATTCTCCCGTCTAATACAGGGTTATACCGTATGGACGGAGATGAATTTGCAATTTTGGTATCGAATATTCAGCCGGGTGATTTTGATAAAATATTTCTCAGCATTCAGGAAGCCTTTCAAAGGCAGCAGCAGTACAATGACAAAAAATATTACTGCACTCTCTCCGGCGGGTGTGCTGCATACCCGGCGGACGGAAATAATTATCAGGATCTTATAAAATATTGCGGTTATGCCCTGGAGTATGCCAAGGATCACGGAAAAAACCGTATGTACTGTTTTTCCGAGGCGATTTTAAGCCATAAGGAGCGGGATCTGCTTTTGGTTGAATTTTTGAGAGAGAGCATTGAACAGGAATATAAGGGGTTTCAGCTGTATTACCAGCCTCAGGTGGAAGCCGCCACCGGGAGGGTAATTGGCGCGGAAGCTCTGGCCCGATGGGAATGCAGGGAGTTCGGCAGTATCTCTCCCATGGAATTTATTCCCTTGCTGGAGAAAAGCGGTCTGATTATTCAGGCTGGAAAATGGATATTTAAAACTGCTGTAGAGCAGTGTAAGAGATGGACCAGAAGAAACCGTTCGTTTACGGTAAGTATTAATCTTTCCTATCTGCAGATCCTGGAGCCGGATTTCCTTGATTTTGTGAAGACTACCGTAGAGGAGGCCTGCCTTCCGGCGACTAACATTGTAGTAGAGCTGACAGAGACACTGCTGGTAAAGGAAAATGAAAAGATTACCCGGATATTCGAGAAAATTCAGAGTATGGGATTCTCTGTAGCTATGGATGACTTCGGCACCGGGTATTCTTCTTTGGGAGTACTGAAAAATACGCCGGTTAACATTGTAAAGATAGATAAGACCTTTGTGGATGGTGTGGAGAAAAACTCCTTTGATGCTACCTTTATACGGTTCATTGTGGCGCTCTGCCACGATGTGGGGAAAGAAGTATGCCTGGAGGGCGTGGAGACTGCGGCAGAGTATGAGATTGTGAAGGGCAGCGGTCTTGAGATGATTCAGGGATATTATTTTGGTCATCCCGTGAACCGGGAGGAATTCGAGGAACGGTATTTGAACTGATCTGAGGCAAAAAACGGGGACGTGCCGTACAGGCCCGTCCCCGCTGTATGGAGCTCTTTAATTTTCAAAGGTATCAGAAGTATTGGATGCCCCCGGCTTCAAAAAGAGATACTTGCGGACAGCAAACAAGATTGCAATGGCAAGAATTCCAATTAAGGTTTCCCAGGTGGCAAGATGCTCTACCACCATCTGTCTGGCAGTTGCAAACATGAGAACTTCAATCAGCGTCTCAGGTGTATGCTTGCAGAGCATTTTCACAAATTCTACTCCCACAACCAGACTCAGTGCTCTTGCCAGAAACTGGGTGAAGTATTCTGAAGTCATATGCAGAAGGGGCATGCTGGTCAGATCATATACAAGGGCGATGACCAGTGCGGCAATTACGGCCAGAATAATAATGGAAATAACAAGTTCCGTATAGCGGGATGCATGAAAGACAAGCTCGTTGATTCGTTTCCTTAAGGGCTTTTTTTCCATGAAACCTCCTTCATCGTTATTTTATCCCCCGGCGGCCGGGAGAAAGACTGGTTTCATTATAGGGGATATAACCCGGAATTACAAGGGAAGTTTTTGGGTTTTTCTGCTTTAAAGCGCTAAAAAAACTAGTGCAATATTCTGTAGATTTGTGCTATAATAATGTTTAGCGCAGTAAAGCAGTATAATCTAGAATGGAAAAGAATCAGATGGCTGTTTTGCAGCACCACTGGAGAGACAAAAAGGAATGGTCAGATAGGAGAAATTATGATTTGGGCAAAAGAAGAAACATTATCAAGAGCTGATATCGAGATGATACAGCTGGAGAGGCTGCAGGAGACGGTCCGCCGCGTGTACGGAAAGGTTCCTGCATACCGAAAGAAGATGGAGGCGGCAGGGATTGTGCCGGAGGATATCCGTTCTCTGGAAGATCTGCAGAGACTGCCGTTTACTACAAAACAGGATATGCGGGATAATTATCCCTTTGGTCTTTTTGCAGTACCTCAAAAGGAACTCTGCAGGATTCATGCTTCCAGCGGCACTACGGGGAAGCCTACCGTTGTGGGATATACCAGGAGAGACCTGGATATTTGGTCCGAATGTGTGGCCAGGATCGCTTGCATGGGAGGCGCCTCCAGCGGGGATATTGCACAGATTTGTTTTGGATACGGCATGTTTACAGGCGCCCTGGGCCTGCATTACGGACTGGAGAAGGTAGGCGCTGCCATTGTTCCCTCCTCCACGGGCAATACGAAAAAACAAATTATGTTTATGAAAGACTTTGCGTCTACTCTTTTGGTTGCAACCCCTTCTTACGCGCTTCGGATTGCGGAAGTAGCAGAGGAAATAGGGGTTGACGTCAAAAAAGAATTAAAGATAAAGATTGGCCTGGTGGGCAGTGAGCTCATGACGGAAGCTATGCGCCAGGAGATGTATAAGGCCTGGGGAGACAGCATGATGCTTACACAGAACTATGGCATGAGTGAGCTGATGGGCCCGGGAGTATCCGGAGAATGTCTGGAACTCTGCGGCATGCATGTGAATGAGGATCATTTTATTCCTGAGATCATTAATCCTAAAACCGGAGAAGTGCTTCCGCCGGGTGAGATCGGAGAGCTGGTCATTACCTGTATCACGAAAGAGGCGCTTCCGCTGATTCGTTACAGAACCAAGGATCTTACCAGATTAATGTATGAACCCTGCAAGTGCGGGAGAACAACTGTGAGAATGGAGAACCTGCTGGGGCGCACCGATGATATGCTTAAGATTCGTGGTGTAAATGTATTCCCCAGCCAGATCGAAGAGATTCTTCTGAATATAGAGGAGTGCGGCCCTCACTATGAGATTATCGTGGGCAGAAAGAACCACTCCGATACTCTGGAGATTAAAGTGGAAGTATCCGCAGATAAACTGATAGATTCTTATAAAGCGCTGGAAGGCCTGGAGAGAAAGGTAAAAGACCAGATCCGTACTGTGCTGGGCCTGGACGTAAAGGTTTCCCTGCAGTCGCCTAACTCATTGCAGCGGTTCGAGGGAAAAGCGAAAAGGGTCATTGACCTTAGAAAGGAAGGAGAATAACAGTGGCAGAAAAAAAGATAATGTTAGGAAATGAAGCCATCGCCCGCGGGGCTTATGAAGCAGGGGTGAAGGTTTCCGCTGCATATCCGGGTACCCCAAGTACGGAGATCAGCGAGAATATTGTGAAATATAAGGAGATTTACGCAGAGTGGTCACCCAATGAGAAGGTAGCTGCGGAAGTGGCAATCGGAGCGTCAATCAGCGGTGTGCGGGCTATGGTATCCATGAAGCATGTGGGGCTGAACGTGGCATCTGACCCTCTTTACACCGTATCATACATAGGAGCCAAAGGCGGTCTGGTATTTGTTGTGGCAGATGATCCGGGGATGTACAGCTCGCAGAACGAGCAGGACACCCGCCTGGTGGCAAGAGCAGCCCAGGTACCTGTACTGGAGCCGTCCGACAGCGCAGATGCCAAGGAATTTATGAAGTTTGCGTTTGAGCTTAGTGAGAAATATGACACTCCAGTGATTGTAAGGCTGACCACCCGGCTGTCCCATTCCCAGGGGCTGGTGGAGTTAGATGAGAGAGAAGAACCAGAGGATAAGCCTTATGAGAGGAATATCGGCAAGAATGTTATGATGCCGGGCAATGCCATCAAACGCCATCTGGTGGTAGAGGACAGAATGAACCGCATGGCGGAAGACAGCTGCGGGTTCTCTGTGAACAGAGCAGAATACAGGGATACATCCATCGGATTTGTAACGAGCGGAATCCCTTACCAGTATGTAAGGGAGGCTATGCCGGATGCATCTGTTCTTAAGCTGGGACTGGTAAATCCGCTGCCAAGGAAATTAATTGAAGAGTTTGCCTCTAAAGTGGATAAGGTCTATGTATTCGAAGAGCTGGAACCAGTGATTGAGGAGCAGATGAAGTCCTGGGGAATTCAGGTAATAGGAAAAGAGATCTTCACCCGCCAGGGAGAATACAGCGCCAATCTTCTCCGCACGGCTGTGCTCGGCGAGAAGCTGGACGTGGCTGCACCGGCTCCGGTACCGCCCAGACCGCCTATTCTCTGTCCGGGATGTCCGCACAGAAGTGTATACTCAGTCATGAATAAATTAAAGATTCATGCCGCAGGGGATATCGGATGCTATACGCTGGGGGCTGTGGCTCCTCTCGGTGTAGTGGATACCACCATCTGTATGGGAGCCAGCATCAGTTCTCTCCATGGAATGGAGAAAGCAAAAGGGAAAGACTACATAAAGAACTGGGTTGCTGTAATTGGTGATTCCACATTCATGCATACAGGAATCAACTCCCTGATCAATATGGTTTACAATAAATCCACAGGAACGGTAGTGATTCTGGATAACTCAACCACAGGTATGACGGGACATCAGGATCATGCGGCTACCGGCAGGACCCTGAAAGGAGAACCTACCTATGCAGTGAATATTCCGCAGCTGTGCAAATCCATCGGTATTGAACATGTGTGTGAGATCAGTGCCTTTGATTTGAAGGGACTGGAAGAGGCTCTTAAGAGGGAAACCGCCAGAGAAGAAGTCTCTGTAATCATCACAAAGGCACCCTGCGTGCTTTTAAAAGGCAATGTATTTAAAACAAAATGCAGGCCGGTAACAGAGAAGTGCAAGAAATGCGGCCTTTGCCTGAAGCCAGGCTGTCCGGCTCTAACAAAACTGCCGGATGGAACCATTGCAATTGACGAGACCATGTGCAACGGCTGCGGTCTGTGCAGACAGCTGTGCCACAGTGATGCAATAGAGGAGGTAGAAGTGTAATATGGCAACGAAGAATATTATGATAGTAGGTGTGGGCGGTCAGGGTACACTTCTCACCAGCCGGGTGCTTGGAGGACTTGCAATTCATGCCGGATATGATGTAAAATTATCAGAGGTACATGGTATGGCACAGCGTGGAGGAAGTGTTGTAACCTATGTAAGATACGGGGAGTCTGTGGCTGAGCCTATTGTAGAAGAAGGTCAGGCGGATGTTCTGATTGCTTTTGAGCGGCTGGAAGCTCTCCGCTATATCCATTTTCTGAAAGAAGATGGAGTACTGATTGTAAACGATCAGAGAATTGACCCGATTACGGTTGTGACAGGTGCTGCAGAATATCCTGAGGGAATTCTGGAGGGGCTGAGAAAAGAACATAAGGTATACGCAGTGGATGCTATGAAAGAAGCAAAGGAAATGGGAAACTCTAAAGTGTTTAACATTATTGTTCTGGGCGTAGCCGCACAGCACATGAACTTTACAAAGGAAGACTGGCTGACTGTCATTGAGAAAACGGTTCCTCCAAAAACTGTGGAAATCAATAAAAAGGCATTTATGAAAGGGTATGAACTGGCCTGAAAATGTAAAATACAGGAGAGGAGGCATCCGAATGATTAAACAGGTATCTGTTTTTATGGAAAACAGAAAAGGACGTCTGGAAAAAGTAACTGCTATTTTAAAAGACAACGATATCAATATCGCATCCATCAGTCTGGCGGATACCAGCGAATATGGTTTGCTGCGGCTGATTGTATCGGATCCTGATAAGGCACAGAAGGTGCTGAAGGAGAACGGATTTTCGGCCATGCTCACAGAGGTTACGGCTGTCAGAATTCCCCACAGAATCGGAAAGCTCAGCGAGCTTCTGAAGCTTTTGAGGGAGGCAGATCTGAATGTGGAATATATGTATGCTCTGAGTACAGAAAAGGACAGAGGAGCTATGATTATGAAGACTTCGGATATCCGCAAAGCGGAAGAGACACTAAAAGCAGGCTGTATGGAGGTAATGGAAGAAGACGAGGCATACGCTCTTAATATCTAGAAAGAAAAAGACCGGGTCACAGAAGTTTTCCTTGACCCGGTTCCTTTTTTATAGTATAATTTATCGAGTTAAAGCGTAACGGTTTAAAGCGTAACGGTTTAAAGCGAACAAAAAGGGAGAATAGAAAAATGACAATTAAAGTGATACTGCTGATTTTATTTTTTGGAAGTATGGTGGCTGTTGGCCTGTATTCCAGAAAACATGCTACAAATGTGAATGATTTTGTGCTGGGAGGGAGGAGTGTGGGGCCCTGGCTTACAGCCTTTGCCTACGGTACATCCTATTTCTCAGCCGTAGTTTTTGTGGGCTATGCAGGGCAGTTTGGCTGGAAATACGGAGTCTCCTCCACCTGGATAGGCCTGGGCAATGCGATTATCGGAAGTCTTCTCGCCTGGGTGGTTCTGGGGAGAAGAACAAGAGTAATGACAAAGCATCTGCAGGCAGCAACCATGCCGGATTATTTTGGAAAGAGATTTGACAGCCATACTATGAGGGTGGTGGCATCCGCCATTGTATTTGTTTTTTTGGTGCCCTATACGGCGTCTATCTATAACGGATTGTCCCGTCTGTTCGGGCTGGCTTTCGATATTCCCTATGCAGTATGTGTAATCGCAATGGCGGCTCTGACCGGAGCATATGTTATCCTGGGGGGCTATATGGCCACTGCGATTAATGACTTTATCCAGGGCATAATTATGCTCATTGGAATTGTGGCTGTGGTTCTGGCGGTTCTGAGCGGTCAGGGAGGATTTATGGAGGCAATGAGAAAGCTGTCTGAGATTCCAAGCGATGTTCCTGCAACCGCTGGCCAGATGGGGGCTTTTTCCTCCTTCTTCGGCACAGATCCTTTAAACCTTTTGGGAGTAGTCATTCTTACCTCATTGGGAACCTGGGGACTGCCTCAGATGGTACATAAATTTTATGCCATTAAAAGTGAAAAGGCCGTAACCACCGGTACGGTGATTTCTACTCTGTTTGCTGTTGTTATCTCAGGGGGCTGTTACTTTATGGGAGGCTTTGGAAGACTGTTTGATGACCCTTCTTTCCATGGGCCCGACGGAAGCATTATCTATGATGGTATTGTCCCACATATGCTCTCTACGCTTCCGGATATCCTTATGGGAATTGTGATTGTTCTGGTACTGTCAGCGTCCATGTCCACGCTGTCTTCCCTGGTGCTTACCTCTGCCTCTACCCTGACCCTGGATTTTCTGCCGAGAAAGACTTTCCGGAAAATTGGGGAAAAAAGACAGCTGCTGTTTATGCGTGTGCTGATCCTTGTATTTATCGCAGTTTCTGTTATTCTGGCACTGGATCCTCCTACCTTTATTGCACAGCTTATGGGGATCTCCTGGGGAGCTCTTGCAGGTGCTTTTCTGGCTCCGTTTTTATACGGCCTGTACTGGAAGGGAGTTACCAGGGCAGGGGTATGGGCCTCATTTATCACAGGGATCGGAATTACGGTTACGAATATGTTCTTCCACTATATTGCATCGCCCATAAATGCAGGTGCAATTGCTATGGTAGTGGGCTTTATAGTTGTTCCCGCAGTCAGCCTGGTCTCTCCAAAGATTGAGAGAGAAACTGTGGATAATATTTTCCGGTGTTACGATGTGGAGGTGGAGGCTACCACCAAAAAGGTACTGCCGGAGGAAAAGGAAAGCTGGAAAGTCCGCACATAAGCCAAAGATAAGGCCGGGAGGTGTTTCTCCCGGCCTTATTTTTTCCCCTGTGCGCCCGGCGGCGCACGTTTCTAACCGGTGCAAGTCCGGAATCCGCCCGGTGGTGGGAAGGATATAGCCGAAGGCAAGGGTGTCCATTGTGAGGTGGAATCCGAAGGAAGCCGGATATGGGGAACATACGAACCCATGGGCAAATCTCTGGTCTGACGAACAGAAACCACATAAGAGGCTATGCATGAGGATAAGGCTGCATGACAAGTCGAAGTCCAATAACTACCCGGAATCATGTATGGTAGATGTGGCAGATGGATGGAGAGAAAGAAACGTGTGGTACCTGGGGAGGTCTGCACGACACGCCCTGAAAGGGGTAACCATTATGGAGA
>NZ_FQVI01000016.1 GCF_900129135.1 Lactonifactor longoviformis DSM 17459
ATAGACGAACTGAACTCATGGCTGTATCACCGTATTCGTATGTGCATATGGAAACAGTGGAAGTTACCCAAAACAAGGAAAAGAAACCTTATGAAACACGGAATACCCGAATATTTTGCACATCAGGCGGCAAACAGCCGCAGGAAATACTGGTATGTATCGGGAATGGGAGCGGTCAACAGAGCATTAACAAAAGAAAGATTGATAAACAGTGGCTTCTATGATTTAGCCACTGCCTATCAGTCTGTGCACGTCAACTATTGAAACCGCCGTGTACCGAACGGTACGCACGGTGGTGTGAGAGGACGGGAGTTAATCACTCCCTCCTACTCGATCTGAAGGATAAACATATGAGGGAGGTTTTCAACATGAAAAAGACTGCGAAAAGGCTGATTGCCTGTGTAACTGCGTTTACTGTTTTCCTGAGCCAGCCCATAAGCCTCAGGGCGGAAAAGGAAGGAAATCCGGGGGAAACTGCGGGGAGGGAGCTTGACTACAGGACAAGGATTTCTCACAGCGGAAGCGGCGTAAATGCCGCCCACGGAATTGTGAAAAAGGATAACAGTCTCTGGACCTGGGGGCCCAATAACTGGGGGCAGCTGGGCAACGGGAGCTTCAGTGATGTATCCGCCCCGGAAAAGGTTATGGACAATGTGGTGTCTGCGGTGATTTCTCATACCAACGGCCTGGCGGTAAAGGAAGATGACAGTCTGTGGATGTGGGGAAATAACCAGAGCGGTACCCTGGGGATCGAATCGCCTTACGGGAATCATGCGGAACCTGTACAGGTGATGGATGAGGTGGCGCAGGCGTCTACAGGAAATCTTATGTCTTTTGCAGTGAAAAAGGACGGCAGTCTGTGGTTCTGGGGAGCCAATGACGATGGGATATTTGTGGAAAAGGAGATTACGGAGGAGAAAAAAATATACCATCCGGTGAAGCTGCTGGACAATGTGCAGAAAGCAGTCATGGGAAGCGGCAATTTTGCGGCCATAACAACCGATGGCACCTTGCTGATCTGGGGAAGAAATCACATGGGGCAGCTTCTGGACGGAACCACGGAGGACAGCCCCGTACCAAGCCCTGTGATGGATGGGGTTGCCGACGTGAGCGTGGGAGAAAACGGGACGTTTGCGGCACTTAAGACTGACGGTACCCTGTGGTTCTGGGGAGAAAACGGGGGCAAGTTCGGAAACGGAACCAGGGAGAATTCCACGGAGCCGGTCATGGTAATGGAAGACGTGAAAATGGCGGACACTTTCGGCTCCGGTTTTTCCGCTGTGGTGAAAAATGACGGAACCCTGTGGACTACCGGAGGGGACAGTTGGGGCGCTCTGGGGAATGGTCCGGAGGGAAGCACCGCAGAATTTGTTAAAATCATGGATGAGGTGGAGTGTGTGAAGCTCTCAGACTTCTCCTTTGCGGTGAAAAAGGACGGAAGTGTCTGGGCCTGGGGATTTAACGAATACAGTAAGAACATGAGCGGCGCTCCCGAGGCCATTGAGACGCCTCTCCAGTATATGGAGCCTGGAACTATGCTGGAAGGGCCGGATCCCACTATCTCTGACACCCAGTCTCCCCGGGAGATCACAGACCTGGAGCTGTTTACAGAATACCCCCAGTATCTGAGCAATACATCCGTTTCTCAGGTGGAGCAGTTCATGTGGGACGCTGCAGCCGGCGCCCTGGATGAAGTGTACAAGCATAATTTTCTGTCGGCATACCAGTACGCATTAAAAGAAGGGGGCACCAGCATTCTGCTGGAAGAGTATCTGGGAAAACTGTGCGATTTACTCGGTCTGTCATACAGCCCCTATGAACGGCTATATGACAAGCTCCTCAAGGAACAGACCCAGGAATTTATCAGTGACCTGTCAGAGAAGGAACGCTATTATGACAGCCTGAAGAGCCAAACGGGGGAAGTGCTGAAGGAACTGAAGGGTTTGAACGCCATCCTGGAGGCAGGAGATACCATAAATGTGGAGCTGTGGGCGGATGCTCTCCACCAGGCAGTCCCGGATCTCTCAAAGAAGAAGTGCATCTCTTTGCTGAAGCAGTGTGAAAGTGATGCCGGAAGAATCAGCAAGGACTTAAAAAAGCTGAATTCAGCCCTGTCTGTGGGAGACATTTTAGTGACTGGTATCCTTCTCCTTGAGACGGATAAGACGCTGATTGGTGAATTAAAGGAAGAATGCAGACAGTACGGCATCCAGTCGGAGCTGTACCGGGGACTGGATCTTCTGGAAAAGGAGATCAGCCTCAATGAGAATACACCCGGGGCATTTTTCCTGGAAAAGTTCTATTCCGGAAAAGCCTTAGGGTGGCTCACCGGTCAGGCAGATGAAAAACTGCTGAATCTGGTCAGCCATTTCTGGAAAAGCGGAAGCGCCGGTGAAGAGGCGGTAAGTATGGTGGCACAGTTGGTTGTATCGGGAACCGCAGAAATCATGGGTCTTATGCTTCCCAATGCGGATAAGGCTATAAAAGCCACAATACAGCGTTCTTTTACTGACTGTATACGCGCCAGGCTGATTACCGGACAGCAGATTACGTTCCTGGAATATAAAAATCAGGGCGTGTGCCCGGATGACATAGAGGATCAGATAGAAAAATATAAAATCCTCTACGGGACGTATCTGAAATCTCTGCAGCGGGACATTACACTGACACAAAAGCTGGTAGACAAACCTGGCTATACCCGCACCAAACAGAGACTGAAAGACGCCCAGACCATATACGATAAATATAGTGTAGAGAAATACCTGGAAATGTGCAAAGCCCAGATTCTGAGGGATGAGGCAACGAATCTGAAGGGGATACCAAACGGGGACGGTACATTTACAGTGACTGGATATGCGCTGGAGGAGACGCCCAAGAACCTGGTCATTCCCGGTGAGGTTCTGGGATATCCGGTGAGCCGGATTGCAGACAATGCGTTTTTAGGGGATACCAATATACAGACACTGGTGATTGAGGCGGAGGACACAGCCGTTGGCTCCCAGGCTTTCCGGGGATGCACGAATCTGACAGAGGTTTATATAGGAGGCGGAGTGCATACCGTGGAGGCGTCTGCTTTTGCAGACTGTACCGGCCTTGCCGTCCTCTCTATGGGGGAAGGAATCAGGGAGATCGGGGAGGAAGCATTTGCAAACTGTGTCAGCCTGGGCCAGACAGAGATCCCCTATTCCGCGGCCACGGTGGGCGCCCGGGCCTTTGCGGGCTGTACGGCGCTGGAAGGAATGGGAATTCTTTCAGAGAATGCCGTATTCGGGGAACAATGCTTTGAGAATGCTCCCCTTGCCGAAGTCGCCGGGGTTGCCGGGACCTCAGGGGAGGTGATCGCAGAAGAAAGCGGATCTGCTTTCGTACCCAAAGAACCCAAGGTGGAGAGTATATCGGTGAGCAAACTGCCGGATAAGCTGGAATACCGCCTGTTTGACGACGCTGACACCGCCGGTATGGAGCTTACGGTGCAGTACAGCAGCGGAGCTTCTGAAGTCATTCGGGAGGGATGGACCGCTGCCGTGACTGCGCGGACCATCGGAGAAAGCTCCGTGCAGGTGTTTTATGGAGATCAAAATACGTCTTATCCTATCACAATCCTTCCCGATAAAGTATCCTATACTGTGCACTATGTAGATGGAAACGGCAGATTTATCAGCCCTTCCGTCACCAGAGAAGGGACGGCAGGTGATACGGTGAGGGAGGCAGCCATTGTGATCCAGGGATATGAGGCAGATGTGCCTGAGGCAGAGCTGACGCTGGATATCTATAATAATGAACTGTATCTCACCTATCATGAGAGAGAAATTAAGGAGCTGAACACGGCGTCTGTCACCTCTCCGGAGAAGGCAGTCTACACAGGAAAAGAGATAAAGCCGTCTGTAACGGTAAAAGATGCAGAGGGAAATATACTGATCGAAGGAACAGACTATACGCTCTCTTACAGAGACAACAAGAACCCGGGAACCGGAAAGATTGTAATTACAGGGAAGGACAGCTGGACAGGGACTGTGATAAAAGAATTTGCCATCTATATCTCAGGGGTTTGGCGGTCAGATGCCAGGGGATGGTGGTATGCCTATGCCCACGGAGGCTATCCCAAAAGCAAGTGGGAACTGATTGACGGAAAATGGTATTATTTCGATGAGGGAGGGTACCGCAAGACCGGCTGGATCCGGCCGTCAGGAACCTGGTACTATCTGAATTCGGAGGGTATCATGCAGACCGGGTGGGTGAAAGCCGGCAGCACCTGGTACTATCTGAACGGAAGCGGAGCGATGCAGACGGGCTGGTTGCTGGACGGAAAAACCTGGTATTACCTGAACGGAAGCGGGGCGATGCAGACCGGCTGGGTGAGGATCGGGGGAACCTGGTATTATCTGAACGGAAGCGGAGCGATGCAGACCGGCTGGCAGAGGATCGGAGGAACCTGGTATTACCTGAACGGAAGCGGAGCGATGCAGACCGGGTGGCAGAGGATCGGAGGAACTTGGTATTACCTGAACGGAAGCGGGGCGATGCAGACCGGCTGGGTACTGGACGGAAAGACCTGGTACTACCTGAGCGGAAGCGGAGCGATGCAGACCGGATGGCAGAAGATTGGAAGGGACTGGTATTATTTTAACGGAAGCGGAGCCATGGCAGTTAACACCTGGGTAGGAAATTCTTATGTAGGGGCCGATGGCCGCTGGATTAGATAACTGACGGAAAGTGAGATTCTTATGCTGCAAATTGCTATATGTGATGACGAAAAGTATTACAGAGACCGAATACAGACGCTTCTGGCAGGGTATCTCAAGAAGCGGCAGCTGGAGTATGCCATCACTCGGTTTCTCTCCGGGGAGGATTTCCTGAGCCGCAGGGAAAATATTGTACAATATGACATTGTTTTTCTGGACATTAGTATGAATGCCATTGACGGCATTGAGACGGCCCAGCAGATTCGCGCCTTTCAGTCCAGGACAGAGATTGTGTTTGTCACAGCATTTTTCAGCTATGTCCTGGAAGGCTATAAGGTAAATGCCGTGCGGTATATTCTGAAAGATACCCTGGACACCGCAGTGGAGGAATGTATGGATGCCATACTGCGAAAGCGGCAGCTGCGGCAGGTATCCTTCTCCTTTCTGGAGGGGGAACGGAGGCTGTACACGGACAATATTCTATATATTGAGAGCAGGAAGCACAAAGCAGTCTTTTTCTGTCTGGATGCAGAGCTTGTGAACCTTGCCATTTATGACAAGCTGGATCACATAGAACAGCAGCTGGAGGGATATGGGTTTCTGCGGATTCATAAGAGCTATCTGGTGAATATGAAACACATTCTAAGAATCAGCAATTACAAAGCCGAACTGGATGTGGGAGGAGAGCTTCCCGTACCCCGCCGCAGATACCAGTCAGTAAAAGAAGCGTTTGTGGCTTATAAGGGGGCATTGTGATGGGAACTGTGGTGAAAAGCCTCGTCTTATGCCTTCTGATGGGGCTGTGCTGCAAGATTTACTTTGAGACACTGGCGAAGAGGCGGACCCCGGGGATAAAATGGCTCGGGAGCACAAGCCTGCCGGGGTTCACACTGGGATTTATGGTGATTTCATTTACCCGGATTCCTCCCTATATTCTTCAGCCTGTGCGTCTGATTCTGATTATTTTTATTGCGGCACAGATCTATTACCAGCTCAGGATCCTGCAGAACTTTGTACTGACGGTGCTGTTTTGTGCAGTTTTCTGGATGACGGAGATACTCACCGGGGCAGTGCTCTATGCTCTGCCCCGGGGACCTCTGATCCCGGAGCAGATGATAGAGCCTTTGGCCATAGGGGTTCTGGTTTTACTTATGCTTTTGTTTCATATCCGCTGCAGAAAGAGAGGCCGGCTTCGCAGCGCGGGGTGGCTTCGCTTCGGGTATCTGCCAGTATGCAGCATGGTAGTGGCGGTGGCTCTGAGTATGGTGCTCTGGGACAGCAGCACGGTGAATGCTGCGGCAAGACTTGTGATAATTATGGGGTTTGCAGTGTTTTTTGGAATTACCCTGTACTTTACAGGAGATATCCTGGAGAAAGAAGAGGAGATGCAGAACCTGCGGCTTTCCCGGGAGCGTACCAGGAACCAGATGGCTGTGTATCAGAGCATGCAAAGAAGCTATGAGCAGCAGAGAAAATTCCTCCACGACTATAAAAACCAGCTCACCTGCATCCAGGGGCTTCTGGCAGAGGGAAAGGAAGAGGAGGCTGCCGGCTATGCGGCAAAGCTGGCGGGGAGCCTTAAGAAAAGTGCAGATACGGTAAATGCCAATCACACAGTGGTTAATGTGGTGTTAAACCAAAAATACCGGTACGCGGAGGAAAAGGGCATTGCCATGGTTTTGGCTGTGAACGATCTGTCCGGACTGGCGATGGAGGATGAGGACCTGGTTACTCTGCTGGTAAACCTGCTGGACAATGCCATAGAAGCATGTGAAAAGCTGGAAGACGGCAAAAAGGTGATACAGTTTAAGATGATACAGGAAGAGGAACAGCTGATCCTTTCCGTCCGAAACCCGGTGAGAGCACCGGTGGAGATTAGGGGAAACAAGGTGATGAATTCCGGAAAGCAGGGACCGGGGCATGGAATCGGGCTCCTGAATGTGGAAGAAGTGATAAAGAAAAATCATGGAACAAGTACACTGCAGTGCAGGGACGGATGGTTTTATTTTGCAGCCATGTTTCCTGTACGGCAGTAAATTATGCCGCCTGTCTGCCGGGAAGAGGCGCCTTTTTTTGCTATCTGACCGTCTAATGGTGCTCTCCCTGTTGAATCCTCCCAGGGGGCCGGGTACTATAGGAGATAGAACAAACAGCAGCAGAGGAGGATAACGCCCATGAAAAAAGCAGCCGGCAGGGGAATACTAACCATTGTGATCTTGTCCCTGTGTATGACTGCCTGCGGGGGAAAGGGCGGTGCGGCAAAGGCCGGGACTCCCGCAGATGCAGTGGAAACTGCCCTGGAGGCAGTAAAGGAGCTGGATTTTAAAACGTGTAACCAGTATACGGACAATTATGTGAAAACCTATAAAAACTGGCTGGGGATTCCCACAGAACGGGAATACCGGATATTTAACGAGCTGCAGCAGCCGGGGATGAAAAGGGGGAGCAAATTCAAGGCCAATAAGCGGTTTGCAGAGGAGGTTGTCAGAAATCTGTCCTGGAACCTGGGTGAGGTGCGAAGGCAGGGCGATAAGGCAGAGATTGATTTGGAGATCACCAATACGGATATGACGGACGTTATGGGGAATTATACGATTCACATAATGGAGGATATGATAAAAGTTGACGGAACCGGACTTCGGCAGCTGGTACGCAGCCTGTCCGAGATAGACTATGACAAAGGCAGGGTACTTACTTATCTGGAGCAGGCAGAGGGAACCCGCACGGAAGCGGTCACTGCCGCACTTTATCAGAAAGACGGGGAATGGAAGCTCCATCTGGATGAGCCTTTGATCCGCGCCGTGATGGGAAACCTGAATGCGGAGACGTATTCGGAAGAGGTAGAAGAGCGGCTGGAACATCTGGAAGCAGAGTACGAGAGGAAGATGGAACAGTGGGGAGAGGAAATATTATTTCCCCACAAATAGCGTACCCGCATTTACGCCTTTGACAATATCGTATATCGACTGCGGTCTTTTGCCATTGGTAATTATGGTATCAATGCCCTGTGCTGTGGCAAGAGACGCAGCCTGCAGCTTTGTGCGCATACCGCCTGTACCACGGCGGGAACCCGCGCTGCCTGCAAGACAATATACGGTTTCGTCAATCTGCTCGAGCCGGCTAATCAGCTTTGCATTTGGGTAAAGCCGGGGATCTGCGTCGTACAGACCATTTATATCGGATAATATAATCAGCTGTTTTGCCCCGCATAGAACCGCGACTACCGCGGAAAGCATATCATTGTCCCCGAACAATCTTTCGGCGGACTCAATTTCCGTATAGCTTACGGAGTCGTTTTCATTCACAACGGGGATAATTCCCATCTCAAGAAGTGCATTAAAGGTATTTGTCAGGTTTTCTTTTTTTTCTTCCTGCTCAATATCCTCCGCGTTCAGCAGAATTTGGGCGATTGTCTTATCATAATCCCCAAAGAATTTGTCATACAGATGCATAATACTGCACTGACCTACCGCAGCTGCCGCCTGTTTCATCCGCATGCTGGAAGGATGCTCTTTCATTTTAAGCTTATTTGTTCCAACCGCAATTGCGCCGGAAGATACCAAAATTACTTCATAGCCCATATTTTGAATATCGGACAGGACACATGCGAGGCGGTCAAAGGAACGCAGGTCGCTTTTCCCCATTTCATTTGTAAGAGTGGAAGTCCCCACCTTTATCACGATTCTGTTTTGGTAAAGTCCCATATCACACACTCCTGCTTGACTTTATTTTGTTTACAGTCTACCATGTATTATATAATTACAAAAGCGAATGTTTAGCATGGGAATCATAATAAAACCAGATATTAGAAACAGGGTGATACATATGGATATGAATATTCAAAAATACATGGCGTTTGTTAAAACCGTTGAATACGGCAGTTTTACAAAAGCTGCTGAGCGTTTGAACTATTCTCAATCTGGCATTAGCCGTATGATTAATGACTTGGAAAAGGAATGGAAACTCGTTTTGCTGGAGAGAGGAAAATCCGGTGTAAAGCTGACCAGCGACGGTATGAAGCTGCTTCCTCATGCAGAAAATGTCTGCAGGGAGTATGAGAAGCTGCAAATGGAAGTGAATGAACTGAACGGTCTGCAATCGGGACTGATCCGTATCGGTACGCTTTCCAGTGTAGCCGCACACTGGCTTCCGAAAATTATCAGAGAATTTCAAAAGGTGTACCCGAACATTGATTATGAGCTGCTGCTTGGAGACTATGCGGAAATTGAAGAATGGATATTGAACGGACGTGTGGACTGCGGCTTCCTGCGTTTGCCAACCTGCCCTGAATTTGAAACGATTTTTTTAGAGCAGGACAGACTGCTCGCCATATTGCCGGAATATCACCCGTTGGCACACCTTGAGAAGTTTCCGGTTGTGGCCCTCTGTGACGAACCATTTATGCTCTTGGAAAAGGGCGCCAAAGCTGAGGTCTCAGAAATATTTGAACGCTGTAACTTGACACCTAAAGTACATTTTACCACATGGGATGACTACGCGATCATGTCAATGGTGGAAAGCGGTCTTGGCATCAGTATCTTACCGGAATTGATTCTAAAGCGTGTTCCATATCGGATTATCGCAAAAGAATTAGATGTTCCCGCATACCGAAAAATAGGCATTGCTCTTCGGAGTAAGAAAAAAGCTTCTCTCTCAGTGAAACGGTTTTTAGACTATCTGCAATATCGCTAAGTTTTCAGAAATATGGAACGCCCCTTTACTACAGAGGATGAAAGGACACTTCAGATATGAGGTGTCTTTTCTCATGTCTGCAGCCGCCCCACCTTTATGCCCAGGGTCACAGATCGGCGTTGATTTTACAGTATGGAATTTTTTACAATATCTAGTATAAAATCCCATGACCAGGATATGAACGATATACTCCGCGTCAGCTCATACCTCCGGCTGGATTTGATTTTATATAGTTACATATTATTGCATGTGTCGGAAATGATAATATGTAAAAATAGATTTTGGAGGAATATACATGCAGCGTATCACAAATCATGAATTATCTGTGTATGAGAAATGCCTGAGACAAGAGGAGAAAAGTCAGGCAACTCTTGAAAAGTATATGCGGGATATCCGACATTTTCTCGCATTTCTGGAGGATCGTACCGTCAGCAAGGAAGAGACCATTGCCTACAAAGAATATCTGGCGCAGAACTATGCCCCGGTAAGTGTGAATTCTATGCTCGTGGCAGTAAACGGATTTCTGCGGTTTTTCGGCATGCAGAAATGCTGTGTCAGACTTCTGAAAATCCAGAGGCAGATTTTCTGCCGGGAGGAAAAGGAACTTACCCGCCAGGAATATAAGCGTCTGGTGCAGGCGGCAGCGGGCACCCAGACTTCCTATGTACTGCAGACAATCTGCGGGACGGGAATCCGTGTCTCGGAGCTGCAGTACATCACGGCAGAAGCAGTGTACCAGGGAAAAGCAGCGGTAAACTGCAAGAATAAGACACGGATCATTTTTATTCCGGGACCTCTGCAAAAGCTGCTCAAGGAGTATATGAAAAAAACAGGTCTTCAAAGCGGTCCGGTATTTTTAGGGAAAAATAAAAAACCCCTGGACAGGAGTTATATCTGGAGAAAGATGAAAGAATTGTGCAGAACAGCAGAGGTGGCGCCGGAAAAGGTCTTCCCCCATAATCTCAGACACCTTTTTGCAAGAGTCTTCTACAGCATAGAAAAAGACATCGTTCGTCTGGCGGATCTGCTTGGACACAGCAGCATAAATACCACAAGAATCTACACCATGGAGACCGGGGATCAGCATATCAGCCGTATGGAACAGGTACAAAAGATACTGCTCACAACATAATATTCATTATGTGACCTATTGGGGTGTTCCGGCCTGACAAAACGGCCTGTATGCTTTTGCTGAAATACTGGAAAATATGAAAAAAGGCACATAAACAAAGCCGACAGAAGCAGGCTTCACGATCGGCTTGTTTTTGTTGCCTTTTTTGAAAAAACTCCATAAAACGCCTATTTTCTCTTGAGAAAATAGGTGAATGGTGCTATCATTATGGTACGCCGGTAGGTCACATAATGAATATTATGTAATACCTGAAGGAGTAAACGGCAGTCAAGCCCTCCGGCATTGGCTGGGGGAGAAATACGGCAATCGGATTAGGATGCGGTAACAGATATGGGAGAGAGAACGTATCGAAGACAAGAGTGGGAAGAATGGTATCAGAACGCCAGGGCGTATGCGGATACTTTTGGGAATCTGCTGGTTCCCCACGACTATGTGACGGCAGACGGGTATCGCCTGGGACGCTGGATTGAACGGCAGAGAGCCATGCATAATGGAGTGATTCCGTCCTCCCTGGACCGGGAACGCTGCCTTGCGCTGGAACGCATTGGCATGGTGTGGAAGCTGGAAAAGCGGCTCTCGTGGGAGACCTGGATGGCTATGGTGCAGGAATACCATCAGGAATATGGGGACCTGGATGTGCCCACAGATTATACTGCTAAAAACGGATGTCAGCTGGGCTATTGGATCAAAGAGCAGCGGAAAAAGTACAAGGGGGGATATCTGGCAGAGAAACAAATACGGGATCTGGAGCGTTTTGACATGATCTGGAGCTTCTATGAGCGAAAAGACTGGAAGGACTGGCTCCGGCTGGCAGAGATGTATTACCAGAAACACGGGAACCTATTGGTTCCGGCTTCCTATCAAACTGCAGACGGGGACCGGCTGGGGAGCTGGATCTTTGTACAGCGGGAGCGGTATTGGGGCGCTAATGGCCGCAGGCCGCTGTCCCGGGAGCAGGTAAAAGCCCTGGAACAGATTTCCATGGTTTGGGGGCTGGACCGGGTGAGGGAGGAAAAGTGGAGTGCCATGGTCCGGTGGATCGAGGAGTATAAAAACCAGTATGGCTGTCTGCCCCTGAGACCCTCCATGAAGGCGCCGGACGGGCGCAGCATGGGAAACTGGATTTCTCTTCAGAGGACGGCGCTTACCAGGGGAAAGGTGGCAGAGGACAGAAAAATGCGGTTGGAGGGTCTGGGAATCTATCCCTTTGGCAGTACGAAGACGCCCTTATAGCTTTTGGGGAACCTTCAGCAGTCCGGCCCCGGATTCTCCTCTTTGGATGCAGGAGCTGTGAATGGTTTGAAACAGGTACATATATCCCTCGTGTAGATCCCTGAGGCAGCCCTCCCGATCTCCCTTTTGCAGAGAGAGAAATGCGTGTTCCCCCAGTTTGTTTAATTTCTGCATACTTGGACTGGTACTGGTGTAAAAGGAATAAAAATACCCCCAATTTAAGATGTCTGTGACTTCTCCTAAAATCACCTTCAGCGGGTACAAAGGCACGCGGGGCAGCAGGCAGTCCATCCATTCCTTCAGACAGCTCTTGGGAGAGCGGGCGAAACGGTCCTGCAGTTCCTGCTCCAGCGCTGTGTCCTGCCGGTCAAAGACCAAAGCAGCGGCAGGGCGGATGAGGAAGGTGATGAGCTGCAGGCCGCATAAAAACATAAAGGTATCCTGCCGGTGGTTTGGATGCCGGGACCTTTGGTGGATTCGCCATTTTTCGTGGGAGAGAACCACACTTCCCCTGCCGTTGATGGTCTCGATAAACCCCAGGGACTGAAGGACCTTCAGTGCTTTGCGTATGGTAGATAAGGACACCTGGTATTCTTTTCCCAGACTGGACTGGGATGGAAGCAGCGTTCCCGGAGAATATATGCCGGTGCCGATTTTTTCTACCAGATCCCTGCCGATTTTTTTATAGAGAGAATCCCATCCCCATCCTGCGTTCCAGTTGAAGGCAGACTCCCTGTCATCTCTGACATCCGGATGCAGAGCCGTCAGCAGGTCAAAGGATTTTTCCGCAGTTTGAAGGACCGCGCGGTAGTGGGCGGCAAAGCTGCGCTGTACCGTATAACTGTCGGACTGCAGACAATCTAAGAGCCAGTCCGCGTGGTGTAATTCGGTATATGGAGTATAGCCGGTAATGAGGCGCTGGTATTCTGCCAGAAAGGGTACTTCCGCGTAGATCTCCAGGGATGCGTAAAAGCTGCTGATAAGAAAGTTGCCGGAGGAGAGAAGTACGTCATGTATTATATTTGAGCAGAGCTGCCAGCTCCCGGTGAGTCTGGGCCGTTTGATCCATTTGACAGCCTTTTCATAGCTCGGCAGTTCATATACGCTGACTGATTTGGCGCAGAAAGCGAGAATTTCAGGCATGAGGAGTTCCATAGTCCGGTAGATGTCTAAGATGGCCGTGCGCTTTCTGACAATGGATCGGACAGAGGCATTTTCCTTTTTTAGAAACGGCGCCTGGTAGATAACCACAGCCCGCTGTCTCTCCCGGGTACGGATCAGGCCATCCCTCTGAAGAAGCTTCAGGACGGTTTTTATGGTTTTTGTGCCCACGCGGTGCTGTTGGGCAAGCTGGCGGACTGAAGGCAGCTGGCTGCCGTATTCCAGCTGACTGTTTAGAATCTGCTCTTTTAGGATTGTATAGACAATCTCGTATGCATGTAGTGTTGACTGCAAAGGGTCACCTCCGTTGATTTGATAAGCTGGGTTTATAAGATTAGTATTCCCCGGATGGGCGTTTTGCAGAATGAGTCAATCGCTGTCTGGCAACAGACATCATAACATAATCAGAGGTAAGCAGCAGGAAAAAAAACAGGGAGTGATATACATGGACAACTTGATAGAAGTATGCGGCCGGAAGACCGGATGCGGGAGAGAACAGCGGGATGAAACAGCGGTTAAAGATACAGCTGCCAAAAGAGAAATGATTTGCCGGGAGGAAGGGTAATGGAGAAAAAAGAAAGAACACAGGAGCTTTTGGAAGTGATTGCAGGGAGAGTGGGATGCGGCTTTCTGTCAGACTTGCACCAGTCTTGGGAACTGCCCTGTATCCAGCATGTGATCCGGGGGCTGGATGCACGGGAATACGATTTGCGGGAGTGGAAGGACGCAGTGCAGTACATTACAGGGGAACAAAGAGAGTTTGAAACGGCAGAGCAGGCGGCGGAATTTCTTGGGGAGTATTCGCTGTATCGGGGCTAACGCCCGGAGGACAGCATAGGGAAGGGTAGGCTCAGATGAGCCACATCCTTCCCTTTCTTTTATCTATGCCGGATTTTCCAGGATATACAGAGCCAGCATAAGCAAAAGCCTTGTCTCGTGTTTCTCCAAAGTAACTCCCAGAATTTCCTTTATTCGTTCCAGCTTATATAGTAGGGTGTTTCGGTGCATGTACAGTCGTTTAGCTGTTTCACTGATATTCATATTGCATTCCAGATATGTTTTTAATATATGTACATAGTGGTTGTCCTTTTTGCGGTCATACTTTATTAACTGAACCAGACCTTCCGGACAGAGTACGGTGGGTTCCATATCTTGATAAATCTTTGCCGCCATATATTTTAAAGCGTAGTTTTCAAAGCGGAAATACCAGAAGGAAGGATCCGATTGCACCCCTGTCTGCAGAGCTATGGAAGCCTGCTTATAGTAATTATATAATTGTTTGAAATCATTAAACGGGGTGCTGATGCCTGCCTTAAGAAGATTATCCCGAAGAACAGGCAGCAGTGTTTTCAGATGTTCGTCCCTTGTCAAACCTGATACCGTTAAATTGAAGAGGAAGATTAAAGAATCCTCATGGATTAAAAAACAGTTGCTTTTTGTGATGCTGCTGATTGTGACCGCTAACATGTGCAGTGAATTTCTGCTGTGATCATATTCCGGCAGTTTGGCAGTGAGACAAAAGTATTCATGCTGCGGCTCCCACTCAAGAAACTGCAGCGCGGATACAATAGTGGCGTCTTTAACATGCTCCCCGCAGATAAGCCTGGAAAGCGTACGGTCTATGTATCGGGAATGTGCACCGTAGAGCGCAGGATTATGCAGCAGAAACTGCCGGATGTGCTCTGTGAGTACCATGACAAGTGCCATATCTCTTTCATCCAGCGGTTTGTGCACCTCAAGGACAATGATCCTTCCAATATGGGAATGCTGGATGATAATATCCTGCATAATAGCAGGGAGAGTAAGGGTGTCCCGTTTGATGTACATGGGACGGACTGCCAGGGTATCAAGTACATTTTCCAGTTTTAAATTCAGTAAATGATCCATGCTCATATACCCGTTTTCATCCACGGATGGAAAACTGTCAGGCAGGTTATATCGCGACGAATCCGCTACAGCAAATACACAGTTTAATGTTTTTTGGTTATAGAACTGAATGGGATTATCGAATATTTTCAGGGAGAGTTTTCCGAATTCGCTGAGGCTGCATTGTTTCATAGAGGCAAGGTACAGCTGGTTTTCCCATTGCTGATAGTAAGCGAAGAGTTCCTGCAGTCTGACCAGCAGCTCTTCGGGCGGAACGTTTGGGTGAATGATAAGGCAGTTGCAGGAGGAACAGACAATATCCGGAGGCTGCTGCAGGAATAGAAAAGACAGAATGCCGGTTTCCGGAGGTTTTTTCATGTTTTGCTTTTGGGTTACAAGATATAAAACAGTAGGATCAAGGGGCCTTCCTTCCTGATAAAAGCAGGGATAACGCAGATTGCGTATATCGTAGGAAGTAAGGAAATGAGATTTCAGACAAATATCTTTCATATCGGAGGCAATTATTTGCAGGTTAAGCTCCATAAGGGCTCCTTTCCAAAGTTCGTATAAAATGCCGAATTATAGAATGAATCTTGTGCTTTCTAAATGTAGGATACTACCATTATAGTTGATATAATTTGAGTAATCAAGTTACTGTTAAAAACAATAATTGGTACAAAATAAGCATGAAAGGAGTCAGAAATATGACTGCAAGAGAGAACGCATTGGAAGTGCTGCATTGGGGAAAGCCGGAATACGTGCCGCTGTCAACAGATGCAATTCAACTGGTTGGAATGATCCCCGGAGATTTTGACGGACCGATGAAGGGAGGAAAGGATTTATTTGGCGTTCCGTGGGTAGAGAGCAGGGAGGGCGCAATGGTAGCTTCCGGCTTTACCCTTTTTGACGATATCTGTGAGTGGGAAAAGTATATAAAACGTCCGGACCTGAGTGTGTATGACTTTAAACGTTTTGCTGAAATGGAATATGGCATGATAGATTCCTCTAACAAGGTCAGAACTTTGTTTTGTCAGAACGGATTATTTATGCGTCTGGTAAATACTATGGGGTTTATGGAGGGATTGATTGCCATCGCCAGTGAACCGGAACGATGCATGGATTTATTTGAATACCTGACGGAGTATGTGATTGATTATATGGGCAGGGCAATTGATGCCTATAACCCGGATATGGTAACTTATTTTGAAGACATTGCCACATCGAGTTCTTTGTTCATATCGCTGGATACTTACCGCAAGGTGTTAAAGCCATTTCACAAAAGGATTGTAGAGTATGTACATTCCCGGGGCCTGATTTTTCAGATGCATACCTGCGGTAAATGCGAGGACGTTCTGAATGATTACGTTGATATAGGGGTACAGGCCTGGCACAGTGCGCAGATTTCTAATAACATTGAAAAAATACTGCAGGATTATAAGGGGCGTATTGTTGTGGAAGGGGGATGGGATTCCCAGGGAGAACCGAGCTTTATCACAGCGACAGAAGAGACAGTGAGAGCGGAAACAAGACGCTGTATGGATACCTATGGTAGATATCCAGGTTTTATATTATGTCCGGTGATGTTTAACGAGAGGGGAAACAGCGTACTTGTAGGAGATGATCGTTTAGCGTTCATAGAAGATGAATGGAAGAAATATAGGAGTAACGGATGACGAAGACGACAAAAGTTGTAAATAATTTATTTATGAATATTCCTATGACCATTGTTTTCTGCTGGTTTGTGCAGCAGCTGGCCATTTGGAGCGGGGCAGCCCCGGCGTTTGACTGGAAATCTTTCTTTTTAAATCTTCCCATTGGATATGTGACGGGGTTTTTCATTGGTTTGATCTTTCCCAGCGTACCCTGGGGCATGCGGTTTGCCAGCGCATGCGGCGCAAAAGAAGGAAGCTGGAAATATAACGCACTGGTGAACCTGATTGTAAATACCGTTAATACAACGGCGCTGATTATTGTCATGACTTATGTGAATGTATGTCTGTTTGGTCATGCGCCGCTGCAGGCTTTGATACCGGGCATTCTTGACTGCTATGTGCCTGTTTGGATTGTGGCCTATTTTGTCAGTTATTTTACAAAACCGATTTGCCTGAAGCTTGCACAAAAGTGTATGAAGGCGATATAGGTACATATTGGGCGGGCAGACTACGAGACTCTCTTGTTATCGGTCTTTTCAGTGATTTCCTGTTCCTGGGACTCTGCGCACTGGGCTGCCTTCTCTTCCCGATCAAACTTTGCCCACAGGATATGGTAGATGATGGAGATAATCATGATAAGTCCAAGCTCCAGCAATGCAAAGGGGCTTTGCAGAAACTGGACATACCTGCCCGCGTAGGGGATATGGAACACATAGGTGCCCAGGAGGTCTTCCCGGTAGGTAGCGTAGTCGTCATAGCGGTCAGCGTTCTCCGCCTGGGTGTAGTACCGCTCTCTGCCGGTGTCGTCTACTTCCTTTTTCTTAAAATAGTGGGTGAACACAGCGTCCTTGCCCAGTCGGTTGACATGAAAGGAGATAATGGTATCCGGAGGGATCTCCTGATCCTTATCAATTGTTTTATCCAAAACCAGGGAACCCACGGGTATAGTGGGTTCCATACTGTCGGTGAGAACCACAAAGGTCTGGTAGCCGACAAAATCTTTTAATTGGTCTGGGAAAAAGTGCATTCCCACTATGTAGAGGATGAGCAGAGCGGCAATGATGCCGAATGCAGTATTCCATATGTGCTTGAGGGCCTTTTTCATGTCAGATCTCCTGTGCTAAGATTATTTACTAACTATATCTTATAAAGAAAAATACCATCATTAGATGGTATTTTTCTTTATAAGTGTCTGATTTACAAAAGTTAAGAAGCCGGTGTTGACTTTACAGACAAGGTTCCCGTAATTTGAACATTCAATACAGTTCCGTCATTGGCAGCATTTATTACGTCCGAACTGGCATCTTCTACAGGAGTGAGCGATACAGAATATGTATTAATGGCCTCTGGATTAGGATCGGTATTGTCTGTTACTACAGCGTCACCTTTTTTAATAGCTATAGTAAATTGATTGGTAACGTCAGTTGCAGATTCGCCTGTTCCTATTGTAACCTTAGGGTCTAATTTTAATTGCGTATTTTCTACATTGTTGTTCGCTACATTGAACGTAACATCTGAAGCTTCGTAAGTATTTTCGACTCCCAATGTGCGGGTGCCAGCACTATATGCAGTTCCTCCTTCAGCGGAAACTGTAATTGGCTTTTGCAGGGTTAAGTTACCAGAAGTATTATCACTCAGAGTATCCCATACCGCAAATGATCCCGCTGTCGTTACAACAATTGCCGCAGCTGTCAAAATACCTAATAACTGTTTTTTCCCTAATTTTTTAAACATATGTAGTCCTCCTAGACATTCTTTTTTTAATCTGTCTTCATTATACTGGAGGAATTTAGTCTTGACTAATGCTTGTTTCTCATGTCTCAGCGATAAATGGGGGTTATCGCGGATCCCTAAGGAGTATCTCCGTAATTATCCTGAATGATCTCCAGGAATTCTTCCGCCTGTTTTGACAAAATTTCTTTTTTTCGCTTCACCCAGAGAAGCTTCTTTTCCAAATCTTCGCAGTAATCCAGAAGGATACTGGCGATATGCCCTTTCCCAAGCTCTTCGATCTGCCACTTTCCACCGAAGATAAAGGCGTCTGTGCGTTTAATTAGATTGACAATTCCGTGATAATTATTAATTACAATTGTTTTTTCAAAATCACTTAATCGAATCTCACCCAGCGAGATAAGCTGATTAATATTAGCAAAGTAGTCAGCCGGCAGATGTACATAGGTAAAGGGGAGAAGATCTTTTGGATTCATATGTGCTGCCTGATAAAAAGGGTTTTGCGTCCCTACGTGAACGTAGTAAGGGCTGGAGGCAATTTCATGCAGCTCCAGTTCTTTGATATCGCAGATTTTCTTTAGTATTGCCAGCTGCTTGGTATTCACAACGATTATCCCCACCTCTGACGTCAGGCCGGCTACATGCTCCAGGACTCGTTCTACGGATGTCTCATGTATGGATATATTTGCATGTCTGGTCTGCAGATTCTGATAAAAATGCAGCATTATTTCATCCTTTAATACGATGTTTCCAACAGAAACAGCCATTTTATTTTGCTCAAATTCCTTATCTTTCATCTTCAAAGATTCTATTTCATTCATCTGGCTTATCACGGAATGGGCATAAAAATAGAGACTTTCCCCGATTGTGGTCAGAGTAACTCCGTGATTTGTGCGGACAAATAATTTAGTGCCCATCTCGTCCTCAAGGCTCTGCATGGCCCGTGTCAGGTTAGGCTGTGTGACATAGAGCCGGTCAGCTGCTTTTCTCATGCTTTTTTGTTCGGCTATCTCAACAAAATATTTTAAAAATTTTAACTCCATTGGTATTCTCCGGTTCGCCTTTAGAGGGACAGGCATATTCTATTTATATTTAAGGTGTGCCTGAGACACACATGTATCCATTCTACCTTTTTATTAGAGGATAAGCAAGTAATTCTGCTATTTAGGTGTGACGTAAAAATGTATCAGAAAACGGGATTTGTAATTATGGATGAAAACGAGGAAGAATATATAATGCTTTGCCGTTTGCAATAATTTGAGACAACTTACATGGAACTGTAAAGGGTACATACAGTTGTCATGGTTTCTATGTTAGAATGGGATCAAAGACATAAAGGAGAGAGAAGTTATGATAGAATTACCGGAATCCATCACCTATGCCAGTATGCTGAATCAGTATATACTGGGCAAAACTGTAGCAGCTGTCTGTCCCCCGTCCGCGCCGCATAAGTTCTGCTGGTTTCATGGGGATGTGAATGCATACGACAGTTTATTAAAAGGAAAATCAGTGGAGCGTGCGGATGCTTATGGAATCTTTGTTGAGATTACATTTGAGGGAGGGTTATACCTCAATTTCAATGATGGGGTCAATGTACGGCTTCTTGAGGAAGGGGAAAAACCGCCGAAGAAATATCAGCTTCTGATCGCGTTTGATGACGGAAGCGCACTTGTATTTACCGTTGCCATGTACGGGGGGATTGCCTGCCATCAGGGAGAGTTCGATAATGAATATTATCTGAAAAACCGGGCCGGGATTACGCCCCTTGACCCGGGGTTCACGGAAGAATATTTTCTGAAGCTTGCTGAGTCGGTGAAGCCGAATACCAGTGCAAAGGCTTTTCTGGCTACGCAGCAGAGGTTCCTCGGGCTGGGAAACGGCACGCTTCAGGATATCCTGTTTTACGCAGGCATCCACCCCAAGAGAAAGCTGGTGACACTTTCCCGGGAGGAGCTGCTGGGACTGCTTGCCAGTGTGAAAAAGATTTTGGGGGAGATGGCAGAGAAAGGAGGCCGGGATACGGAGAAAAATCTGCTGGGACAGACCGGCGGGTATGCCACTGTTATGTCCAGAAACACGCAGACCAGCGGCTGTCCTCGCTGCGGAGGGCAGATTGTGAAAGAAAGCTATATGGGCGGGTCTGTGTATTACTGTCCGGATTGTCAGCCGCTGGTTAAGTAGGGGCGGGAAGGCTGCCCGTTCTTTTTCCTGCACTCCGGACAACGGTTTTCCGGAAGACATTTCTGCAGGCTGTTGGGAGAGCGCAGAAAGGAATGGTGCTGGGGACATTTCCACCAGACAGGCTTGTTGGATTTCAGGGTGACATCCTCAGGAGTCAGGCCGTGATTTTTTTCTGTATCCCACAGACTGGCCAGATCCGGATTCAGGGAAGCCAGTGAGGTCTCAGGGGCGGTTTTGCGGTGGCTGCAGTAAGGGCATCCGCTTTTTCGGGGGCCGGTGCGGCTGTAGATCATAGCAGGCCACTCATGCCCCCGGGCACATCTCCACCACACGTTCTTTTCCGTACCCGGCAGAACCTGTTCCGGTGTCAGGCTGCCGTTCTTTTCATAGTTCCATTCCTCGGCAATCTCAGGCCGCCGGGCGGCCAGGCTGTTAGAATCACAAACCTTGTAGTTGGAACAATAGCTGCAGCCGGAACCGTGCTGTGTCCGGTTTATGACAGAAGCCTCATACTCTCTTTTGCAGTCCGGACATTTCCACCATACTTTTTTGCCGCTGCCCGCCGGCACCGTATCCGGATCTTCTTTGTTTTGCTGGCTCCACTCCCGTGCCAGCTGGGGATATCGCACAGCCAGGGAACGCTTTTTTCTCTCGTGATAGTATTTCCGCTCAATTTCCCAGTGATCTTTCTTGTGATTGGGTGTGACGGCTATGTCTGTAAGAAGAGAAAGCAGATAGGAAATGCCCTGATCCAGATAATCGTCCTGTTCGCTCCAGGGGTAAGTGATCACATGATCGGCATAGTGAATCCCCTCTGTGAGTTCTTTCGAGTCCCGTATCCGTATCATGCGATACCCTTCTTTTTGCACAAGGAAATCCTTGCGCCGTGCTCTTTCTTCTGCCGCGGCGGAACTGTGAAAGTAGTAACCGTCATGCTCTATCACAATTTTTTCTTCCGGCAGCAGCAGGTCCAGAATATACCTGTCGCGGAACGGAACCTCACAGGCACAGCCGGGAAATATTTGGGACAGATAGTAGAAGATGGCTCTTGAGGCATATGAAATGCGGAACTGCCTGGAACACTGGGGACATCCCCGAAGAAGCGCTGTCCGGTTGCTGATTTTATCTGTCCAGATGTGGGAGGGGTTAAACTCGCAGGTCCACCATACTTTTTCCTGGCTGAAGGGATGGAAGTCAGATGGCTTTTTCCCCTCATTTTTCACATAATTCCACTGGAAGGCAACGTCAGGATACAGGATTTCCAGATTGTAGGTGGGGCAGACCCGCTGGCCGCTGCAGTAAGGGCAGATTTCTCCGCCATTTTTCCGGCACCGTTCTGCGGATCGGACCTGTTCCTTGATTATGTTGGTCCAGGTATGCCCTTTTCTGCAGCGCCAGTGGACTGATGCATGGCTTTTGGGGGTGTAGAGCGTGGGAGGCTCTGTGTTGCGGGATTCGTCCCAATACCGGAGAAGTTCGGGAAAGGCTTCTGCCAGGTTATAAAAGCTGCTGGCCTTTCTGTGGCTGCAGTAGGGGCAGTCATATTTTCTGCCCGGGCGTGTGAGATGGTTGGGTGTGGTGTGCCACTGCAGGCTGCATACCGGACACTGCAGTGTGATGTCCTTTCCCGCGGAGCTTCCCAGCTGATCCGCCGGTATGGAGTTGCCGCCCAGCTGGTAGAACTGGAGAAGCTGCTGTTCCTGGTTCCTGACACACCAGTCCTGAAACGTGATTTTTGCTTTCATAGGATGTCCTCTTCTGTTACGGATTTTCTTACTATAAAACTTTATCGTATTACGGGGAATTTGTCAAAATGTGGAATCAATATCCTTTTTACAGTGCGGGTATGCTGCCGTTTCCGCCCGCTGTTCCGGCTGATGAACATTTTGATAGAAATTTCTGAAAAAATGTGTTATAATGATAAAGTAACCGGCTGTTTTGATAGCATTGCAATGCTTATGAAAACAGTTTTTCCCTTTTTGGGACTTTTAAGAAAGCAAGGTGTTTATATTGTTTAAAGTCAATGATTTTGTAGTATATGGAGACAGAGGCGTATATAGGATTGCCAGTATCGGCCAGTTGGACTTTCTGGATTCCAATGAGAAATATTATAGTCTGGAGCCGGCCTGCAGTGACGGCAGCACGATCTATGTGAAAACATCCAGCAATAAGATTTCTATGCGTAACCTGATCAGCAGACAAAAAGCTGAGAGTTATTTGTCTGAACTTAGGGATCTGGACAGTTTATATGATAAGGACAGCAGAGCCAGAGACAGAGAGTATCAGGGTGTTCTGAAAAGCAGCGAGTGCGGCGGCTGTTTTCGTATGCTCAAAGGAATTAAGCAGGAAGAACACAGAAGATTAGCGATAGGCAAGAAACTGAATGCAGATGATGATAAGAACCTGAAACGGGTGGAAAAAATACTCTTGGGTGAACTGGCGGTAGTATTTAACAGCTCAGTGGATCAGGTGAAGGAAAAGATGTCTGTGCTGTATGAGAATTAGAGAAACTTTTTTATAAAGGATCAAAAAAGGACTGTTGCTCAGTCCTTTTTTTGATCCTTACGGAAGATGTCTATTGCATGACTTGTGATACCCAGCAGATCTTGCCGCTCACAGGTGGCAAGATGGTAGTTCAGAAATAATCGGAAAGTATCTTCGTCCATGGCGTCTACCGCTTCACGCATAAACAAGGCACAGCCATCTGCGGCTACGTAGTGCAGACGAGATACAGGAAATGCAGCCATTAAATCGTCGATGTTTTCTTTCCTTACAAGTTCAAATAAATCCTTTGGCTGTGACTGTGCGGCAAACGTTTTAGGGTCAAGCAGGCCATTTTTGATATAATCGGCGACACTGATGGTGCCGCGTTTGAAGCCTTCGTCAAGAAGACATCCATCGGATATGACATAAGCGGCAAAGATTACACCGCCTGGTTTGGTTACGCGGATGGCCTCGCTGAGAGCCTGCTTTTTATCTTTTGTATTGTAAAGATGGTACAGCGGACCAAGCAGCAGCGTAATGTCATAGGCATTGTCTGCAAAGGCTGATAAATCCATGGCGTTTCCCTGCCGGATGGTTATGTTTTCTTCGGGTTTTGTATTTTTGCGGAAAATCTCTATGTTATGTTCTACCAATTCCACAGCGTCAACGGTATATCCCTGTTCTGCCAGTGCGTGGGAATATCGTCCGGTTGCAGCCCCAATTTCTAGTATGCGATCCCCGGGGATTAGATATTTCTTGATATAATTCATAGTGGTAAAGAATTCTACGGATCCATGCCGGAATGATAATCGTCTTTCTTCGTCGTAATGATTGTAGAAGTCAATTAAATAGTGATTTGTTTCCATTATTCGTTCCTTCCATAAATTTGCAGACAGATTAAACAGATAAACCCCAATCGGGCTTATCTTGCCTTATGAATGCTGTTAGTATATTTGTTACCATTAGTTCAGCATTGTGCTTATCCAAGGACAATTTCTTTGTAGCTGTTAAGACTGCAATGCCATGAGTATAAAGGAATAAATCAAGAAATATAACTTTTGCCCGTTCAAGTTCTACTCCGATGGTTTCCGAAAAAATTTCTGCTCTTTTTTCATTCTCAATTTCATTATAAAAATCATTAGCATCTGTCATGTTCAAATCCATATCATTTATAAACAACAGCTTAAATAGTTGTGTTTCTTCCTGAGCAAATGCAATATAGGAGAGTGGGAGAAGTAAACAGGGACTGACCTTAACAGAATTACTATAATTCCGGACATACTGCTCATAATATTCATATGCATAAACAAGAAAGTCCTTTTTTAATTGTTCCATGTTTTCATAACAAGTAAAAAGCGGCCGCGTAGAGCACTCCAACCGGTTCGCGATGCTTCTCGCGTTTACCGCGTCAAATCCCTTTTCACGTGTAATCTCCAGGACAATATACAGAATCATTTCTTTTATAATTTTTGCTTTAGGCGGCATATAGAATCTCCATGTATGAAATTAAATGTTACGAATGTTACATAACGATTGTTGCATATAGACAGGGAAAAGTCAAGCGAAAAAAGCAGCTGGGGACAAGGCAGGGAGTAAAAAGGGACAGGGCAGATCGATTTTGGGACGTGTTCTTTCTAGAAAGAACACGTCCCAAAATCGAATTTAAGCTTATCTGAACACGATGGAATCAAGGATGGATGAGGCTTCTGCCCTTAATTTCTGAATCTCCTCCTGCTGTTCCTGAGTAAATATACTGATATCTATAGTATCTGAGGTGCTGTTGCCGGATATAAACCATCGTCCTGCATGCTGTCCATGGTTCCTGGTGTTTTCAAGTTCTGTGAGTCCTGCAAGGCTTTCACTTTCACTATTGAAGGCAAAGACATCCAGGATATCAGCGGATATCTCACCTTCTGCAGAGGAAGCGGTCTCATTATACCATATCCCCCAGAAATCTTTTTCTGAATAATAAGCCACTTTGCCGGCCCATGACTCAGGAAGCGTGAGATAGAAGTAGCTGGATACCAAACGCAGGCCGTCCTGCTTGAATTCACTGCCGGAGATGGGGATCCACTGTCCGGATCCGTTTACGTAGAAGCCGTCAGGGGTAAAGCGCGATACATACATGGCACCGGAGCTTCCCACATAGTAATTGCCGATCCAACGGTTTTTTGTCATGGATCCGGAGGAAGTAAGATAATACCAGATGCTGCCGTCTTTGATCCATCCGGTCAACATTTTTCCGCTCTTGTCAGCGTAATACCAGGTGCCGCCGACCTGATACCATCCGGTGGCCATGGCGCCGCTGCCGGTGAGATAATACCAGGTGTTTCCCTGGCGAAGCCATCCGGTCTGCATGGCACCGCCGCTGTTAGCGTAATACCAGGTATTTTTATCCAGATACCATCCGGTGGCCATCGTTCCGTCTGTGCGGAAATAGTACCAGCTGCCCTGCCGGAACCATCCGGTTTTCATGGCGCCGCTGCCGGTAAGGTAATACCAGTTTCTCCCCTGTTTTAACCATCCGGTCTGCATCTTTCCGCTGGAATTGAAGTAGTACCAGGTGCTGCTGTCAAGAAGCCACCCAGTTTTCATGGCACCGCTGCCGGTGAGATAATACCAGGTGCTTCCCTGCTTAAACCACCCGGTCTTCATGGCTCCTGAGGATTCCAGGTAATACCAGGAACCGCCTGTTTGCACCCACCCGGTTTTCATGGCACCGCTGCTGTCCAGGAAGTACCAGGTGCTGCCAAGGTTAAGCCATCCGGTCTGCATGGCTCCCGAACTGTCGAAGTAATACCAGGAACCGTCTATTTTTTGCCATCCGGTCTGCATGGCGCCAACAGAGTTCATATAATACCATTTTCCGTGAAGGTACTGCCATCCTCTGACGCAATAGCCGTCTTTGTTAAAGTAATACCAGGTACTGTCAACGCATTCCCACATATTTATGGGGTAGGTGCCGTCCGGGCGGATATACCGCCGGCCTTTGTTGGTTATCTGCCACGTAACACTGGGTTTTGAGGGTTTTACATATTTTGTATTTAATTCAGCAATGACTGTGGCTCCGGTTGACGTGTTTTCCACATCCAGTATGTAGCCTTTCTTTATATAATCTGTTATAAAGAAAGAATACGGAAGCCAGAAATTATCTGATTCCTTATCACTTGTAAAGTAGTAAGTATTTTCTTCGTAGGAAAGAGAGACAGAAGCCTGCAGTGCTTTTTCGTTTTCCCCATTGAATACACTGATGACAGTACTGGAAGGCAAGGAATCTGAGGGCTCATATAGAGAATATCCTCCATAGGTATTTCCATAGGGGTCTTTGAGCGTACCGATCCCGTTGTTATAAATCATGGTAATGGTGGAAGAGAGCTGCAGCTGGGGGAGCGTATAATAAGCAGTATCCCCGGACTCTCCGGCTGCAGGAAACTCTGTTACAAGATTGTTCCGTCCGTCCTCTCCGGTGACAAAAGACAGTGGTTCTGTCTCTTCATAGCACTCCATTTCCTCTGCAGAGATGTCTGGTACATAACTGCCCGGGTATTTACCCAGGGCAATGGGACTCTCTGTTTTAAGTGTAATACCGGGCCACGGTTCGCCATTTCTTTCTGCCTCGAACTGCAGTGTTCTCACTGCTTTGCCGGTACGGCTTTCAGGTATGTAAGAGTCATCCGAATAATCATAGGTAACTTCTTCAGAAGTAAGATCTGTCGTGTAATGAAAGACCAAAACCAGATCTTGATCCGGGGCGGTACCGGATATATCACCGGTGGTAAATGTCCAGCCCTCCTGGGTGACAGGGGCAAAATAATAAGGTGAACCTGCTGCTATTTTCACATCAGCAAAATAAAACCTCTCCCCGCCGGAGGTTTCGGCAAAATCTCTGTCAAATACCAGCGTATTGCCGTCACTGCAGGTAACCGAATCCTGAATAGTAAGACTGTGGACATTCTCCGCACTGATTTGCGCACCTGCATGTGCCGGCGCAGAGCCTGCCAGAACAGGAACCGCCCATAGAACAGCCAGGAAGACTGCGGCAGTGAATGCCAGATACAGCGTTTTCATGTGTTGTCTTTTTCTTTTCATAAAATCCCCCTTTTCGATACAAGATCTGCAGATGATATTGCAGACAGTATAATGTGGTATAAATAAATTGTTCGATTAAAATATACCTTACCTATATGTATATAGACAATTATACGGGGTTAGCTGGTTAGAGTCAATTACATTTAAAGTAAAAAGGGACAGGGCGGGTTGATTTTGGGACGTGTTCTTTCTAGAAAGAACACGTCCCAAAATCAACCCGCCCTGTCCCTTTTTACACGATTCTGTGGTACAATTATGTTATATGGTATCGGATTCCAGCAGTATTCCGATATGAATTATTTGACGGGGGAACAATTTATGAGAAAAAGAATAATTGCCTTATTGTTGGCTGCGGCAATGGCGGTTTCCGGACCTGAGACGGCCTATGCTTTGCAGGAGAATATGACAACTGGCATGGACAGCCAGGAATTGAGCGAAACACAGGAAGAGGAGGGGCTTGAGAAAGAGGCAGATACGCAGGTGTTTGCCTTTGACAATGGAACAATTACCGGGTATTTGGGGGAGGATTCTGATGTGGTGATCCCGGAGGAGATTGACGGAGTTTTGGTGACTGCTATCGGGAAGGAAGCGTTCAGGGATAATCAGAATATTACTTCTGTTTCTTTTCCTTCCAGTCTGGTAACAATCGGCCAAATGGCATTTTCCGACTGCCGGAATCTGTCCGGGGTGCTGGAGATTCCGGACAGTGTGGAAACCATTGGAGGCAGTGCTTTCTATAACTGTGTCGGCTTTGGAGCGCTGCAGTTGGGAAACGGGCTGAAAACAATAGAATCTTATGCATTTTACGGCTGTACCGGTTTTACAGGGGATCTGATATTACCCGACAGCGTTGTTTCTGTGGGCAGCAATGCTTTCTATGGTAATTCGGGTTTTGACGGTTCATTGAAGCTGTCCGGCTCAATGACGGCAGTCAGTGCCTACTGTTTTGCAGAGTGTAAGAATTTGACAGGGAAACTGGAGATTCCTGACAGTGTAAAAACTGTAGGATATTATGCATTCCGGAATGCGGGGAAGCTGACCTCTGTGGAGCTGGGAGAAAATGTGACGGAATTAAATGAGGGTTCAGGCTATTATTCGTACTCTAGCTTCGAGGGATGCGATGGCGTGGCGGACATTACGTTCAGGGGAAGTAATCCCCCCGGCATTCGCAGCGTTACAGGAATGTTTCAGAATCTGAAAGGACTGGAATCTCTGACGGTACCCGCAGGAGCCTACCGGGATTATGCGCTGGCATACGGTGACTATCTCCAAAACGGCGTGAGATTACTGACGGAGAGCGAGGAAGAACAGCTGATTGAGGAAAATATTCTGATTTGCTATACGGGCAGTGCATCCCAGGTGGAGATACCTGAGGGAGTGACAGAAATCGGACCCGGTGCATTTCAGAACAACACCTCTCTGCAGAATGTTGCAATTCCCCAAAGCGTAGAGAAAATAGACAGGAATGCGTTCCGCGGGTGTGCGCAGCTGGAGAAGGTGGAATTTCCCATGACGAATCTGGAATTGGGGGAGTTTGCCTTTTACGGTTGCAGCAGTCTGTCTGGAATTCTGGAGCTTCCTGAAAATCTGACTTCCATCGGGGAAGGTGCATTTCAGGGATGTTCCGCACTGGAAGGAGTTATCCTGCCGGAACAGTTGGCGGAAATTGGAGATAATGCTTTTTATTACTGTACCGGATTATCGGGGGAGCTAAGTGTGCCGCCCAGTGTCAGGAGTATCGGCAGCCAGGCCTTTTACAATTGCTCAAATCTCAGCAGGCTTATCCTGCAGGAAGGTTTGGAGTCAATAGGAGACTATGCATTCAGTCAGTGCAGCGGAATGAAGGGAGATTTGACGCTTCCGGATACCCTGACAGCTTTGGGAAGCAGTGCCTTTTCTTCCTGCTCGCTGCTTGAACGCTTAATATTGTCAGAAAACCTGACCCAGATTAAAGTAAATACTTTTTCTGACTGCAAGGGAATCAGCGGCGAGGTTGTCATTCCTGACAGCGTCGTGTCCGTTGGATATAATGCTTTCAGAGGATTGATTGGTGTGGAATGCTTTGTACTCGGCACTGGCTTACAGAAATTGAACGCGGACAGCGGATACTACTCGTACTCCAGTTTCAGCGGCTGCACAGGGGTGAAAACTTTGAAATTCAGGGGAAGTACGCCCCCTTCTCTGGAAAAATATAAGGGTGCATTCAGAGAATTGTCTGCGCTTACTTCCGTGATTGTTCCTGTGGGAACCTACCAAGCCTACAGCAGTGCATACGGAGCGGACCTTCCGGACAATGCCCGGATCACGGAAGAAGGTTCTGAGGGGATGCTGATTCAGGACGGGATTGTAGTGGGATATACGGGACATGACACGCAGGTAGAGATACCTGAGGGAGTGACAGAGATTGGCACCGGAGCGTTCCAGAACAATACCGGTCTTCAAAAGGTGATACTCCCGTTGAGTGTCCGAAAAATAGGAAATAATGCGTTCCGGGGCTGTATAAGTCTGTCTGAAATTAATTTTGATATGGACTCGGTGACAATAGGTGATTACGCATTTTACAACTGCGCAAAACTGACCGGGGAGCTGGTTCTGCCTGACGGAACAGACTCCATCGGAAGCTATGCCTTTTATAAGTGCACCGGATTTACGGGACTGAGGCTTCCGGCCGCACTGACGTCTATTGGCCCCCATGCTTTTAACAGCTGTACCGGTCTTCTGGGGCTTCTTACAATTCCGGGCAGTGTGGAAACGGTGGGGGACGGCGCCTTTGCCTATTGCAGCAGACTTTCCGGCCTGCGTCTGGAAGAGGGGATCCGAACAATAGGCAGGGAGGCCTTTTATAACTGCGCCGGCATGCAGGGGGCTCTGGAGCTGCCCGACAGTGTAACAAGCCTGGGAGGGAGTGCATTCTCATCCTGCAAAGGCTTTGAGAGTATCCGTCTGTCCCGGAATCTGGAGACTTTGCCTGCGCATACATTTTCTGAGTGCAGAGGGGTAAAAGGAGAGGTGGTAATCCCGGATAAGGTAACAGCCATAGGCTATTACGCATTTTATAATATGGAAGGTCTGACCCGTGCAGTGATAGGAGCTGGGGTAACAGCGCTGAATGCAGACAGCGGCTATTACGGCTATGGGTCTTTTGAGGGCTGCAGCGCGCTGGAAAAAATTGTATTCAGAGGTTCTGTGCCTCCCGATTTAAAAAATTATAAGGGCAGTACATTCAGCAGTCTTCCTTCTCTGAAAGAGCTGGAAATTCCCCAGGGAACCTACGGGGCGTACGCCAAAGCTTACAGCCAGTACCTTCAGACCGGACAGAGAATGTATGAGGCCGGGCAGGATGGTTTTCTTACAGAGGGAAGTACTTTGATTGCTTACGCCGGAAATGAAACAGAGGTGAGGATTCCGGACGGAATTACGGAGATCGGCAGAGGAGCATTTCAGAACCATCCCGGAATAGAAAAGATCATCTTCCCTGACTCCGTGGAAAAAATAGGGCCTTATTCCTTCAGGGGCTGCACTGCCCTCCGGGAAGTTTTATGGGGACAGGGGATAAAGGAAATTGGGGACTATGCCTTTGGCAACTGCAGCAGCCTGGAACAGGAGCTGATTCTGCCGGATGGAGCAGCCAGTATTGGAGAGGGCGCTTTTTATTCCTGTGAGAAGCTCCAGGGGGCAGAACTGCCCAAGAGCCTGACCGTGATTGGAAAGCAGGCTTTCTACAACTGTACAGGCATGAAGGGAGAACTTCGTATTCCCGGAACCGTGTCTGAGGTAAAAGACAATGCATTTGCCTACTGCAAAGGCTCTACATCCCTCATCCTGGAGGACGGGATTCAGACCATCGGAGAGAGCTGCTTTTACTCCTGCAGCGGGATGAGGGGGACACTGACAATGCCTGACAGTATAAATTCTGTGGGAAACAGTGCTTTTTCAGGCTGCATTGGATTTGCCGGACTTCGGCTGTCTGAAGAATTAGAAAAGATTGCCCCTAATACATTCAGCGGATGTACGGGGCTTCAGGGAGAGGTTGTCATTCCGGACAAGGCATCATCTGTGGGATATTACGCCTTTTATGGCTGTAAAAACATTACGGATCTCACGGTAGGGGCGAATGTACAAAAGATGAATGAAATTACCGGCTATTACTACTACAGCAGTTTTGAGGGATGTACCGCTCTGAAAGCCATTAGATTTAAAGGTTTGACACCTCCGGATCTCTGTAGATATACGAGTGTTTTTACAACTCTGCCCGCGCTGGAAACGATTTATGTTCCGGCAGGCGCCTGGAAGGCGTACAGCGACAGCTATGGAGATTATCTGGGCGAACATACCAGAATCCTGGAGGATGGTACGGACGGTTTGGTGAAGGACGGTTCTGTAGTGATCGGATACACAGGAAACGAGGAAGAGGTTGAAATTCCGGAGGGGATTACCGGAATCGCAAAAAATGCATTCCGAAACAACCGTACACTCAAACATATAACGCTTCCCAAGACATTGACTTACATAGAAGAGAGCGCATTTCGCGGCTGCAGCGGGCTTTCCGGGGAAATAAAGTTTCCGGAATCGCTGAACACCATAGGAAATGATGCATTTTACGGCTGCCAGGGCCTGAACGGTCCTCTGATACTTCCGGACAGTACAGAAACCATAGGAAATTACGCATTTTACAATTGTTTGGGCTTTACTTCTCTGACGCTGGGAAGCCATGTGACTTTTGTGGGAGATCATGCCTTCTCCGGCTGTAAAGGACTTAAGGGCGGCCTTTGGATCCCGGACAGTGTGACTTATCTGGGGCAATACGCCTTTCATGAATGTACGGGCCTGGACGGGAGTCTGCATCTTTCGGAAAATATAAGTGAATTAAAGGAATATACGATTACTTCTACCGGCCTGCAGGGGGAGCTTATTATCCCTGACTCTGTCCGGGTAATCGGATATAACAGCTTTTACAATAACAGCAAATTTACAAGTATTACGGTTGGGAAAAATGTGGAATCAATGAATCAGAACTATTATTCTCCAAGCTTTAACTCCTGCTCCGGGGTCACAGCAGTTACGTTTTTGGGAACGGTTCCCCCGGATCTCAAAGGCTGCAGCGACACCTTCCGGACCATGAAAGCACTGAAGACGATCTACACCCCCAAAGAGGCTTTTGATGCCTATAAATCAGCCTACGGCTCCTATGTACCGGCCGGTGTGGAATTTTCATGGGATACCTTAAACCTGCCCCCGGGGAGTCTGAAGGCGGCCAATGTCTTCAGCAATACGGTGCACCTTACCTGGAACCGCTCCAACAGTGAACAGGTGGCAGGGTATTATATCTACCGGAATAACCAGGCGGAACCTGTAGGCGTGACAGAGGAGACCTGGTTTACTGACACAGGGCTTCTGGAAGATGCTTCTGTTACCTACTATGTGTGCGGATATACCACGGAGGGACAGACGACAAAGAGGGCGTCTGTCTCGGTGAGACCCAAACGGCCTTTGGTGGAACGCATTTATACCGCTCACATTCTAAATAAAGTAAGCCAGAATAAAAATATAATATATGCCAGAGTAAAGGACACAGGGAATCTTGGGAGTCTCGGCGGTAAAGCCACGGAAGGACAGTTTTACTACCTGAATGAGAAAGATGAGAAGGTCCCTGTGGGTGAGGTCCTGACAGCGCCTTATACTTCTGACGGGGAGACGGCTGTCTACCGTACCGAGTGGGATCTGGAATATCTGCCGGAAGGAATGTATACGGTTGGATTCGATCTCACGGATGTGGACGGCAGAACCGGAGCAATGACGCAGAGCATCTATTACGACGCTTCCGTGCCTGAAAAGATTACCAGCCTGACTGCAGTGGGTGATACGAACCGTATTGTCTTAAACTGGAGCATGGCCCATGAAGCGGATACCACCCGCTATCATATTTACCGGAGAACCCAGGACGAGTCTGCGTATACGCTGTACAAGAGAATTTACGATCGGGAGACCTTAACCTACACCGATGCCGCTGCCAGGGAGAATGTGAAGTACTATTACTATATTGTGGGCGTAAATGATATGGGGCAGGAGGGAGCGCCTTCTGAGCCTGCGTCTGCGGTTCCCCAGACAGACAAGGAACCGCCCCGCGTAGTAAAATTGCTCCCGTCCAACGGTAAAACCATTGGCGGCAGTGCGGAGCTTTATGTCCAGGCAGAAGATAATATTGCCGTGGTATTCACACAGATATATCTTTCACGGGACAAAGGGGCAACCTGGGAGCTTCTGAGTGAGAACAGAGGGCAGGACTGCAGATTCCAGATGGATACGTCAAAGTACGGGGATGGTCTGGTTCAGGTGAAAGGCATGGCGGAGGACGCCGCAGGCAATCGAAGCAGCGGGCTGATTTACACCTATAAGATTGACAATCAGGGGCCAAATCAGGTTACTGGTCTCTCCTGGGAGAGTACATCTTCCACAATTACTTTGCGGTGGAAGGATGTGGCAGATACCGATCTCAGCTTTTTCCGTGTGGAGCAGAAGCAGGAAAACGGTGAGTACACAGCTGTCAGAGACGAATCCAGAACTTTGGGAGTAAATCTTACAGGGCTACGCCCGGACCGTGTATATACGTATCGGATCGTGGCTTATGATCAGCTGGGAAACAGAGGGATACCGTCTCAGGATATTGCCGCCAAGACGAAGAAGGACACGGGGGCACCGGTGATTACGGATATCAGTCCTAAACCAGGCTATTACAGGGATAAGATACCGGTATCTGTGACAGCAGAGGATAATTCCGATGTGGCATCCATAGAAATCCAGATTTCTTCCGACCGGAGAAATTGGGAAAAGGTAAGCGAGACGGACTTTACAGGAAGCAATCCTGTGGAAACTGCAGCGTATGAACTGGATATTTCCAAGAGAGCGGAGGGGCCTCTGTATATCCGGGCTGTGGCGTCGGATCGCGCCGGAAATCAGGGGGATACTTCTTCACAGGCTCCGTATGTGGAATACATCGCGGACCGGACAGCGCCTGGGGCTCCCCAGGGATTGACTGCTGTTTCAGGTACTGGCTATATAGAAGTAACCTGGGAAATGGGGGAGGAGCAGGATCTGGACGATTACCTGATTTATCGGGCTGTGGGAGACAGTGAGAAATATGAGCTTTTGGCAGAGTCCGTTTATACAGTAAATTATGTGGACAGAACGGCCGAAGACGGAGTTTCTTATTCTTACCGGATTCGGGCCCGGGATTATGCGGGAAATGTAAGTTTGCCTACAGAACCTGTGGGAGCCGGGGCGGGAGAGGACACTGTACCTCCCGAGATCCTGAGTATTTTCCCGGAGGACAATGGAGTGACAGGCCCTTCTGCATCCGAAGTGAGGGTGCTGGCCAGCGACAACCGGGCGTTGGATACGGTTACGGTCTTTTATCGGCTGAATGAGGAAACTGCATGGCGGACTCTGAAAAAAGAGACGGGTATTGACAGCTATTATAAACTTTTGAGTCAGAATCTTCCGGTGAAAAACCTGAACCATGGGGACAGGGTATACCTGAAGGCGGAGGCCAGAGATGTCCGGGGAAATACTGCGGAATCTGAGATTTATACCTATACCGTGGATAAGGAAGCTCCGGCAATGCCTGAAATCTCTGTATCAGCCGATCAGGAGGCAATAGCCTTATCCTGGACCGGGAATCAGGAGGCGGATCTGTCCGGCTACCGCATTTACCGGAGATGTCCGGGAGAGTCCTACCGGCTGACTGCACAGAGAAGCAAAAATGAGTCCGGGGACTACCAGTATTGGGATGAGGATGCTGAGAAAAACCGTACGTATCTTTATAAAGTGGAAGCTGTGGACCAATATGGAAATACATCCAGCAGAGAGACGGATAGTGTGTGGATTACAGCAGATCCTCAGGTACAGGCTGTGCTCACCTGTGAGCTGAACCAGGAAGCCGGTGTGGAGTATACGTATGATGCCAGCGGTTCCTGGGGGGATCTGGATATTAAGTCAATTGCGATTGATTTCGGCGACGGTACCGCAGAGACGGGAAATCATTTTGTCCATAAATATACAGATACGGGTACGTATACAGTAACCCTTACAGTGACGGACACAGAAGGCAATACAGACAGCCTCGCCCGGACAATTGAGGTGACACCGCCTCAGCTTTTAGGCACTCTGAAGGTGAAGGCGGTGGATGCAGAGGGCAGCCCAATATCCGGCGCGCCGGTATACTTTAACCTGGACAGCAGCCAGAATACTGTGAAATATACCGGAACGGACGGCTGCGCTGTATTTTCAGCAGGAGCTGCCCGGTATGCGGTGGGTTCCTATATGGAAAATTATCTTCCGGTAAAGAAGAATGTAGTAGTCCGGGCCAATACCACTACGGAACTGACCCTGACAATGGTGAGAGAACCGATTGTCTCAGGCGGTTTTGAGGTCGACCGGATGACTCTCGATGAGATTGCGGCAGCAGGAATTGATGTGACAAAACCGGAGAATCAGCATGTGATGCAGATTACCATTCATCTTACATACGGAAAACAGCCGGCAGAGATGAAGGTTATCACCAACGGCAGCGATATCTATAAAGGCGGGACTGCCATTATCGATACGGATACCGGAACCCGGAAGGTTACTGCCACAGTAATTCCTGTAACCCAGGGAGGAGAAACAGGCCCGGGCAGTCAGTCTCAGGAGCATGTGATGGTAGCGCTGATGGATATTCCGGTGGAGGCATCCTGTCTCAAGGAATTCTTTGATGTCAAGCTCCATCTTTTGAACCATGCATCCGGGGAATTTAATCTTTCTTCTAATCAGGTGCATTTGCATGTGCCAGACGGTCTTACTGTGGTGGATGCCATGGAACACAGTCCGTCGGCGGACGTAGCATTTTCAGATTTTCCGGGGCAGACGGAGCGGACCATAAGCTGGGTGCTTCGGGGAGATAAGACAGGAGAGTACTCGGTTTCAGCAGATTACAGCGGTGTTCTGGACCTTTTCCAGGCGCCTGTTCAGGCCAGATTTGAGGCGGAGGATCCCATTCAGGTATATGGGATCTCAGGGCTGTCTATGACTGCCGAAATTAACCGGGATACAGAAGCGGGAGCTCTTTATTTTACTCTTGGACTGACCAATGAGGGGGAGGCGGATGTGAATCTTCCGTCTATAGATGTTATGGGTGAGGCTATAAAGAGTTATGAATATGGGGAGGAGGAATGGCAGGAAAGAGAGATCGGTGTAAAGGCATTGCACGCGTATGTAACCAACACACTGGGAGCCCGGCAGAATCTGGATGCAGATTACCAGGTACCTGTCCTTCGTGCAGGAGAGACTTACACAAAAAAATACGCAGCATACGGGGCAATCACCGGGGATGAGATCTTGTATCTGCAGAAGGCAGTGACGGAGACCATGAACGGCTTATCGATTCCTGTTAAGGTGATCGTAAGCGATATGAATCAGTATGATATCAGTGATTCCGATCAGAAGATTCAGGAACAGATGACGACGAAAAAGGATGCGCTGAACTATGTACTGGATATGGAAAATACCAATTATTACTACTATATTCAGGCGCTTGAGGATGACAAGGATTTCTGGAAAAAGCTTGGGGAGGCGTTTTACAGCTCTACCCAGGCTGTGCTAAAGCTGGATTTTTCCTACCTTACAACAGAGGAGCAGAGAAAGCTGGTGGACGCTTATATTCTTCAGCTGCTGGAGGATGAATCCTTCCAGGACGCGGTTGACTTAAGTGTTGACAAGAAGCTGATCGATCTTACAAAGAGTATGCTTGGACTTTTGAAGACAAATCTCCAAAGTCCGGGAGACATCACAGAAAAACTGGAATTGACGGATGGGGAGATGGAAGAGTCCCTGTCAAAGCTGGAACTGCTTATGGACGATGAAAAGAGTCTGCGGGTGCTGGCAAAGACACTGGGGATTGAAGGAACGGACAGCTTTGCGGGGCGTCTGTCTGTTCTTATTGGAACATCGGCTACATCAAATATCATCCGATCTTATTTTGAAAAGAACGGTCTGGTGCCTCTCGCAGAGAGAGAAGCGCTTCTCGGACATCTCGGGGACACGGCCCAGGTAGTGGGACTGGTCAGCAGTGCGGCGGATGGGTGGAACTATTCCTGTGAATTTACAAACCTGCTGCTTCAGATTCATGCAAACAGGGAAGAAGCTGACTTTGTTCTGGATACCATTATTGAGACCCCGTATCTGAACGAGATTGTGGTGGACGAGGCAAAAATTCTGAAAGAAAAGCTGGGAAAGGAATTTGATGAGCGTGCAGAGCGGATGGAAGCTTTCTGCAAATCCTTTGTACCTGACGCGGCAATTACGGTGACGGAATATAAGCTGGTGAAATATATTAAAGATATTTACTCCTCCGGGACAACCGCTATGATGATTGTAGATATTATCAGGGCAGTTTACTCTGCTGCGGACTATCTGTTTGACTGGAGCTCGAAGGTGGAGAATCTTCAGAAGCTTCGGTTTACTGCCAGCCTGACGTACGCATTCCGGATGAAATATCTGGATGCCAGGAGGCAGGACAGCAATGGGGCGCTTAAGGCACTGAAATATCTGATTAAAATGCGGCTGATTGGAGAAAAGGCTTATGTAGAATCCATTCCCGGGGAACAGAGGGCATCCCTGCTGGAGGTCATCAGCCGGGAACAGCAGACTGCCTATGAGTCTCTGGAAGAGTACTACAGGCAAAAATCCACAGAAATTATAAGCAGCCGGGATCAGCTGTTTAATGCCTCCTACAAGGAACTGCACCTGGCGGAAGGCCCTGAGGTAACTTTGAATTATGCAGACTGCTGTACCGTCGAGAGTTTCGGTGAGGAATATGAGTATTCCTGGAATGGTGTAAACTGGAAGGATGGGGAAGGAGCTGTTATCCACTTTACTCCCCGGGAAGCAGGACAGGTGCTGTGGGTGAGAAGAAAAGCTTCCGGGGCAGAACTGGCAGGTAATATTACCAAGACTGCCATACCTGGAATTCCTTATCTTACCGGGGATATTGCCTGCTGCCGAAAGGATGGATACTATCTGTTTGAAAACCTCCCTGAGGGGGCGTATGAGTATCTGCTTCTGGATGCGGCTGCAGAGCCTGACTGGTCAGCAGCCGGGGAATTCACATATCAGGCGGGAGAACGTCTGAAGACGGAGGAGACGGGGAAATATATCGTACTGAGGAGACTGGGAAGCAATGACGGATCGTATCTGACTTCTTATGGAAAGCAGATCGCGATCACGTATCCGGTAACCATTCAGGTACAGGCAGCAGCGGGCGGCACTGTATCCGGGGGCGGGGCGTATCTGCCCGGTGAGGCGGCTGTACTCAGGGCAGAACCAGACTACGGATATGAATTTGCCGGGTGGTATAAAGATAATACTTTAGTTGCCGAAACGCCGGAATATCACTTGTATGTACAAGAGGAAGGGACTTATGAGGCCAGATTTTTGGAGAAAGAGAAGGGAAGGGTTGTAGTTTCAGGCAGTCCCTCCAATGGAGGACAGCTTACCGGAGGCGGTATGTATCCGGCAGGAGAAGAGGTCACTATACAGGCAAGACCGGCAGATGGATGGCGGTTCCTGGGCTGGTACCGGGGGGACACCTGTGTCACCAGCGCCGGATCCTACATTACTGTCTGCAGGGAAGGAGAGGAACATTATACGGCCAGATTTGAGAGAATCCCCGGGAAGAATGTTAGGATCTACAGCAAGTACCCATTTACCATTAATGGGAATGTACTGTCGGAAGAGGAATATAAGGACGGCGTATATTCAAAAACGTGGGAGGCCGGTCAGAAGCTCCGGCTCTGCGCTGCGGACGAAAATGGGAGTTTTGCTTACTGGGCTTACGGCAGCGGGCAGATTCTGAGCCGGAAAGCTGAGTGTACGATTACAATGGCTGAATCTGTTGACTTGTATGCAGTATATGCGGATCAAAACAATGATAAATCCACAGTAGTATTCCTGAATTTCTATGGGCAGGTGGTTGCAAACCATGAGTATACGGTCAGAAGCAATATCCTGTTTCCATCAGGTCCATCCCGCCTTGGGTATGTATTTGCGGGATGGGATAAGACAGAAGAGGTGATCCGGCAGGAGATTGCAGGTGGAAAGGGATTGATAGAAGTAAAACCTCTGTATGAAGAAAAAGAGGCGGTATGGAATATGTTACTGGAGAATGGGGAGATTGTGTACGCTTCACAGAAGCCTGCGGCAGAAGGAAAATATCCGGAGGGGACACATTTGACCGTGAAGGCAAATCCCCCGGAAGCAGGAATGAAATTTGCCTGTTGGACTGACAGAAGCGGGAATGTTATCAGTTACCGGGAAACCTATACCTTTATCTTGACTGGAGATACTGCGTTAAATCCTGTCTATGCCGAAACGGGGACAGAGACAGAAGCAGGTCTGGTGCTGGCAGTAACAGATACGAATACCTTCCTGGAGGACAATGTCAGAAAGATGTCTTTTACCATTGCCAGGGAATTGCCGGAGGATAAAAAGATTCTGTCCCACGGAGTTCTTTACACCACCGATCCGGCTCTTGCCTCCGACAAAGAAATGATCAGAGGCAGCAGTGCCATGGAGAGGGAAATACCCGTGGAAGGAAATTCCGGGATTTACCGGCTTGTCATTAATAATATAGAACCGGAGAAAGTGTATTACTGCAGAAGTTATCTGGTATATCAGAAGGAAGACGGAACAGAAAAAGTGGTTTACAGCAGGATCGCTTCCAATATTTATATAGAAGAAAAGCCTGTTCTGCGGATTACAGAAATCGGAAGTTATGAGGAAGACGGAGTGCGAAAGCTGTCTTTTACCTCCTCCCGCAGTGTGCCTGAGGACTGCCGGCTGCTGGAGTTTGGCTTCTTATATACTATTCAGGGCGAAGAAGCCTTCGAAAAAAAGATGACCCTGGAGAATAAGAAACTCAAAAAATATCAGGCTGCTTTCACCAGGCCGGACGGTATCTTTATCTTCTCACTGAGAAATGCCAGGGAAGGGGTGAGGTGCTATGCCAGAGCCTATCTGGTCTACCGGGATCGGGACGGAAACCAGCATACGCAATACAGCAATATTGCCCAGAACGTTTACCTGAAGTAAAATGGGACAGGGCAGATTGAATTTGGGACAGGCCGATCTGATTTGGGGACGTGTACTTTCTAGAAAGTACACGTCCCCAAATTGCGTCCAAAATTGCCAAATTACGGGAAATATATGTTATAATAAAACATAGTATGATTGTTTGAGGTGGCGGCTATGACCATAGAAGAACTGAAGAGATTTGAGTCCAACAAAAGCAGATTTGAAGAGATGTATCAGTGTGACAGGAATGATATTGTCCCGTTTATAGGTGCCGGTGTGTCTAAGGGATGCGGGTTTTACACCTGGAATGAGCTTATCAGAAGGGTAGCAGACAATTATCTCTCGGAGGATGAATTCGAAGCATTATCTGCCAGATTTGATAATATGGAATTGGTCGACGAGCTCATCGCTCTTGTGAATGGAAATGTCACCGCAGTAAAGAAGAGAATTGCGGATTTAATTATAAATTGTGAGTTCCATCAGACAAATGTTGTCAAAAGTTTGGTGTCAGGGTTTTCTAAATGTTTGATTACTACAAACTATGACAGGGTTCTGGAGGAAGCGCTTGCCCTTCAGGGGGAAAGGGCTCCGGTGATTCTGCCGGTTATGGCAGATCAGACTGCGGGAGCCCTCCAGGATAAGAGGGGTTGTATATTGAAGGTGCATGGAACTGTAGAGGAACTATCGAGTATGATCCTGGCCAGAGAGGATTATGTGAAGGCGTATGGTACGGAGGGGACGCTGGATGTATCCAGGCCGGTACCGCTGGCACTCCAGCTTTTATTTTCCGGAAAGAGGATTTTATTTGCAGGCTGCAGCCTGGAGAAGGATCGAACCTTAGAGGTTTTAAGCAGGGTGATACATCAGAATCACCATATCAATCACTATGCGGTTCTTCCCTGCCCAAATGATGCAAGGGAGAAGAATGCATTAAATATCAGGCTGGATGCTTTAGGGATTCTTCCGGTTTTCTACCCGGAGGGGCGGCATGAGTGTCTCGAGATAATACTGGAAGATCTTATAAGAAACAGCAAAACCAGCAGGACGCTGGTCAAGAAGACCGGTGGAAAAAGATGGAGCAGAAGTCTGGTGCAGGCTCAGAAGGAGATGGAGGCTAATCAGGTGATTCTTCCCTGGATGCGCAGCAGCGCCGGATTCCGTGCGGTGTTTCCGGAATTATTTATTCCACCCAGGATACAGGGGATAAAGTCAAGAACACGGCTTTTTGCAGAACATCTTGTGAAGGAGTTTGGAGAACGCAATCTGGTGATTACCGGAAATGCCGGGGGCGGAAAAACCACACTTTTGAAGTATGTATTCTTATTTGAGAATCCGGAGGATGAGATTCTTTATCTTCACGCATCGGCTCTGGGAAAAAATGAGTGCTCCGAATATGAGGAGGGAGTAATCGGGTACCTATTGGGAAGAAGGAGGACGAAAACCCATAAGCTGATTCTCCTGGATGGTATTGATGAGGAATTTCTGGATAAACCGGAAGAACTATACAGACTCCTAGAACAGATTGGAAAGAACAGACAGATCCATGTCTGGCTTGGCTGGAGAAAAGATCACTACGGCAGCTGTGAAAATGAAACTATCAATCGCTTTTTCTATGAGACAGCAGAGATCTTGGATTGGACCCAGGATATGGCCAGAGATTATATACATAATTACTGCAGGAAGCTTGGACTGAAGGGAGTGGCAGAGAGGGCAGAAGAACTGATGACATCAGGAGATGAAGTCAGGGAATTAATGCGTTCCCCCTTTCATGTGGCGCTAATGCTTTATCTGATAGAGGCTGAGAAGGAACAGCCGCCTGGAACGCGGTGCTCTGGTATCAAAAGCTTGTATGAATTATATGAAACCTTCTTTGTCTGCTGGTGGAAAAAGGAAAAAAGCAGGGGAACCACCAGAGGCAGTCTGGACGAAATCAGGACATATTTATGGAAGGCGGCAGAGGCTACCTATTATGGAGGCACATGCCTGCTGGAAAATGAGGATTCAGCGGCGGAAGGACTGCTGTACATAGATAATGTGGGGAGTTCGTCAGAAAAAAAGATAGTGCGGGGATTTTATCACAGAAGCTTTTGCTCCTTCTTTCGGGCAAACATGATTCTGGATGCCATGGAGAAAGAAAAAGGATTTTTGGCGGAGGCATTGTCAAAGCCCCTGCGCAACGATATCACGGATTTCGTACGAAGCGGAATCGGTGATATCCACGACAGGAAAAAGCTGGAGAGGATTCAGCATACACTTATGAATCTGTATATAGAACTTGTGGAACCGGGAGAGACAGACCTTACAGAAGATTTGAAAGAGGAGATACGCAAATTGGATGAGGACGATGCCTTTTATCTTAAAAACGAACTAGTATATTTAATTACACGATATCCCAGAACCTCTGTAAAGGTAAACGAGTTTGTACAGATGGTGGCACAGATAGAAGAGGATCCCTATATGAGGCTGGACATTGCTTACGGGGCAGTGCTTACAGGCCCTTATGAGCTGGCGCTGGAATATGCCAAAAGGCTGAAGCCCGGAACAGAGGAGGATTTCGTAAATCGTTCCTGGACAGTGGCTTACTTTGGGGATGTACAGGCTGTACCCTACCACTACAGGGACACGGAACAGGCGCCGTGGACAAAGGCCAGGGAAGCAAGGATAAAACGTCTGCAGTCCCGGAAAGAAAAAGCCATGCGGTTCCGGATACTGGATCTGCCGCTGCTGTACTGCTTTTATGCAAGCAGGGACTGGAAGGATGCAACGCTGCAGGATTATGAGACCATCAGACAGACTGAGATAGAGGGCAATTATTTTACAGAAGAAGAAAAACAGTTTTTGAAAGAACAGAAGGAGAAGCTGCTGGCAGCTTTTGAAGAGAAAATAGAAATAAGATAAAAAGGGACAGGGCAGTTTGAAAATGGGACACCCCTACCCCTAAAGGGGGACGTGTTCCTTCTAAAAAGAACACGTCCCCTTTTTACCAAAATCAGGAGGAGAAACAGATGAAAAAACGATTTATTGCGTTATTGCTGGCTTTGACAATGCTGGTGGATTCTCCGGGCATGATCTATGCATCCCAGTTGGAATCTTCCACAGAGTACAGTAGCGGGGAAGCGGAAACTAATCCCGGGGAGACGGCAGAACCTCGGGAATTCCAGGATTTTGTTTTTGACAATGGTACGATTACCGGTTATACCGGAACTTCCAGCGAGATTGTTATTCCGGAGGAGATTGACGGCATTCCGGTGACGGAGATTGGTCTCTATGCGTTTTCGGAGATGGAGAGCATTGTCCATGTCTCTTTTCCTGCTACGCTGAAGAAAATTGGAAACGGCGCTTTCAGAAAATGCCGGAACCTGGAGGGAGAGCTTATAGTTCCGGACAGTGTGGAATATATTGGCGTGGACGCGTTTAATGAATGTACAAGTCTGACCAGTCTGTCTCTGGGAAATGGAGTAAAGACAATCGAGGGCTATGCGTTTTATGGGTGTACCGGCCTTACCGGAGAACTTGTGCTGCCTGAAAACTTGGAAAAGATTGGGGAGGCTGCCTTCCGGGACTGCACCGGACTTTCCGGGACTTTGAAGCTTCCGGATACTTTGAAAACACTGGAGTCCGGTGTGTTCTACGGCTGCAGCGGATTCTCCGGGGAGCTTGACATCCCGGATCAGGTAAAGCAGCTGGAGAGTAAGACATTCTATGGGATGTCCGGAATTTCCGGGTTTTATGTCGGTGCTTCGGTTGAGCAGATTAATGTGGCGGGACCCAGCTTCCAGGCCGGAACCTTCGATGGGTGTACCGGAGCGGAATTTATAAAGTTTAGATCTTCGGTCCCTCCTGATCTGGGAGGATTGATAGAAACGTTTTCTGATATGACGTCTCTGAATCGAATCTGGGTCCCCGCAGAGAGTTATAAGGCTTATAATCTGGCCTACCAGAATTACGTGCCGGATTCGGCCAGGATCTTTACAGAGTCAAGTTCACCTTTTCTCTCTGACAATGAGGGCGTGCTCATCGGGTATGTGGGAGAGGAAGAGGCGGTCCGGGTTCCTGACGGGATTACCGCCATCGGTGCCGGCGCGTTCAGGAATAATACATCAGTGAAAAAAATAGTACTTCCTGCGCAGCTCAGTTCTATAGGTAAAAATGCGTTTGCAGGCTGCACCCAGCTGGCCGAGCTTCAGTTTCTGGGAGAGGCTCCGCCGGATGTTTCAGAAAATCCGGATATTTTTCAGAATCTGGAAAGCCTTACTGCTCTGAAAGTACCCCTGGGCTTTTATGATACGTATCGAAATGCCTACGGATCCTACCTGCCTGAGAAGACTGTGCTCTCAGAAACCGGAGCAGAGGATTTTCAGATAGACGGAACTGTGCTCACCAGGTATACAGGAACAGAGAGCCAGGTGCGGATTCCGGAAGGAATTACAGAAATTGCTCCCTATGTATTTCAGAATAACGCCGCAGTTAAGAAGGTAATCTTCCCGGATTCTCTTCAGAAAATTGGAGATTACGCATTCGACGGCTGCAGCGGGCTGACTTCTCTGGAGTTGAATCAGGGCCTGCAGTCCATAGGGATCTGTGCGTTTCAGAACTGCGGCAATATAGAAGGCAGTTTCACGGTTCCGTCTTCGGTGGCAACCATTGGGGCAGGGGCTTTTTCCTGGTGCTCCGGCATAGAAGCTCTGGTTTTGGAAGAGGGAATCGCATCCATTGGAACCGAGGCTTTCCTCGGCTGCAGCGGCATCACGGGCACTCTGCGCCTTCCGGATACTCTGACTGCCATAGAAGCGAAAAGCTTTATGGACTGCAGCGGCATTGAGAATATTTTCTTACCGGGGATGCTTGAGAGAATCGGCAGACAGGCTTTTGAGAACTGTTCAGGATTCCAGGGAGAACTGATCATTCCCGACACGGTAACTACGGTTGAATATGCTGCTTTTAAAGGTATGAGCAAACTTACCGGCGTTGTGATAGGGGAAAATGCTGCGTATCTGAACAGCGGCGGATACAGCGACATTTCTCTGTTTTACGGCTGTATTTCCCTTGAAACTATAACATTTTTGGGCGCTGCGGCCCCGTACTTCGGTGCTGTGGGGGATGCCTTTTCGGGACTGACCAGTCTGAAACACCTTATTATTCCCCAGGGATCCTATGAAAGCTATATAGCTGTCTTCGGGGATGGCCTTCCAGAAGGCATTTATCCCAAAGAAGCTGGGGCAGAGGACTTTGTAATAGATGAAAACAGACTGATAGCCTACTTTGGGGAGGATTCTGCAGTGCAGGTGCCGGAAGGGGTTACCTCTATCGGAACCAGTGCATTCTACAACCGCACAAAGGTTGAACAGGTGATATTGCCGGACAGCGTACAGGTGATTGGAGAAAGCGCCTTTAAAGAGTGCGGGCAGCTGAAAAGTATCCGGCTGGGCAACGGCATACAGGAAATCAAAAATAGTGCATTCCGAAACTGCAGCAGCCTGGCTCAAAAGCTGGAACTGCCTCAGGGAGTTACAAAAATCGGGGACTATGCATTCTCCGGATGCGTGAAACTCAGCGGACTGGAACTGCCGGAAGGCCTCTCAGAGATAGGAATATCCGCATTTGAAAATTGTACAGGTCTGACAGGCGGCCTCAGTCTTCCCAACGGACTGGAGACGATTGGGAGCGACGCGTTTTACAACTGCTCCGGACTGAGCGGAAGCCTGACGATACCTGGGACGGTTAAGACTATACAAAGCAATGCATTTGCCGGGTGTCATGGCCTGACAGGAAGGCTGATAATTCCGGACAGCGTCACAGAAATCGGGCAAAGTGCATTCTACAATTGCTCGGGATTTACCGGCCTCACACTTTCAGAAAACTTAACAACGGTGAGATATTATACTTTTTACGGGTGTTCAGGCGTAGAGGGGCAGCTAATTATCCCTGACAGCGTTGTCACAGTGGAATACTATGCCTTCTGGGGAATGCAGCATCTGACCTCTGCCGTAATCGGCGCCAGCGTGGAAGAACTCAATGCAGGCAGCTATTATGGAGATACAAGCTTCGAGGGCTGCTCCTCGCTGGAAGAAATAAAGTTTCTCGGTACCGAACCTCCTAACCTTTCAAATGGCACCTCCACGTTCCGGAATCTGCAGAGCCTGAAGAAAATCAGGGTTCCGGCCGGAACGTATCAGATATATATGCAGGTGTACAATTCCTTTCTGACGGATCAGATAACACTTTTAGAAGAGGGGGCAGATGAGTTCCTGATCCGGGATCAGGTGCTGGTGAGTTACAGCGGAACAGGAACAGAAGTACAGATTCCCGGCGGCGTTACAGAGATAGGAACAGGGGCATTTTTGAACAATGGGTCTGTTCAGAAAGTACATATGCCTGACTCTGTAGTGACTATCAGCAATAATGCGTTTAAAAACTGCGCAGAACTCAGAGAAATTAATTTCTCTGCAAATTTGAAAACTATCCGGGCAAATGCGTTCAGCAATTGCGCAAGCCTTCAAAAAATCGAGCTAAACTCTGGCCTTCGGGACATAGGGGGCTATGCCTTCTACAATTGCAGCGGTCTGAATCAGGAACTGGTGCTCCCTGATACGGTCGAAGAAATCGGAGACTATGCATTTTTCCAATGTACCAGTCTCACAGGTCTTACGCTTTCCGCAGGACTTACAAAGGTAGGTACGGGCAGCTTCTGGTACTGCAGAAACATTGCCGGAGAGCTTAGGATACCGGAATCATTAACATGGATCTCCAACTACAGCTTTGCCGATTGTCAGGGCCTGACAGGCCTGTCGCTGCCGGACGGCATGAAGAGTATTCAGAATGGGGCATTTTCAGGCTGTACCGGGCTGTCTGGTACGCTGCGCTTTCCTGACAGTATTACCTACCTTGGGGACGAGGCTTTTTCAGGCTGCAGCGGATTAACAGGGCTGAAATTGTCTGAAAACCTGGAATCTGTTACTAATAGTGCATTCCGGGGCTGCACAGGAATAGAAGGAGAGCTTGTCATACCGGATAAAGTCACATACCTGGGATACACAGCATTTGCAGGACTCGAAAAGGTTACAAGCGTGGTCATAGGCGCTAAGGTGACACTGCTTGGCGGATACGTAAATATATACGATAACAACAGCTTCCTGAACTGCACGTCCCTGGAACGGATGATTTTTAAAGGCACCACCCCTCCTGAGCTGAGATACAATACAGAAATGTTCCGGCAGCTGCCGGCGCTTAAGATACTGCAGGTACCCGGCGGATCTTACGGCGTATACGCGGCAGCCTACGGGGATTACCTTCCGGAGGGAGTGGTAATTCGTGAGGAAGGTGCAGATGACTTTATCACAGACGGCACCGTGCTGGTTCATTATGCCGGCAGTGCAGAGGAAGTACAGGTGCCTGAAGGGATCACAGAGATAGGAACGGGAGCCTTTCTGAATAACACTTCTGTGACAAAGATAAGCCTGCCTGACACCGTGGAAAAAATCGGCGTAAACGCCTTCCGCAGCTGCGGCAGTCTGAAAGAAGTCACATTCGGCAGCGGCCTTGCGGAGATCGGGGACTACGCTTTTTACCAGTGCAGAAATTTGACTCAGAGGCTGGTGCTTCCGGAAGGTCTTAAAACTATCTGCACCTACGCTTTTGCAGAGTGCGGGAACATAACGGGTGTGACGCTTCCTCCGGAAATAGAACAGATCGGAAGTTATGCTTTCTACCAGTGTACGGGTATGACCGGAAATCTTACCATTCCCGGGACTTTAAAGAGAGTGGAATACAGTACCTTCGATGGCTGCAGCAGCCTTACAGGCCTTACCCTGGAAGACGGGGTGGAGGCTGTTGCCGCCTGTGCCTTCCGTGGCTGCCGGAGCATGGCGGGGGAACTCTATCTCCCGGACAGCATTACACTTCTGGACAGCGAGGCATTTTCCAGCTGCCAGAGCTTTACAAGCCTTCGTCTTTCGGAGAAATTAACCATGATTCCTTATCTCTGTTTTGCATATTGTGCGGGCCTGGAAGGGGAGATTACCATTCCCGACAGCGTAACCACCATAGGAAACCATGCATTCTATGGCCTGTCCAATATTACAGCAGTTACCATAGGCAGAGGCGTTGCTACGATCTACAATAGAGTTGATGACAGTTGTTTCAGCGGCTGCAATAAGTTGGAACAGATACGTTTCCTGGGCGATACCCCGCCTGATCTGTACAATACATACGGTGCCTTCCGGGGACTTCCTTCGCTGGCACGTATCCTCATACCCAGAGGAACCTACAGGGCGTATACAGATGCTACTTATGCAACCGCACTTCCTGACAGTGTCCGTATGACAGAAGAGGGCAGCGGCGATTTCGTGATAAAGGATACGGAGCTAATCGCCTACTGCGGCACGGACGAGGAAGTAAACATTCCGGAAGGAATCACTGCAATAGGGAGAGAAGCCTTCCGGAATAATCAGGAAACCAAGAGGGTAAACTTCCCCCGATCTCTCCAAAAAATAGAGAAGAATGCTTTCAAAAACTGTACACAGCTAGTCGGCCCGTTAAAGCTGCCGGACAAGCTTACCGGGATCGGCGAGTCGGCGTTCCAGAACTGTTCGGCACTTAGCGGTGTCCTGGCAATCCCGGACAGTGTCGCTGCAATTGATTTATATGCCTTCCAGTCCTGCAGTTCCCTTTCCGGACTGCGCCTGGGCAGCGGGATAGAAAAAATCGGCCGGAATGCTTTTGAGAACTGTACAGGTCTGAAAGGAGATCTGTACCTTCCGGACAGTCTGACAACGCTGGAGGACGCTGCTTTCAGCGGGTGCTCAGGACTGGACGGCACTCTGCGGCTATCCGGGAATCTGACAGTCATTCGTCAGAGTGTTTTTGCCAACTGCAGCAGTCTTTCAGGGGAATTGATTATTCCGGATAAAGTGAAGGAAATATACAGCTATGCCTTTTTGGGAGACGAGAATTTCACCAGTCTGACGGTTGGAAAAAACGTTCAAATCATGAATCATTCCGGCGGAAACAGCTTCTACGGATGTACGGGTATCCGCACAGTAACCTTTTTGAGCAGTCTGCCTCCGGATCTGAATGGACAGACAGACATTTTTACCGGCCAAATGACCTCGCTCACCAATATTTACGTGCTTGGAGAGTCTCTGGAGGCGTATCGCACCGCATACGGTCCTTATCTTCCTGAAAATGTGGAGCTGTCCTCCGATACCCTGAACCTGCCACCGGGCAATTTCCGGGCGGCGAATGTATACAGCAATACCGTACATCTCACCTGGAATCCCTGTGCCGGCGATCTGATTGAGGGATATTATATCTACCGGGATCAGATGGATGCGCCGGTGGCGGATCTTACTTCCTACAGCTTTACAGATACAGGTCTTACCCCAGGAAAACCGGTTACCTATTATATCTGCGGCTATACGGCAGATAAAAGAACTACAAAGATGGCGGCTCTTATGGTTACTCCGAAAGCCCCTGCGCCGGTAAAAATTACCACCGATCATATATTAAACAAAGTAAGCAGGGCAAAGAATACGCTGTATGCCAGAGCGGAGGACACGGGAAACCTGGGAGCGCTGGATGGAAAAGAAACGACGGGACAGTTTTATTATCTGGATGAACAAGGACGGGAGATATCCATCGGCGGGGCACTGACAGCCCCTGACACCTTGGAGGGAAGTACCGCAGTCTACAAAGTAAACTGGGATCTGGACGGCATAGAAGACGGTATGTATACCGTAGGCTTCCGCCTGACCGATATTGACGGGAAAGAGGGAACGGTAACCCAGAGTATACTCTGCGACAACAAGGCGCCGGATAAAATCTCCAGCCTGGCCGCAGTGGGGGATACGAACAGGATCATTCTCTCCTGGAGCATTGCCCATGAGATTGATACGAAGCAATATTATATTTACAGAAGAAGCCAGGAAGACGGGGCCTACACCTTATATAAAAAGATATACGGCAGGGACACCCTTACCTGGACAGATACAACTGCAGAGCAGAACATAAAGTATTACTATTATATTGTGGGCGTCAATGATATGGGGCTGGAAAGCCCTCCGTCCGACACGGCGGCAGCTGTGGCACAATCCGACAAAGAGCTGCCGAGAGTGGTTAAGCTGCTGCCTGCCAACGGCAAAATCATCGGCGGCACGGCTGAACTTTATGTCCAGGCGGAAGATAATGTGGCAGTGACAGAAACCCAGATTTTATTGTCAGAAGATGAGGGGGCAAACTGGACGCTTCTGGAAAAAAATCAGGCGGAGTTCTGCAGGTATCGGCTGGATACCGCCCAGTATGAAGACGGGGCAGTGCAGGTAAAAGGTCTGGCAAAGGATGCGGCGGGAAATATAAGCGACGGCCTTATCTACACATACAAGATTGACAACCGGGGACCGGAACAGGTGACAGGTCTGGAGTATGAGAGTACCGCAACCACCGTCACTCTGAAATGGAAAGATGTGGCGGACCAGGATTTCAGTTTTTTCCGTGTGGAAAGAAAGCTGGAGGACGGAAGCTATGAGACGGTGTGCGATGAGTACCGTACACTGGGCGTAAATATTACCGGACTGAAGCCGGAGAGTTCTTACACCTATCGTGTGACCGCCTATGACCTCCAGGGAAACCGGGGTATTTCATCAGAAGAAATCACTGCGGCAACACAGAGTGACAGCATAGCTCCTGTCATTACCTCCATAGACCCGAAGCCCGGATACTATCGGGATGAGATACCGCTGCGTCTCACAGTATGGGACGATTCCGGTGTGGCCTCTGTAGAAATACAGACATCCACGGATATTTATAATTGGAAAACTGTGACTGAATTAGACTTCAGCGGAGATAAGCAGGAAGAAACAGCTGCCTTTCAGCTAAATGTCCGGGAGGCAGAAGAAGGCAGTCTGTATGTGAGAGGGGTGGCGGCGGACAAAGCCGGAAATACCGGCGATGCCACCATGGAAGCACCGTATGTACAGTATATCGTAGATCATACACCGCCAAAAGCACCGGAAGGCCTTGCGGCTCACTCTGACGCAGGTTATATAGAACTTCGCTGGAATATGGGAGAAGAGCAGGATCTGGACGATTATCTTCTCTACCGGGCAGAGGGGAGAGACGGTGAATATCAGCTCCTGGCAGAGAAGCTGTATGCTCTGAATTATATAGACCGCACGGCAAAGACAGGGGTGGAATACCGGTACAGGCTTCAGGCAAGGGACTATGCAGGCAATAAAAGTGCATACGGAGAGGAACTGACTGCCTCAATGGCCGAGGACACGGATCCGCCTGAGATTCAGAGTGTGTATCCGGCAGACGGGGCTGTCTTAGGTCCCTCGGCCTGCACCGTAAGTGTTTTGGCAAGTGATAATTACAAATTAAAGGCTCTGGAAATCCTGTATCAGGTAAATGAGGAGACTTCCTGGAGAACTCTGAAGACAGCCGGGGATATCGACGGTTATTATAAGCAGCTGACCGCGGATCTGCCAATCAGCAGTTTGCAGGAGGAAGATTCCATCCGGCTAAAGGCTGTGGCACAGGACGCCGGGGATAATCAGACAGAGTCAGAGATTTACTCCTATACGGTGGATAAGACTCCGCCCACAATGGAAAAAATTAATGTATCCGCAGACAGTGAAAAAATCACCCTTGCCTGGACCGGAGGCCAGGAAGAAGATTTGGCGGGATACCGGATTTACCGGAAGGACGGCAAAGGGGAGTATCAGCTCATCAGCCAGAGAAGCAGGAGGGAGGCAGAGGAATACAGCTACAGCGACTACGGGGCGGAGAAAAATAATACCTACTATTATAAAGTAGAAGCCACAGATCGGTATGGAAATGCCGCGTCCAGAGAGACGGACAGCGTATGGCTGAAAGCAGACCCCCAGGTGCGGGGAGATCTGATCTGCGACCTGCAGCAGGAGGTAGGGGTAGAGTACATTTACGATGCCAGCGGTTCCGCTGCTGATCTGGAGATTGCAGACATCAGCATTGATTACGGCGACGGGACGGCAGGCACCGGTGCAAAAACAGTACACAGGTATTCTGCGGAGGGAACGTATACCGTAACACTGAAGGTGACAGACAGCAAAGGAAACACAGATACACTGGCCAAATCTGTTCGGGTAACCCAGCCAAAGCTTCTGGGGACTGTAAGGGCAAAGGTTCAGGATAACGCGGGAAATGCCCTCTCTGGTGTACCGGTATATTTTGATCTGGACCGCACGGCAGAAAACGTAAAATATACGGACACGGAGGGTTATGTTACGTTTGCAGCATCCGCCGCCTCTTATGCGGTGGGAACCTATAAAGACGGGTATCTTCCGGTAAAAAAGACAGTTGTGGTCCGGGCCAATACCACTGCGGAAGTGACGCTGACTATGGTGCATGAGCCTATTGTCACAGGAAACTTTGAAATTAACCGGATGACTCTGGATGAGATACGTGCTGCCGGAATTGATGTAAGCAAACCGGAAAACCAGCATGTAGTAAAAGTAAATATTCACCTTACCTACGGCAGCAAGCCCCTGGATATGGAACTGATAACCAACGGCAGCGAGATATTCGGAGGGGGAACCACTATCGTAGATACGGAAGAGGGAGACCGGCAGATTACGGCAAATGTCGTTCCTGCCCGGCCTGACGCAGGGGGCGGCAGCGGAACCGGCGGAGGCTTTATAGGAGGATTCGGAGGCGATGACAATGTAATCATTGCTCTGATGGATGTTCCTGTGGAGGCGTCCTGCCTGAAAGAATTTTTTGATGTTAAGCTTCATATCCTCAATCATGCATCCAAAGAATTTAACCTTTCCTCCAATCAGGTACAGCTGAATGTACCCGAAGGGCTTACCGTTGTTGACGCCATGGACAGAAGCTCTTCCTCACTGGTGAACTTCCCGGAACTTCCCGGACAGGCGGAGAAGACCCTGAGCTGGGTGCTGCGGGGAGATCAGGAAGGAAAATATGAAATATCTGCAGATTACAGCTCTGTACTTGACATGTTCCAGGCGCCCGTACAGGCCAGACTCGTGTCAGAGGAACCAATTACGGTATACGGCCTGTCCGGTTTATCCATGAAAGCTGTGATCAACAAAGACATCAGCAACGGGGCCATGTACTTTGATCTGGGCCTGTCAAACAACGGCCAGATAGATTACTACCTGCCCACCATTGATGTTATGGGGGAGATCATTAAAAGCTATAAATACGAAGAAGGCAAGGAGGAGGATGAACTGGAGGGCAGAGATGTCTCTGTTATGGCATTGAATGCCACGCTAAGCAATAGCAGCACAGAGTATTCCCAGATACTCGATCCTGACAAGGAGCTGGAAACACTCCATGCCGGAGAAACCTATATGAAACGGTATGTTGCCTACGGGGCAATTCAGGAGGAGGATCCCGCTTATATCCAGTCGGCTATTGCAGAGACTCTGACCGAGCTGTCCATACCGGTAGAGATTTCTTTCATTCAGATGAATTTGTTTGATATGAGCAGTCCGGATCAAAAAGTCAATGAACGCTGGAACAGCAATGCAGGGGAAAAGGAATTCATTATGGATATCTATAATACGAATTTCTATTACTTCATGCAGTCTATCTACGATGAGAAAGATTTCTGGAAAAATGCAGGCGAATTTCTCTACAGATCCTCAAATGTATTGTTTAAAATGGACTTCCGGGTATTTACAGATGAGGACAAGAAAAAGGTGATAGACTCTTACATCGTTCAGCTGCTGGCAGATGAGTCCTTTGACGAAGCTGTGGATCTCAGCGCACAGAAAAAATACCTGGATATGGCAAAGGGTATCATAGGAGTGCTCAAAGGATATTTGAAAGACCCGGCGGATTTGGGAGAAAAGCTGGAGATACCAGAGAGCGAGGCGCTTAAGATTATTTCAAATCTGGATATCCTGTCCGGGGATGAGGGCAGTATCCGGAAAATAGCCAAAAGTCTGGAACTGGGGGGAACCGATACATTTACCAGCCGCCTGGTGACTATGATAGCAACAGCAGGGTCAGCGGCAGCTCTGAACTCCCTTTTTCAGTCTACACGCGTAATCGAAAAAGCACAGCGGGAAGCCATGTCTAAAGAATTAAAATATATAGGAACCGCCATTGATTTGCTGGGTGACGCCGCGGACGGATGGATCTACTCCTGCGAGTTCACTAATACCCTTGTAAAGATTAACCAGAACAAGGAAGAAGCCATGTTTATTCTGGATACGGTGATCAATGCCCAGGGAATGGATGAACTGGTAGTTAAAGAGGCAAAGACGTTAAAGAAGAAAATATCAGATGAATTTGACGCCAAGGCAGAACAGACTGCAGCATTTATCAAAAGCACAGCCGTTAATATGAGCGGTACGGCACTGGAACTGGCGGTGAGCGCCTTTATTAAAGCAAAATTTTTAGTTACAGGACCTGTGGTTCTTGCCATCAAGGCAATTGTCACAGCAATATACGGCGGGCTGGAGTATCTGTTTGCCTGGGAAGCCAATGTTGAAAATCTTCAGAAACTCAGATATGCAGGGGCGCTGACGAAGGCATTCAGGGATAAGTGTCAGGAATCTTTGAACAGCTTTGACAATTTATCCGCACTCAGGTCTATGAAGTATCTGATTAAGATGAGACTGCTGGGAGAAAAGGCTTATATTACTTCAATTTCGGAAAATAAGACAGAGGAGGTGCTAAGTAATATCAACAGCGAGGCGGGGGCATCCTACAAGTCCCTGAATGAATACTATTGGGCAAAAGAATCCAGGGTTTTATATTGCCGGGATATACTGTTTAACACAACCTACCAGTCTATGGAGGTGCCTGAGGCACCTGCGGTATCTATTAATTATGAGGGCTGCTGCACGGCAGAAGCTTTCGGGAAGGATTATGAATATTCCTGGGATGGGGTTCAGTGGACAGAGGCAAACGGTCAGGCAATTCCATTTATACCAAAGGAGACCGGACAGATGCTCTGGGTGAGAAAAAAGGCATCCAGCGAAGCACCGGCGGGCAATATTACAAAAAGGGCTATTCCTTCTGCGCCATATATCACAGACGAGATTACCTGCTCTTACAAAAACGGAGCTTACACCTTCCAGGGTCTCACAGGGGGAGCCTACCAGTATCTCCTGACCGATCAGACCGAGGAATACGACTGGACGAACTGCGGAACCTTCACCTATACGGCGGGCCTCAGACTGGAGGCGCCGAAGGAGGGTACCTATCTGGTCCTGAGAAGAATGGGAAGCAATGAAGGAAGATACCTTACCTCTGTTCCCAAAAGCCTGAAGGTAAACTATCCGGTACAGATCACAGCAGCCGCCTCAGCGGGAGGCACAGCGGAGGGAACCGGAGAATACCTGGCCGGAGAGACGGCAGTACTGAAGGCCGTACCGGACAATGGCTATGAATTCCTGGGCTGGTATTACAAGAACAGCCTGGTAGCACAGACCGCAGAGTATCAGGTACAGGTGCAGGAATCCGGCACGTATGAAGCAAGATTCAAGGAAAAGGAAAAAGGAAGAGTGGTGGTGACCTGTGAACCTGCAAACAGCGGACAGCTTACCGGCGGGGGGTATTATCAGGCGGGCGAAGAAGTGACCATATCGGCAGCTCCTCTAGCCGGCTGGGAGTTCCTGGGATGGTACCGGGACGGACAGCCCGTCACAGAGGCAGGAACCTATGCGTTCACCTGTGCGGCCGGTGAGATTAGATATACGGCCCGGTTCCGTCAGGCGGAGAAAAGGAAAGTAGTGATACACAGTGAGTATCCCTTTACTGTCAACGGGAGAAAGCTCACAGAAGAAGAGTATAAAGACGGTGTCTATACCGGCGAGGGAAATACCGGGGAAACGCTTCTGTTGGAGGCAGAGAATACCAGAGGTAATTTCGCCTACTGGGCATACGGAAATGGACAGATTGTAAGCCGCAGCCCCAAGTGCACCGTGACTTTGGGCCAGGGCATGGCTCTGTATGCAGTCTATACCACGCTGGATACAGCCAGGGCAACGGTACTGTTTTTGGGATACTACGGCCAGGTCATTGAGAGCCTGGAGTGTACAGAAAAGAGCAGTATCCTGCTGCCGCCGGGACCTTCCCGTCTGGGATATACCTTTAAGGGCTGGAGTATGACAGCCGACGAGATCCGCCGGGCCATTGCGGGGGGAAGCCATTTGATAGAAGTTAAACCTGAATATGAAGAGAATAAAGCCGCTTATCTGGTGACCCTTGCGCAGGCAAACATAACCGATGCTTCCAGCGGGCCGGATGCACACGGGGCATACCCGGAAGGAACCCGTATCACCGCAGAAGCGGCAGAGCCGGAAGAAGGAAAGAAATTCTCCCACTGGGAGGATGAAAGAGGCTTCATTCACAGTTACCGCCGGGAATATACCTTTATCCTGACCGGGGATATCAGTCTGCACCCTGTTTACGCGGACAGCCAGGTAAGCACGGAGGAATCCCCGGTACTTGCCGTTACCGGCACCAGCACCTTCCTGGAGAATAAAGTCAGAAAGATGGACTTTACAGTTATCCGGGATCTTCCGGATGGATATACCTTCCTCTCTCAGGGAATGCTTTACACCACAGACGACGCGTTTGCAAAAGAAGAGACAATGGTTAAGGGGTGCGGTGCTGCAGAGGAGTTAACCGGTGCACAGGGCAGCCAGGGAACGTATCGCCTGGTTGTGAACAATGTAATCCCTGGTATCACCTATTACTGCAGAAGCTATGTAGTCTGCAGGGATGAAAACGGTCTGGATAAGGTGATTTACAGCAATATTGCCACTAATATCTTTATCGAGGAGCGGCCAGTGCTTCTCCTGTCGGACACAAAGGCCTATGAGGAGGATGGAACCAGAAAACTATCCTTTACCTCGGTCAGAACTGTGCCGGAAGACTCCAGACTTTTGGAACTTGGGTTTGTATATACCACAGACGGCACCCAGGCCGGAGAGGACGAACTGGTTCTGGAAAATGAAAGGCTGAGCAGATATCAGGCGGGCTTTACGTCCCCTGACGGCATCTTTACACTGGCCCTTCGAAATGCGAAGCCAGGAGTGAGATGCTACTGCAGGGCCTACCTGATTTACACGGACAGAGATGGGAATCAGCACACCGTATACAGCAATACAGCACAAAACGTGTACTTGGAAAACTAGACAGAAGAGAGGGCCGGGCAGACACTCTGGGTGCGTCTGCCCGGCCCGGGAAATTGAGGACGGAATATGAAATCAATCAGGCAAAACAAAATATGGGCAGCACTGCTGCTGGGAGTTCTTCTTGGGGGACTGTCTGCAGGGAATGTGTATGCACAGACAGACTACAGCGAAGGATATTTTATTTATCAGGATCGGGGGACTTATGCCTCTGTAAAAGAATACTTTGGGGAAGAGAGCAGGGTTGTCATACCGGCGGCTCTGGGAGGAAAGCCTGTGGCAGAGATTGAGGCAGAAGCTTTTTCCAGGGCAGAGACGGTAAAAGAACTGGTCATCCCAGATACGGTAGTAACCATAGGAGAAGGAGCCCTGGATGGGATTCCCAGGATAGAGTATCAGACCTCAGAGGAGCTTGAAAATCAGCCGGAAGGGGAAGATGCACCTAATCCGGGGGAACAGCCTGTCCCGCTGCAGGAAGACAAAGAGATCCCGGAAGAAGAACCTGGAGCAGATGCGGGAGAGCCTTGGAAGTCTCAGAGCGGGGCCCAAAATGAGGAGACGCCTTCCGGCGGAAGCACAAACGGTGAAAATGGCGGGAACACGCCGGCCAGCGAAGAGTACTCATTGGACTGGAAGGAGGATAATGTCCAGGTTACAGAAGATGGATACGGAATTATGCTCCTGGAAGAAAACGGCGCAGATGCCGCTGCCGCTGAGCGGGGGACGGCGGAAGCTGACGCTCCTCTTGATAAGGACACTGCAGCCGCCTGTGTATGGAGTTTCGCCGTTTCTGCAGTTATGCTGATGGGAATAGGGATTTTTGTAAAGAAAAAGAAGCTGGTATGAGTAAGAGAAGTACTGGGCAAAGAAGCTTGCCGGGATCTAAAGCTTCCTTCTTTTTTTCATCCCGGCAAGAATCAGAATCCTGGCCTTCTCTGCCTCTTCCTTTGTGGCCTCTCTGGTATCCCCGAGAGGGTAAGGGATTTGTAAAGCCTCGTATTTTGCCTTCCCCATAGAGTGATAGGGAAGCACATCCAGGGCCTGTACACAGGAATATTCCCCAATGGCATAGCCCAGGGCGCAGAGCTGGGAGGGGGAATCGGTGATCCCGGGCACCAGCACATGACGGATCCATACAGGTATCTTTTTTTCATCCAGATGCCTGAGGAAGTGCAGCACAGGCTGGTTGGAACGGCCGGTCAGGGCCTGGTGGGATGCGTCGTCTATCTGTTTGAGGTCAAGAAGGACCAGATCCGTAGCCGCAAGCAATTGGTCAATTTTTTTGGAGGCAGAGGAACTGCCCTCCCTGGGATAAGTGATTCCGGAGGTATCCAGACAAGTGTGGATGCCTCTTTTTTTTGCCGCGGCAAAGAGTTCTGTGAGAAAATCCAGCTGCAGCATGGGTTCTCCCCCGGTGGCAGTGATGCCTCCCTTTTTATAGAAAGACATATTCTTCTCATAAATATCCAGAATTTCCTCAGCGCTCATACGGGTTCCTTTTTTTACTGCCCAGGTATCGGGATTATGGCAGTACAGGCACCGCAGAGGACAGCCCTGAAAAAAGATTACCAGCCGGATGCCCGGGCCGTCCATGGAGCCGAAGGTTTCCAGTGAGTGGATATACCCGGTCATATGCCCTCGTGGAAGGTGCGGGAGATGACGTCGTCCTGCTGTTCTTTGGTCAGCTTAATAAAATTAACCGCATATCCCGATACCCGGACAGTGAGCTGGGGATAGAGTTCCGGGTGTTTCTGGGCATCCAGAAGCATCTCCCTGTCCAGCACATTGACGTTCAGGTGATGTCCTCCTTTTTCTGCATATCCGTCTAACAGAGTGACAAGATTGTCGATTTGCTGTGTACTTGCTTTCATAATTTATAATCCTCCAGTAATTTTTTTCTTATATAGTTCCGTTTGTGTTTTTCAGATCCTCATCCAGCTGTTTCAGGTCAATATCCAGTCCCTCCTCCAGATTTGGAATCCGGCAGGCGCTGTCCAGACAGTCCAGCTGCAGATCCAGATCTCCCGCGAACACTTTGTCATCCTTGCCCAGGGCACCCGGTATTACGGTAAAGGTATTGGATATGCCGTCCTGGGCATCCATAAAGGGCAGCTTGGATACGGACGACAGAGAGGAGACTGCTCCCCGGGCGTCTCTGCCGTGCATAGGGTTGGCTCCGGGAGCGAAGGGCTGGCCGGCTTTCCTTCCGTCAGGGGTGGACCCAGTGGCTTTTCCATAAACCACATTAGAAGTAATGGTCAGGATGGAAGTGGTTGGAATACTGTCACGGTAGGTATGGTTTCCCTTGATATACTTCATAAATTTGCGCACCAGCTGGCCTGCGATACTGTCTACCCGGTCGTCATCATTCCCGTATTTTGGAAAATCCCCTTCTACCTGATAATCCACGGCTAATCCCTGTTCGTTTCGGACGGCTTTTACTCTGGCATACTTTATGGCCGACAGAGAGTCTGCCACCACAGACAGGCCGGCAATGCCTGTTGCGAACCAGCGGGTTACCTCTTTATCGTGAAGCGCCATCTGCAGTCTTTCATAACTGTATTTATCGTGCATATAGTGGATAATGTTGAGGGTATTCACATAGACTCCCGCCAGCCATTTCATCATATCATCATAGCGTTCCATTACTTCCTCATAGCTGAGATACTCAGAAGTGATGGGGCGGTATCTGGGACCTACTTGTTTCCCTGTAACTTCATCCACGCCCCCGTTGATTGCATACAGAAGGCATTTGGCCAGATTCGCTCTGGCGCCGAAAAACTGCATTTCTTTGCCGATACGCATGGAAGAGACACAGCAGGCAATGGCATAGTCATCCCCGTGGGTCACCCGCATCAGATCGTCATTTTCGTACTGAATAGAGGAAGACTCAATGGAAGTTTTTGCACAGAATCTCTTAAAGTTTTCCGGCAGACGCACAGACCACAGCACGGTGAGATTAGGCTCCGGCGAGGTTCCCAGGTTGGAGAGGGTGTGGAGAAAGCGGAAAGACATCTTTGTTACCAGGGGGCGGCCGTCAATCCCTACCCCGCCGATGGACTCTGTCACCCAGGTGGGGTCTCCGGAGAACAGAGCATTGTACTCCGGCGTGCGTGCGAATTTTATCAGACGCAGTTTCATAATAAAATGATCTACAAACTCCTGAATTTGGCACTCTGTAAAGGTCCCTGACTGCAAATCCCGCTCTGCGTAGATATCCAGGAAGGTTGAAGTGCGTCCCAGAGACATGGCGGCTCCGTTTTGCTCTTTGACAGCTGCCAGGTAGCCGAAGTACAGCCACTGGATGGCCTCCTGAAGGTTCTCTGCCGGCCGGGAAATATCAAAACCGTAGATATGCCCCAGTTCTTCCAGCTCTTCGAGAGCCCGCACCTGCTCCATCAGCTCCTCCCGCTCCCGGATGACCTGGGAATACATGACGGTCCGGGTGCTGTTCCACTGATCCTTTTTATCTTCAATGAGTCTTTGGGTTCCGTACAGGGCAACTCTCCGGTAGTCTCCGATGATCCGCCCTCTGCCATAGGCATCCGGCAGTCCTGTGATGATATGAGAAGAGCGGCAGGCGCGCATCTCAGGCGTGTAAGCGTCAAATACCCCCGCATTGTGTGTCTTTCTGTGCTTGGTGAAAAATTCTGAAATCTCCGGATCTACCTGATATCCATTGTCCTGGCAGGCCTTCTGTGCCATCCGGATTCCCCCGTAAGGCTGAAGCGCCCGTTTAAAGGGCTTGTCTGTCTGAAACCCTACAATGGTTTCTTTTTCTTTGTCCAGATATCCCGGTCCGTGGGAGGTAATAGTGGAAATGATTTGTGTATCCATGTCCAGTACGCCTCCGGCCTTTCGTTCCTTTTCCGACAAATCCATGACCTGTCTCCAGAGCTGTTCTGTGGCTGGGGAGGGACCCTCAAGGAAGGAATCATCCCCCTCATAGGGGGTGTAGTTGCGCTGAATAAAGTCCCGGACATCAATTTCCTGTGTCCAGTTTCCCGGGGTAAAGCCGTTCCATGAAGTTTGCATAGTAAGTCAGCCTCCTTTTTGCAATATATGGTTTATTTGGTGGTTTCCAATTCTTGTTAAAAATATAACATAATTCTTTCAAGTACAGAATACCAGAAGAAATGCCTTTGCGGATGTTTAAAATTGCGTACATAAGGAAAATAATAGAGAAAAATTATCAAGATTAGAAAAAAACTGGAAATACACGGTTTTTACTCTATAGTATACCCAGTCCGGGAAAGAAATTTTGAGGTAAATGCAGGTATATTTACCAGAATTTAGCAGATGTAATGCAGACAACTAAAGTGCGGCATTCGACGTGCATCCGCCTCCGGGAGTTTGGCGCTCTTTTTTTCGGTACTTTAGGGGCGTACATCCCATAGCCTCTGTGAACACATGAGAAAAGTGGCTGCTGGAAGAGAAGCCGATGCTAAGCGCAATGTCCAGCACGCTTTTCTCCGTATGGGCAAGCTGGTATTCTCCCATGCGGATCCTATAGGCATTCAGGTATTCTCCCGGGGACTGCCGGATGACCTTCTGAAAGTCTCTGCAGCATTCACTGCGGCTGACACAGGCGGCTTTTGCAATATCCTCCAGATATATTTTATGGGGATATTCTCTGTGAATAAATTCCATGGCAGACTTTACCCTCTGATAACATAAGTCTGAGACAGGGGATTCCCGCTCCGGCACAGAGGAGAGATTCCTGAGAAGTGCAAGTCCGGTCCGCTGGAGAAGAATCTGCAGCTCCCACTGATAACCCACAGGACGCTCGCAGTCACACGCATACATCCTGCGGATACAGGACAGAGGCTCCCGGTGCCAGTCTGCCGACCCGTCCAGGAGAAAAAAGTCTTTCCTGGCATTCCACAGGGCGGACGCATAGTTTCCATCCACCACACCTCCGGGGAGTCCGTGAAAGAGATAGGGATCCGCCAGGATGGCACAGTATTCACTTCCTCTCATCATCTGGTAGGGATAGATCTGGTGAAGCAGGCTGGCAGGCACCATCCCGCCCTGTCCGGGTCCGATGAGATAGGAGCCGGACCCTGCGTACAGTTCAATCTGCCCTTCCAGGACATAGATTAGCTCGGCCTCTTTATGCCAGTGCCAGGAAATAGAACGGTTCGGGTACAGATCCAGAACATCCAGATACACTTCCATAGGGAATCCGGGTGTCCCGTGGCAGGTCACCTCCTCCAGATTCCCGTTGATTTCGATATAATTCAGCTGCATAATGAGCCCTCCTTCTCCTATAGTACGATTCTGTTATTTTTAGCGATTATCCTGGTAGATCCCCTTTATAGAAATGATTATAATGAAAAAACAATACTTTTACAACAGGGGGAAATACATATGACGAAAAGAATTGCACTGACCCTGGCCGGGATTTTGCTGGTGTACGGATCTGTGGCATTTGCCATCAAAGCCGGGATTGGGGTTCTGCCTGTGGATGCAGCCATCACCACCCTGGCAGGCCTTCTGCATATGAAGGTGGGGACGTTTTCCATGATTTTTCATGGAAGCTTTTTTATTGGGCAGATTTTGATAGAAAGGAGAAATTTTAAGAAAATTCAGTTTTTGCAGATTGGATATCTTGTATTTGGGGGCTCTATTTTGAATTTTATGCTGTATACAGTGCTGGGAGGCGTTTCCTTTTCCTGGTATCCGGCGCGTCTCATAATCTGTGTACTGGCCTTCTTTGTCAGTGCCTTTGGGTGCACACTGGTTCTGGAGATGAAAGTGATCCGCACTCCTTTGGAAGGCTTTATCCAGATGGCGGCAGATCGGATAGGCATCACAATGGGGCGGCTGCGTCAGAAGACAGATGTGGGTCTGGTGGTGCTCACAGTTGTTCTCACTCTGATCTTTCATACGCCCTGGACCCTGCGGGAGGGAACCGTGATCGCTGCACTGATCTTCGGGCCTTTTATGGATTTTCACAGCAGCTGGATCTGCAAGGTGCTGTACAGAACAGAAAAAATTCCGGCAGAAAATTAAAAAATATGATTGTCAAGAAAAAACACTTGACAACTGAAAAGGTATCAGTTATGATGTCTAAGGTGATTACACATGGAAAAAATTGTAGAACAGGCTTTGTTATATGACTTTTACGGGGAGCTTCTCACAGAACACCAGAGAAGAATCTATGAGGATGTGGTGCTGAATGACTATTCTCTCAGCGAAGTGGCTGAGGTTCTGGGAATCAGCCGTCAGGGAGTTCACGATAACGTAAAGCGCTGTCATAAGATATTGAAAGATTACGAAGAAAAGCTCCATCTGGTGGCTAAGTTCGAATCTGTGAAACATAAGGTGAATGAGATTCACCAGTTGACAAAAGACTGCGAAGCATTGGACAAAAAAGAATTAGCAGACCGTGTGGAAGCCATTTCCCACGAGATATTAGAGGAGTTATAGTGCATGGCATTTGAAAGTTTAACCGATAAACTACAGAATGTGTTCAAGAACTTAAGAAGTAAAGGGCGTCTCACAGAAGCAGATGTCAAGACGGCTCTCAAAGAAGTTAAGATGGCGCTTCTGGAGGCGGATGTCAGTTATAAGGTGGTCAAGCAGTTCATGAAAGCCGTACAGGAACGTGCGGTGGGACAGGATGTTATGACGGGGCTGAATCCCGGTCAGATGGTAATTAAGATTGTGAACGAAGAGCTGGTCAGACTTATGGGCAGCGAGACTACAGAGATTGCATTCAAACCGGGCAATGAGATAACAGTACTGATGATGGTGGGGCTTCAGGGCGCCGGCAAGACAACAACAACGGCAAAGCTGGCAGGGAAGCTGAAAGCAAAGGGAAAGAAGCCACTGCTGGTGGCCTGTGACGTATACCGTCCGGCGGCTATCACACAGCTTCAGGTGAACGGTGAAAAGCAGGGCGTTGATGTATTTGCCATGGGCGACAAGCAAAAACCTGTGAATATCGCCAAAGCTGCTCTGGAATATGCTAAGGTTAACAGCTATAATACTGTGCTTATCGATACTGCCGGGCGTCTTCACATTGACGAAGATATGATGGCGGAGCTGGAAGAGATTAAGTCAAATCTGACCGTGGATCAGACCTTGCTCGTGGTAGATGCCATGACAGGCCAGGATGCGGTGAATGTGGCCGAGACCTTCAGTGAAAAGGTAGGCATTGACGGAGTCGTGCTCACCAAACTGGACGGTGATACCAGAGGCGGTGCTGCACTTTCCATTAAAGCAATCAGCGGAAAGCCTATCTTATATGTGGGTATGGGAGAAAAACTTTCCGATCTGGAACAGTTTTATCCGGAGCGGATGGCTTCCAGGATTCTGGGGATGGGGGATGTCATGAGCCTCATTGAGAAAGCCCAGGCCAACATTGATGAAGAAAAAGCTAAGCAGATGGAGCAGAAGATTAAGAAAGCTTCCTTCGGCTTTGATGATTATCTGGAGAGTATGAACCAGATGAAGAATATGGGAGGTATCTCCAGTGTTCTCAGTATGCTTCCTGGCATGAGCGCACAGATGGGAGATATCGAGAGTATGGTTGATGAGAAAGAGCTGGCCAGAAAAGAAGCCATGATACTTTCCATGACCCCTCAGGAGCGGGCCAACCCCGATATCCTGAATGTATCCAGAAAGAACCGGATCGCCAGAGGCGCCGGCGTGGATATCAGCGAAGTTAACCGTATGGTAAAGCAGTTTGAACAGGCAAAAAAGATGATGAAGCAGATGCCCGGCCTCATGGGAGGCAAAGGCGGCAAAAAATTCGGTAAAAGAGGCGGCTTTAAGCTACCCTTTTAGATATATGGAAAAAAACAAAGGAGGTGAAAGATAAATGGCAGTTAAAATCAGATTAAGAAGAATGGGACAGAAAAAGGCTCCTTTCTATAGAATCGTTGTTGCGGATTCCAGATCCCCGAGAGACGGTAAGTTCATCGAAGAGATCGGAACCTACGACCCAACTTGTGACCCAAGCGTTTACAAGGTAGACGAAGAGGCAGCTAAGAGATGGTTAGCAGACGGTGCACAGCCTACGGAAACTGTAGGTAAGATCTTCAAAATGGCTGGTATTGAAAAATAAGGGTCTCGGAGGTGTGTGATGAAAGAACTGGTAGAAGTAATTGCAAAGTCTCTGGTAGAACATCCTGAAGAAGTTATTGTAACAGAAACAGAAGAGGATGATTCTGTTTTAGTAGAACTGCGCGTGGCACCCTCTGATATGGGCAAGGTAATTGGCCGTCAGGGGCGGATTGCCAAAGCACTTCGTACTGTAGTAAAAGCCGCATCTTCCAAGAGTGATAAAAAGGTTGTTGTAGATATTCTGCAGTAGCCGGGTGTCAATTGGAGACGGAGAATGAAACAGGGGACAGGGATGATAAGATCCCCGTCCTTCTTTTTTCTTTCTATTCAGGGCATGAAGGACAGGAAAAACAAAGGAACAGGTATATAATATGGAAGAATTATTACAGGTAGGGGTGATCTCTTCCACCCACGGAATCCGCGGAGAGGTAAAGGTATACCCCACAACTGATGATGTGAATAGATATAAAGAACTAAAAAATGTGATTCTGGATACCGGAAGGGAGCAGATCCCCCTGGAGATCCAGGGAGTCAAGTTTTTCAAACAGTTTGCAATTCTGAAGTTTAAAGGAATAGACTCAATCAATGAGATAGAAAAATATAAAGGGAAAAGCCTCTGGATTACCAGAGCAGACGCACTGCCCCTGGGGGAGGATGAGTATTATATTGCAGATCTCCTGGATATGAAGGTGTATCTGGAGGACGGCAGCTTTTTCGGAGTCTTAAAAGACGTTATAGAGACAGGCGCCAATGATGTTTATGCCATAGAGACAGAGGACGGTAAGGAAGTGCTGGTACCTGCGATTCATGACTGTATCCTGGAAGTAGACGTAGAGAACAGAAGGATGGAGATCCATCTCCTGGACGGTCTGCTTTAGAGGCTGAGGAGGGTAAGATGAAGTTTCATGTGTTAACCTTGTTCCCTGAGATGATACTTCAGGGGCTTAATACCAGTATCACAGGACGGGCCATTGACAGCGGATATATTTCTCTGGAAGCTGTGAATATCAGGGATTTTGCTGAAAACAAACATAACCGGGTGGATGATTATCCCTATGGAGGGGGAGCAGGTATGGTGATGCAGGCAGGTCCTGTCTGCAAAGCTTACGAGTCTGTAGCCGGGGATATGGAGAAAAAACCAAGAGTTATCTATCTGACTCCCCAGGGAAGCGTATTTACCCAGGCAATGGCAAAAGAACTGGCCGCGGAGGAAGAACTTGTATTTCTGTGCGGCCACTACGAGGGGATTGATGAGAGAGTGTTGGAGGAGATAGTGACAGACCCGGTCTCTATAGGAGATTATGTCCTGACCGGAGGTGAGCTTCCGGCTATGGTCATGATAGATGCCATATCCCGTCTGGTTCCCGGTGTGCTGAGCAATGAGGAGTCCGCACAATTTGAATCCTTTCAGGACAGCCTGCTGGAGTATCCCCAGTACACCCGTCCGGCCGTATGGAGGGAAAAAGAAGTGCCTCCTGTTCTTTTGTCCGGCCATCATCAGAATGTGGAAAAATGGCGGAGGGAGCAGTCTGTGATCCGCACGGCCAAAAGAAGGCCGGATCTGCTGAAAACGGCGGAGCTGACCCCGTCCGAGCAAGCGTTAGCTGAAAAAATGCTTGCAAAAAAAGAAGATTTATAGTATAATTACTAGCGTTGTGAATAAAAGAGATGGTCCTCTGTTACGGAAGGTATTAAGAACATCCAAATGAGTTAAGGAGAGAAAACAAATGAACGAAATCATTAAGAACATCGAAGCTGCTCAGATGAAAGCAGAAGTGCCTGAGTTCAACGTAGGCGACACAGTAAGAGTACACGGCAAGATCAAAGAGGGTAACCGCGAGAGAGTCCAGGTATTCGAGGGAATCGTAATTAAAAAGCAGGGCGGAAGCGTAAGAGCAACCTTCACTGTAAGAAAGAATTCCAACGGTGTAGGCGTAGAAAAGACATGGCCGCTGCATTCTCCTAACGTAGTAAAAGTAGATGTAGTGCGCAGAGGTAAGGTAAGACGTGCAAAATTGTACTACTTAAGAGACCGCGTAGGTAAGAGAGCTAAGGTAAAAGAATTAGTAAAATAAGAAGTAAGATAACAGGGACAAATACATCAGGTATGTGTCCCTGTTTCTGAATTATGAGGAAAATGCTTTGAAGAAAAAACTATTTGCCGGTTCAAAAGGTACAACAGAGAATAAAAAAATGAAGAGCATCCTTCTGTGGGTGTTTGAGATTGCCGTGGTTCTGGTTCTGGCTGCTGTTGTTTCTATTTTCTTCTGCCAGAGCATTGTCATGCAGGAGGGATCTATGGAGCCAACCCTGGCCACCCAGGACAAGATTCTGATCAATAAAGTGATTTATAAGATAAAAGATCCCCAGAGAGGGGACATCATTGCCTTTAAAAACAGCCCGGAGGATCATGCCAGCATTCATATTAAACGAGTGATCGGACTCCCCGGGGAAAAGATCCAGATCAAGGACGGACAGATCCTGATTAACGGAAAGACGTATATGGAAAAAAAGGATTTCCCCCAGATTTCAAACGGAGGTCTCGCCGAACAGACGATCACCCTGGGAAAAGATGAGTATTTTGTATTGGGTGATAACCGGAACAACAGTGAGGACAGCCGGTACGGCGATGTGGGAAATGTAAAGAAAAAATATATTGTAGGAAAGCTGTGGTTTGTAATTTCCCCTCGGAGCAAATTCGGCTTTTTGGAGAGCTGAGAGGAGAACACCGTATGAATTTTCAATGGTATCCCGGTCATATGACAAAAGCAAAGCGTATGATGCAGGAAAATATAAAACTGATAGATCTTATCATTGAGCTGGTAGATGCCAGAGTGCCGTTATCCAGCAGAAATCCTGACATTGATGAGCTGGGAAAGAATAAGGCACGTCTCATCCTGCTGAACAAAGCAGATTTGGCGGACGAACGCGCCAACGATGCCTGGATGAAGTATTTTCAGGAAAAAGGATATTACGTGGCAAAGATCAATTCCAAAGCAGGGACGGGAATTAAAAGCCTGAACGGCATAATACAGGAAACATGCAAGGAAAAGCTGGAGAGGGACAGACGAAAAGGCATTAAAAACCGCCCCATCCGGGCCATGGTGGTGGGAATCCCCAACGTGGGTAAGTCTACGTTTATCAATGCCCTTGCAGGAAAAGCATGCACGAAGACAGGTAATAAGCCCGGTGTGACAAAAGGAAAGCAGTGGATCCGCCTCAACAAAGGGGTGGAGCTTCTGGATACGCCGGGAATCCTCTGGCCCAAGTTTGAAGATCAAACCGTAGGGCTGAAACTGGCTACCATCGGCTCCATTAAAGATGAACTGCTGAATATTGAGGAATTGTCTCTGGAACTGCTGAAGTTCCTCGGAAATAGGTATTCCGGGGTTTTAAACGGCCGGTATGAGATTGAAGAGTGCCCGGACGGACTGCAGATGCTCAATGCCATCGCCATGAACAGAAAATGCCTGAAAAAGGGCGGAGAACTGGACTATCCAAAGGCAGCCGGCCTGATTCTGGATGACTTCCGCAGCGGCAAAATCGGGCGGATCACCCTGGAATTCCCTGCGGAGCAGACAGAAGAGACACAGGAACAGTGAGGTTTTAGCAGATGAAAACAATAGGAGAAATCAAGGCGGAATTCGGCGCCGCAGGAGAGAAGCAAAAAAGAGAGCTCTGCGGAATCTATGCGGCGGATCCCAGGGCCGGAGTGAAAGCCCTGATTCAGAAGGTTAAAAAGGACGGGGAAAAGCTGGAAGCAGAGAGAGCCCGGATCCGCCTTATGTCTGTATACGAAGAGAAATACGGCGATCTGGGACTGGTCTGCGGCATCGATGAAGTGGGAAGAGGACCTCTGGCCGGACCTGTGGTCGCCGGGGCAGTGATTCTGCCCAGAGACAAGGAGATTCTATGGCTGAATGACTCTAAAAAGCTTTCTGCCGCCAGGCGGGAGGAGCTGTATCAGGTGATTATGGAGGAGGCGGTGGCAGTTGGCCTGGGAATGGCAGGTCCTGCCAGGATTGATGAGATCAACATCCTCCAGGCCACCTATGAGGCCATGCGTGAGGCGGTATCGAATCTGAAGACAGTGCCCCAGATCCTTTTAAATGACGCAGTGACGATTCCGGAGATTATCATTCCTCAGGTACCTATTATAAAAGGAGACGCGAAAAGTATCTCCATTGCAGCTGCCAGCATAGTGGCAAAGGTAACCCGGGACCGGATGATGGAAGAATATGACCAGGTAATGCCGGAATATGATTTTGCCTCTAACAAAGGCTATGGCTCCGCCCGTCACATAGAGGCTCTGAAACAGTATGGACCGAGTCCCATCCACAGACGGAGTTTCATACATAATTTTGTATCATAGAATCAGGGATCAGAGGAAGAGTTTAAAACTATATGAGAGAAAACACCCGTAAAACCGGAACGCAGTATGAGGAGCTTGCCGCCCGTTATCTCGCAGAGCAGGGATACCGGATCCTGACAAAGAATTACCGCTGCGCGCTGGGGGAGATTGATATCATCGCCAGGGACGGCAGGTATCTGTGTTTTGTGGAGGTAAAATACAGAACCTCGGTGAGGCAGGGAGGGCCTCTTTTGGCAGTGAACAGCAGTAAACAGAGAAGAATCTGCAGGACGGCATCGTATTATCTGACAGGCAGGGGGCTGGGAGAGTTTGTTCCCTGCCGTTTTGATGTGGTGGGAATCACGCCGGCGGAGATTTTTTTGATTAAAGATGCATTTCCCTTCCATATATAAGAGCAGGCAGGAGGATAACAGATGGTAGATTGGATTTGGAAAGACAGTCGTATGCCCAGGATGCAGGTGCACGAGAACAAAGGTGTCATATATCTCGGCTTTCAGGCGCTGGAGGAGACAGGCCTGGTAACCCATGGGTTTACAACCCGCTGGGGAGGAGTGAGCCGCGGGATTTATTCCTCTATGAATTTGAGTTTTACGAGAGGCGATGATCCGGAGGCTGTGAGGGAGAATTATCATAGGATTGCCGATGCTATGGGCTTTTCTTATGATTCTATCGTCTGTACGGATCAGACACACACAACCAATATCCGTGTGGCGGCAGCGGAAGACAGAGGGAAAGGGATTACGAAGGAGAAGGATTACAGAGACATAGACGGACTGATTACCAATGTTCCGGGGCTGGTTCTTGCAACCTTCTATGCAGACTGCGTGCCCCTGTACTTTCTGGATCCCAGAAGAAAAGCCATTGGTCTGAGCCATTCGGGATGGCGGGGAACGGTGAACAAGATGGGAAAGGCAACGGCAGAGGCAATGACCAGGGAATACGGGACGGATCCGAAAGATATCATCGCTGCTGTCGGGCCGTCTATCTGCCAGGACTGTTATGAGGTAAGCCAGGATGTGGCGGATGCATTTAAAAGCGCATTTTCCCGGGAGACACACTCGGATATCATACAGGATAAGAAGAACGGAAAGTATCAGCTAAATCTTTGGAAAGCCAATGAACTGGTGTTGAGAGAGGCAGGGATCCCGGAAGAAAACATTTCTCTTCCCAATCTTTGCACCTGCTGCAATCCCCGGCAACTGTTTTCCCACAGGGCAAGCAAGGGAAAAAGAGGCAATCTGGCTGCCTTTCTGCAACTTCGTGATAATTCACAGTTCTAAAAAATTGTAATTTTTATGTCAATCAGATATTAGGTCATAAGTAACAAAATTTCCATATTTATCCAGCTGGATATAGACTAACTGCATAAAAATTTCTAAAGTGTAACAAAATGTTACGCATATGTTACAAAAATGGAGAAAAACGCTACCTTTTATTAAAAAAGTGTGCTATAATGATTGCACGTTAGAAAAGTATGGGAGATTTATTTATGAAGAATAAAAAAATAATGAGCGTATTTTTGGCTTCCTTAATGCTGACAGGCTCTGTATTACCCTGCTACGCCTCTACTCAGGATAAAATCTCTGATACCAAGGCACAAAAGCAGGAGACACAATCCACGCTGAACCAGACAAAAGATAAAATCAGCAATCTGGAAACCAAAAAAGGTGAGTTAGAGAATTATTTGACAGACTTGAATCAACAGCTTTCTGATTTGAGCAACAGTCTTTCGGATCTTCAGGATAAGTATGAGGACAAGCAGAAAGAGCTGCAGGAAGTGGAAAAAGAGCTGGAGGCTGCAAAGGAATTAGAAAAAGAGCAGTACGAGGCCATGAAGGTCCGCATCCAGTACATGTATGAGAAGAATAACTCAAGTTACATAGAAGTACTTTTTGCCGCTGAAAGCTTTACAGATTTTCTGAACCGTGCAGATAATATTGCGCAGATGTCCCGTTATGACAGGGACAAGCTGGCTGAGTACACGAAGACAAAGGAACAGATTGCCCAGCAGGAAGAGAAAGTAAAGACAGAACAGCAGGCAATTGAGACCCTTCAGCAGGAGAGTACGGCAAAGCAGGAAGAAGTGGAAGAACTGGTGGCTTCTACTTATGATCAGATTAATACATATGCCGGTCAGATTACAGAATCTGAATCTGAGGCAAAAGCGCTGCTGGCTAAGGTAAACAGCCAGGAGGAGACTCTGAACGGCCTGTTAAAGCAGGCAAAGGATGAGGAGGCCGCCGCAACTCTGGCTGCCAAGAAACAGGAACAGGCTTCCAGGGAAGCCGTACAGACCGCATCCGCCAAGGAGAGCGGCGCGTCCGATAAGCAGCCATCCAAAGAGGAAAGCAAAAAAGAAGACACCGAAAAAGAGAATACTTCCAAAGAGGAGAGCAAGCAAGAAGAGACAGCAAAAGAGGATTCTTCTGAGGAAAGCAGTTCTTCTTCCAATTCCTCACAAGGGGAGTATTTAGGTAAATTTAAATTAACTGCCTACTGCAACTGTGAACAGTGCTGCGGGCAGTGGGCCAACGGACTGACGGCGTCAGGAACCACACCTTCTGAGGGCAGAACCGTAGCTATGGGCGGAGTTCCTTTTGGGACAAAGCTATTGATTAACGGCAATGTATATACCGTAGAAGACAGAGGTACCGCATACGGACATGTGGATGTCTATATGAATAACCATTCCGATACCTATGGGTTTGGTGTGAAGTACGCTGATGTTTACCGCCTGAATTAATCACTGCAACGTGTGAGACGTAAAAAAGAACCGCTTACAGCGGTTCTTTTTTACACTTATTTTTCCCGTTTTAGCAGCTGATTGATTTTCTTAGTGGTGGAGCGAACCTTTTCCACGGAAACATCGTGGTTCAGAGTATCCATAATGCTTGCCAGGTATTTGCTCATATCAGCTTCAAGATAGTAAGGGCGTTTTAACACCTCAGGATTCCGGTAATTCAGATTCGTTGTGATTACTTTAGAGATATACCCCTTTTCATAGTATTCGTCGAACTTTTCCATGCCGTTGGTAAAGAGGCCGAAGGTAGTGCATACAAATACCCGCCCGGCTTTTCTTTCTTTCAGCTGCTTGGCTACATCCAGCATACTTTCCCCGGAGGATATCATGTCGTCAATGATGATTACATCTTTTCCCTCCACAGAATCTCCCAGGAACTCATGGGCGACAATTGGATTTCTTCCGTCTACTACGGTGGAATAGTCCCTGCGCTTATAGAACATGCCCATGTCTACGCCTAGTATATTGGAGAAATATACTGCCCTCGGCATAGCGCCCTCGTCAGGGCTGATAACCATCAGATGATCGTTGTCCATGTGGAAGTCTTCCACACTGGAGGTAAGGGTTTTCAGGAACTGATAGGTGGGCATAAAATTGTCAAAGCCTGACAGAGGAATGGAATTCTGTACCCTGGGATCGTGAGCATCAAAGGTTATAATGTTGCTCACTCCCATATTCACCAGTTCCTCTAATGCCAGCGCGCAGTCAAGGGATTCCCTTTTTGAGCGGCGGTGCTGTCTGCTTTCGTATAAAAAGGGCATAATAACATTAATACGGTGTGCTTTCCCCGTAGCGGCAGAAATCATGCGCTTCAGATCCTGATAATGATCGTCCGGTGACATATGATTCTCATAGCCGCACACCTTGTAGGTAATGCTGTAATTGCATACGTCTACCATAATGTATAAATCTACTCCGCGGATAGACTCCTTGTACTGGCCCTTTCCCTCTCCGGTACCAAATCTGGGGCATTCGCAGTCCGCAAGAAAAGAGTCCTCGGAGTAACCGTGCAGTGTCACCCCTGATGTATTGTGAGCTATAAGCTCTTTCCGAAATTGAACCAGATAAGAATCCACTTGCGATGCCAGTTCCCTGCAGCCGGCCAATGCTGCGATCTTTATAGGCGCAACCGGAATGGATTTCTCCAGTAAGCTGATATCAACCATAATAACCTCCGACAGTTTGTGTGTTATTTTGACAGAATTACACTATTTTGTCATACTATAGTAGTTATATCATCAGTGACTTGCCCCCGTCAAGGAAATTATTGCTTTTTTACTACAAAGTTGGTATGATATAAAAGATGAAAGGTCGAGTAAATTATGAAAAAAACAAAGCATATCATCCGGCAGATTGCCGGAGACAGTATAGCAGAAGAGATGAATCTGGAACCCATGGATGAGGTGCTGGCCATCAATGGGCAGGAGATAGAAGATGTATTTGATTACCACTACCTGGTAAATGATGAGTATATAGAACTGCTGGTTCGAAAGGCTGACGGGGAGGAATGGCTGCTGGAAATAGAAAAGGATGCCCAGGAGGATCTGGGGATCGAGTTCCAGAACAGCCTGATGGATGATTACCGTTCCTGCAGGAACCGGTGTATTTTCTGCTTTATTGACCAGATGCCGCCTGGAATGCGGGAGACTCTTTATTTTAAAGACGATGATTCCAGGCTTTCCTTTTTGCAGGGCAATTATGTGACCCTCACGAACATGAGTGACCATGATATTGACAGAATTATTCACTACCATCTTTCTCCTATAAATATATCATTTCAGACAACAAATCCCGAACTTCGCTGTAAGATGCTGAATAACCGTTTTGCCGGGGATATTTTTTCCAAGGTAGACAGGCTGTACGAGGCCGGTATAGAGATGAACGGGCAGATTGTGCTCTGTAAAGGCTATAATGACGGCCAGGAGCTGGAAAACAGCATCCGGGATCTGGCTGAGTACCTGCCCCATCTGCGCAGTGTTTCGGTGGTGCCGGTTGGACTCAGCCGCTATCGGGAGGGGCTTACCCGGCTGGAGCCGTTTCAGCAGGAGGATGCCGTCCGGGTGCTGGAAACCATACACCGATGGCAGAAGAAGCTGTATGACGCTTACGGCCTGCACTTTATCCATGCCAGCGATGAATGGTATCTTCTGGCAGGGGAGGAGCTTCCCCCGGAAGAACGGTACGATGGATACCTCCAGCTGGAAAACGGAGTGGGAATGCTCCGGCTGCTGGAAGAAGAGGTGACAGAAGCCCTTGCGGACAGGGAAGGCGACGGCAGGGAGAGGAATCTTTCCATAGCCACCGGGAAACTGGCCTATCCTCATATCTGCAGACATGTGAGGCGCCTTAAGAAAAAATACCCCAACGTAAACTGCAGTGTATATCCGGTGACTAATTTTTTCTTCGGAGAGAGCATTACAGTGTCAGGCCTTCTCACCGGCCAGGATCTGAAAAAACAGCTCACGGGGCGGAATCTGGGAGAAGAGCTGCTGCTGCCCTGCAATATGCTCCGAAGCGGAGAGAATGTTTTCCTGGATGACGTGACCGTGGAAGAACTGGAAGGGACCCTTCAGGTTCCTGTAAGTGTGGTAGACACGCAGGGCGCAGACTTAGTGAAGGCGCTTCTGGGAGAGACAACAGGAAGAGAACATAGAAGGAGACAAATATATGAGCAAACCAATAGTAGCAATCGTGGGACGCCCTAATGTGGGCAAATCAACGCTGTTTAATGCCCTGGCAGGTCAGAATATTTCTATCGTAAAAGATACCCCCGGGGTTACCAGAGACCGTATCTATGCAGACGTCAACTGGCTGAATCATGGATTTACCATGATTGATACCGGAGGGATTGAACCGGAAAGCAAGGATATCATTCTGTCCCAGATGAGGGAACAGGCGCAGATCGCCATTGATACGGCTGACGTGATTATTTTTATAACCGATGTGCGCCAGGGGCTGGTGGATGCCGATGCAAAGGTGGCGGACATGCTCCGCAGAAGCGGCAAGCCCGTAGTCCTTGCCGTGAATAAGGTGGATAATTTTGACAAACTGCTCATGGACGTATATGAGTTTTATAACCTTGGAATCGGGGAGCCATTCCCCATCTCGGCATCTTCCAAGCTGGGCTTGGGAGATATGCTGGATGAAGTGGTGCGCCACTTTGAGGAGGAAGAGGAAGAAGAGGAAGAGGACGACATACCAAGGGTTGCTATTGTGGGCAAGCCCAATGTAGGGAAATCTTCCATCATCAACAAGCTGCTGGGACAGTCCAGAGTAATTGTCTCAGATATTGCGGGAACCACCAGAGATGCCATTGACACGAATATTATGTGGCAGGGGCGGGAATATATCTTTATAGACACAGCAGGTCTCCGCAGAAAGAACAAGATCAAAGAAGAACTGGAGAGATACAGCATTATCCGTACCGTGACAGCAGTTGACCGGGCGGATGTGGTGATTGTGGTTATTGACGCGGTGGAGGGGATCACGGAGCAGGATGCGAAAATCGCCGGGATTGCCCACGAAAGAGGAAAAGGGATCATCATTGCCGTCAATAAGTGGGACGCAGTAGAGAAGAATGACAAAACTATATACAAGTATACCAGTAAGGTAAGGGAATTCCTCTCGTATATGCCCTATGCGGAACTAATGTTCATCTCCGCGGAGACAGGCCAGAGACTGCCGAAGCTATTTGATACCATTGATATGGTTCTGGAGAACCAGACTCTCCGGATTCAGACAGGGGTGCTCAATGAAATAATGGCAGAAGCCATTGCTCTGCAGCAGCCTCCTTCCGACAAGGGGAAACGGCTGAAGCTGTATTACATTACCCAGGTGTCGGTGAAACCGCCTACTTTTGTTATTTTTGTAAACGATAAAGAACTGATGCACTTCTCCTATACCCGTTATCTGGAAAATAAAATAAGGGAAGCTTTTGGATTCAGAGGAACCTCTCTGAAATTTATTATTCGAGAACGGAAAGAGAAGGAGTAAGGGAACCATGGTACGTATCATTTGTCTGGCAATCGGTTATGTGTTTGGACTGTTTCAGACTTCTTATATCTACGGAAGAATGAACGGCATAGATATCCGGGAGCATGGCAGCGGGAATGCAGGGACAACAAATGCCCTGCGGACCCTGGGAAAAAAGGCAGGGATTATTACCCTGCTGGGAGATTGTTTTAAATGTGTGTTTGCCGTACTTCTTGTGCGGGCTATCTTTGGGAGCAGCCATCCGGATACCATACGGCTGCTGGGAATGTATGCGGCGGCAGGCTGTATTCTTGGACATAATTTCCCTGTGAATCTGGGATTCCGGGGAGGAAAGGGGATTGCTGCCTCTGTGGGACTGGTGGCATCCTTTGACTGGAGAGTGTTACTTATTGCAGGAACCGTGTTTCTGGTTCTGTTTTTTACAACGCACTATGTATCGCTGAGTTCTCTGACGGGCTATCTGGCATTTTTGGGGAGTACGCTGGTTATGGGGCAGATGGGACTGTTCCATATGCCCCAGGCGGAGCTTAGGGAGCTGTATGTGGTAGTGGCGCTTTTGGCGTGTCTTGCCTTCTACCGCCACAGGGAAAATATTGTAAGGCTGTTCAGGGGGACTGAGCGAAGGACCTATCTGAACCGTAAGAGTGAAAAGTAAAGGGGTGTTCATATGGCAAAAATCAGTGTACTTGGAGCGGGAAGCTGGGGAACTGCGCTGTCTGTCCTGCTGTGCGACAACGGACATGAGGTGATTCTGTGGTCCAGGAGAAAAGAGGAGGCAGACGAACTCAGGGAGAAGAGAGAGCATGTGTCAAAGCTTCCCGGAGTAAGGCTTCCGGACGGCATGATGTTTACTTCCGATCTGGATGAGGCACTCCCGGACAGAGATCTTCTGGTTATGGCGGTTCCATCTATCGCGGCCCGGGGACTGGCCCGCAGGATAGGTCCCGGACTTCCGAAGGGACAGCTGATTGTGAACGTGGCCAAGGGGATTGAGGAGGAGACATTGCTCACGCTGAGCGAGCAGATCGAAGAAGAAATTCCCCAGGCAGACGTTGCAGTTTTATCCGGCCCCAGCCATGCGGAGGAAGTTGGGCGCAAACTCCCCACAACCTGCGTGATTGGCGCGCACCACAAGGAGACTGCCGAGATTCTCCAGAATATTTTTATGAGTCCCGTATTCAGGGTCTATATCAGCCCGGACATCCTGGGGATTGAGCTGGGAGCGGCGCTGAAGAATGTAATTGCCCTGGCGGCGGGAACCGCAGACGGACTTGGTTACGGCGACAACACAAAAGCAGCTTTGATTACCAGAGGAATTACGGAGATATCGCGTCTGGGCATTGCCATGGGGGCAAAGGCAGATACCTTCTACGGCCTCTCCGGAATCGGGGATCTGATTGTAACCTGTGCCAGTGTCCACAGCAGGAACCGGAAGGCCGGCTATCTGATTGGACAGGGGAAAACCACGGAACAGGCCATGGAAGAAGTGAAGATGGTAGTGGAAGGGGTGTATTCCGCTAAGGCTGCCATAGGGCTGGCAGAGAAATACCAGGTGGAGCTGCCCATTATTTCCCAGGTAAATAAAGTGCTCTTTCAGGGGAAATCCCCCGGGGAGGCAGTTCAGGAGCTGATGCTTCGGGATAAGAAAATAGAGTCCTGGGACAGCAGATGGGAAGAAAAGGTGAACTGACAATGAAAGACGGTGTATCCGCAGATGCGCCGTCTTTTAATGTCCGGAAACTTAGATAATTATTTTGAAAGGATTTCATATTGGCCCAGGAGATCTTCGGGGATGCTGGCAGTGCGCTGCTGGCGGTCCAGAGCGGTCAGCGCCTCCATTTCTTCCGGGGTGAGGGAAAAGTCAAAGATCTGTGCATTGCTGCAGATGCGCTCTTTTTTAGATGATTTGGGAATGACGGATATGCCCTGCTGTACGGACCAGCGAAGACCGATCTGGGCTGGGGTTTTGCCCCGGCGGGCAGCGATTTGGGCTATTGTCTCCTCGTTTAAGTAGGCGCCCCGGGCAAGGGGAGCATATGCCTGTACCGCGATGCGGTGTGCTCTGCAGTAAGAGAGCAGCTCAGGGTGGTTGAAAAGCGGGTGGAATTCTATCTGATTCACCGCGGGAACAATGCCGCACTGCTCGTTCAGCTTTTCCAGATCCTGAACAGAAAAGTTGCTCACACCGATGGACTTGGCGCGGCCTGAACTGTATATCTTTTCCAGCGCTTTCCAGGTACCGATGTAACAGCCCGCCACCGGCCAGTGAATCAGATAGAGATCCACGTATTCCAGCCCCAGGCGTTCCAGGCTTCGGTTAAATGCTCCTTCTACGTCGTTCATACGCTGGGCGTTATTCCAGACCTTGGTGGTGACAAATAATTCCTCGCGCTTTACAGAAGCAGCTTTAATTCCCCGGCCAACGCCTTCTTCATTTTTATAGACAGAGGCTGTATCTATGAGGCGGTATCCGGCCTCCACAGCCCAGCAGATGGCGTTCTCTACTTCGTTGTTCCCGGTTGCTTTATATACTCCTAAGCCCAACATCGGCATTTCTCTTTCGTTATTCAGTAAAATTGAATGTGTTTCTAAGGACATACCATCCCTCCTTATATTATATTCTTGTGCAGTATATCACAAAATTATGAAAGAAATGATAGGTATTTATTAACTTTTTAATAAATCCATGGTACTATGAGGGTGGATGGCCGGTGCAGAGTAATAGCTGCACCGGAATGCATTTGCGGCAAAGGAGGCTGTCTATGAGATTTTTTCATATCGCAGACTTACACCTTGGGAAAAAACTCCTGGGGGAAAGCCTGCTGGAGGACCAGAGGTATATTCTGGATAACGTGTTACTGGAGATAAAAAAGGAACAGCCCCAGGGCATTCTAATTGCCGGGGACATTTATGATAAAAGCATTCCCTCCGGGGAAGCTGTGGTACTGTTTGACTCTTTTTTGGAAAGGCTGGCAGAGGCCGGTCTGGAGATTTTTATCATCAGCGGAAATCATGATTCCCCGGAACGCCTGGATTTTGCCAAAAACCTTTTGGCAAAGAATAAAGTGCATATTGCCGGGGGATTTAAAGGAGAGCTTCCCCATACCGTGCTCTGTGACGAGTGGGGGGAGCTGACTGTGTGGCAGATGCCTTTTATTAAGCCGGCAGTACTCAGACCTTACACTGAAGAATCCCCTGAGACGTACGAGGAGGCTGTATCGGCAGTGCTTCGGACGGCAGAGATTGACAGCAGGAAAAGAAATATCCTGTTAGCCCACCAGTATGTGGTGTGGCAGGGGGAAAAGCCTCTTCCCTCAGCTTCTGAGCAGCTGTCTCTGGGAGGGCTGGAACAGGTGGATGCCTCCTGTTTTGACGCTTTTGATTATGTGGCCCTGGGACATATTCACAGGCCGCAGAAGATAGGAAGACCGGAAGTCCGGTATGCCGGCTCCCCTCTGAAGTATTCATTTTCGGAGATTCATCATAAAAAGGCAATTACCGTCGTAGATATAGAGGAGAAAGGACAGGTATCCCTGCGGAAGCTGCCTCTTGCGCCTCTTCACGAGATGGCCGTCCTTAGGGGAACGATGGAGGAGCTGACCGGGGAGGCGTACAGAGAGTACCGCAGCGGATATTATCTATCAGTCGTCCTAACTGATGAACAGCCGGTGGAACAGCCGGTAGAGAAGCTCAGGGAGTATTTTCCGGGGCTTTTGGAATTTGCCGTTGATAACGCAAGGACAAGGGAGCGAAAGGAGAGCGGCCTTAAGACCGAACAGATTTTGCTGCGCACACCCCGGGAATTATTTCAGGAGTTTTATAAGAAGCAGAACCACGTAGAAATGTCCCCGGCGGAAAAAAGGATTCTGGAGGAAGTGCTGCAGAGAGTAGGAGAACATGTATTATGAAACCCACAGAACTGATGATGCAGGCTTTCGGGCCTTATGCTGACCCTGTAACCATTGATTTTACACCCTTTTACCGCCAGGGCCTGTTTTTAATCAGCGGGGATACAGGGGCAGGAAAAACTACCATCTTTGACGGGATTATGTATGCCCTGTACGACGAGACCAGCGGCAGCAGCAGAAAAGCGGAAAATCTGAGAAGTGATTATGCGGACAGCAAAACTCTTACCAGGGTCCGCCTGAAGTTTTTGCACAAAGACAAGGAATACGAGGCGGAACGGTATTTTTCAGAGACACGGCGGGCAGAGGCGGTCCTTACGCTCCCCGACGGCAGTGTGATTACCGGAAAGAAAAATGTGAATCAGGCTGTAGTGGACTTGCTGGGTCTGGACTACCGGCAGTTTAAGCAGGTCTCCATGATTGCCCAGGGGGAATTTTTGGACCTTCTTTTTGCCAGAAGTGATGTGCGGGGAGAAGTGTTCCGCAAGGTATTTTGCACAGAATACTATAAAACGGTATCGGACTTGTTAAAGAGTATGGCTGCGCATGCCAGAGATGAGGAACGGTATCGGCAGGAGAGGAGAAAACAGGTGCTTGAAGGACTCCCGGCTTCCCTGCGGGAACTGCCGGAGGGGGAGCTGCTCCGGGGCCTGGAAGAAATTCTGGAAAAAAACCGGAAAAAGGATCAGAGGCTGAAAAAAGAAGAAGGGATGCTGGAGCAGAGGAGGGAGCAGCTGCTCCGGGAATATGAGCGGATCAAGCTGGAGAATCAGGAACTGAAACGCCTTGGGGAGCTGCGGGAACGGCTGGAGAGCAAGAAAGAAGAGGCGGTTCCTATGAAAGCGTTGGAGAAGAGAAGAAGAGACGGACAGAAGGCTGTGACATATGTCAAGCCTCTGCTGGAACAGCATGAGCAGAGAATTGCCGAACTGGAGGGCCTGCAGAGCCTGTACGGGGAGTTCAGGGAGAGAAAGAAAGAGCTGGAGAAAGAAAAAAGGAACTGGGAGAGGTTGGAAGAGCTGAGGGAACGGCAGGAGAAAGAAATGCATCTTCTGGAGGATATGGAGCAGCAGCTGGATTTCTGGAATGAAAAAGAGAAAGAGGCCAGGGCTGTTATAAAACTGGAAGAGGATCAGGCTGGACTGAAGGAAGCGCTGGAACAGCGGATTGATGAAGTGAATAAAATCTCTGTACAGTATGAGAACTACAGGGCCGATTTTCTGAAGAGCCAGGCCGGAATCCTGAGCAGAACCCTGCAGGATAAAAGTCCCTGCCCGGTGTGCGGCTCTCTGGAGCACCCTGCTCCCGCTCCTCTTCTGCATAAGGATGTGAATGAGGAAACCCTGAGAAAGCTGGAAGCCAAAAAAGACGCATTGCAGAAAAAAATGCAGGAAACCTTACACAGATGCGCTCTGAATCAAAAAGAGTGGGAGATGCGAAAGGGCCAGCTGGAGCAGGTGCAGGGGCTTGGGAGAAAGAAGGACGGCAGGACTATGCTCTCCTGGATCCAGAAAAGACTGGAAGAACAGCAGGACAGAATTATGAAACAGAAATCCAGGATCCGAAGTGATATCCCTGAGAGCAGAGAGATCAAAAACCATCTGGAAGAGACTACAAATGAATATCATCTGTGTCTGGGCCGCCTGGCAGAGCAGGAAAAGAAGCTTCCCCAGGCTAAAGAGGCGGTTAAGAGCTCCAGACAGATGTATATGAATCAAATAAAAAAACAGGGCTTTGGCAGCGAAAAAATGGCCAGAGAAGCTTTTTGCACCCAGGAAGAGCTGGGGGAAATGGAGAATGCGGTCCGCAGATACCAGCAGGAAATACAGGAGCTTCAGGTGCAGATCCGCAGTCTTGGAAAACGGCTGCGGGGCAGGATATACCGGGAAGAGGATTATTACCAAAAAAGTCTGGGGGATATGGACAGCCAGAGAAAAACAATTTCCAGAGAGAGAAAGCAGATTTATAATGAAATACGGCAGCTGCTGCAGCTTGAGAAGCAGCTGGAACGCCTTGCAAAAGAGAGCAGAGGCAGTGAGGAATACCGGATAAGCCTTCAGACTCTTTCCGATACGGCCAACGGTACGCTGAACGGCAAGCCAAAGCTTTCCCTGGAGCGGTATGTGCAGTCTGCCTATTTCCGGATGATTGTGGCGGAAGCCAATATCAGGCTGGAAGCAATGACCAATGGGCGCTACGAACTTTTGGTGAGAGAGGAGACCAGCAACCGGCAGAGCCAGATTGGTCTGGATCTGGATGTGTATGATTACAATACAGGAAAGGTCAGAACCGTGAAAACACTGTCCGGAGGCGAGGCTTTTAAAGCAGCCCTTGCTCTTGCACTGGGTGTGTCGGCTGTGATTCAGAGCTTTGCCGGCGGCGTATGGGTAGAGACTATATTCATTGATGAAGGGTTCGGAAGTCTGGATCAGGAATCTCTGGAACAGTCAATAGCCACTTTGGCCACCCTGGCCGACGGCAACCGGCTGGTGGGGATTATTTCCCACGTTAATGAGCTAAAAGAGCGCATTGATAACCAGATACAGGTATGCAAAGGCAAAAAAGGAAGCAGAATTCAATAGTTTGTTAATTGATAAACAAAGTAAAATTGGATATTTTTAGTTTACGTCAAATTGTTTAGAAATAAAAACAATATTAAGATTTTTTTATAAACTTTCCAATAAGAATTTCTTGCTAAATATTTGGAAACAAGTTATAATGAAAACAATTGATAAATAATTGTCACAAAGTTTGTCTTGAGTGGATTTAGCTATGGAAAGGAGAACATAAGACATGCATTTAGTGAAAGACGAGAATGGTCATGTTATATCTCATGCACATGATGGTGAACATACTCATGAACATGTTCACACTGATGGAAATGTTCATACTCACGAACATACGCATGAAGGGGAACATGACCATGTTCATGCTCATGGATGTGATTGCAGGAATGAGAAATGCAATGGCAGCTGTGCAGATGAGACTACAGCTTTACTGAACTATATGCTTCAGCATAATCAGCATCACGCGGAGGAACTGGACCAGATGGCCAAAAATCTCCGCAAATTAGGCATGGAGGATGCAGCCAGAACCATTGAGGAGGGTGTCGCGGACTTCCAAAAGGGCAATATGCGCCTGAGCCTTGCACTGACACTGGTAAAAGAACATCAGAAGGAGGCATAATTATGTGTTTGGCAACTGTACAGAAAAGTGATGACACTGTGATCTGCAGAAACATCAGCCGTATTGATGTGGATGGGGATAAAGTAATCCTCCGGGATATCCTTGGGGAAGAACAGGTGATTGAAGGAAGGATTCTTATGGTAGACCTGGCTAACAGTATTGTGAAGCTGGACTGCCGGTAGAAGCACGGGCTTTTGGGCGAAAGCCCTGAAGATAAAAGCAAATCATTAAAAGAGAGTGGAGGATAAAAGATGGAGAACAGATTATGAAGGTGTAAAGGAACAGCGACGTAGGACGTGCAGGGGGAATCAGCTGGTTCCGCAGCAACAAGGAAAGCGGTATCTGGGGATTGCATCTGTATGCATGGAACAAGTCCCAAACTGTCACACAAGACTGCGGCGACGCAGGCGCGGGAACAGTCCGGGGACAGAGACTAGATTAGATAGAAATAGGAGGTGCCCGTAATGGCACATGTAATTGCTGTAGCCGGTAAAGGCGGTGTGGGAAAGACAACTTTATGCGGATTATTAATCCAGTATCTGGGAGAAAAGGGGAAAGGTCCGATTCTCGCTGTGGATGCGGATGCCAATTCCAATCTGAATGAAGTGTTGGGAGTAGAAGTGGAAGCTACACTGGGAGATGTGCGGGAGGAGATAGCGCAGGCGGAGCTTGCAAAAGAGAATCCGATTCCTGCAGGTGTCTCCAAAGCGGATTATGCGGAATTCAAGTTTAATTCTGCACTGGTAGAGGACGATGATTTTGATCTGCTGGTAATGGGAAGAACTCAGGGGAAAGGGTGTTACTGTTATGTGAACGGCCTTCTTCAGGCTCAGCTGGCCAAGTATCAGAAAAATTATCCTTTTATTGTAGTGGACAACGAGGCGGGTATGGAGCATATCAGCCGCGGAGTGCTTCCGAGCATGCAGACCGCTATCCTGGTCAGCGATTGTTCACGGCGTGGTGTGCAGGCAGTTGGCCGGATTGCAAAATTAATTGAGGAATGCGGCATGAAGCCTAAGACCATCGGTCTGATTGTCAACCGTGCACCGAATGGAGAATTGAATGAAGGAACAAAAGAAGAGATTGAAAAGCAAGGACTGACTCTTCTTGGTGTGGTGCCACAAGATGAGAGTGTGTATGAGTACGACTGCGACGGAAAGCCAACAGTTGAACTGCCTGAAAGCAATCCGGTAAAGAAGGCTCTGCGCGACATTGTGGACAAATTAAACCTGTAGTATTTGGAAATTCCCCTCTTGCAAGGTGAAGTGATGACTGCTCTGTGTGAGAGAGGTTTTTTTAAACAAAACAATAACCCCTGGGGGCGGATGGGTTACAAGCGCTCAAAAACTAAGAGTTAATTTAAGGTAATGCTCTAAAAGGAGGATATTAATGAGTGAATTCAAATTAACCACAGTAGAAGAATTCGAAGCGGCTACCGCGAGACTGTTGGAGACAGGTGCAAAAGTTGGTGCAGATTCCTGGCAGTTAAGAGTTAAAAATCAGACACCGCACTGTAAGTTCGGTGAGGAGGGTGTCTGCTGTAGAATCTGTTCTATGGGACCTTGCCGTATTACAAAAAAAGCACCTAGAGGAATCTGTGGATGTGATGTACATGGTATCGTAGGAAGAAACTTCCTTCGTTTTACAGCAGGTGGATCTGCTACTCACTCTGACCACGGACGTGAAATCTGCCATACGTTATATGAGACAAGAGAAGGCGGAAACTACACAGTTAAGGATCCTGCAAAATTAAAAAGAATTGCTCAGGAATGGGGCATTGAGACAGAAGGCAAAGATATCTACGATCTGGCTCATGAAGTTGCGGAAACAGGTCTGTTAGAGTACGGCAAACCATTTGGAACACAGAAATTCATCAAGAGAGCACCAGAGCATACACAGGAAATCTGGAAGAGAGAAGAGATTGAGCCAAGAGCAATCGACCGTGAGGTATCTCAGGCATTACATATGACTCATATGGGATGTTCTTCCAAGCCGGAAGCTTTGGTAAGACAGGCTCTTCGCTGCGGTTTATCTGACGGCTGGGGCGGTTCCATGATGGGAACAGAATTCTCTGACGTATTGTTCGGAACACCCAAGGAAATGGAAACAGAAGCTAACTTAGGTGTTATGGAAGAGGAAAACGTAAACATCGTTGTTCACGGACATGATCCTTCACTCTCAGAAATGATCTGTGAATATGCAGAAGATCCTGAAATGATTGCACTTGCAAAATCTGTAGGCGCAAAAGGAATCACAATCTCCGGTGTATGCTGTACCTCCAACGAAGTTGCAATGCGCCGCGGTATTCCTATGGCAGGTAACTTCTTACAGCAGGAAAACGTAGTGCTTACAGGCGCCTGCGAAGCTATCGTTGTAGACGTTCAGTGTATCTTCCCGGCATTAGGCCCGTTAAGCAAATGTTTCCACACAAAATTCATCACCACTTCACCTGTAGCCCAGATGCCGGAATCTGACTTCATCCGTTTCTCATCTGAGTCCGCAGGAGAAAATGCAAAATTAATCGTTAAGACAGCAATTGAGAACTTCAAAAACAGAAATCCGGAATTAGTTCACATTCCAGATATGAAACAGAAAGCATTCGTAGGATATTCCTTCGAGGAAATTATCCACAAATTAGACGGTGTTACCAACTCCTTCGTTGACAAGACAGGAACTACAATGCCGCTGGTTGACTGTGTGAAATCCGGCGTTCTCCGCGGTGCGGTAGCTATGGTTGGATGTAACAATCCCAAGATCAGACCTGATGCTGCTCACATCGAATTAATGAAGAAATTAATTGCCAACGACGTTATCCTCATTGTATCCGGATGTTCCGCACAGGCTGCTGCAAAAGCAGGTCTGATGGACAAGAGAGCAAAAGAACTCTGCGGTGCCGGCCTGAAGAGAGTCTGCGAACTGGCAGACATTCCTCCGGTTCTTCATATGGGATCCTGTGTAGATATCAGCCGTATGATGATTCTTGCATCTGAAATTGCAAAAGATTCCGGCTGGAATATCTCCCAGGTACCTGTTGTGGGCTGTGCTCCTGAATGGATGTCCGAAAAAGCGGTATCTATCGGTAACTACGTTGTATCTACCGGTATTGACACTTATCTTGGCGTTGAACCTTATGCAACAGGCTCCAGCGAAGTAGATGCTCTGCTGAAGGGCGGATTAAGAGACTGGGTAGAGGCAGCTTATACTGTAGAATCAGATATTGATAAATTAGGCGATCTTATGATTGAAAGAATTGAAGAAAAGAGAGCTGCGTTAGGTATCTAACAGCTTCTCAAAATCGTGTAATAGAAAGGTGAATAGACATGAAAATTGCAGTAACGGGAAAGGGCGGAGTTGGAAAGACAACTTTTGCGGCGACACTGGCAAGACTTTATGCTGAAGAAGGCAGAAAGGTGCTGGCTGCAGATGTAGACCCGGATGCAAATCTTGGGCTGGCTTTAGGATTTTCAGAGGAAGTTCTGGATTCTATTGTACCAATCTCAAAAATGAGAAAATTGGTAGAAGAAAGAACCGGAGCCAGCAGCGACAATAAATTTTATAAACTGAACCCAAAGGTAGATGACATACCGGACACCTACGGAAAGTCCTGCAACGGAGTGAAGCTTCTTGTGCTTGGAACTGTAGAGACAGGGGGCGGCGGATGCGTATGCCCCGAGCACGTGATGCTGAAGCGTATTTTAAACAATATGGTGCTTCACAGGGATGACGTGGTAATCATGGATATGGAAGCCGGCCTGGAACACATGGGGCGGGGAACTACCGAAGGGATGGATCAGTTTATCGTTGTCATTGAACCCGGAGCCAGAAGTATCCAGACATACAAGAATGTGAAGCGTCTGGCTAAAGACCTGGGCGTAAAGCAGGTGCGTGTGGTTGCCAATAAGGTTCGGGACGAAGAGGACGAGGAATTTATCAAGAGCAAGATCCCGGCTGAGGATTTACTTGGCTTTATTCACTACAATCAGGAAGTGATTGACGCTGACCGTCAGGGCAAATCCCCCTATGATGTCAGCAAAACGGCAACAGAAGAAATTATAAAAATCAAAGATAGAATCGATCAGGATCAATGATCTGATAGGAGGTATAACAGTGTTATTATTTGATATCGTATTTAATGGTAATGATGCCATGTATGAAGAAGCGGTAAAAGCATGCGATGACGCTATTGCAAAATACGGTGAGGACAAGGCGGTTGGATTCCCTGAGACTGCTTACAGCTTACCATGCTATTACTCAGAGACAGGTACTAAGATCTCTACATTAAAAGAAATGAAAGAAGCTCTGGGATACATTAAATCTCTTATGACAAGAGAGAGACGTCTGGACAGCGCGTTCCAGTCAGGTGTTGCCACAGCACTTTCCGCTGAGTTTATTGAGGCTTTAAAATATATTGATGGTGCGCAGCCATACGAACTGCCATACGAAGGACACTTTTCTGATGCCAAGATCCGTGAACTGGGTGTGCCCCTGGTAACAGGCGATATCCCGGGTGTAGCCGTTATTATCGGTGAAGCTCCCACTGCGCAGGAAGCAGTAGATCTGGTTAAGAGTTATCAGTCACAGGGTATCTTTGTAGCTCTGGTTGGAAAATGCATCGAGCAGATCAAAGAACTGGGCTATAAGACTGGTTTCAACGTACGTGTGGTTCCCCTGGGAGAGGACATTGCTTCCGTTATCCACATTGTATCCGTTGCTTTAAGAGCAGCTCTTATCTTCGGTAATGTAACACCTGGAGACAGAGCAGCATTACAGAAATATACATTTGACAGAATCTTTGCTTTTGTCAACGCATTCAAGAATTTGGATGAGAAGACAGTTGCCTGCGGTGCAGGTGCTATCTACTACGGCTTCCCTGTTGTTACAAACGACATGGATTACACACCGGCAGTACCTAAGAGCTTGATCAAATACGAAGATGTTTCTCAGTTCAACCCAATTTCTCTGGAAGCCAGAAACATCAAACTGAAAATTACAAATATTGATATTCCGGTTGCTTTTGCATCTGCGTTCGAAGGCGAGATTATCCGCCGCGGCGATATGCAGATCGAATTCGACGGTTCCAGAGTGGACTGCTTCGAGTTAGTTCAGACTAAAGAACTTTCAGAAGTAGAAGATCATAAGATCGAAGTGATCGGACCGAAGATCGACGATTTCGAAGTTGGAAGCAAGCAGAGCATTGCTTACATTGTAGAGGTAGCAGGAAAGAACATGCAGTCTGACTTTGAGCCTGTATTCGAGCGTAAATTCCACAGCTACATCAACTGTATCGAAGGTGTGATGCACACAGGCCAGAGAGATATGATCCGTGTGCGTATCAGCAAGGATGCCCATGCAGCAGGATTTGAACTGGAGCATATCGGTGAAGTGCTGTATGCTAAGATTAAAAATGAATTTGACGCTGTTGTTGACAAGTGTCAGGTTAAGATTTACACAAATCCGGAAGACTGTACAAAACTCCGTCATGAGTTAGCGATCCCTGCATTTGACAAACGTGATGCAAGACTTCTGACACTGACCGATGAGTCTGTAGACGTATACTACAGCTGTATCCTCTGCCAGGCATTCTCTCCGTCCCACGTTTGCGTGGTAACACCTGAGAGACTTGGTCTGTGCGGTGCTGTTTCATGGCTGGATGCTAAGGCTACCAACGAACTGGATCCGGCTGGACCATGTCAGGTTATCACAAAAGAAAAATGTATCGATGAAAGAATCGGTGAGTACGAAGATGTTAACGAAGCAGTTCGCAAATTCTCCCAGGGTGCTCTGGAAGACGTATCCCTGTACTCCATTATGGAAAAACCGATGACATCCTGCGGATGCTTTGAGTGTATCTGCGGTATCGAGCCATTCTCCAACGGTGTTATCATTGCCAACCGTGAGTACTCTGGTATGACTCCTCTTGGAATGACCTTCCCAGAGCTGGCTTCCATGACCGGCGGCGGTGTACAGACACCTGGCTTCATGGGACATGGAAAACACTTCATTGCTTCCAAGAAGTTCATGAAGGCAGAAGGCGGTATCGAAAGAATCGTATGGATGCCTAAGGAACTGAAAGAGACAGTTGCTGAAAGATTAAATGCAACCGCTAAGGAACTTTATGGAATTGACAACTTCACAGATATGGTGGGAGATGAGACAATTGCAGAAGATCCTGAGACACTGGTAGCATTCCTGACAGAAAAGAATCATCCTGCATTAAGCATGGATCCGATGATGTAATTCTATAGTGAACTTGTAGGACAATTAGCATTGCCCCTTCGGGGGCAGTGCTAAAATCGCAAAGGACTTGGATTGGAGATGAGAATTTGTTAATTAACAGAATCTTTAACGGAAATGATGCGGTTTACGGGTTAACAGTGGGAGCTATTGACGATGCAATAGCAAAAAACGGGGCAGATAAGGCGGTTGGATTTCCAAATACAGCCTATTGTCTGCCGTGTTATTATGCTGTAACCGGTGTGAAAGTCAAGACACTGGGAGATTTGAAAGAAGCTGTCGGCGTTGTGAAAACACTGATGACAAGAGAACATGCACTGGATGATGCGCTGATGTCAGGGGTTGCCACTGCACTGTGTGCGGAGTTTATCGAGGCTCTGAAATATGTGGACGGAGCAGTTCCCTATGAAGAACCCTGCTACGGTCATCTTGCAGATGCGGTGATTCGTGAATTAGGTGTGCCTCTGGTAACCGGGGATATCCCGGGTGTGGCAGTTGTCCTGGGAAGTGCTCCTACAGCTAAAGAAGGGGTTGACCTCATCAAGAGCTATCAGGCACAGGGAATTCTGGTGACTTTGGTAGGGGGAATTATTGATCAGTGTGAAGAACTGGGATATAAGACAGGGGCGAACGTCCGTGTCATTCCTCTGGGGAAAGATGTTACATCTGTCATCCACGTTGTATCCGTGGCTATTCGTGCTGCTCTGATCTTCGGAAATGTAACGCCCGGGGATGCAGGTGCTCTTCTGGCCTATACTGCGGAGAGGGTTCCCGCATTTGTGAACGCTTTCGCACCGATTGACGACGTGATTCTGGCTGCAGGCGCAGGTGCAATCAAGCTGGGATTCCCTGTAATCTCCAATGAGACAGAAGGAATCGCGGAGGTTCCGGGCGCACTGATTCCTGCAAAGGTGGAAGACTTTAATAAGACTTCTCTGGAAGCGCGGAATATAAAGATTAAGATTACAAACATTGATATTCCTGTAGCCTTTGCCTCTGCTTTTGAAGGAGAAATTATCCGCCGGGGCGATATGCAGGTGGAATTCGACGGCTCCAGGGTAGACTGTTTTGAGTTAGTGCAGTCTAAAGATATGGAAGAGATCGAGGATCACAGGATTGAGATCATTGGTCCTGAGATCGACGAGTTCCCTGAGGGGAGCAAACAGAGTATCGCTTATATTGTAGAGGTGGCAGGGAAAAATATGCAGCCGGACTTTGAGCCGGTATTTGAACGTAAGTTCCACAGCTACATTAACTGTATTGAAGGTGTGATGCATACAGGCCAGAGAGATATGATCCGGGTGCGTATCAGCAAGGACGCATATCAGGTAGGTTTTCGTGCAAAACACATCGGTGAGGTGCTTTACGCAAAGGTAAAGAGTGAGTTTGAGGCAGTGGTTGACAAGTGCCAGGTAAAGATCTATACAATGCCGGAAGACTGTACAAAGCTGCGCCATGAACTTGCCGTACCTGCATTTGACAAGAGAGATGACAGACTGCGCAATCTGACAGATGAATCGGTAGATGTTTATTACAGCTGTATTCTGTGCCAGGCGTTCTCGCCTTCACATGTATGCGTAGTGACGCCGGAGAGACTGGGACTGTGCGGAGCGGTATCCTGGCTGGATGCAAAAGCTACCAATGAGCTGGATCCCAACGGACCCTGCCAGGTAATCACAAAAGAAAAATGTATTGACGACAGAATCGGCGAGTTTGAGGATGTGAATGAGGCAGTTCATAAGCTGTCCCAGGGGGCGCTGGAAGAAGTGTCACTGTATTCCATCATGGAAAAGCCGATGACGTCCTGCGGATGCTTTGAGTGTATCTGCGGCATTGAGCCATTCTCAAACGGCGTTGTGATTACGAACAGGGAGTATGCGGGTATGACTCCTCTTGGTATGACCTTCCCGGAACTGGCTTCCATGACCGGCGGCGGTGTGCAGACACCCGGCTTTATGGGACATGGAAAGCACTTTATTGCATCTAAGAAATTCATGAAGGCAGAGGGCGGGATTGAGAGAATTGTATGGATGCCCAAGGAATTGAAGGATATGGTGGCAGAGCGTCTGAACGAGACTGCCAAAGAGCTCTACGGCATCGATAATTTCACCGGAATGGTGGCAGACGAAACCATTGCTCAGGATCCGGAAACCCTTGTTGCATTTTTGACAGAACAAGGTCATCCAGCCTTGTCAATGAACCCTATGATGTAGTATAATTATTTTACGAGAGTGTGCGTGAATTTCTATCGGCGTACGCACTAAAATTATTAAAGGAGGCTAATTAAAATGCCGTTTAATCAAAAACCACAAAAGTTCAATGCAACCATTAACACAGTTGAGATTGGATGCGGGGAAAAAGCTATCAAATTAGGTGGAGAAAGTGTATTTCCTTTCTACACATTTGACGGCCCAATAGACAATGCACCTAAGGTAGGTGTGGAAATCTCTGATTTAGGACTGGGAGATGCTGTTCCGGGACTGAAAGAATTCTATGGAGATGCAGCGACACCTGCTGAGATGGCGAAAAAAGCTGAAGCTATGGAAGGTGCTGATTTTATCTGTCTGCGTTTGGAAGGCGGAGATCCAAACGGAGAGAACAAATCTGTAGAAGAATTAGTTGCAGTTGCTAAAGAGGTGGCAGATGCTGTTACCTGTCCTTTAGTAGTAGAAGGCTGCAAGAACGTAGAAAAAGATGCTGACTTATTAGCCAAGGTAGCAGACGCCCTTCAGGGAAAGAACGTGCTGCTTCTCTCTGCAAGAGAAGAGAATTACAAAGCAGTGGGCGCAGCTGCCGGACTTGCTTACAATCAGAAAGTTGGTGCTGAATCAGCCGTAGATATCAACCTTGCAAAACAGTTAAATGTTGTTACAACACAGTTAGGCGTAAAAGCTGAGAGTATTGTTATGAACGTTGGTACTGCAGCTGCAGGTTATGGTTATGAATACGTGGTATCTACCATGGACAGAATCAAAGCAGCGGCATTATCTCAGGATGATGCTATGCTTCAGATGCCTATCATTACACCAGTAGCAGATGAAACATGGAACGTAAAAGAGTCCATGGCTTCTGAAGATGATATGCCAGAATGGGGTTCCAAGGAAGAAAGAGGTATTGCCATGGAGATCATGACAGCTTCCGCTGACTTAGCAGCAGGTTCTAATGCAGTTATATTAAAACATCCTCAATCTGTTGCAACCATTTCAAAAATGATTAAAGAATTAGTATAATCGGAAGAACAGGAGGATAAAATATTATGGCTTTATCAGGTATTCAAATATTTAAAATGACACCAAAAACCAACTGCAAGGACTGTGGTTCACCAACATGTATGGCATTTTCTATGAAGGTTGCCCAGGGCGCTGTAGATATCTCAGCCTGCCCGCATATGTCAGAGGAAGCACTGGCTTCTTTATCTGAGGCTACTGCACCTCCAATGAAAACAATTAAAGTTGGTACCGGAGACGGTGAATATACATTAGGCGGAGAGACTGTTCTCTACAGACATGAAAAAACATATGTAAGCAAGACAAGATATGCAGTATCTCTGTGCAGCGGCATGGACGATGCAGCCATCGAAGCTAAATTAGCTGAGATTCCAGCAGTAGACTATGAGCGTATTGGCGAGAGAATGTACGTGGAAATGCTCTATGTAAATTACGCTGAGGAAGCCGGACAGGACAAGTATGTGGCTTTAGTTGAAAAGGCAAACGCTGCAGGAAGAACTTTAGTTCTGGGATGTAAGGATCCGGAAGTGGCAAAAGCTGCTTTGGCAGTATGCAAAGACGGCAAACCAGTATTAAACGGCGCTGACGCTTCTAACTATGAAGCTATGAATGCTGTTGCTGCAGAGGCCGGTGTTGTTCTCGGTGTAACCGGAGCTGATCTCAATGAATTATATGATACAGTAGCAGCACTTGAAAAATTAGGAAACAAGAATCTGATACTGGATGTTGGATGTGCTTCTGTTAAGGATGCATTCGCAGCAGCTGTTCAGATCAGAAGAGCAGCAGTGAAAGATCAGGACAGAACCTTCGGTTATCCTTCTCTTGTAAATGTTGCAAAATTAGCGCAGGGAGATAAGTATTTACAGCAGGCTCTGGTATCCTTATTCACCATGAAATATGGTTCCATCGTTGTTATGGAAGAACTGGGATATGCAGAAGCACTTCCGTTATTCGGCTTAAGACAGAATGTATTTACAGATCCTCAGAAGCCAATGAAGGTTGAGCCTGGCATCTACCCAATCAACGGTGCTGATGAGAATTCTGTCTGCCTGACAACCGTTGACTTTGCTCTTACATACTTCATCGTTTCCGGCGAGCTGGAAAGATCCGGAGTACCATGCAACTTATTAATCAGCGATGCCGGCGGATTATCCGTACTGACAGCCTGGGCTGCCGGTAAATTATCCTCCACATCTGTTGCTAAGTTCATCACAGAGCAGGTTGAAGATAAGATTAAATGCAGAAAACTGGTTATTCCGGGTAAAGTAGCTGTATTGAAGGGCGATATTGAAGCAAAACTTCCAGGATGGGAAGTTATCGTTGGTCCTTTAGAGGCTGTTCAGTTAGTTAAGTTCTTAAAAGATATGCAGGGCTAATAGGACAGGCTTATCTGCATGAAAGCACCCCGGATCTGCATAATCCCGGATCCGGGGAATGAAATATAATTTCTTACATGAAAAGGAGAATGAGCATGGCAAAATTTATTACAATTGGGGAAAGAATTCACTGTATTTCACCAGCAATTCGTGAGGCAATGGCAACAAGAAATCCAGAGGCTATTTTAAAACGTGCGAAAGAGCAGTTAGAAGCTGGAGCTACATACTTAGATGTTAATATTGGACCTGCTGAGAATGACGGTGAAGATTTAATGAAATGGGCAGTTCAGCTCCTTCAGGAAAACTTCGACAATGTTCCGTTAGCACTGGATACAGCTAACAAAAAAGCTATTGAGGCAGGTATTTCTGTATATAACAGAGCAAAAGGAAAACCAATCGTTAACTCCGCTGACGCCGGTGACAGAATGAGCTACATTGACTTAGCTGCTGCCAACGATGCCATCGTAATCGCACTTTGCTCCAATGGACCAATCGCTGCAGACAATGACGAGCGTATGGTACACTGCCAGACTATGTTAGAGCATGGTATGATGCTGGGCATGGAACCAACGGATCTGTGGTTTGACCCATTATTCGTAGTTGTAAAAGGTATGCAGGACAAACAGATGGAAGTTCTGGAAGCTATCAAGATGTTCAGCGATATGGGCCTGAATTCTACCGGTGGATTATCCAACAACTCCAATGGTATGCCAAAACACATCAGACCAATCATGGACTCCGCAATGGTTGCTATGTGTATGATGCAGGGTCTGACATCTGCAATTGTTAACCCATGCGACGTAAGATTAATGGAAACCATCAAATCTTGCGATGTATTCAAAAATAATACATTATATGCTGATTCTTATCTGGAACTGTAATTACGGGATTTTAGTATAAGGATTGGAACGTTATATAGGTGAGTGATTGAGCCGCTGTGAAGCAGGTACCTTATGGGGACTGCAAAGCAGCGGCTTTCTTTTATTTTGTATAGGAAGGTTTCAGGGTAGACATGTTAACAGAAAGGGAACTTATGTCCTTTACATAGAATATAGGTGTACTATTGTCGAAGAGGATGAAATTGGGATTTGACTTCATAAGCTTGATACTGCCCAGTCGGAAGGTATGGGGGGTAAGGGGACGGTGAGAGGAATCCTGCGGCAGCGGGCGGGCTGGGTTGGGCGGGAGGGAGGCTTAAGTTCCGGGGACACCTCCGTCGTGAAGAGGGTCTAAGACAAAACCGGAATCCCCGCCGGAGCACCGTTCGTATGTGCAAAGAATGCTTGATGTGCATTCTCTGCACATGCTCACTTTTTTTCGGCCCGGACTGCCGAAAAAATCTCCTGCAGGAATCCCGGTTTTGCCCAAGACTCTCTAGTCACTCCTCCGGAACCGTCCGCGGAACTTAAGCCTTCCTCCCGCCCAACCCAGCCCGCCCGCTGCCGCAGGATTCCTCTCACCTGGGTATAGGGTGTTCCAGGGGGGAGATTTATCAGATGGGGAACGTTGTTTTGCACATGGGAAATGGCTGTAAAATTGTCAGATAGAATATAGCTGTGATATCTTCAGATAGAGTGGAATTAATCATTGTAATGAGTTTGGGCGTTATCTAAAACATCGAGTTACAAATCGTGCGAAACAAGAAGAAAAGTGTACAACTCTCGACCTTCCCCACCCGTTTTCAGTGAATGTGAAGTAAGTCTCTGCCAGGATATAGAAGGGAGCACCGGGGAGACAGGGCCAGGCCGGGGTATAGGGACAGGTCAGGGAGGTTAAGCGGAGTGAGCCGAAGATCCAGTCCACCAGCTGATTAACGAGGAAGGCTTTCCTGACGAGTTTAGCAGCTGGTAGGACTTAGCTAAGGAGAACGGAGCCTCGAGCTGACTTGTCCCTATACCCCGGCCTGGCCCTGTCTCCCCGGTGCTCCCTTCTATATCCGTCCGTCTGCAACGCTGCGCTGGCCGACTATTTCGCCCCGAACTTCACATACACAAAACTATCTTTTTAGTAATTTTGAATAAATACACCTCCTGTTTCAATTAGAAAAAGTTACAAAGTTTTTATAAAACATAAAAATGAATTAGAAATATTAAATCTGCAATGATAAAATATAAGTAAGTTAAAGAAAAGGAAGTGTATGAATTATGAGAAGAATTACAAGTGCATGTCTCCTGCAGACGATGAAGTTTGACGCAATGAATAATGACAATTCCGAGCAGGAGTTAGAAATTTTTTGCAATAAGCTGAACAAGAAGGGAACCAAGTATACCATTGAGAGTAAGGAAAAGCAGGGGGACGGTTCTATTGTTGTGAAGTTGAAGAAGCAGTATAATGCTTACAAGACGGACGGATACTTAGATTGATAATGTGACAGCTGGAGGTGTGACAGGAATATATGGTTGGTGCACAGGTAGTACATAAGAAATATGGTAGGGGAAAAGTGCTGGATGCAAGTATCTCCCATATAATGGTGAAGTTTGCCGGCTGTGAGGTTCCCAAAAAGTTTATTTATCCGGACTCTTTTAAGAAATTTCTGCTGTTTGAAGACCCTGTATTGGAGAGCAAGGCGATGGCTGATGTGGAACTGAGGGAAAAACAGATAAAAGCGGAGGAAGAGAAGAAACTTATTGAGTTTAAAAAGTTTGAGGAGGAGAGGAAAAGAAAGCAGCTGGAGCTGCTTAAAAAGAAGAGAAAGGCAGCCAGAGCAAAAAAGGAAAAGGAGCTGCGGGAGTTAGAGAAAAAAGAAAGGCTGCGGTTAGAGGCAGAGCAGGAATCTGGATAAGAGAACGGCGCCCGGGAAGGCCTGGACGCTGCTCTCTTTTTTGCTTTGGATAGTGCCCTTTTGCTTGACAGTAAAGGGGTGAGTAAGGTATATTTATATTGACAAGCATTTGTCAATCTGACAAAAAATTGCTGGTCAATTACAGTTGTTGCAGCTTGGTTTTGGCGAACATACATAATTGTAAAATTATATTGAAGAAAGGCGAATGAAGCTATGTTTCAGGTAACTTTTAGATTCGAGAGCGGCGAAAAGGTCACGACTTACGCTCAGGAAGGGGAAAACCTTCTGGAAACAGCAAGAAAGGCAAATGTTGCCATTGATGCCCCTTGTTCCGGCAATGCGTCCTGCGGAAAATGTAAAGTGCGGTTAATCAGCGGAATGTTAGACTCCCAGAAGACGCGCCATATTTTTGAGGAGGAGTACGAGCAGGGCTGGAGGCTGGCTTGTGTCAGCAAAATAAACGGCGATGTGGAAGTGGTAGTTCCCGATATTGCATCAGCATATCGAAGCAGAATGAAAGTTGCGGATTTAAGCTCAAAAGAAGAGATCGCCATCTTCGAGAAAGCAAAATCAGACATCGAACAGGCCGGTATTGTCCTCAAAAACAGTTTGAGAACGGTAGATGTGTGTATGAATGTACCTACCCTGGATGACACGATGCCGGACAATGAGCGATTTACCAGAGCATTGAAGAAAGAGCTTGGGCTAAAGAGTGTCCGGGTACCTTATTCTGCATTGAGAAAAATGTCTCATGTGTTCCGGGAAAGCGATTTTAAAGTAAAAGCCGTGATACGGGTAGCCGGTGATGATGCCTTTGTATATGATATTTATCCGCAGACTGAGAATGTTGTAATCGGCGGACTGGCAATCGATATTGGTACAACTACAGTATCTGCCCTATTGATCAATATGCTGACCGGTGAGGTGATCGGCAAAGCTTCCGCAGGAAACGGACAGATCCGTTACGGCGCGGATGTCATTAACCGCATCATTGAGTCTGTGAAGCCCGGAGGCAGCGAGAGACTGCAGAAGGCGATTATTGAAGAAACGATTAATCCTATGGTTCAGCAGATGTGCCGTGCTACGGGGTTTGATCCCCGCCATATCTACAGGATGAGCGTGGCGTCCAACACAACCATGAACCATTTACTGACAGGGATGAATGGGGATCCTATCCGTATGGAACCTTATATCCCTACATTCTATAAAACGAATTCTCTGTATGCCTCTGATTTGGGTATTACAGTGAACCCGGATGCCCATATCATTATGGCGCCGAATATCGGCAGCTATGTGGGCGGTGACATTACGGCAGGTACATTGGTGAGTATGATCTGGAATCGTCCGGAATTTTCTCTTTTCATTGATCTGGGAACCAACGGAGAGCTGGTATTCGGAAATGAAGACTTTTTAATGAGCTGTGCCTGTTCTGCAGGTCCTGCCTTTGAGGGCGGAGACATCAGCTGCGGAATGAGGGCCACGGACGGGGCTATAGAAGCTTGTACTATAGATGCGGAAACCATGGAACCCAGCTTCCATGTGATTGGAAAAGAAGGAACTAAGCCGATCGGACTCTGCGGTTCCGGCATTATCGATGTGATCGGTGAACTTTACCGGACAAAAATTATTAATCCAAAGGGCAAGTTTATCAGAAACGGCAAGCGTGTCCGCCATGACAAATACGGTATGGGAAGCTATGTGCTCGCATTTGCCGAGGATGCCGGGTCTGTAAAGGATGTTGAGATCAATGAAGTGGATATTGATAACTTTATAAGAGCCAAGGGTGCTATCTTCTCTGCGATCAGGACAATGCTTTCTTCTGTGGACTTTGATATATCTATGATTGAAGATGTATATGTAGCAGGAGGGATCGGAAGCGGCATTAATATGGGCAATGCAGTCCGAATCGGAATGTTTCCTGACATCCCTCTGGATAAATTCCACTATATTGGGAATTCTTCTCTGTCAGGCTCTTATGCTATGCTCTTGTCTACAGCAGCAGAGAAAAAATGCTATGAAATTGCTAAGAATATGACTTATCTGGAATTAAGTGCAGTTCCGACGTATATGGATGAATTTGTTGCTTCTTGCTTTATACCGCATACAGATGCAGCATTATTCCCATCCGTTGAGCTCACTGGACAGAATCCTGAATAATCTGAGGTGATATATGAATTTTGATTATGCAAAAGACAGTAAAGAACAACGGCCGTTTGAATATTATTTTAAGAAATACCAGGGTATGGACCCGGCTGAGATAAGTGAGAGAACCGGGATCCCGTATGACGAAGAGAATAGATATTTTATTCTTCGTCTTATGGGAAGCACCTATGAGATTTCCTATCCGGAGTATGAAATCAGACACAGAGAGGATGCTGTAGGCAGTTATCCCCTGGAAACGGCCATGAATGCCAAGATTCTGGCACTTCGCTATCTGGTGGAGGGAAACCGGGCACCCTCTGCCGGCGAATATCTCACATATCGGGAAGTTCCCTGGGGAGAATTCTATTTTAGAAATTTTCAGGGGAGATGCCTGGCAAGGCTGGCATTTGGCTATGGAACGAAAATTACCAGATTTCAGGAAATTATGGAACATCTGGGGGCAAATAAGCTTGATCTGGGAGATGCCTCCTATGAATTTGAATTTATGAATGACTTGTTTGTACGGTTTATCTTGTGGGAAGGGGATGAGGAATTTCCTCCGTCATCCCAGATACTATTCTCAGATAATTTTCCCATTGCTTTCTCCGCAGAGGATATGGCAGTGGTGGGCGATATTTCTATCGGCCTTTTGAAAACTTTGGAGAAACAGCTGTAACTTTTCCTGCCGGTCGAAACATCCTTACGGATGCTTTGATAAATTGTAACTTGTCAACCATGATATAGTAGAGTAAATATTGCGCGTAAAGTGCCTTGGGATGGGAAGTTGCCCTTGGACGAAGGTGGCCGTGAAATTCTACCACGATGTAATATTGCATCCGCTACTGCATTAAAGAGTATGATGTATTGCCTCTTTGGTGTAGATCTACTATACACCTGAAGAAGGCCTTTGTATGCCTAAGGAGGAACATACATCATGAAAAAACTGAATAGCAGAGTTATCGCTTTTGCCGGTGTATTGATTGCCATGAATATTATTCTTTCCAGAGTGGTGGCAATTAATATTGGAAGCTCACTTCGCATTACGGTCAGCGCTACACCTATTTACCTGGCAGGGTTCTGGTTTGGACCTTTCGTTGGAGGGATCTGCGGGGGATTGTCAGATCTTCTCGGATGCCTGGTTTCAGGGTATGCGCCAAATCCATTGATTCTGGTATCTTCTGTACTTACAGGAGTACTTCCGGGATTGTTAAAAGGGTTTGTGACCAGGAAACCGGATATCTTCCGGTTTTTCGGCGTTGTTGCACTTCACGGGATTGTGGGGTCCCTGGGATTTGCAACCCTTGGGCTTAGACTGTATACAGGTATGCCCTGGGCAGTTTTGTATTCTACAAGAGCTGTGCAGACATTGCTTTTAACGGCAGTGAACAGTATGCTGGTTTTTGCGCTTTACAGAAGCCCGCTGACTGGTCTGGTAACCAAGTCTATGTCCCAAATGAGGAGAAAGACACCGGAGACAGTGAAACGGTAATTTTGCAATTGGTTGTAAATAATTTGGCGAAAGCCGGTTATTTCAGAAAGGGAGGATTTTACAATGGGATTCAAATCAGACATCGAAATTGCACAGGAAACGACGATGCAGCCAGTTATGGAGGTTGCAAAAACAGCAGGTATTGATCCAAAATATTTGGAACAGTACGGAAACTACAAAGCTAAGATTGACTATAACATGCTTCGTGACACCGATAAGAAGGATGGAAAGTTAATTCTGGTAACAGCAATTTCTCCGACACCGGCCGGTGAGGGCAAGACAACAACTACCGTAGGTCTGGCAGACGGTATGCGCAAGATTGGCAAAAACGTTATGGTTGCGCTCCGTGAGCCATCCTTAGGACCTGTATTCGGCGTAAAGGGCGGAGCCGCAGGCGGCGGATATGCCCAGGTAGTGCCAATGGAAGACATTAACCTGCATTTTACAGGCGACATGCATGCCATCGG
>NZ_FQVI01000002.1 GCF_900129135.1 Lactonifactor longoviformis DSM 17459
CTTCCAAGCTGCAGCCAGCCTGTCTGCATATAACCGCTCTCATCAAAATGATACCACTTGCCGTCGATCAATTTCCAGTCGTCTTCCACATAAGTGCCGTCTTCCATCATGTACAGCCATCTGTCGCCGTCCTGCTGCCATCCTTCTTTCTTTTCTTCTATATCTCCTTCCACCACATGGATCGTATACTGGATTGAGCTCTTGTGATCCTGTGCTTTGCTTGTAAGGAGGATTTCTGTTGCGTCTCCATCCAGTTTTACCAGACGTGCTTTTGTATCATCAAACAGCACATCTCCATCGTATACCAAACCGCTGGCCTTCATGGGAACAGCCGTCATCCTTACAGCCTCTGTGTCTTTGGGAACGGTTAAAGTGTATTCTTTGACATCCCCCTTAAATTCAGGTGAAAGTTCACCTATATCGAAGGAAAGCTGCTGTAATTCAGCGTTAGTATCATAATCTGTTCCCACACTGATGCCATACAGACCTCCCACAAGACCTCCCGTAGACTGGAACTTCACTGTAATACTGTCTCCCGTCAGATATTTCTCAGGTATTTCTCTTTTCACGGTATAGAATCCATCCGATGTCAAAGGATATTCCGTATTGGATAATGTTTCTGTGACAAATTTTTCTCCGTTTATATAGATATCAAAGCTTCTTCCCTTATCTCCGCCATAATAGGTAGTAAACAGGTAATTCTTCTCAGCCTCTTTATTCACAGGCAATTCATAGCTGAACCAGCCGCCCTTTTCTGCATGCCGGTACTGTCTTCCTCCATAGGTACCCACCTCAGAATTATCAGAATGTTTCAATCCAAGGGAGAACTCGGAGTTATTATTGTCAAAGTTTGTCAGGTAGGCAGAGCTGCTTTCCTTTTCTCTCAATGTCTCTTTGCTTTCCAGCAGCTTTTGCTGGTATTCCCCGGAATCAGGCTCTGAGAGATTCATATATAATCCATATCTTTCGTTATGCCGCAGATAATGAGGCGTGTAGAACAGCTTATCATCCTGATCCGTTCCTCTCAGCGCAAACTGCACCTGTCCGTCCTCTGTATCTTCGATGCGGATCAGATTATCCTTGATGCCTGCCTTCCAGTCCTCCACCTTCTCATCTGTCATGGTGATGGTGTCAGTGGCTGATTTATCCAGAACAGGCGCATATACAATGATGCCTGCCCCCTCTCTTTGATCCATATTATTGGTGCCAAGACCTGTGCTCAAAGCAACGGGACCATATCGGAAAGCCACCATGGAGCTGTCATCAGGCATTTCATATACCTGTACTTCCATGGGCAGGGTAATCTCAACCTTATCTCCCGCTTTCAGGCCGTCCAGCTGGTAATAATTATCCGTCACTTTGCATTCGGAAGCTGTCCCGTTAATGGTTATAGCTGCCTTGCCTGCCAGCCAGTCAGGCTTTCTCACCATTACAGATCCGCCCTCCGGTACGGCGCCAACGGTAAAGCTCACTTTGTCACTGTTCGGTATATTGGCTTCCTGGGAAACCTGGAATTCGCTGTCTGCATACGCAGAACGGAAGAACATATTCACAAAAAGCTGATTCCCATTTTTCAGATAGATGGTATCTCCCAGTTTGGTAAAGTTCTCCATGCCGGTTCCCGTACAGCACCAGAAGCTGTCATAGGGAGAACTGTAGAGTTTGTAATACCCCGGAGCCATAGGCTGGAAATACATACTCATTCCGGTCTCAGGATTCTGGGAGGATAAGATTGCGTTAATATATGTATTTTCATAATAATCCATATACTTCACATCCCCAGTTACCTGGAAGAGGGCCCTGGATAATTTCAGCATGTTATACGTATTGCAGGTTTCACAGGTTCTGTTATTTGCGTACTGTCCCAAACTGCCTGCGGCGTGAAAATGTTCGGATTCACTGTTGCCTCCTGTAATATAGGTGTGGTCTTTTACAACAATATCCCAGAAGTTCTCTGCAGCTGTCAGATACATTTCCAGATTATCTTTTTCGTCCTGTGTCAGTTCTCCATAGTAGCGATCCTGTGTCAGTACGGTATAGCGTTTTAAGGCGCCGATAAACTTCGGTATGGTAGTGTTGGCATGCTTGCCGTTTAACACATCCTTTCCCTGACTCAGCTGTACAAACAACTCTGTCTCGTCAAAGCATTCTGCCGCTGACTTGTAGTCCGGGTTTCCGGTAATATTATACAGCTCGTACAGCGCCTCGTTCATACCGCCGTATTCAATCGTCAGCATTTTTTTCTTCTGGGCGTCCGTCCATGTGCTGGTTCTGGATGTATAGATATAATCTCCAAAGCCCATAGCGACTTCCAAAGCGTCTTCTCCAACCTGTCCGTCCACATTCTTCGCAATGTCAATCAGACCGGCCAGCACCTTATGCAGGTTATACCAGGGCACCAGTACATTCTCATCTGTGCCGCCGCTTCCCTGCACAGCATCCAGGGCGCTCTCTCTGAACGCGGATATATACCCCTTGCTGTCCGGATGTGTACTGCCATAGCTGTCCTGGCACTCTTTTAAACCGGCTACCGCGTCAGACATCTGCTCCAAAAGGGCAGTCTTCGTAGCCTCATCTTTACAGCCAAGGTAAGCCTGAGACAGTGCCGACATGTAATGTCCGAAGGTATGTCCACGGAAGTTTGTAGCATTGCTTCTCTCCCATCCGCCATAGCCGCTGTCCGTCAGCGGCTCCAGGCCGGCTACCTTGTAGAATTCATATAAGAACTTGTTGGAGGACATGGAAAGCAGATAGTCATACTCTTTCTGCTGTGCATTCACAAGGTAGCTGTCCGACAGAGTCACCTTATCCATCCCGTTGTTGGTAAGATTCCAATTAGCGGCAGATACCACTACTTTGCACTCTTTTACAGCCGTATAGTCCTTGCCGTAGGCAAGATGGGCTGTCATAATAACCTCCGCATCCGCATCCTCCGGAAGTGTTACCTTTCCGTCATCTGTGATAATGTCTTTGCGGTTAGATTCCCAGGTAATGGTGCTGCCGTTTGTCCCTTTATCGGGCAGATCCAGATCCTTTCTGGTATATGCCGGAAGAGATAACGCCTCTGCGTCCGCGTCGACCAGCGTCTGCCTGTCAAATGCCTGTGTTTCCTCAAACAGCTCCAATACCTCGTCCTGGGTAGATGCACAGTTCAAAAGAGCCACATTATCCATGGCAAAGATGCCATAAGTGCTGTTATGCACGGGACCATTGTATCCCAACGCTTTTTTCATCTCATTTCCCTGATCAATGGTTCCGTCCGCCCCGTCTGTTCCAATAGGGCTAAATACGGTTACCTTCTGCCGGATTCCATTCCGGTACATGGTAACTTCCTTGGTCGTATCGTCAAAGCTGACAGCTATGTGCGTCCACTCTCCCACCGGGAAAAACTCGCTTCTGTCTGCCTCTACCCCAACCTTATATGGCTGTTTCCAATCATTGGAAGATCCAATGGATATACTCAGCGGTTTATCTTTGTTTTCAGAAGACAGATACCAGCCGTCTGAATAGTAGGCTTCTTTATTCCACACAAAAAGATGCTCCCCGCCTCCCATATCCTGGGTTGGATTTACCCAGAAAGAGAAGGTAAGGCTGGACGGATTTAAAGAAGCGTCGGTTCCCAAATCAACATAAGTCTTTCCTTTCAGCTCCAGCGCCTGGGTTCCCTCGGCAGCGCCCTGGATATACCCATAGTTCTCCCCAACAATCGTAACGGGGTGATTTTTCTCAGACGTATCTGTGGTATCTCCGTCAAAGGCCAAGTTCAGAACCCTTTCCTCTGTAAAGGAAGGATCTGGATCTTCTCCTCCCCCTGATGGGTCTGCATACAGCTTATAAAGCTCCTGTACCTGAGCATCGTCAGCCACTCTACTGTATACCGCATACTCATCCAGACTGATATTGGAACAGCCGCCGTTGTGAACCGTGCCATTGTTGCCCAGGGTTTTCGTACAGTCAGATCCATGAATTCCGCTGCTGGAATTGTATTTTGCCTTTACCGTCAGTTTTTCTCCGTTTCTGTACATAGCTGCTTCCTGGGTTTCTGCGTTATAAGTCACTGCCACATGTACCCACTCACCAGCTGGGAAAAACTCGGAGCGTTTGCCTTCCACATAATACTCCTGTGGCTGGCTGCCGCTGACTGCCGTTCCCACAGATAAAAACAGCGGATTATTGTCTGTAGTGTTCAGATACCAGCCGTCTTCATTATATGCCCCCTTGTTCCAGGTAATCAGCTGTTCCCCTGACAACGCTGCATTTGCCTTTACCCATACAGAGGCAGTCAGATTCTCAGGCTGTATATCCTGTTCCGTTCCCAGATCGATGTAGGTGGCGCCGTCCAGCTGCAAGGCTTCTCCGCTCACCCCTTCTGTGTAGACAGCTTCCTTCTCGCCGCCGTCCCGGCCTCTGGCCAGGACACTTCTGTCCGTAAGCACCTTATCCTCCAGGGTTCCGTCAAAGGACATCTCCAGAGTCTTACTCTCATTCAGCAAGGCCAGACTGTCCGTTTCCGCATAGACCGGCAGCGATGGAAGAATACTTCCGGCCAACATTACCCCTGTGAGAACAAATGCAGTAGATTGTGTCGCAATCCTTTTCTTTTTTCTCATAATGCACGCTCCTTTTCTCATTTTTCAGTGATTTCATTGTATAAAAATAGAATTTACACTTCCACAGAGGACGATTGGAATTAAGTGGGATATGATATTCACTTTACATTTTCTTATGATATTGGTTCGTTTTTTTACAAATAAAGTTAGAAAAGAAACAAAAAATCCCGTACAGCCCGATTTTTTAATACAGCTGTATGGGATCCTTCCCTTTTTCTGCTATTCTATTTTATCCATACACCAGAGGCATTGACATAGGAATTGCCAATCCAGGTATTGACCGCCATCTGACCACTTTCATACAAATAATACCAGGCCCCTCCAAGATAGATCCATCCAGTCTGCATAGCCCCGGAAGCATTGAAAAAGTACCATTTGCCTCCCAGTTTCTGCCACCCGGTCAGCATAGCTCCGCTTCCATTCATATAATACCAGCTTCCTCCCAGCTTCTGCCACCCGGTCAGCATAGCCCCGCTTCCGTTAAAATAATACCAGACATTCCCGATTTTCTGCCAGCCAGTTTCCATACTGCCGCTTCCGCTGAAATAATACCAGATGCCTCCCAGCTTCTGCCACCCGGTCAGCATGGCTCCGCTTCCATTCATATAATACCATCGGCCGCCTATCCATTGCCACCCGGTTTTCATGGCTCCGCTCTCATTGAAATAATACCAGGTTCCGCCTATCTTCTGCCACCCGGCTGCCATAGCTCCGCTTCCATTGAAATAGTACCAGATACCGCCTATCTTCTGCCAGTTTGTCAGCATAGCCCCGCTTCCATTAAAGTAATACCAGGTTCCTCCAATCAGCTGCCAGCCAGTTACCATGGCTCCGCTTCCATTGAAGTAATACCAGGTTCCTCCGACTTTCTGCCAATTGGTTTGCATGACCCCCTTTGAGTTGCTGTAATACCAGATCTTTCCCTGCTGGAACCATCCAGTTTTCACATACCCACTATCATCAAAATAATACCATTTGCCCTCTATTACCTTCCAGGCTTTTTTCGGATATGTCCCGTCAGGATAACGATACCAGCTTCCCTTGCTGTCAGTAATCCACCTGCCGGTATCTGCCGCTGGAGCCTTTTTCAGATTTTCTATGGTTCTCCTCAGTTTTTCTGCCTGGCTGTTTATCTCTGTCTGCGTTGCATTTTTATTACTTAGGAGGGATCTCGCTGCTTTTAATTCGCCAGCCATCGCTGACCAGGTTTCTTTGGTATATTCCTTTTCCACCTTGCGTTCTGCTGTCTGAACCAGACCTTCCAGCTGTGACTTATCCCCTGTTTTTACTACAGTGACCGTATAAAGCCTCTCGGTACTGTGGTCTTCCGCACTTCCCTTCAGCCGGAACTCTGTTTTCTCGCCGGTTAAAGGGAGAGAGACGGCCTTCTCATCGTCCACCAGCGCATACCGTTCTAGGCCGGTATCATATAGCTTTACAAGGCCGTCCTGTTTATGAGGTACTGCTGTCATATATATCTTATCCGTATTTCGGGGAACTCTTACTGTATATACACTGTTTTCTGCCTGGAATACCGGATCCACCTCACCAATGTCAAACGATAAGTCCTGCAGCTCCGGGGATTTGTCATAGCCGATTCCCAGATAAAGCCCATACAGGGCGCTGCCGGAATTATCTTTGGGTACGAACTTCACTGTAATAGACGACGCTGACAGATACTTTTGAGGGATCTCACACCTCACCGAATAAAAGCCGTCCGAGTAAACGGTGCGTTCCGCGTCAGACATCGTCTCCTCTAAAGCTTCTATGTCACCATTAATCAGTATGTTATAGGGCTCTTGGTTCTCCTCCCCATAATATACAGTGGTCAGATAGTTTTTATCAACCGCCTTTACCGGAAGAGTATAGCTGAACCATCCATCCTCCCAGGCTTTGCGGCCGGGCCTGCCCTCTATGGCCAGTTCAGCTTCCGAGCGTTCTGACTGAAGATTATAGAAGGTCTCTTTCTCCGGACTGCCGAATTCTGTAAGCCTGACATGACTGACTTCATTCATTCTTAAAACCTGTTTCATTTCCAGGATCTGCATCTCTCCAACCTCAGGTTCAAAGTCGCCCTCTCCACCGCCCTCTTCCGGCCCCCGGGGCGGGTTTGCATCTCCTTTGGCATAAACAGATACTCCAGGTCCTAAGCTGCCGGCCCAGACCGCCGCTGCGAGTATCATAACCAACCCCTTTTTCCAAAACCCTTTTCTTCTCATCCGAAATTCCTCCTCCCAGTATGGCAAATAGGGAATATGCCTGCTTCACATATTCCCTATTTCCTTTGCTTTATTTAATTATGCACTTTTATCTTGTTTTTGTCCATACTCCGGAAGCATTTACATAATATCTTCCCACCCATGTATTGGATGCCATAGCTCCGCTGTTGTACAGGTAGTACCATTTGCCGCTTACCTTTACCCAGCCGGTAGCCATTGCTCCGTTGGACTTCAGATAGTACCAGGTCTTTCCGTCTAATAACCACCCGGTTACCATTGCCCCATTGGATTTCAGATAGTACCAGGTCTTTCCGTCTAACAGCCATCCAGTTGCCATTGCTCCGCTGGATTTCAGATAGTACCAAGTCTTTCCGTCTAACAGCCATCCGGTTGCCATTGCTCCGCTGGATTTCAGATAGTACCAGGTGCTTCCTAACTGCAGCCACCCGGTTGCCATTGCCCCGCTGGACTTCAGATAGTACCAGGTGCTTCCTAACTGCAGCCATCCGGTTGCCATTGCCCCGCTGGATTTCAGATAGTACCAGGTACTTCCTAACTGCAGCCACCCGGTTGCCATTGCCCCGCTGGATTTCAGGTAATACCAGGTCTTCCCGTCTAATACCCAACCCGTCGCCATTGCCCCGTCAGCATTCAGGTAATACCAGGTGTTTCCTAACTGCAGCCATCCAGTCTGCATATACCCGCTCTTATCAAAATGATACCATTTGCCGTCAATCAGCTTCCAGTCATTTACCACATAGGAACCGTCAGGATTTACATAGCTCCATCTGTCACCATCCTGCTCCCAGCCTTCTACAGTCAGAGAAACTGGCTCTGTGATCCCCTCCTGTGTAGGTGTTACTTCTTTCATAAGACCGGTCTCAGCGTCAAATTCCAGTTTGTCAATACAGGTTTCTCTGTGATATCCCAACCCGGAATCATACTGTCCCAGAGGTGTTGCGAATCTGTGGTATGCAATATAGTACTCATCTTTGCCGGGTATCTGGAGGATTGAGTGATGTCCAGTTCCCAGAATACTTTCAGATGCATCTTTGGATAAAATGGTTTTCTGGAATGCAATTGGTCCGTACAGGGAATCCGAGGTACCGTAATTCACATGGTAATTTGCACTGCCTGTATCGTCGCAGGACCAGGTAAAATGGTATATTCCGTCTCTCTTAGTCACTGTAATCGCTTCTCTGAAGTCTTTCGCACCCTCCAGATTCTGCATCGTATCCGGCACCAGACTTATCATATCTTCACCCAGCTCTACGATTGCCGCACTGCCGTTTCCGAACAGCATATAGGATTTTCCAGTGTCCGGATCCGTGAAAATGGATGGATCAATGGTCTGTCCCATGCTCACACCATTCTGGCTGCAGAGATCCATCGTTACCAGCGGAGTTTCCTCTGCTACGAATGGACCGTTGGGGCTGTCGGATACTGCCACACCGATTGCTGATTTCCCGTTGCTCTCTTTTGCACAGAAATAGAAGTAATAGCTTCCGTTTTTCTCTTCAATGGTAGGTGCCCATGCACTGCCCACTGCCCAGGGAACTCCTGCAATATCAACGCCGTTTTCGTTGGTTCCGGCTACTGCATCATTGCTTGCCACATCTACGATAACGCCTTCATCTACCCAGTTAATCATATCCTCAGATGAAAATGCATGGAACTGAGTTCCTGACCATCCGCTGAAGCCGTCCGTGGTGGGATAGATATAAAACTTTCCGTCTAAGACATCAATATCAGGATCCGCATATTCTCCTGGAAGTACTGTATTATTAGCCAAAGCTGCTTCCACGGTCCATACTTCTTCCCGGCCGTTTACTGTCACCTTAATCTCTGCAGGTTTTGTCAGATTTAATTCCTTTTTATTCTCCTGTTCCAAAACCGCATTTGGAGATACGGTAATATCCAGCGGAACCTTTGTAAGATCAGCCTTTTCGCTGTTATTCCTGCTGATATCCAGATGAATTTTCTTTGTGTTTTTGTCAATGGACTGATTGCTGATGGTATATCCATCTGCCGCAACCTTTACAATTGCTGCCTCAGAAATTTCATCATTAATCTCATCGGCAGTCAGCGCCCTGTTATATACTTTAACATTGTCAAAGCTTCCTTTAAAGTAGCCATCCCCGCTGTAGAAGGATTTGCCCAGGTAAGCGCTCAGATTTTTCCCAAGGTCTGAAGTCAGAACCTTTGCATTTTCGTTTGAGTCAACCAATACACCGTCCAGATACATATCCAGCTTCGTTCCATCTACAACAAGAGTTACGTTCTGCCATTTGCCGAGGTCTGCCCCGTCTGCAGTCTTTACTTCATTTTCTTTTGAGTAACTGTCCTGAGTAATCGCATAGCGGACATTTTTCCCGCTGACCTTCAGAAAGTTGTATTTGTTGCTGTTTAACCCGTATGTGAATGTAAAGAAGTTTCCGCTGCTCATCTGAGATTTCACATCCATGGAAATTGTCATTACATTTCTTCCGTCCATAAAGCCTTGCGGGAAGGCTGCATAGGTATTGCTGCTTCCGTCAAGCTGCAGAACCCGGCTTCCGGTTTCCCCGTCCACTGCAAATTTCGCATTGCCGTATGCGGTACCGTCGTCCGCGTGATTGTCACCTTTGCCGGTATCCGCAATGCTGTTTCCGGCATCGGATTCAAAGTTGTATTCCAGCACAGGTTCCTTAGATTCTTCCTCTTCTTTTGCCGGTACGCCGTAAGCCTCCACTACATTCTTATATTCCTCAGCAGTGATTCTCATAGGTGTTCCGTGTCTTGCTCTGGAAGGCATACGGAAGCCTTCGGTTAATTTCGTGAAGTCGCCGTCCAAATCATTGGATACCAGAGGATAGTAACCTATTCCCCCGTAGTTATCCACCAACAGACAGTATTTCCATTTACTGTTATCATCCTCATTTAATTTAAAGATGGTCGGGCCTTCCACACCGCCCTGATTGTTCAGCACCGGGGTGTTCAAATCAACCGGGTTTGCATGGAGCAGTGTATCTACTTTATCGGCTTTAATGCATTTCTTGGATTCATCTTTGGAGTATCTGTAATAGCTGCCGTTTTCCTTGAGAATCGTGGTGTCAATGACATCATTGCTCTTCTCAATCATTACTTCCGGCTCAGTAAAGGTATAGAAATCTCTTGTTTTTGCATAATATACCCTCTGTTTTCCGTAGCCATCCTCAGCAACTCTGGACGCCCAGTATACAATGTATTCACCTGTCTTCTCATCGTAGGTCGCCTCCGGGGCCCAGGTACAGCCTGCGTCATCCCTTGCAACCTCAACCATACGCTGCTCAGACCAGTTTACCAGGTCCGTGGATTCCCATACCATTAAGGATTTGCTTCCTGCTCTCTGTGCACGGTTCCAGTCGTTATTTCCATAAATTTTTAAATCTGTGGCGATCATATAGAACTTATCGCCTTCCGGAGAGCGGAGGATATAAGGATCTCTCACGCCCTGCTCCCCTAACTTTGATGTGAGTACAGGATCGTTATTGTTTAAGTCAGTCCAGTTTAATCCGTCCTGGCTGGCAGCAAAATACACCTGCTCGCCATTAGAATATTTTTCACCGGCAAAGTAAGTAAAGAAATAGTCTGTATAATCTGACTCTTTAATTTCTTCCGGTGCAGCCTTTACTGTAAACGTAAAGTCTTTCTCTATACTTAGTGTACCATCACTGATAATAGCTGTCATGGTAACTTCTGTATCCTCTGCGGGACGTGTCACCTGTCCTGCAGGTGTAGGGTCATAGCCCTCATTTTCATGTTCCTTTACATCTACAATTTCTTCATGATCAGTTTCCCATGTTACTGTTGTATCATAGGTAGAAGCGGTAGGCAGTGTTATGTTGCCGTACACTTCCTCATAGGGAAGCTCCAGGGCATCAGCTGCTTCCTGCAGTCTCTCGGAAGGATTTACCGCAGTCACAGTCACCTGAAAGGTTTCATTCACAGTCTCGCCATTTGTTACAAAGGATACCGGAATCTCTACCACAGCGTCTTCATCTGTGGGAGGTTTTACAGTACCGTCAGCTGCAATTACATCGGTATTGGACGGAGTGCCCCATGACAATTCCACTCCGTCTACTTTAGCGGGAAATGCCAGCTTGGTAGAAATAGCATCTGCGCCCGCATTCCCATTCAGCATAGCACTGTGTATATCCGCTTTTATGTAATCACTAAAGTCTGTGACAGCATTTGCCTTTACCTCTTCTTCTGACATAGCATAATTAGCAATAGCAAAATCGGCGATCTGTCCCTGGAACAAACCGTCCGCGCTGTATACGGATTTTCCAATATAACCGCTGGAGCCGTCTGCGTCCACAAAGGTAGAGAGGTCAAAAGGATTGTTGCCGGTTCCTACTTTTTCTCCGTTCAAATACATAGCTGTTGTCTCTCCATCGTAGACAATCGTATACGTCTGATAACTTCCGTCAAGGAAAGCCCCTGTGTCAGGAATAATATTATTTTCTTTTGCCCAGGCACCTGTAGAGTTATACGGTTCCTGCTGTGCAACAGACAGCTTCATCTTTTTACTGCCGTTTGCCGGAGTAAAGAAAGTATAATTCCAGCTGTCTTTTCCCAAGGCCCACAGCATCTGATCGGCTGCTCTGGTGTTCGCAACTGTTACCGACACCGTCATAGTATTGTCTGTGAGAATACCTGCCGGAAGCTTTACATATCCGTTGCCGTCCAGTTTCAGAGTGCTTACTCCATTATATGTATTTACATTCTTTTCAGAAAGATTTTCAAGAGTTCCGTCCATGCCTTCCTGGGCATTGTTCTTCAGCAGGCCGTCCTGAACCTCCATGCTGTAATGTACAATCTCCTGATCCTCCTCTTCCGCAGCAGCAGGCTGCGCCTCGTCTTCCAGACTTACTGCAGCGGGAGCAGCACTCAGGTCGTTCTCTTCCGTCTCACTTTCTTCCTGCGTCTCCCCGTTTTCCACGGCTGGCTCGTCTGTGTCCTCATCCTGCTGCTGATCCTCTGTGCTTAGTTCTGCTGCACTGTCATTCTGCAGAGCGGAAGCCATTGCCGACGTAGGAGTGGATGTAATCACCACTGTTCCCGTAAGGAAAAGCACAGCCAGTCTTCTCATTCTTTCTTTCATGAATTCTCCTCCATTCATAATTAATGTTTGCTTGTATAGACCTTCTGCGGTCATACTTGACAAATTCACTGCCAAAATCATAGCATCTGTACAGGTTTTCCTCTACGAACAACCATTTGGAAAAAGTGGAATATTTTACATGGAAAATTATTTGGTACGTTTTTATTGGAAACATGTTTGTTTTTTTACAGACATGTTGAACCATTTACATACAACCAAAAGAAATCCAACAAAAAACAGCGGATTACTTCCTTTCCCTGGAAATAACCGCTGTTATCATCAAAAATTATTTACTTTGTCCGTAATAAGCATTTGCACCGTGTTTTCTGTAATAATGTTTATCCTGAAGTGACTGGGGCGCCGGTTCTACCTGTGGATTCAGCATCTCACAGCGGGCAGCCATCTTGGCCACTTCCTCCAGCACTACAGCATTGTGCACAGCCTCATGGCCATCCTTTCCCCAGGTAAATGGGCCGTGGTTCTTACATAAAACAGCTGGAACCGCCTCGTAATCCCTGTCTGTAAACAGTTCAGCAATCAAAAGCCCCGTATTTTTTTCATAAGCTCCGTTAATCTCCTCTGCATTCAGACAGCGGGCACAGGGAATCTCCCCATACATATAGTCCGCATGTGTGGTCCCATAGCAGGGGATGCCCCTTCCCGCCTGCGCCCAGCTGGTAGCCCATGCAGAATGGGTATGAACAATCCCCCCAATCTTAGGAAATGCCTTATACAGCTCCAGGTGGGTAGGCGTATCAGAAGAAGGATTATATTCCCCCTCCACACGGTTCCCGTCCAGATCCATGACCACCATGTCCTCCGGCGTAAGCTTATCATAGTCCACACCGCTGGGTTTTATGACAAACAACCCTTTTTCCCTGTCAATGCCGCTTACATTTCCCCATGTAAAAGTAACCAGTCCATACTTGGGAAGCAGCATATTGGCCTCATATATTTCTTTTTTCAGTTCTTCTAACATAACAACCTCCATACTGTAAAAAGGGACACCCCATACCCATTTTGGGACAGGGCAAACTCATTTTGTCATTTTGGGACGTGTTCTTCTGCGAAGGAACACGTCCCCTTTTCTTCATCACTTCAAGTTATCCACAGCCGCCCGTTCAATAGGCAGTCCTTTTTTATACCTTTCAATAAATACTTCAAATCCTGCCACATCTGCAGGATCCGGCTCCATCCGCTCTCCCTCGTCACCTGCAAATACTTTTTGAGCCAGGTATTCGTCAAGGCTTTCCCCGGCGTCTTTGTTTATCATATAGGAGGCAAGAAGCGCAATTCCCCATGCGCCGCCCTCTCCTGCGGTCTCCATCACAGATACCGGAGAATTCATGGCAGCTGCCATTACCTTCTGTCCTACGCCTTTTGTCTTGAAGAGTCCTCCGTGCCCCAGAATCTTATCGATCTGGACGTCTTCTTCTTTTAACAGAATGTCAAGTCCTACTTTCAGCGCTCCCAGTGCGGTATACAGATGTGTTCTCATAAAGTTTGCCAGATTAAACCGGCTCTCCGGTGTACGGACAAACAACGGGCGTCCCTCTTCAAAGTTTGTAATATGTTCTCCTGAGAAGTAGCAGTAGGATAACAAGCCCCCGCAGTCTGGGTCGCCCTCCAGCGCTTTATGATATAAAGTGCCAAACAGCTGATTCATATCTACCTTCATTCCAAAGGATTCTGCGAATTCCCTGAAGATTCCTACCCACGCGTTCAGATCCGATGTGCAGTTATTGGAATGAACCATGGCTACCAGATTACCAGTGGGAGTGGTTACCAGGTCGATCTCCGGATATGCTTTCGAGAGTTCCTTTTCAAGAACAATCATGGCAAACACTGAGGTTCCGGCGGATACATTTCCGGTTCTCTTTGCCACACTGTTCGTAGCGGCCATACCGGTCCCCGCATCTCCTTCCGGAGGACAGAATGGGATTCCAGGCTGCAGGTTTCCGGATACGTCCAATAGCTTTGCCCCTTCTTCTGTCAGTTCACCGGCTTTTTCGCCGGCGACTAATACCTTTGGAAGGATTTCCTCCAGCTTCCAGCCGTAATTCTTATCTGCAACCAGCTCATTAAACTGCCGCATCATATCTGCATGAAAGTCCTTTGTCTCCACATCAATGGGAAAGGCCCCGGAAGCTTCCCCCACTCCCAGAACTTTCCGGCCGGTCAGTTTCCAGTGCACATAACCTGCAAGGGTTGTGAGAAAGCGGATCTGTGAGACATGCTCTTCTCCATTGAGAATTGCCTGATACAGGTGAGCGATGCTCCATCTCTGGGGAATATGGTAATGAAACAGCTCTGTCAGTTTTTCTGAAGCCTCTCCGGTAATATTGTTTCTCCAGGTACGAAAAGGAACCAAAAGATTATCTTCTTTGTCGAACGCCATATAGCCGTGCATCATACCGCTGAAGCCAATGGCCCCGATCTTTGTTAGAACTGTACCGTATGTTTCTTTCACGTCTGCAGCCATCTGGGCATAACTTGCCTGTAGGCCTTTCCAGATATCCTCCAGGGAATACGTCCAGATACCGTCTAAGTAGCTGTTTTCCCACTCATAACTTCCAGAAGCAATGGGGGCATTATCCTCTCCCACCAGAACCGCTTTGATCCTGGTAGAGCCGAACTCGATTCCAAGTGCTGTTTTTCCGCTCTCTACAGCATTTTTAATACTATTCACATCCATGCTAAAAACCTCCCGTGTATTTTGCCTGATTATATCATATTTTATTTAAAAAGGACAGAATTCCACATTAACTCATTTCTGAAACTGCGGATCTTTGTATCCTTATCAATCACAACACTCTCAATTCCCATAGCTGCAGCCCAGTCACACATCTGCTCTGTGGTAAGGTCATAAGAGAATGCCGTATGATGTGCTCCACCAGCGTAAATCCATGCTTCGGCTCCGGTTGCCAGGTTCGGCTCCGGTGTCCAGAATGCGGTTGCTACGGGAAGCTTCGGCATTGCCTTTTCTGTCTTCTTGCAGTCTACATCATTGATAATCAGTCGGAAGCGGTTGCCCAGATCGATTAAGGATGTTGCGATGCCGTGTCCTTCCTTTGCCGTAAATACAAGGCGGGCAGGATCCTCTCTGTCACCCATGGACAATGGATTCACTTTAATGCTGATAGGTCCGTCACAAATGGTCGGGCAGACTTCCAGCATATGAGCCTGCAGAATTCCCTCTTTTCCAGGCACAAGGTTATAAGTGTAATCTTCCATGAAAGAGGTTCCTTTTGCGTTCTCGATCCCCTGAGTCATAATCTTCATCAGGCGTACCATAGCCGCTGTCTTCCAGTCACCTTCTCCGCCGAATCCATAGCCTTTTTCCATTAATCTCTGGATTGCCAGACCCGGAAGCTGTTTTAAGGATCCCAGATCTCCGAAATGGGTTACGATTGCCTGATAGTCCTTTTCCTCCAGGAATTTCTCAAATCCGATTTCGATTCCGGCCTGTACTGCCACATGTCTTTTGAATTCTTCCGGATCTCTGCCCTCCAGTAAGATTTCATATTTATCATAGTATTCTTCTACCAGTGTATCGATATCACCCTGGGATACCTGCTCTACATACTCGGCGATCTCATTTACCGGATATGCGTCAATTTCCCAGCCGAATTTAATCTGTGCTTCTACTTTATCTCCCTCAGTCACTGCAACATTTCTCATATTGTCAGCCACACGGCACACACGGATATGGCTGCTTTCCATGATTCCCACAGCTGTGCGCATCCACTGGGCGATTCTCTTCTGTACTTCTTTATCATCCCAGAATCCAACGATGACCTTTCTCTCGATTCCCATCCTGGATACAATATGACCGTATTCTCTGTCACCGTGCGCAGACTGATTTTCATTCATGAAATCCATGTCAATGCTGTCGTATGGAATCTCCTGGTTAAACTGTGTATGTAAATGCATCAATGGCTTTCTGTATTCCTGAAGCCCTAAGATCCAAGACTTAGCAGGTGAAAATGTATGCATCCAGGTTATCACACCGGCGCAGTTCTCATCAGAGTTGGCCTCATTAAATGTCTTACGGATCAATTCATTTGTGATTAACGTTGGTTTCCACACAACCTCATAGGGGAGCATGCCAGACTTATTTAAAGACTCTACGATAATTTTAGAATGCTCCGCCACTTTTGCCAGACATTCGTCTCCGTATAAATCCTGTGAACCTGTTGCGAACCAAAACTGATACTTCTTTGCTGCTTTCATTGAAAAATCCTCCTTAAAATAAATTTATATACTTTTATATTTGGGGTTTCGTTGATGCCCTGACAATTAATTCCGGCTGAATCAGCCGTTCCACCTTGCTTTTTTCCTCGGGTATCTTCTGGATCTGCTCCAACAGCAGCTCCGCTGCCATCTCTCCCAGCTTTTCCTGGGGGTGGGCGATAGTAGTTAGAGGTACAATCCCATTTTCAGCAATCAGAGAATTGTCGTACCCTGCCACAGCAATATCTTCCGGTATTCTTCTGCCGCATTTCTGCAGTGTTTTCATCACCTCCAGGGCAATCTGATCGTTGTAGCATACTACAGAATCCATATCCATGCCATATTCCATCATCTGACGGATCGCAAGTGCCGGTTTTTTCTTTCGGTCTTCCGTATGGAACCATACAACCATATCAGGATCGTACAACTTTCCAGCTTCCTGAAGAGCTCTTACATACCCTTTGTGGCGCTCTCTGCCCTGGCTGTCATCTGCCTTGAATACCCCGGCGATTTTTTCCCGCCCGGTATCCAGAAGATGCTTTGTGAGAAGATAACCCCCCTGACTGTCATCCATAAGTATGTGAGGCTTATGCTTCATCTGGGCATAAGTCCCCTGGATGAAGATATAAGGAATCTCATATTCATCCAGCATTGCATACAAGTTCATATTATTGCACAGAATCTGGCTCTTGCTGGGCTCTATGATCAGTCCATCAATATCCTTGGTCAGAATATCCTCCAGGGCCCTGGCCTCATTGGTTCTGCTGTTGCCTGTATTTTTCAGAATAATGCTGTACCCGTTGGAGGTAAGCACCCGGTCAATCCCCTGGATCAGACGGGGAAAGATATAATCCGATATGTACGTCGTAATCACTGCAATATTTCTGGAATTCTTTCTGTGGCGCATCCTTTCAGAGCAAAAGGTACCCCGCCCATGCTCTGCAACCACAAATCCCTCATTTTCCAGAATCGCCAGGGCTTTGCGCACTGTATGCCTGCTGATCTGGTATGTAGACGACAATTCATTCTCAGAAGGCAGCTTTTCTCCGGGCTTTACTCTGCCGGACAAAATGTCATCCTTCAGCTGTTCCATTAACAGATAATACTTTGTTTTACCGCTTTCTCCTGCCATATCAAACCCTCCATTACCCCTATGGCCAATATCCTTGCAAGTAAGCTTGTAGTAAGTGAATCAAAACGTATCGTTACAATGGTGGTAGAATGTGCTGATTTTATCCAGGCAGATGGTAAAATCATCTCAATGTTAAATGTGCAACTTCTACAAGCTCACTTGTAAAGGTATTGTTATTCAAATGGCATTTCTTACAAGACATATTATATAACTTGTATGGATGTGTTGACAAGTTGTATTCTAAAAAACATATCTGCAAAACTCCATCCCTCCTTGCGCCATATTTCCCGCTCCTGTATAATACCATTAAATACTACGATCAGCTGTTTGCTGAAAGAAAGGAAGACTATGACACATATTAATCTATTAAAGAATAAGTACTTTCTCTATGCCACCGAATTCTTTTCCGGTATGTCGGTAATGGCTGTAGAATTGGGGGCAAGCCGCCTTCTGGCCCCTTATTTCAGTTCTTCCCAGGTAATCTGGACGATTATCATAGGCACAATCATGATTGCCATGGCTCTGGGAAATATCTGGGGAGGAAGGGTAGCTGACAAGAACCCGGATCCAGCACGCCTGTACAAACGCCTGCTTCTTGCCGCCGTATGGATCGCCGCCATTCCGTTTCTGGGCAAATACCTGATCGCGGCAATCTCCCTGGGCGTGGCTTTGCTAACGGAAAAGAACTTCCTGGTAATTGCCTCCTTTCTCAGCTGTCTGATTATCTTCGTCTTTCCGCTGATGCTCCTGGGAACGGTGACCCCTTCTCTTGTTAAATATACCGTGGAAGACTTAGAAAACAACGGAGAGATCGTAGGCAGACTTGGCGCACTGAATACCATCGGAAGCATCCTGGGTACTTTCCTTCCCACATTTGTAACCATTCCAACTGTGGGGACTGCGGCAACATTTATCATATTCTCTGTCCTGCTGGCGCTGCTGAGCCTTCTGTATTTTATATCAGTCCGGAAAAAAGCTGCCGCCTGTGCTGTTTCCTTTCTGCTGATTGGTCTCTTCAGTATATCCTCTGTAAAGTACAGCTTTGCTTTCTGGGAAAACGATCTTGTATATGAGGGAGAATCCATTTACAACTATCTGCAGGTAAAAGAAAATGATGAGAGCGTAATCCTCTCCACCAATGTGCTGGCAGGGGTACAGTCCATTAAAATGAAACATAAAGAATTTACGGGCATGTATTACGACTATGCCCTGGCCGCCCCCTATATGGCCGGTGCGGGACAGCAGGCCGGCAGTGACATTCTTATTCTTGGACTGGGTACAGGCACATTTGCCTCCATGTGCACTTCTTATCTGGACTCCCCAAACATAGACGGGGTAGAAATTGACGAAAAAATAGCCCGCCTGTCCAGTCAGTACTTTGATCTTCCGGAATCTGTAAATGTGCATGTGGAAGACGGACGGATTTTTCTCTCGAACTCTGAGAAATATGATGTCATTATGGTAGATGCCTATCAGGACATTACCATTCCCTTTCAGATGTCTACCGTTGAATTTTTTACTATGGTAAAGGATCATTTAAAGGAAGACGGGGTAATGGTCGTTAATATGAATATGCATTCCAGCAAAGAAGGATCCATCAATGATTATCTCTGTGATACCATTGCCTCAGTATTTCCCTATGCCTATACTGCCAAGGTAGGGTCCGGCACAAATATGGAGCTGTTTGCATCCCAAAACGGGGATATGCTTACTGTATTTTCTGAGCAGCTCTCTGCCATTGGAACACCCGATTTGAAGCAAATGATGGAGAAGGTAGAAGAATCCCTTCAGCCCGTCCGCCAGGGTTCTTTGATTCTCACGGATGATAAGGCACCTGTGGAAGTCTTGGGGATGCAGGTGATTGACGAGATTATCGGAGATGAACTTCACTATTATAAGAATATTATAAAAGAAGAGGGATTGGAGGGACTGGATTTTTAGTAAATACTTCATACTGTTTCCATAAAAAATACACGGAGTTTCATCTCCGTGTATTTTTTATGAAGCCGCAATGACATACGGAAAAGCTGCATGTCAGAGTACCGATACACTATGTTTTCTAATCATTTCTCGTCGGTATGTACTGCTTAATTCTCCCCACAAACTCGGAAAAATTCTGTGTCTGGAGAATGACATGTCCCGGACCTGTCAGTTTTGTCATAAACAGGCCTTCGCCTCCCAGAAACATGTTCATACCTCCCTTAACCATCTCTATATCATAGCTCACGCTGGTTTCAAAGGCTGCCACATTCCCTGTGTCCACTTTTATCACCTCTCCGGGAGCCAGATCCTTTTCTACCTTATTCCCGTCGATTTCCAGAAACGCCATGCCATTTCCCCGCAACTCCTGAAGTATAAATCCCTCACCCCCGAAAAGTCCGGAAGACAATTTTTTCGTAAATACTGCATCTGCGGTCACCTGCTCCTGGGCACAAAGAAATGCCCCCTTCTGACATATCATGCTTCCATACTTCCGCAGATCTAATGGGAGTATCTCCCCGGGTACCGTGGAAGAAAATGCGATCTCAGCCTTCTCCCTCTGAGAGGTATACGTTGTCATAAAAAAGGATTCACCGGTAAACATTCTTCCCAGGCCTTTCATAAATCCTCCTCTGGCATTGGTATTCATAAGGATCCCGTCGCTCATCCAGGACATTCCCCCGGTTTGGGTGTAGATAGATTCTCCGGCCTGCAGCTGCATCTCCACCGCCGGCATGATACTTCCTACGATTCGATATCTCATTAAACTAACCTCCTGTACATTGGATACCCCTATTCTATCATAAAGGCACCCTGTATTACAGAGTTATTTTCTCCAGAAGAGTTAACACTAGAATGACAGCCACCGGGATTGCCGTCCCCCCCAGCAGCTGGCCGGCTGTATGTCGTTTCATTCTCAGGCTGGCCCACCAGGTAAGCGCAAGGATTATCAGACCGGGAATAAGGGCAGGAATTCTAAAATATACCAGCAGTGCTGCAGGTCCTGCAGCTCCGCAGGCATGGCCGCTGGCCCGCAGCCCCAGACATTTGTTGAAAAGTAAAATCAAAAGGCCGGACAGCAGGTACTCCAGATAGATCATCCACATTCCTCTGGGCGCCTTTAATACGAAATTCGCAATCACACCCATAAGATAGCCAGCTACTGCAAATACCATAGCCAGACCTCTCTGCCCTTCTCTTCCTTTTTCTCTATAGCCGGGGATATACGGCTGCAGAGGATATGCCAGGATAGGAAGTACCGTCAGAAAAAAGATTCCCCACCAGAAACTGTTCACCCTTCCCATAACCTGAGGCTTTGTAACATAGACAAGCGTCAGCATAATACCGGCCATCACCGGGGCCAGAGTAACGCTTCTTATTGCTTTTGCCAACCTGTTCATCTTGCAATCACCCATTTCTCTGTTATACTATTTATGTGTTACATATTGTAACATTACCTTTGGACCGCAGGCAAGATATGGCGGATTAACTGTTACAAAAAGGAAGGTTTTGTTTATGAAAAAAGGAGAAAAAAATACGTCTAATGTCTTTGCCAGAGAATGCATGGTATCTGCTCTCATGCTGCTCTTGGAAGAAAAGCCATTATCGTCCGTTTCTGTCACAGAGCTCACTAAAAAAGCGGGAGTCTCCCGGATGACATATTACAGAAACTACCGCTCAAAAGATGAGATTTTTATTACCTACCTGGATGATATTGTAGACTCCTACCGAAAGGATGTAGCTTCCTGGGAAGACAAAGGAAATTATAACAGCTATAACAATATGCTCCACTGCTTCCAATACTTTTACAAACACAAGGAATTTATCAAGTGCCTGTTAAGAAGCGGCATGGGCAATCTCCTCCTGCAGGCTTTAACCGACTATGTGCTGGAGACTTATTGGGAAGACAGAGAAGATACTGCCTTCTATTATACCCTTCATGCCTTTGCCGGTTCCCTATTTAATCTTTACATTGCCTGGATCCTCAGGAGTACAGCGGATCCTGCAGAATCCATGGCCTCTGTCATCTGCAAAATATATGGAAATGGGGATACCGGTACTGAGAAAACAGGAGTAAAAGAAAAGGCACCAATCATTTCTGACTGATGCCCTGCCCTGTATCTCAAGGGGCAGCTCCTTTTACTGCTCTAAAAGACTGTCCTTCTTTTCCAGAATCGCTTCTACTGCGGCGCAGGCGGGACAGTCACAGTATTTTGCTCCGGCAGCCTTGATTTCCTTAGCATGCTCTGCAACACTTTTTGCTTTATCGGCCCCAAAAACCTGGGCTCCAGCCTCAGATTCCGCAAACCCGATTAAGTTATCAATCGGCATAATATCCGCTTCCAGCTCTTCTATGTATTTCTTTGTCTCAGCGGCCTCCCTTTCAGTTCCAACAGCATCCAGCCAGGCCTGCGCTGCTTCCTTTGCCTCGCTGCTGCATGTGGCTGCATTCATTAATTCACGTGTTTTCTCAACTACGTAATCTACTGCCTCTCTGCCCATAATTAACACCCTTCTTTCCTAATTTGATTACCCATATTTTACCACCATTATCCGGCTATTGCAATTCCCAGGTACGCAGCTTACTGCATTTTGTTCGCACCCCCGGGCGTGTCGCCGTGAACAGAGAGTACCTGTTCCAGAAATCCTTCGCAGCCTTCACAGATATCCCTGTAGGTTTCATCAAAATCCCCGGTGTACCAGGGATCTGCAATATCTCCCGGACGGGCTGTAAAGTCCAGAAGGCGGTATATCTTCTTCCCGGGATCTTTGCCCAGCATCCGCATCATATTCGATATGTTCCTGCTGTCCATGGCCAATAGATAATCATACCTGTTATAATCTTCTTTGGTAAGCTGAACTGCCCGCTTTCCATCCACAGATATACCATGTTCCATCAGCTTCTTTCTGGCCCCATGGTGCACCGGATTGCCTATTTCCTCCCGGCTGGTAGCACAGGAAGCAATGATGAAATCACCGCTGATTCCTCTTTTCTTAACCATATCTTTTAAGATGAATTCGGCCATGGGGGAGCGGCAGATATTGCCATGGCAAATAAATAGTATTTTTATCATATCTCTTATATCCCTTCATAAGCCTTCAAGCCTTGATATTTCGGGCTTTTGGCACTTTTCTCATGTTATGTGTTTTGCCCTGAATCTACACAATCCCTTATAAATCTACGCAAATTCACTGGCAAATGGTGTAGTAAGTGGTATCACTTCTCCTTTACTTTTTATCGGTCACAACACATTTTCCCTTACAATTGTAACCTTCTCAAATAACCTCTCCTCACCTTTATTATTCAGACATTCATACGAATCTTAATTTATTAAAACTTCCCACTTCGCTTACCATTTAATCTTTGGATATATCCTTTTTCTTTCAGTGAAGCGATTTTATTCTTAACGGTTCGTTCTGATTTTCCAATTCTATCTGCCATTTCTTTCTGAGTAATATTCGGGTTTTCCATAATTAGCTGTAGGATAGCCAACTCATCCAAAGGGCAATTCAAAGTGCAAATTTTGCCCTTTGAACCTTTTCCTATTGCACTTTGCCTGATATTATTACTTTGCTCCGGAACATAAGCCACATGCATATATCTATTTTTCAGCTCATAGCCCGTTCTTAAAATCAGATTGCTAAAGAACATTTCCAAAAACTTTGTTGTTGAGTAGACTCCATTTTGCAGGTCGTTATAGTTTGCCCTTACTAATGCATTGCGAAAGTACCAAGAGTTCTTTACAAAGGCATCGTTATTCACCTTGAATCCAAAAGTTTTCATGTATTTATGCCTAAACTTCTCAGTTAAAGCGGATTTTGCATGATCAATGATCATATCAATGCAACGGAAATCATTTGCTGTTTCAATCACTTCGTCCACATTGAGAACTTCACTTTCCACGCCAATAGTATTGGTTTCAAAAATATATCTGGTCTGATCATGGGTCAGACGGCTGCCTTCCATGTACAATCCAAGTATTTCCTCCGAAGCGCTCATTACATAAACAGCGGCAGTATCCCAAAGATTTAAGCCATGCTCCCATTGCGATACGCGGTAATTTCTGATTATTCACTCTCTGCAACCCCAAATTTATCTCGAAAGTCCTCATAACTGCTCACCCAGTCAAACCGTATCTGATCACTTACTGCCTGAAAATGCAGTTTGCCGCACTGAATCTTGTTTTGCTCCACTTCCTGTAAATTGATATCCTGCCTGCCTGCCTTGGTTTCAACAATGAAGTAGATCCCCAAATCCGGAGCCTGCAGACTGTTTTTCCTGCACACAACAGCCCAGTCAGGGGTATAATTGCCATAAGGAGTATCAATGACAAAGCCTCCCTTTTTCAGTTTTGTAAACAGCAATACATTCTGATTGTTTTCCAGCTTTTCCGCAAACTCCTTCTCTCCTTTGCTGTCCATTTTGTAATATTCATTCACTGCAGAACTATGAGCGGCATTTGCCTGAAAAACTCTCCATTCTACCTTAAAGTCCTCTTCGCTGATGGTATCAAGCTCAAAGATATTCTTACTATCCAGTTCATACCCCTTTATCACTTCATAAGAAGTCAGATTAGCAGCTTTCGTATGGTTTAAACGCTTCAGAATCATCTGTGTCACTGTATCCAGAATATCCTGATTATTCAATAGCTCCCTTTTCTCAACAGACTGAATAATCTTGAATATGGCAAGTCTTGGAAGCATCGTATGATACATGATATAAGTTACAATCTCAAAGTCACTCTTTGGCCCAAAAGCCGCTTCCCGCTCCAGTTCCTTTGCTTTGCAGGACACCTCTTCCATAACGAACATTGCAGATTCATTAAATCCGGCCGTGCCAGCCTCTATTTTGTACACATTCCTTGCTTTTATAAACCTAAGGTAATGATTGATTTCAAATGCACAGTCTTGAATAAATTTATCTTTATCAATCCTGAATTTGTATATCGTCCGCTTTACCAGTTTTTCCCTTAGGGCAAAGTAAATCTGTTTAAACTCCCCCTGTGTGACAAAAGATCTTACCTTATTTTCACAAGTCTCATTATCCCCATTGCGAATCGCAATCTTCTTCGTGCCTTTCTGTGCCATCAGCTCTTTAAACTCCTTCTTGATCTTCTCCATGTGTTCGCAGAGCGTGTCCTCTGCAAAAGTCATGGTATCAATCAGTTTCGTAACTTGAACTGTTGTGCCCTGTAACAAGTTGTCCCGATTCATCACACCGGCGGAAATCAGTTCCTGTCTCAATGTGTCTGCCAATTCGGGCGTGATTTTTCTCTGTGGTATCCCGGCGGCTTTTAGAGTGGAAATAAGAATCTCAGCGGTAACTTCATTCTTATTATAATTCATAGTATCATTAAAATCTTTTTGTAATGCTGCTGCGAAGTGATCATAGTAATCATTTGCGATAACTGTAAGTTCATTGATTGTATGATCCAGGCAGCGGTTGCCAAATATATCTACCGGCAGTCTTAAGCCTCTGCCAATCTCCTGCTTTTTCGCTGTCTCCGAACCCCCGGACTTTAATGTACACAAGGTAAATACATTCGGGTTGTCCCAGCCCTCACGAAGGGCAGAATGAGAGAAAATGAATGCAAGAGGCTCTTCAAAGGATATTAACTCGTCCTTTTTCTCCAGAATCAGGCTGATGCCGCGGTCGATGTCTTCCCGGGACTTTGCTTTGATTTTCATAGTATCCTCGTCAGCCCCTGAATCCCATCCCTCTATTTCTACTGCATTTTTTTTTGCGTCCAGGGCAAAGTAGCCTTCTCTGACCGACTGTACATTCGTATATCCCGGAAAGAACGCTTGGTATTTTTCAATCACAGCCCTATTTTGAGAGACATACCGCTTATACTCTTCGTCAAAAATCCTTAAGTACTCTCCCCTGCCGTCCGGCACAGCATTGTCCCTGACTTTATCCACAGAATCAATAAAGAACAGCGTCAGTGCCTTAATTTTTTTTCCGGTATTTAAAATTGTTATCTGTTTTTCAAAATGGTTCTGAATCGCAAGCCTTATCTGAATACGCACAGCTTCATTTTTTTCAGTTTCATAGGTACTGTGTCCTTGTTCCAATACAATCGTTTTCTCTTTTGTTGCTATTACCAGGGGCTTAAGTTTGTGGGGTTCCCCGGCAACACGCATGTCTTTGTACTGCAAAAGACCGCCTGACAATTCTTCAATAGAAGTACCTCCCCGGGCATTACAGCTCCTAAATCTGATTGTGCTGCCCTGCTCCTGTGAGAATATCTCTATTCTTGCCTTCAAATCAGAGGTAAAGGATACATATCGGATGTATGGATAATCTTTAGGAATCACCCCGTGTACAGTTTTTACTGCAATTCTCTTTACCAGCTCCTTCTGATATGCGGCATAAGAATCCAGCTTGTAGATTTGGTTATACAGCTGTTTGTGAGTTGCAGAATATCTTAATGTAAATAATGGCTGCAGCTCTTCTATGGCTTTCAGAGACTGGGATTTATTCCTCTTTGTGCCTTCCAGCTTCTGGGGCTCGTCGATAATGATAATTGGCTTAATATATTTGATATCTTCCCAAAGTATCTGCCCGTACTCATCTTCTGTTCTAATCTTATTCGTATTCTTATTGAACGCCTGTATGTTCATTACGCAAATGCTTAAATCACTGCTCTCCACCAGCTTAGAACTGACCTGCTTGGGATTGCTGCTGTCATAGACAAAGCTGTGCCTAGCTATATCCACATTATACAATCTTTTAAAATGCTCCTGCAGCTGTTCCATCGACTTTTCAACTCCTTTACGGATTGCAATGGAAGGTACTACTACCATGAACTTTTTAAAGCCATATTCTCTATATAACTCCAGAATCGTACGAAGGTACACGTAAGTTTTGCCTGTACCCGTCTCCATCTCTATTGTAAAGTTGTTGCCCTCTGTCAAGGCAGAATCAGCAAAGAGATTATTCTGCAGCTGTACACTTCTTAGATTCTCTAATAATCTGGACTCTACTGGAATATCATGATTTCTTACGGGATCTCCTTCACCAATCTTACGAATACGCTGTGAGCCATAGATGCCATCCACTCGTCTGGGCAATCCCTGAAACAACTTTACCGCAGAATTCACCGCCTGCAGCTGATAGTCAAGGCTGTCATCGAACTGAAATGTTACTCGTCTTGCCATGATTCATTTCCCCTTAAATAAATTCTACGGTATATACAGGTTTATCAGTTCCGGCATTCTTCGAGATAAGTGCCTTCAATCTTCGAAATGTCTCATCTTTCAATGCAATATCGTCCCTGAACGCAGAATCTCTGAAAATAAACTTGATCGGCAGCGGTACAAGCTCTGCCAGTTTATTTATCAATTCTACGGTTATCTCTGTTTCCAGACATACCAGATAGCTGCCCCCATAGAGATATGTGCGTCTTCCAATGTCAGACAGCTGTTCCAGAGACTCGGATAAAGCTACGTTGCGCTGTCTGAGCATTAATTCGTACACAATATCTGCGTCATTCGCCCCGGGCATAAAGTCCGCAAGATCCGGAGCACTTTCGATCTGTGAGAAATCAAGCTGCCCTGCATCCATAAGTGAGTTCCATTTTATATTGGTGGGCGCGATACGGAACACTTTAAATCCCGTATCCACTTCACAGTCCGGATTCTCTCTCACAATGCTCTCGCCGGCACGACGGATACGCTCCCTGCCAATTTCACATATCGTAGAAAAGCCTGCCTTATATGCCTCACTTGACGCCTCTAAGACTTCAGGAATCTGGACCATGATAAACCTTCTTTTGCCCTTATCCTCACTGTTCAGCTTCATGACTGCATGTGCAGTGGTTGCTGATCCTGAAAAAAAGTCAAGTATGATATCATGTCCACTGGTGTGTATCTTACACAAAAAGCAAATTAAAGATGAGGGCTTGGGAAATGGAAATATTTTGCTCCCAAACAAGTTCGTTATTTCTTTTGTTCCATCCTGGGACATTCCAATATCATCTCCGAGTTTTGTACTTACTGCGATCCGTCCAAAGTCCTCCCCGGCCTTCTCCATATCATCTTCCTTCCAATATCTCAGCGCCGGCTTGCTAATATTTAGAAAAGAATAATCCCCAGGGAAGACAATTCTGCCCTCATCATAATATTTTTTAAAGGTATCCTGCGTAATTGCCCATGTTCTGTTGGGATTGGCAGGGTATTCCGCGCCGGTCTTAGGATTGATTATTGTAAAGTAACTGTTAGGTCTCTCACTTGCGGTTGTCTGCTTTGTCAAATCATGTATTCTCCAAGGACGATTTGGGTAATCATCACTCTCATAGTATTTTCTTTCTTTTCCTGCTATACTTCCTTTGAACAAGGAAGACTTTGCATAGCATACAATCCACTCATAATCCTGAGAGATTCCAAATGGAACGTCTGATTTGGCGGTTCTCTTTCTCCATGGAAATATTGCAACATAATTACTCTCACCAAAAACCATATTGCAGAGATTCTTTACATTTTCCAGCTCGTTATCATCGATGCTGATAAAAATAGCTCCGTCATCTGTCAATAAATCCTTTGCTACCAGCAGCCGCGGATACATCATGTTCAGCCAATTTGCATGATACCTGTTATTAGATTTCGTATTTACTGTATATCTCTCACCCAAATCACTCATATCGCCTTCTGCTTTCAGGCTGTCTGCCGACGGTATTTTATAATTATCATTATAAATAAAGTCATTTCCCGTATTATATGGGGGATCAATATAAATCATCTTTACTGCATTGTAATAGTTCTGACGAAGCAGCTTTAACGCTTCCAGATTATCGCCTTCAATATAAATATTCTCGGTTTTATCCGCCTCTTTGCTCTCAGGCAAAACCAGTTTTAATGTCTTTCCAAAAACATCCTCCTGTGCCGCTTTTTTAGCGTTCTGCTTACCTGCCCATGTGAATTCGTACTTTTCTTCTTTGACCTCTGTAAAAAGACCCAGCTCTTCTCTTAAAGCAAGGAAGTCTACTTCACCGTCTTTGACAGCGGAAGGAAAGATCTGCGCCAATTTTATAAGGTTATCCTTTTGAAAATGATTTATATTCCTGTCAACTTGTTTTGTTTTCATCTTCAATCTCTGCTCCTTCTCTCACAGCGCTAAACCAGGTACTCCAGCAGACTATGCATCGGACGTGTATCCCTTAGTTTCATCTTTGGTGCCTGGCGATTCTCTGTGCTGTATGTGCCAAATTCCTTCACATCATTCTCCCCAATCCAGCCTATTATTGCCATATTCCTTTCTGTCGGTACAGTAATTCTAGGTTCTCCTTTCAGCTTCAGCCAATAATATACCTGAATATTTACCTTCCGCAGTTCGCTCGCCTTGGTTGCCACCGTAAAAGTATCTAATATATCATCAATTGTGCTTTTATACACCGACAAGGAAGATTTTACCGAACATTTTATTTCGGTTCCCCGTATATCTTTTAAGATAATGTCATGTCCCAAATCAGGATTTCCGGATCTTTTATTTACTGCTGAGACCGCATATTTCCTATTCTGGAGCAGCCATTTAATGACAGCCGCTTCCGCTGCTTCTCCCATCAGTATATCTATAAATCTCTCCATATACCCTCTTGCATGCAAATCCCTGCGGTCTGTCATAGTCTCACAAAGAATTTGAGCATTCTCTGTACAAATATGCATATCTGCTTCTGATAATTGTATTTTAACAATTGTATCTCTTGTAACCGCCATACTTGTTCCTCCATTATCATAATATTCTAAACCATCTACTGTTTCAGTCTCTGTCTGAATGTCAATAAGCTTAAAATCTGCACCTCGCTTTACCACCGAGTATACCTAATTATCGGAACAATATCAACTCTATCGGGATATCTGTTACAGCGTTTGGCAAATGCTCCTTCTTAGAATAAGCGCAAAAAACGGGCTGATATAGTTTTTAACCCTATCAGCCCAATCTTTTACTCGTATTGTTATAATTTTAAGAAATTAATTTTCCATCTGAATTAAAAGTGTACCGCTTTCCATCAATGGTAACGGTTCCAGTTACCATTTCACCATTTGACAATAAATAGTACCAATTTCCATAGTAAGACAGCCACCCCGTTTTCATGGAACCCACAGGAGCCCCATCCGCATTCCCCTCAGGATTCAGGTAGTACCATTTGCCTTTCCACAGCAGCCAGCTTGTTTTCATAGATCCCACAGGCGATCCATCAGTGTTGCCCTCCTCATTCAGATAATACCACCGGTTGCCGTTCAGTAACCATCCGGTTTTCATAGATCCTACCGGAGCGCGATCTGTGTTCCCGTCTTCATTCAGATAATACCATCTGCCGCTGTCTAATAACCAGCCTGTTTTCATTGTGCCGTCAGAGTTCAGATAATACCACCGGTTTTCAAAATATACCCATCCGCGCTGCATCAGTCCATTGGGCCCAAAATAGTACCACTTATTCCCAGTAAGAATCCACTGGTTAAAAATTAATGCTCCGTTGTTATCCGCATACTGTGTTCCTCTCGGTGTTGTGACAAAACCGGGTGTGAATTTAGGTATATTCGTTTCAATACTCCCATCCGTATTTATAGTAAATACAATGGCAGAAAGTAAATTATAATAGGAACTGGTAGAATAGAACTTTGAGCCCACTTTTTGGTTGATTTGCGCCATAGTAGCATTTGGTATATTGCCTAAATACCCAGTCTGTACAATATATTTAGGATTGGCTTCATCTAGCATTGCTTTAGAATTAGAACCTGCAATCCCATGGTGCGCCAATTTGTAGATATCAATATCTTTTACCAGTTTCATTCTGATCAAAGCACTCTCCAGTCCGTATACATCATCCTCTACGTTAGATGTCGTATAGGTATTCATGTCGCCTGTCAATAGAACCTTGCGGCCAAATACAGACATTTTGGTGATAATAGATGCACTGTTGATATCGTAAAATTTCTCATTCGGATCATACTCAAAATTAAACAATTCTATATCAGCACTCTCCCCCAGCTTAAACTCCTCTTTATCTACAGGTGTCGATTTGGTAATAAGCTTTGCGTTTGTATCCTGCGCTGCTTTTATTGTATCTGCATACACATATGCATTATCCCATTTCCTATCAGCTGATAGTACATTATTATCTGAATAGGGTTTGATATATACTCTCTGGGGACCAAAAGCTCTTATAACTTCATCAGCCCCCCCTATATGGTCACTGTGTGCATGTGTCCCAATGAAAAATTCAAAGTTATCATGATTGACGTTTAATTTAGTCAAATACTCATTTACTTCATCCTCATATCCTGGAGTCGGCGCTCCCCCGGGAGGAACATTCGTATCATCTGCAGCATCTACCATACCGAAGTGTTTGGTTCCATCTGCGTCGGTGGCTTCCAGTACGATCGCATCTGTATCAGCTCCGCGCAATGTTAAAAAATGAACCTTAACGGATGGCGTTCCGCCGACAGTTTTCTCCTCTACAGCTGCATTTGCAGTAACTGCAGGTGTAATAAGCATTACACTGCAGCACATAAGTAAACCTATATTTTTTATAATTCTATTTAACATTTTTCTTCCTCCAATTCTATTAATGGGCATAAAAAAACCCTGAGAGCAGACAATTTTATACTGTCTGCTCTCAGGGTATCCACCCCTCTTTTTTCTAAATGGTTACTATCGGTCCTGCTTCACCAACCATTTCCCTTTCCAGGCATAAATGGCCATTCCCATGGTTGCAAAGAACCAGGAAACAGGGTATCCCCAAAGTACGGTATCCAAAGTAAAATATACTTTCGTCATAATCTGAATCCACAGAATCCGGACCCCCACCATACTTCCTATCATAATTAACATAGTAGACATCGATTTACCAGCTCCCCGGAATACGCCTCCCATTACCTGTGCTATTGTGATGCCAACATAGAATGGGGCCAGTATCTTGCACATGAGATATCCATATTCTATAACTGCCGTATCCCGTGAGAAGATGCTCAGCGCATCCCTGCCGAAAATCAGAAGTACCGCTGACATGATCACACAGTATCCGCAGCCTATCAGCAGCGTTTTTACCGCCCCCTGTTTTACTCTGTCCAATTTCCCTGCTCCTATATTCTGGCCTGTAAAGGTCATGGCTGCCATACCAAAGCTCATAATCGGAAGTACAATAAATCCGTCGATCTTCATGTATGAACTGGAACCGGCAATAGCATCCTGTCCAAAGCTGTTAATATAAGCCTGCACAATTACATTGGAAAGCGAGATTACCGCAGACTGAATCCCTGTAGGAACTCCCATAACAAGGATACGCCTGGTCATCCTTTTGTCTAACCCTAGTTTGTGAATACGAAGAGTATAGATATCCCTGTCTTTCATTAAAGTCACTATTACCAAAACAGATGATATCCCCTGGGATATAATTGTGGCTATCGCTGCTCCTGCTACCCCCATCTGAAAACTGATGACAAAGATAAGGTCCAGTATAATATTTGCAACTGACGTAGCGCACAGATAGTAAAGGGGTCTTCTGGAATCCCCTACCCCCCGCAGGATACCTGCCCCCATATTGTAAACAATATTAAACACAGATCCCAGGAAAAAAATCCTAAGATATACAACAGCCTCTTTCATAACGCTGTCAGGTGTCCCCATCCAGCGTAGTATTTGCGGGGTCAAGGTAACTCCTACCACAGTGAGTATAATTCCCCCTATGATACTGAGAACAATGGAGGTATGTACGGCCCACTGCATTTTTTCTTCATTCTTTGCCCCATAATATTGGGCTATTACCACACCAGCTCCGGTTGCAATCCCCATAAAAAGCCCTATGATAAGATTTATCAGTGAATTGCTGGAACCTATGGCTGCCAGCGCAGGTTTTCCGATATAATTGCCTGCTATGACAGAATCTACCGTATTATAAAGCTGCTGAAAGATATTGCCTACAATCAATGGACCCGAAAACAGAAGAATGCCTCGTATAATACTGCCCTGAGTCAGATCCAGACTGTTGGCTCTTATTTCCTTTTTCACAATATTTCCCCCTTTATGTATTTATTCTAGCATAAATGTATAAGGGAATACTAGTAGATCTGCCATACTTTCTATTTGATATGCGCCTTCTTTTTGTTCTAAAAAATTACGAACTCATTCTAAAATGAGACATAATCCTAATTTCTATTCCAACTACTGCTGCAAAATTAGTCACGATCACAACTTCACCATTAGGTCTTATCCATCCTACGGCACATTGATTTACATTCACTCCAATCATAATATTAGCTTCCTTTGTCGGTCTAAACCCGGCTGGAAGTGTATAACAAATATTCATTGCTCCCGTTGATAAAGCATTCTTATTTGACAATTTTACGCTTACAAAGACACAGTCCCCCTTTTTATATATTTCTTCGTTTAATAAATTAAATGCAGCATTCACAACACCTCGGCCTGCAGTTTCCCCTGCTAATGTCTGTAACGTATTAATCTGTGCTTGTGCTAAATCTCCAACTATATTATATCGTTCACCGTCATATACCATCTCAATAAAAACGTTCTCAGTGATATAATTTGCCGGTACCCCTTGTCCTTTGTAGTAAATACTTCTTGCTCCAGTATTATTAATATTTAGTGTTGGATTTGATGCAGTATTTCCATTTATAAATTTAACTACTGCCCCTGCCCCTTTCAGAAGATTAAATCCATTAAGGCTGACACTTTTACTACTGGTTCCGGCAGAAGTAGCGCATTCTGCATAATGATGTATATCGCTGCCCCCGTCAAATGCCACACCACCGATTTTCCTTGCATTCTGAAGTTTTGTGGCGCTCCCTGCATTTCCAGGAATACTGGAAGGGGTATCTCCCTTCTCACCTTGGTCGCCTTTATCCCCTTTCTCACCCCGATCACCTTTATCCCCCTGGGAGCCTTTTGCCCCCGATAAATCCACAATAAATTCATATGCTGCGCTGCCTTTTATATAAACCTTTGCATTATCCTCATCTTCCACGTTTCCAGTACTGAGCATTACATAACTTCCATTCTTGACACCATCCGATGCATAGCCGGCATTCATTTCACTTATACTATGGTAAACCTTGGCTATATAAAATGGCTCTCCTATAGGCCCTCGTGGACCTATAAATTCTCCATTCTCCAGTTTGTTTTGTATTGATTTTGCCACAGTTTCAGCCAGCTTAGCAGCTTCATTTGCTAATTGAGCCTTACTGTTTGCATTTGTAGCAGCGGCTGAAGTCAATGCAACCGCTTCCTGAGCTGCCAGAGCTGACTCAGCAGAGCTCTTTGATGCCTCTGATGATTCATTATTCACTTTCTCCGCAAGAGATATTAAGCTTTCTCTAACATCTTCACCCTTTCTAGCTGCCTGAAAATCATATATTTCATTACTAATATCTGCCATATAATCCTCCTGTCTTCCTTTTTTCAATGTATAAACACTAAACAGATTCTTATTAAGTTTTAATTTCCTGGGTATCATCTTCCTTGTCTTTCAGTATTGCAGAAAGCTGTTCAGAAAGCTCTGCAACTTTCATATCCTTTATTTTGGCCCCGACACTTGTCAACGCAGTATCCAGAAAGGTAGCTGATAAACTGTATTTTTTTCCTGTATTCATTACAGCCACTCCAATTTCTTCCTCAGCCTTGTTTAATAAAACTGCCAACGGCAGTTGTGTACTGCTACTATTCATATTTCATACCTCCTTTATGCTCAACAGGGACTTTAAGTTTATGAGTTTTTCCTTTTATTGGTCTGTTATTTTCTTTTCTCTCAGCTATCCATTCCTTTTTTTCATCCACTGTGAATTTTTTGCCTTTATAATATTTTTTTACAGGTTTTTCTGCCTCATTAGGAGTCATCATATGAGATAACTGTTGGATTGACTTGGCACAATACCACAAAAGCCGTGTAGGATTAATGTATTTTATTCCTTCAGAATTTTCCTTTACTAGCTCAGGCTCGATCTGTTCCACCTCCTGTGCTACTAACCCTAGTTGCTCATGTTCTTTGGATTCTATCCAGTCAAATTCTCTAAATTCTAATTCGGATAATATTTGTAATGCATTTATTTTACTATCAAATATATTTTCTTTCAAACGCTCATCTGAGGGTGTCCCTACAACATTAGCATAGGTATCCCGTACCAATATTATTTCTGAATTATCAAATTGTGCAATAGTATCTTCATTTCCGCTCTGGATCCAAAAGGTATCTCGGGTACATATACCTGCACCATTACTATAGCCTACAGTCCAGGTCCTTCCTTCACTATCCAAAGAAATAGTATATCCATTTGCATACATATCATGTCCCAGATAAATGCCTGGATATGGGTTGTCAGAGATATTAGCTTTGGTAAAAAAATATAACATCATATTATAATAATTATCAGAGGGATTTTCCAAATATCCCCAAGCCATAAATTTACCCCATGTTTCCAAGTTAAACACAAGACCTTTATAATAATTATTAATACGCAAACTGCTTGCACCAATGTAACCCAGATTATATCCGTCACGCCAAAAGTTAATTCCCGATTCATCAAAAGATGCCCTTTTATTGCTCAATTCGGCTCCATCATCATATACAGCTATTTCACCAGCTGTGATTTGTATATACCTGCTATCATCATTAAAGGCCGTAATAACTCTATCGTAATATTGCCCTACGTAGCTCCCCACATCGTCTTTTGAAACCATACTTGATATGCTGTCACCCAGCACTTTTATTTGAGCTTCATTGTACTCCTCATATCCCCCCAGCACCTGAACATCTGTAATCCAAATTGGAGATCCTGGTGAATCATTATAAAAGAATAAATATTTTACTCCATCTTGTGGTACATAAAACTCGTATTCAAATTGATTCCATACCCCTGATTCCAATTTCCCTTCTGGAGTACGATTTATTTCATTATTAAATTCACACCTTACGATTGCCGTTGTCTGGTATCCAGACTCAGAGGTTGCTTTAAATCGTACCTTATATTTCCCTTTCTTTAGGTTCCAGTTCTGACTAAGGTATGCATTTATAGATCCACCTGTAAAACGTGCACAAGTTCCCAGATTACTATAATGGATTTTTACATATGTACTGTTGGATACATACCAATTGGATAAATCTTCATCAAATTTTCCATTAAGACAGTAATCATGCATGACATATGAAATTTCTTCGCTTACTTTAAGTGAAATTCTATCTTCCATTGCATTTATAGACGTTTCCGTGGTTGATTCTGCATATTTTTTTGCGTTTTTTTCTGCTTCTTCTATCTCTTTTGTGACAGTTTGCCTATACTCTGTGGAAAGCGCTTCGGTTTTAATGGTTCCAGCAATAATATATTTTGCATTTAATCCCAGGCCGAGTATCCAGGCATCATCATAAGGTCCATTAACCCCCTGTGTACTCAGTCCTATTCCCTTCGGCCCTATTTGCATAACATTGACAGCATCCTCTTTGTTCATGGCATCCATATACAGTTCTCTCAGGAATCTGTTGTTTCCGTCATATTCCGTTATTTTATAACCGCCTTTATCCCCTGTCAGCATCTGCGAAGCATTATCTATTGCGGATTGTAAAAATGAACTCGTCTGATGTACCTTGTTCAGCTCATTTTTTATGTATTCCTTATTTTCCTGGGTCTGCCCCACATATCCTCTTTTTATAGTTGTTCCAAGCTTCATACTGTCTGCCTCAGGATTCTGCAGATGTATTTCTTTTTCATTCACGGGGAAATACCTGTCCAATCCAAAGGGTTCTGCAACTGCTCTAACTGAATCTCCCAATTCCCATGAATCCAGAGAACTATTTAACAAAGACAAGTCTATTGCCGTGACCTCTAGAGCAATGTTCTCATATTGCACACTGGCCAGCCATTCTTCACCTTTACTTTTAAGAATAGAAGGTATAAAAATATCCTCAAAGTCTATCACTTTGCATATCCATCCATATTGTTCCACAGCCTCAGAAAGAAGAATATAATTTTTTCCTTCATTCACACTAGTTATATCCGTATAGGCGTCCATACCTTCTATGGCTCTTTCCTCCAAACGGCCTCCCCGTGGAATGCACGCCGTGGCAATATCGCTTCCTGATACGTTCTCCAGATAGTCTAACAGATTATTCCCAAATCGAACCGGCTGTTCACATATCTTTCCATAGTTCTTTAAATCCACTAGATCCAGATATCTTTTTCCATTGTTCTTGCGTATTCTGAGATAGCCATGCGTCCTATCACATAGTATCTCCCGTATACAGTCAAGAGTGGTTTCATTATTTGTATTTACCGAAATATTCTCATTACTGCCTGATACAGATACAATTCCTGTATAAAACTTTTTTTTATCATCTACTTTGCTGTTATGAATCATAATCCAGCTATCCAACAGCTGCCTGGGTGTTTTGTCTTGATATACTGCCTGCGGCTGAATAGTGTCAAATAAAAAAGCCATCTCTCCAATCGCACAGACCTGTTTCTCTTTATCAATTTTTTTCTCTATTTCATTTATTTCGCCATAGAATATTTCTTTATTATCTTTTATGACCTGGACTACAGAGGTCCTGACTTCAAGGTTTTCATATTCAGGATTTACATCCGGAACTATAAATTCAAAGCTCCCCGCATCATTCAATGCCTGCTTTATCACTGGTTCCCGAATAATTGCTAACTCATCTCCCGGAATATATAATGGTCTTCCATTTATATAAGCTTTATACATCACAGATACCTCCCCCGATAATCAATCGTAATGGTTCCTTCTCCGGAAAATGTAAGAATCACTTCTTTCTTTCCCAGTCTTACTTCCGGAAATCGGTTCTTACCTTCTGATAGTTCATATATATTTTGCCCATCACTTACAGTCATAGGGGATTTCATTTCGGTGACTATAAAAATAGGTACTGCACTTGCTCCTGCCTCAGGTATACGGATAGTATGATAACTCTGAGTTATCTTAACATTTTTTATTGTTCTTATAATTCCTGAAGAAAAATCAAATGGATCCCACAGCCAGTCGTCCATGCTGGAAATTACATCATATTTATAGGGTTCAGCAGAACCACTGATTATAATTTCGCCTAACGCAGGATTGCTCTTTTTACCGTCAACACTAAGCCTGCATATGTAATAATAATTGGGATCATCATCAAGGATTACTTTTACCCTCCGTCCATGGATATATTCTCCGATTTCTGAATAAGCCTGAAACCAATCATAATAATCATTATTTAGAAGTATGAATGTCATTTCCAGTCCCTCTCTGTTTTCATACATCGGTCTTCCCGAAATTTCCGTAAGGTCAAGACTTCCGTCTGCCCCCGGAATAGGGAGCAGGTTCGTCTTGGGTGAAGGCATAGGTATGTAGATATTAATCAATTTTAGTCCAAAATCTGTTGAGTGTTTATCGTCAAATGTTACTCCTTTTTCCATTATGTTCTCCTTCCATTTATTCTTCCTAATTCTCTGTCAATATAAGGAGCCATTACTCTGCCTGCAGGTTTCCCATCTATTGAAACCTGCATTCCACGAAGTGCGTTAGCTGTCTCCCGCCCCATACGTTCATAATCGAAGGTTATTGCATTTTCAGTGTTTCCTGACAATTGATACAGCGGCTGTACACTCATCATTGCATAAAGTCCTGCAAGCCCTCCCGCCTTTCTCAAAATAGCATTTTCTTCTCTGGTCAGAACCGCTTCCCCTTCATCTAAATAAGCCGGAAAAAAATCACGTGGAACGTAATCGAGACCAACCTTCAGCCTTGGTATTTCAGGAATATGTATTCCAAACCCACCAACAGCAGGTACCCAGCTTGGTATCTGCATTTTGTTTAATCCCCGTATAAACTTATTTACCAGATCAATTAGTCCATTCAGGGGATCTCGGAAAAGATTCACAAATCCAGATACAATTCTTACAATAATACCTTTTAGTCCTTCCAGAGCGCCTTCCAAATTTCCGGAAAAAATGTCCTTTATAAATACAATGAGATCTAAAAAAGTATCAACCAATCCTCCAATGAATTCACTGGCTACGGGAAGTATTTTATCCATAATCATTGAAAATGTTTCTGGTAATCCTTCCAGCACTGGCCCCAGATTTTCCTTAATAACTCCCACAACTTTCATAACGCCTTCCATCAGTGGTTCTAGTGCGGCACTAATCAATTCCAGTATAGGTTCTGCCAAAGCAAAAAACAGCTCAATAATAGGAGATAAAAGTTCCATAATCCCCTGAAACAACGGCATTAATGCTTCTATTGCTTCCAAAAAATAAGGGAGGATATTCTCAATCATTTCTATAAACGGAGGGAGCATAGTCTCTAGCAGCTCCACAAATACCGGCAATATAGCCTCTACAATATCCGAAAACACAGGAGTAAGCTCTGTAATAAAATCAAGAAGCGGCGGCAAAACCGCCTCCACAACATCCATTAGAAGAGGCGTTATCTGACTAATTGCATCCATAATCAGAGGAAGCATTTCTTCTATCATAGGCATTATTTGCTGAGCCACTTCACCTATAGAATCAATTAGTGGGGGAATCGCTTCCTGCAGCATAGGGGTTATCTCTTCTACCAGCTGTGAAAGTAAAGGCATAAGCTGTTCCCCTAAAGGTGCTATCATTTCGTCTACACTCGATTTTAATCCTTTAAATAGATTGTCAATTTCTCCATCGTTTGCTTTGCTGAGAGATTCCCAGATACTCTTTCCCAGTTCCTCGGAAGTTTTAGCCATTGCCTTTCCTATTTTTTTCAGATTTTCTAGCTTTCTCTCTGAATTTTTTTTCTCAGACTCTACCTTTTTTTCATTCTCTTCTTCTGCTGTTTTCCTATCCTTTTCTAAGTTTTTAGATGAGAGTTCTCTATATTCACCATCTATAACTTCTAACTTTTTATTTGTTTTTTGTTTTGTTTCTACTGCTAATGCATATACCTCTTCCGCATCTGCCTTAACTTGCTCCACATCAATTTTAAAATCTAATATATCATTTTCCTTTTTAGCCATTTTTTCCACCTGCCTTCTTTCTTAAAAAGACATCGGCGCATATTGGCTCTACTTGTCTTGATTTATACGTATTTCAAATATTTTTTTACAATGTCTGGCTTTGCATGTCACATAAACACCTTTGCATTCAGCTTCCGGCTTCCATGTGATAGGCATTCTGTACCCGCAATATGGACACATGACTTTTTTCCCTTTTTCCGTCAATCCGTCACCGCCATTCTTTCCAGAGTCATAAACAGAGTATCAAGACCCTCTTGGCCTCCATGTCCTTTTACATCTAAGGCATAACAGGATTTAAGATCTAAAATGGCCTGTATCTCATCCTGATTATGACCATTATATCTAGGTACTTTCATAGTTCTTATCTTAATAACTTCCATGATTTTTGTGTGTTCCGATAAACCAGAAAATAAAGCAATAAATTTTTTCCAGTGTAATTTGCCTCTCTCACTCAACAAATCAATTCCATAGTCACTCATAAAGGAAGAATATATGTATTCACCGTCTTTTTCGAAATCAAAGATTGGAACTGTGTCTTTTTTACTACTGCCTCTATTTTTTATATTTATACACTCCTTAAATATTTTAGTAAGCAGATCCGCCTGTTGAGAAAGAGATAAACCTATAAGCTGATATTCATTCACTACTAACATTTTAAGAGCCTGCTTTATTTTATCCACTTCTGTCAAAGATTCTTCCTGAAATAAATTCTGAATTTCAAGGACAGTATCAAAAGACGCATTTATTTTTATCCTACGGTTTGCGGCTTCAATTTCGTTTGTAAAATACTCCGTTAAAAAACCCATTATTTCTTCCGGCCTGAAAGCCCCTTAGATTCTTTTCGATTATAAGACTCCAAAACCGCCCGCTTATTCTCAGCCGCAATCTCGCGGAGTCTTGGAATTACCACTTTTGTAATAAATGGAGTGACTTCTTTTGTCATTTCCAGATACCTGTTTTCATAAAAATCTACAATAATCCCTGTATCTTCAGTGCCAAACACTGCCTCGAAAAGATTAACTGTGGCTCTTCCTAATTTTTCAAAAGCGTCTTCCATCGCCTTATTAGATTCAATATCCGTTTTGATATCAACAATTTCATTTCTTGTGTTCATCAATTCTATATATTTTTCATTAATGCGTCTAACTACATCATCAGCATCCAGCTCTACATGAATTGTTTTTTCTACCCTTCCCTCTTCGTTTACGAGTTCAAAATCTTCAGTAAACTTTTTACTTCTTTTTGCCTGATATGCCATATCTCGTTTCTCCTTATATTCTCTGTCCTATAATAAATGCAATACATCTGTGTATTTAGCATCCTTTTTAGAGTACCTCTATTTTTATTTAAAGTACCGCAGTACTTATACAAGTACTGCGGCTCGGGACTTAAGTTTTATACTGCTGTAGATACAGATGGAGCACCATTTCCATGAATAGTTACAGTCAACGCATTAGGCTGATTGCTGTCCCCATAAGCCGGAGTAATGTTTGCTAATGTAACCGGCCAAATAATAACTTTGTTCCCCTTCTGCAGTTTCAGATGAGTTTTTCTTTTTTCTCCAAATCCAAACATTACCTCTTCAGAAAGCAGATATTCAACTGCTTTATCTCCGGTTTTTACATCCCCAGTCACGGTTAATGTCATCTGCGCACCAGTTACTTCAGTGCTGCCCCACCCCTTATCCGCATAATAATTTGCCTGATAAAGAACTTCGTTTAGCGTCTGAGCCATATTTTTTGTCAAAGCTGCCATAGACGCCCAGTCAGCAGTTTCCTGTCCCGGTTTTACATTAATAAATGCCTCTGTCTCATAATTAATTTCCGGTGCTACTTTGTTTTCTGGTAATTTTACTTCTGCCATATTATCCACCTATTCTTTCTGAGTACTTTATTTTTTATTAAAGATTCTAATATTGACTGTACATGAGTACACACATAAAGGTTCTTCCTTTATATCAAGTTTGTTAGGTTCTTTTACTGTTTGGGCATCCAGCCAGACAGCACTTTCCATTTCCGGGTATTCAGACATATTCTGCAGAAAATTACATATCTTACTAAGCTGCTCAATACATATAATCTGGCTGGTGTCTTTACAGAGAAATATAATTGGAAGTACTATAATTCTGCTTTTATCGTAATAAATATCTTCCTGATATCCCTCCCCAAATTGTACATATAATCCGCCGTCTGCTGATAATCCCTCTAAAGAGATTACTGTTGGAAGGTCACAGCCACTCTCTACGGTACTTTTTACCAAATTTATTATTTCAACCTGCGGTTCCATTTCTCACTAACCTCCTTTAGTAATTAAAGCTAAGACTTATCTCTTGTATCATTTAAATAAGCCTATTAACTATATAGAAATCGGGGTATTCATTATCTTTCTTATGAAAAACTGCTTAAATCGGATGATCCTGTATTTATATCTTTTTTATACGTTTTCACTGTCTGCCCATTAGAATTGAGCTTAGGATGAGAATTCTCCTCAAACACTCAGATCCCCGATTTTATCTGAGCTTATGTATATCCTCCAATTTTAATACCGGCTTGCTGGTATGACACTTCTGAATGCTGAAACAATCGCTCCAGGCATTACCTGCTTTACTCTTCCGACTTATCTAAGCCTTTTTTCTTCTGCTGTCACAATAACTCCTTTTCACCAATACAAATGATATTTAGACAGCGTCTAGTATTTTCATCAATTTCTGTGCACAAAAATAAGACGCAGGCCAGGGCGTCTTATTGATAAAAACAGCAGAAATCTGAAATTCTTATCTCTCAAATTTCTACATCCTAATACTATCACAGATATTGTGTGCAATTCTATGCACTGTTTATATTTTAAAATCCTGCAATGCACGATTATGGATATTATGTACCTGACGGTAAGAGTAGCCTAACACTTCACCAACCTCCTCCCATGTCTTATTATGCACATACTTTAGTCTAAGAAGATTCCGTTCCGTCTCATCTTCCATATGCTCTATCTTGTCAATGATATCTGAATACAACTTGATTCTGCGGTATCTGGCCTGTATCAGTTCTTTCGTTTTGCACTCTATCAGAACAACATAATCCGATAGATCCTTTTTTAGATTCCCATGGGGCATCGATACCATAGCATAACTTGGATTCATCTTATGAGTCTGTATCTCCTCAATCTCCTCCTCAATTAATTTTGCTGCTATCACTGCCTGCTTATAAGAATTTAAATACATTTTCTTCTTATCACTGATCGTTTTTTCATCCTCCATGATTTCATCCCCCTTATTGCTTCTTTATCGAACATATGTTCTAATTTTATAATATTGCGATATCCAAGAATTGTCAATAGTCTATTTCTTCTATTTCTCCTTGCAGTTTTCTACACCTTTCGCTATAATAGTCCAGTATGACTAAAAAGGGAGAGAAAGATATGAACAAACAAAAAGACTTTAAACCTTACATTCCGGCTGATCGCATCACGCCGGAGTTCACTGTCACCTCGATTATTATGGGGGTGATACTGGCTGTAGTTTTTGGTGCAGCCAACGCATATCTCGGACTGCGGGTGGGTATGACTGTCTCCGCGTCCATTCCGGCCGCTGTTTTGGCCATGGGTGTTATCCGCGTAATTATGCGCAAAAATTCCATCTTGGAGAGTAACATTGTGCAGACCATTGGTTCGGCGGGAGAGTCTCTGGCCGCTGGAGCCATCTTCACACTGCCGGCTCTGTTTCTCTGGGCCGCAGAGGGTAAGATGGAGACTCCCAGTATTATAGAAATCACTCTGATTGCTCTCTTAGGGGGACTTTTGGGGGTTCTGTTTATGGTACCTCTGCGGAATGCGCTGATCGTCAGGGAACACGGCATCTTACCCTACCCGGAAGGAACTGCATGTGCGGAAGTACTTCTGGCCGGGGAAGAAGGCGGCGCTAACGCCTCCACTGTATTTGCAGGTATGGGGATTGCAGCAGCTTTCAAGTTTATTATTGACGGCCTTAAAATCGTCCCAAGCGAAGTATCTTTAAAAGTTAAAGGTTTCGCAGGGGAGATCGGAACTCAGATCTATCCTGCCGTAATGAGTGTAGGCTATATCTGCGGTCCCAGAATTTCTTCTTACATGTTTGCCGGCGGTCTGGTCAGCTGGCTGGTGCTGATACCTGCCATTGTACTCTTCGGGGCTGACCTCACCTTATACCCTGGAACGGAACCCATCAAAGAAATCTTTGCTGCCAAGGGTGCCAGCGGTATCTGGGGAAGCTATATCCGATACATCGGCGCAGGCGCCCTGGCTGCAGGAGGCATCATAAGCCTTGCCAAATCACTTCCTCTGATTATAAGAACCTTCCGTGATGCCATCAAAGGGATGAAAGGAAGTCAGAACATGGATACCACCCGTACAGGTAGGGATCTGAATTTTGGAATTATCCTGGGCGGCGTAGCGCTGATTACCCTGGCCATCTGGCTGGCACCTCCTATTCCTGTCAGTCTTCTGGGTGCTGTGATTGTAGTAGTATTTGGCTTCTTCTTTGCTACCGTTTCTTCCCGTATGGTAGGTCTGGTGGGAAGCAGCAATAACCCGGTATCCGGTATGGCGATTGCTACGCTTCTTATCGCTACCATTATTCTGAAGTTTACAGGGGACGGCGGCATTCACGGGATGCAGGGGGCAATTGCCATCGGCTCCATTATCTGTATCGTAGCCGCGATTGCAGGGGACACCTCTCAGGACCTGAAAACGGGTTATCTGCTTGGAGCCACTCCGAAAAAGCAGCAGATTGGTGAGTTGATCGGGGTGATTGCCGCAGCCCTTGCCATCGGGGGAGTTCTGTATCTTCTGAACGCCGCGTGGGGCTTTGGCTCTGATCAGCTGGGTGCTCCCCAGGCTATGTTAATGAAAATGATTGTGGAAGGCGTTATGGAAAATAACCTCCCATGGACCCTGGTATTTATCGGAGTGTTTTTGGCTGTTGCCGTGGAGATACTGGGAATTCCCGTACTTCCCTTTGCTATTGGAGTCTACCTGCCGGTACAGTTAAATGCATGTATTATGGTGGGCGGATTAATCCGTCTGGGTCTGGATAAAAAGAAAGAGCAGGATGAGAAAAAGAAAGCTTCAGTTATCAGCGACGGTATTCTGTACTGCTCCGGCATGATTGCCGGAGAAGGACTGGTAGGCATCATTCTCGCGATACTGGCAGTCTTCAACCTGGATGCTGTCATCGATCTCTCCGGTAAGCTTGGCCTGCCCCCTGCTGCAGCCAATATCGGCAGCCTTCTTGTATTTGCGCTGGTAATTCTAAGTGTACTGAAGTTCTCGCTGTGGAGAAAACGTAAAGAGAGAAAATAGATTATGAAAAAGAAAGAAAAAGTGATAAATCAGAATTATCTGGAATATATTCCTGTGAAAAACAACGCTATTCAATGGGAAGAGGATTCGAAAGGCACGATCACCTTATTGGTAGAAAACACTGGTTTTTTTAACCGTGCGGCACAAAAGCTCCTGGCCAAACCAAAGGTAACGCAGATTCACCTGGATAAGCTGGGAAGCTTTGTATGGCCTCTTATCGACGGAGAAACCGATATTATAAGACTGGGAGAGAAGGTAGATGAAGAATTCGGACATGAGGCCGCCCCTCTCTATGAGCGGCTGGCCAAATATTTTCAGATATTAGAAAGCTATCACTTTATAAGTTTCCAAAAACCCTGAATAAAAGAGGATGTGCTGCAGTCAAGGCACATCCTCTTTTTCCTGTTAATCCTTTTTCACCACTGGTACCCATACCTCATAGCTGGCATTCTGGGGATCCGGGCTGATATAAAACTCTATATCCGGCCCGTTGGCGTACTCATACCCGGAGGTGGGAAGCCATTCTGTGGCAATTCTCTGCTCCAGCCTCTGGATGGACTGGGGCATATCTCCTGTCCCGGGGAATACTGCCCAGGTAAAGGCCTCTACCGTATACTCTTCCATTCCCTCCGGAACCGGAGCGGTACTTGGCACTCCGATATAGTATCTCCAGTTATCCTCTGTGCAGCAGGCACTGATTCCCAGCACACCTTTCAGAGAAGTGTTCATAAGCCCCACCAGTCTGGGGATAGTACCATCCTCAGCAGCCTGATTCCACATCCTGGGAATAGACGCAAAGTTCTTCTCAATCTCTTTGTACATGGGCTGTGATACCCCCACTACACGAAATGCCTCTTTCTGCTCAATTCTGTAATTCATCTCATCTGCTCCTTTTACTGTGATTTTGAAGCTGAGCGGAGGGTAGGATTTTAGAGAGACGCCGTCTTCTTTGGCCATAGAAGGGGGAATCCCGTGTATACTCTGAAACGCACGGTTGAAGGCCGTCGGCGAACTGTAGCCGTATTTCAGAGCCACATCTATAATCTTCTCTTCTCTGTTCCTCAGATCCACTGCCGCCAGGGACATACGTCTGCGCCGGATGTATTCTCCAAGAGATACATCTGCCATATACCCAAACATCCTCTGAAAATGATAGACCGAACAGCAGGCTGCCTTCGCAGCTTCTTCATAATCAATCTCGCCCGCCAGATGTTCTTCTATATATTTCATTGCCCCGTTCCATCTCTCGATCCACTCCATAAGCTCAACTCCTTACCGTTAGTATACAGATTTATAAATTACGCGTCCTCTCTTTTTCTGTTCAGTTTTGAGAGCCTCTGCTTTTCAGATACCTTTCCTCAAACTCTTCCGCAGGCATCGGTTTAGCGAAATAATACCCCTGAGCAATATCACAGGATATGGATTTCAGGAATTCTACCTGCTGTTCGGTCTCTACCCCCTCTACCACTGTAGTGATGGACAGATCCCGTGCCAGCTTCATAATATTCTTCATAATCACCTCGCCCCGGCAGCTGTCCTCCTGATTCGACAGGAATTCCTTATCCAGCTTAAGCTCGTCAATGTACAGCTCATTTAGAATATTCAGGGATGAATACCCGCTGCCAAAATCGTCCATAGATACACGAAATCCCATGGTGTGAAGCCGTTCCATTGCCTCTTTAATCTGTTCCAGATGATTCATGGTAACACTCTCCGTTACCTCAAGGATAATCAGAGAGGGGTCCAGATGATATTTATCTACAATCTCATGGAATTTATCCATGTATTCAGAATCATAGAAAAACAGCCTGGACTGGTTGACTGATACGGGCACTGCAGGATAGCCCTTTTCAAGCCAGCTGCTGAGGTATCTGCACGCTTCCTCCAGCATATACATATCCAGTTTTGTAATAAACCCATTCTCTTCGAATATTGGTATAAATTCATCCGGATAGTATACCGTTCCGTCCTTAGCATACCACCGCACCAGGGCCTCTGCGCTGTGTACCTTACCGGTGCCCAGAGCATATTTGGGCTGCAGCACCATGCAGAATTCCCTGTTCTCCAGAGCAGTATACATTTTATTCTCAACTTCACTTTTCTTTCTTGCTTTTTGGTGAAGCACCTCATCATAAAAAGCGATGGCGTTATAGTCATTTCCCTTTACGCTGTTAAGAGCCAGCATAGCACGGTTCATTATGGTATCAATATCTGCGTTCCTCCCGCAGTCCTTTTCCTCAATGACTTTCACTCCAAAGTTGCAGATAATGTGATAACTCTGGTTCTGGCTCAGACTGAAATCACTAATCTGCTTCTGAATCTGCTCCAGACGTTTTACAGCTTCCTCTCTGCCTTTATAATACATAAAGATCCCAAAGCGGTCCGCACTGTCTCTGTAATACCGCTCCCCCTCCTTCATGCTGGATTTCAAAACATCGGCAATATGCTTCAGCAGCCTGTCACCTGTCTCGTAGCCAAAGAATTCGTTGATGAATTTAAATCCACTGATATTAAACAGGACCAGGGCATAGTCTGCAGACCCTCTCAGCAGCCCCGGCAGATCGGCAGTAAACCGGTTCCGGTTTTCTGCACCAGTCAGAGTATCGGTATATGCCAGCTGTTCCATCGTTTCTCTGCTTCTTCGTATCAAACGGTAAATATAGAAAAACAGTACGGCAAACAGCAGAACCATACAGAGCATAACGCTGAGGAATACCCATAGCAGGGTGTTAAAGTTACTATTCAAGAACTTTTGAGGTACCACGCAGTAGATCTGCCAGTCCTTAATTCCTACAGGCACTACCGCCATCCAATAGTCTGTTCCCCCATATCCAATATTGCCAAAAGCCTCTTTCCCCGCCCGCATATCTGCCAGCATCTCTTTTTTGATATCCCCGGGAAATTCCCCTTTTTCAAAAATATTAGATATCTCCTCCTGGATCACCACATGATGAGAACGGATAATGAAGTTCCCATCCTCATCAATGACATGCACATATGCAATTCCCTCAAATATCTTCTGTTCAATTATTTCGGAAAATTTAGAAGAGAGACTCGTAGCCGTCAGGACGCCCGTTATCTCCCCGTTGTGATAAACCGGAACTCCGTAGCAGTTAATAGAGTTATCTGAGAATCTGTCCTTCATTGTATCGGACACTGCCTTGCTGCCTGTAAACGCCTCCCGGACAAATTCTTCGTCTCCCACATATTGGCTGTAATGCTTCGTTCCATCTGTATCTACAAAATAACCAATTCCGTCAGGAGTTACGTATCCCATCCTCAGAAAGCTGTTCCTCCTGCTTTCAGCCTCCAGATATCCCATTACCTGATCCAGATCTGAAATATCCGTTTCTCCTACAAATATAGAGACTGCCTCCAGCGTCTGGAAGTCTCCGTCAATTTTAGTAGTTATAATATTACTGTACTGTGAGACAATCTCTTTCAGGTTCTGCTTTATTTCCTGCTTTTGGGTCTCCTGAATACTGGAATAAATAAATATGCTGATACCAATCAGGATCACGCTTATCAAGGCAACCAGAATACCGGGAATCACAATCTGCTTCTTGAAATTTTGTTGATTCAATCTTCTGCCCTCACATTCCCTCTGGATTATACAGGATAAATAACCAGATTTTCCATGGTACGCTCCATATCAATTGTCAGATAGAGTTCTCCGTCCTTTTTATAGATTTCCTTCACAGCCCACACCTCTGACTCAATAAATGTACGGACATTCTCTATCCGCTCTGACTGGGCTGCCTTTATGATAAAGGGAGACCTTCCTATAGGGATTCCCATCTGAAAATTCTGTTCTCTAACGATTATCATCATATCCCTGTCCCCGGATTCTGCTTCTCCCTCTTCCCAAAGTCTGACTACCGGGATAATTGTCCCCTTATAATTGCACACTCCTGCATAATAATCAGGTAAACACGGAACCTTGGAAATCTGCAGGGAAGAACATATCTCTACTACCTGGAAAAGCTCTATCCCATAATTCCTCCTGTCTCCCGGGATACAAAGTATCTCATCGCTGTGTCCGGATTCCATACACAGTCTCCTTCCTGTTTTTATTAAAGCGTCTTCTTTTCTTCGGTTTTCACGGTTCCCGCATGTATATAGTTGCCGATCAGGATCTCTGTGTCAAGGGCTGTACAGATCTTTCCGTTTCCCATAATACTGCACCCATTGATTCCCGTATGCTGACGGAACCCGCTCCCGAACAGCTGAGGCAGCTGCTTTATCACAATACGCTTCTGCTGATACATGGAATCTACGAGAATGCATCCCTCTCTCTCCGTGCCTCTGACATAAATAATAATCCCCGTGGCAGGGGTCTCTCCTGCAATGTCGTAAACCTTGTGCAGGTCCAGAAAAGGAAGCATTCTGTCCTGAAATAAAATATATTCCAGACCATTTGCCTTCTGAATATTCTTTTTGCTGTCCCCGTAATCCAAAAAGTGAAATACGTGGCGGGCCGGCAGAGAAAAACGGTAATCGCCCACCCGGAACCTGGTGCATTCCATTGTCGCAAGTGTCAAAGGCACTGTGATGGTAAATGTACACCCCTTCCCGGCTTCGCTGTTTATATACAGGTGACCTCCGGCGTCCTCCATAATCTTTTTCACCACATCCAGGCCCACACCTCTGCCTGAATATTCTGTAACCTGAGCATTCGTGGTAAATCCGGGGTGAAGGATAAAGCTCTGAATCTCCTGCGCCGAGTATTCTTCCTCGGGCCTATGAAAGAGGCCTCTCTCCCTGGCTCTCGCCTTTATCTTCTCTTCATCCAGACCCCTGCCGTCATCACTGACGGAAATACGCAGTTCTCCTACCGTATTCCCAACTGTAAAAATAATCTTTCCTTTTCTGCTTTTCCCGGCTTCTGTGCGCTCTTCCGGTGATTCAATCCCATGGTCCACAGCATTGCGGATTAAATGGAGGAGTGCCTCAGCTATATAGTCCACTACACTTTTATCCGCCTCGATATCCCCGCAGTTGATGATAAGTTCTGCCTCTTTTTGTGTGTCTTTGCATATATCCCGAAGAATCTTACGTAAGCTGGGCACAATTCTGGCCACAGGCACCATCCGCATCTGCATGACCGTATGTTCCACTTCGCTGATCAGCCGGTTGATTTGATGGGCCGTTCCCTCTCTGAGTTCATCCAGCCCTTTTTCTCCCAGGTAACTATCCAGCGCCTGCATCTGGATTAATAATTCTCCGGATAAATTCTGAAGTTTGTCTAAACGGTCTGTCTTTACATTAAGGAAATCCGGCTCTTTCGCCTCCCCTTCCTTTTTTACGCCGGCTTTTGCTGTCCCCTTTGCCGCTTCCTCCCGGGAGCATTCCCACATCACCCGGCATTCAGCGACAAACAATCCTTTGCTGAGGACCTGAATTACTTCATCCTTCCTGCTGCTCTGGAAACGGATAAATACTCCGTTATCCCCGATATACCCCGCACTGTCCTTCGATGTCTCCAGATCAGCAGGATACGTTTCCAGATCGGAGCAAAGCCCCTTTATCTGTCTCACCAGCATAAAGGCCCGTACATTTTCCATTCTGCACCCTGATTCGAACAGAATGCGTACTACCGTACCAGCCTTTTGCTTCAGCTCTCCGGGAACAGATACCTCACTGACGGTTTCACAAGCTGCTTCAGGTACTTCCTCCCCGGCGGACACTCTTCGCAGATATGTCTCCGCCCAATTTTGCAGCTCATCCGTGCTCCCGGGTGCATAGTCATCTTCCTGCATTCTGGAGAGCTCTCCTTCTATATAGTCAGAAACAGCAAACAGCAAATCGTACAGTTCCGGTTCTGCCTCTTCTATCTTTCCGTACACCTCCCGGTAGTATCCAAAAAGATCCTCCAGAGTGTGAGCCAATGAGGATAAACTGTTCAGTCCCATCATAGCCGAGGAACCTTTAATGGTATGCATGATACGAAATACGGCATGAATGTCCTCCCCGGAAAATTCATTCTTATCCTCAGCGGAAAACAGTACCCCGCTCAGCTGCTTTGCCAGCTGTCCGGCCTCTGCCAGATATACCTCAAGCATTTCTTTGGTGTCGTCATCAAAATATCCCATATATTCACCACTTATTCTTTTCTCTCATACCAGACACTGCGGTTCTTCCCGTTTCGCTTTCCTTCATAGAGCGCTCTGTCCGCACAGTTGATGCTTTCCTCAATGCCTTCACTCTCATGGTACGCATGGAGTCCAAGGGTCAAAGTACAGGAAAATTCCCCTTCTTCATGAAAGATTTTAAATTTTTCTACCTCTGTGCGGATCTGTTCACTGATCCCATATGCCTCGTCTTCTGTGACTTCAAATAGAACGACCAGGAACTCCTCTCCTCCCCAGCGCACCACCCTGTGCCGGCCGCAGATTCCCTCCAGGATATTTGCAATGCACACCAAGGCCATATCCCCGGCATCATGCCCATAGGTATCGTTAATCACCTTAAAGTCGTCAATATCTGCCAGAATCATCACATTATGGCGTTCTCCCAACTGGCAGCACCTCATATCTTCCATAAGGTCTCCTACGACATATCTTCGGTTATATAAGCCGGTAAGTCCGTCTCTAAATGCCATATAATTCAGCTTTTCCATACTTGAGCGCAGTTCCATATTCTGTCTGTTGAGCTCATCCTTCTGCCGTTTGAGCTGCAGATGCGTGCGTACTCTGGACAAAAGCTCTCCCTGGACAAATGGTTTTTTAATATAGTCACAGGCTCCCATGGCAAAGCCTTTTACCACATCCTCATCCTTATCCTTAGACGTCAGAAATAGTATGGCCGCATCATTATTGTCGGTTTCCTTTAACTGCTCAAATAACTCATAACCATCTGTATCCGGAAGCACCACATCCAAAAGAATCAGATCCGGCTGATACTGTGCCGCCATTTCCAGCGCCTCCTGTCCGCTGTGGGCCTCACAGAGGAAAACAGGCTCCTCTTTTAACGCTATTTCAATCTGTTTGCAGATTAGCAGGCTATCGTCCACAACCAGCACTATCTCTCTGCTTTCTTTCTCCATTTTAAAACCTCCATTGTTATCTACAGCAGAATCTCTTTATGGCGTACCGTTCGCACCCTCAGCTGTCCGTTTTCTGCATAAAATGTAATTGTTCTCCCGTAGTTTTTACCGATATCCTCGCCGGCCACTCGGATTCCTTCTTCCTTGAGAACCCGCTTTACCGTTTCTGTATTCCGGCTGCCGATCTCCCACTTGCTGTTTTTTGTCTCAAACATTTTGGCACCCCCGGCAAGCTTTGCCGTAAGCCGCCTCTTGTCTGCCCCGTGTGAGGTCATAAGACGAATCAGCGCCCTTACCCCTTCATCTGCAAATTTATACGCATTGTCCTGATTCAGAGAGTCCTTTTTGCAGGGAAGAACAACGTGTGCCATACCGGCAAGCCGCCTTGCTCTGTCGTATAAACATATCCCCACACAAGATCCAAGTGCATAGGACACAAGAATCTGTTCCCCCTGGGCAAGCTTTCCCTCACCAATTCCTACGATAATTTTATCCATAGCTTCACTCCCTGAGTGTTCCAATGATTGCTCTCAGAGATTCCATCTCCGGAAGAAATAAGATATGCCCCTTAAAAGAGCAGCTGCCCATATGAAATATATTTTCAATCATAAGCAGCTCGTCGCTGAATACAAGGAAATGCGACAGGGGAATATTCAGAATTGCTCCGCCCATATCGATGCACAGATTAGGCACATCTACATCAATCTTCAGGTTCAAAAGCTGTGACAGTGCTCTTATGTAAGAACCGCACATAATATTCCCCAATTCACAGATAAGGGAGCGCTCTATCTCATCAAGGTTCATCAATTGCCTTGCCTTCTCCCCCAGAATAGTATTCAATATTGAAAAGGTGAAGTCCTCATCCAGAAGAAACAAAAAGATGCCCTGCAGTTCTCCGTGCACTTCTACCAGTATTCCTGTCTGTATCTCCTCTTCTCTCTGAAGAATACCGGCTATCTCCTGGTACTTTATAATCTTAATGCTGGGGGTATCTATCTCCAGGGAATGATTCATCATCTGGGACAGGGAGGTAACCGCATTGCCGGTTCCTATATTTCCCAGTTCCCTTAAAATGTCTTTGTCGTATTCATCCAGTTCTCTGTAATTATTCATCTATGCCCCTCATATGCTATACCTCAAACCTTTCCACCAGCTCTTTTAGAATCTGAGCCTGGGCAGAGAGCTCCTCACTTGCTGCCGCACTCTCCTCAGAGGTAGCGGAGTTGCCCTGCACAATATCTGAAATAAGCTCCACTGTTTTCCGGATCTGAGAGATTGCCTCCGCCTGCTGCACGGATGCCTGGGAGATTTTACTGACCATCCTATTTACCTCCTGTGCTCCGTCCACTGACTTTTTCAGCGTTTTGGCTGTGTCGTTGGCTGCCTCCATCCCTGCATCCACCGCCTCTTTATTCTTCTCGCTCAGCTCTGAGGTAAGCCTGGAAGCACTGGATGTCTTAGATGCCAGTCTTCTCACTTCCCCTGCCACCACAGAAAATCCCTTTCCTGCCTCTCCTGCCCTTGCCGCTTCCACAGCAGCGTTGAGCGCCAAAATATTCGTCTGGAATGCTATATCTTCGATTTCCTTTACAATTCCTGTGATCTCAACAGAATTCTTTTTAATCTGACGGTTATACTCCATCAGATTCATCATCTGTTCATTGCTCTCCATAAGGTAATTCCCCACAGAGTCGGCCAGTTCGCTGGATTTGACCGCGCCGTCTGCATTATCCCTCACCCCGTCTGCGATATCGTTGATGCTGACCGCAAGTTCTTCAATGGAGCTGGCCTGCTCTGATGCCCCCTGGGCCAGCACCTGTGCCCCGTTGGCGATCTGTTCCGCACCCCCAAATACCTGCTCTGCACTATTTCCAATCTGCACGATAGACTCCCGCAGCAGTTCTCCGATCTCATTCATCCCTTCGCTTATGGCTATAAAATCACCCTTAAAGCTGATAGGCGGCCGGTAGTTCAGACGTCCGCTGCCCAGTTCCACTAATCCCTTTCTTATCTCCGATACATATAAGTTTAAAGCAGAGGCAGTATCTCTGATATCATCTGCCAGCTGGCCAAGTTCATCCTTCGACTGATATGTCAGCTCTGTTTTCAGCTGCCCGTTGGCAATGGTGTTTGCCGCTTTTTTTATCTCGTTGACGGGCCTTTGAATACTCTTTGTAATCGTAAGCCAGAGAACGACTGTGATAAGCAAAATAACAGCTGCCATGATTATAAGGAGCGTCAGAATCTGTCTGCTTATCCTTTTTGCCTCTAAGAGGCTTTTGTGTGCATCTTCTGCTGACAGCTCCACAACCTCTCCCAGACACGTCATTACCTTTGCGACCTGAGGCGCATACTCACCGGTATATATGTTCAGGGCATCCTCTCTTCTGTTCTCTTCAATCGCTGCGAGCATAGCATCCCTGGGGGATTTCAGCTGGGAAAACAGGCCCTTGAGTTCCTCCACCTTTTCAGGACCGCTTACATACCCGGTAGCCAGCGCCTCCATGCCTGCTTCTACCTCTTTCACTGTTTCCTTGGTATCCTGAAGATAGGTATCCTTATCCACCAGATTCTCTGTGCCTGCCAGCAGCGACAGATTCTTGGACACCTTCTGCAGATTTGCCATGGCATTCTGTGATGTCTGCACATTGGCAAAGGGCTCATTGTATAACCGATCCATCCGTTCTGCCAGGGTTCTTATGTTAAATAAAGCAATGACCACCGTCAAAACATACATAATAATGATTGCCCCGAAAGCCAGAAGCAATTTTTTTCCTATTTTAAGATTTCTGAATTTTTCCTTCATGTTCTTTTCCTCTTCGCCGTTTCTTAATTCTGCAGACTTGCATTGACTACCCTGATAAACTCTTCCTCTTTAAAGGGCTTTACTATAAAATCAGCCGCTCCGCTGACCAGTGCTTTCTGAATCATCATTTCCTGACCCACAGCTGAACACATGACAATTTTTCCCTGGGGATCTTCCTCTAAAATATCCTCCAGCACCTCTATTCCCGATTTCCCGGGCATCGTAATGTCCAGAAGCACTAAGTCAGGTTTATGCTTCCTGTAAAGCTCATGGCCCTGCTCGCCATCCTCTGCCTCCAGAATATCCGTATAGCCTCCATGCTCCAGATACCTGCGGATAACCTTTCTCATAAACATTGCGTCGTCAACAATTAATATTTTTTTCCCCATTTCCTCTCCTTTGCTTTCTGTAAACCGCAGGAGCCGTCTGCTCCAGCCGTGTCTCATCTCTGCTTAATAATTCAGCATGACCAATCAGCAGGTATCCCCCTGGATGGAGGCTGTTTTCCAATTTTTCTATGAGTGCCTTTCTGGCATCCTTATCAAAATAGATCATAACATTTCTGCACAATATCACATGATATTTTTCAGATGCCGGAAATGTCTGCATCAGATTCTGATACCGGAACATAATATTATATTTCAGTGACTCATTTACCTGAAAGACCTTCTTATCTGCAACTCTGCAGTACTTTTTCTGCCACACAGCCGGGAGACGCTCCAGCTCTCTCAAGGGATACACTCCCTTCTGTGCCTTTTCCAGCACTTCTCTGGAAATGTCTGTTGCCTGCATCCTTACGCTTGGAATCTGCCCTGCCTCTTCCTTATAGTCCTGAAGCAGCATGGCCAGTGTATAGCATTCCTCTCCTGTGGAGCACCCCGCACACCATATATTACAGATTCCATGCTGAATCTCCCGGAACAGCTCCGGAAAGATTTTCTCTTTTAGGATAGTAAAATGTACCGGTTCCCGCATAAAATATGTATAATTAGTGGTCAGCTGATTCACGATCCCCTCTGCCGTCTTTCCCGTCCGGTCTCCTTTCAGCAGTTCCAGATACTCTCCGAAGGAAGAAAGCCCGCGTCTCTGCAGTTCCTTTGTCAGACGGCACTCAATCAGAGTCTTTTTTTTATTCAGATTTATTCCATAGAATTCCCGCATATATGCAACAATCTCTGTAAATTCTTTTTCATTTAGCCTAATCACTTTTCTTTCCCCAGACTCCCTCCATCAGCATAGTTAAACACGAGGGATCTGCCTCTTCCTCTCCAACTGTATCTGCTGGTATTCCAGGCAGCATTTCTCCCCCTGCCTTTATGATAATCCCGCAAGAGTAAGACTTTTTGTCTCCCAACTGATGGTAGACTACCAGACGGCCATGATATACGGAAAGTCCCAGAAGATTCTCCTCTCCTTCCGGAACTGTAAGAATTTCAGGATCTCTGACAATTGCTTCCGTCATTTTCTTTTCAATATAGAAAATCCTTGTACCTGTATTTACCGTTATATAGTCCATACCCCATCCTTTTCTACGCCCCGCCCGGCGGACTGCCGCTGTAATTTATAATCCTTTGATACAGCTGTTCGGGGTTCAGCAGATATCCCAGCACAGCTATTCCGTCATCCCCCCGCAGCTTTGCCACGGCCTGCAGATATTGATTTCTTTCGTTTAGCACCGGGGGATGTAACGAGAGCAGTTCCTCCTCTTTTAGTACACGGAGCCCCAGGATCTCTTCTGCTAAAAGTCCGAACACTGTCCGCCCCGTCTCAAGAATCAGTATATAATCCCATTGTCTTTCTTCCGTTCTGCCTGCTATAACAGGAAAATTAAGAACCCGCATATCCTCTTCTGCCGCTGTCCCCTGTCTTGCATCACATACCCGCTTTACGCCGGAAACCGGGATAAGAAAATTAATATTGTTTGCCGTAAATGCCAGGCAGCACTCCCCTATGTAATCCATTTGAAATCCGCCTTTCCGCTCTTTGCCTATTATACTAATAATACGTTATTATAGGAAAAAACTCAAGTAAACCTGCGGAACTTATTCATTCTGCATCCATTCTAATATCTCGTAGGAAAGAAGAAGGCGGAAACGGACTTTGTGCTCATCCAAGTTCAGTCCCAATATCTTCCTAATCTTTTCCAGACGGTATAGTAACGTACTTCTGTGAATATACAAGCTGCCCGAAGTATGAGCGATATTCCTGTCATTAACAAGGTAACTATAAAGGGTTTTAAAGAACTCTGTACTGTGCTCTTCATCATACAATTTCAGTTTCAGCAGTCCGGGCTCACAGTACATCTGGGGAAGAAGTTTCCTGCTGCCCTGATAAAACAAGTAGGAAAGTACATAATCTTCAAACTTGTACATCCAAAACATAGGGTTTTCCTTTTCTCCCATCTCCAGTGCCGCCAGACATTGCTGATAGTAGAACCGCAGCTCCATAAAGTCATTCCCCAGGCAGCTGATTCCTGCCTTAAATAGGCCTTCCCTCATAAATACCGCAAACCGCTGAAAAAATTCAGTTATATCGCCATTTGTTTTTTCAATGTTTAAGACGATAAAAATACCCTCATGATAGTGAAATGCATAGATACCGGCAAACATATTTTCCAATCTCCGGCAGGTAAAATAAACCGCATGTGTGGAAAAATCCCTGCTGCTTACCAGCAGGCGGATACACAGGAAACGGTCACCTGGCTTCCACTTCTGATATTCCAGACGCCTCTTCAGGGCATTCTCCTCCGTGTGTCCGTGCTGGAGCAGTTCATAGAAAGATTGTTCCAGGTCCCTGGGATCGTCTGACTGCAGAAGGCAGCCCCTCTCCAGGGCTGTCTGCACATGCCCTGCCAGATATTCCAACAGAGGATAATCGCTCTCTCTGAACTCTCTTCCGAGTTCATTTACGCATATCCTTCCCAGAAAGGTTTCCTCCATCCAAAAATTCACATACAGTCCCCGGTATCCAAACTGCTGCCTCGGGAAAATCTGGGCTCCCCGTGTTTTCAGGCTGTCCTGATACTCTCTGGAGACCTTAAACTCATTCATAGTTTCCATCTGAACGGTTTTCTTCCCTGTCTGGGATTCATAATTCCACTTCACCTGCTCAGGCATCTCATTTACACTGGCTATAATCTCAAAGTCACCGTCATGCACAAAAATCGGGTTCTCAAAAATATCCACACTGGCCTGACAGTAGCTCTCAATTCCTTCGTTCCTCCGCAGTGCCTCCGTCAGCGCTTCTTCCCACAGCTGGTACTTGCGGAAGGCCATTAAGAGAGCACAGCATACTTCCTCCCACTGGGCTGTCTCCGGAAGAAGGATCCATCTTTGCGCTTTATCCAAAGTTCCCTGGGGAGTACCCAGGCATATAATACCGCTTCTTTCAGGCAGAGCAGCCGCTTCCAGCTCCGCTGCCCGCCCAAGAATCACAAATTCCTCAGCCAGAGTTCCCATCTTTTTTCCCATGGGTGTAAACCCCAGATATCTCATTTCGTTCCATCCCCTCCCTCTTCTTCCAGACGGTCTGAACTCTGCCAGATTCTCATATATAATTTCCATACTTATTCTCATTGCCCCGCCTCCCCGCGAATATATGTTCTGTATAAAGTATAGGAACTTTTCACAGTAAAGTCAATTTCTTTGTAGAATTTACTTTTCTTCCGCTTTCCCCTTATAATGGGGCCAGATAAAAAATGTACGAAATTTATTAAAGGAGGATTTGCTTATGCTAACAAAACGACAAAATCTGCTGGAAACCATTCAGGGAGGGCATCCCGACCGCTATGTAAACTGCCACGAAGCCTTTGCTTTTATTATTGACCCCATCCTTACACACATAGGCGGCTTTGCCTATACCATGAAGCCGGGGGAAACCGTTATGAACCAGTGGGGCGTCACCGTAACCTTTCCAAAGGGATGTGCCGGCCCCCTCCCTATACACAGCAATGGACTGGCAGCGCTAAAGGATATTACCAAGTGGAGAGAAACCGTCAGAGCTCCCAGGATTGTCTATCCCCCAGAAGTATGGGCAACAGCCAAGGCGCAGGCAGACGCAGTTGATCGTAAAGAGCAGTTCGTGGCCGCTTTTATGGCTCCGGGGATCTTTGAAAAAATAAATTATTTAATGGGAATGGAACCGGCAATGGTCGCTTTTTACGAAGAGCCGGAGGCTATGCATGAATTATTTGATTTTATGGCTGATTGGGAACTGGCATATGCCAAAGAATTGATGAAATATATAAAACCGGACCTTGTCTTCCACCATGATGACTTCGGAACACAGTACTCCTCTTTCTTCTCCCCTGAGATGTTCCAGGAATTTTTCGTTCCGGTTTATAAAAAAGTTTACGGCTACTTCAAAGAACAGGGATGTCTCATTGTACACCATTCAGACAGTTATGTGGCAAATCTGATTCCTTCCATGATAGAAATGGGTATTGATATTCACCAGGGAACCATCCATACCAATAACCTTCCGGAACTGGTTAAAACCTACGGAGGACAGATCTCCTTCATGGGCGGTATTGATAATAGTATCGTTGACAGAGAAGACTGGACCCATGAAAGTATTGCGGCTCAGATCAAAAAGGTCTGCGACGAAATCCCTCCTAAATATTTCCTGCCGTGTACCAGCATGGGAGGACCAGACTGCTCTTATCCTGGCGTCTATGACGCAGTATGTGAAGAGATTGAGAAATATAATAAGAAAAGATTCTCTCTCACATAATGCTGCATTGTGCCCGGAATCCCCCCTGCGGCAGGGCAATCCTGCGGAGTAGGTTCTCAGCCGCAGGGGGGGGGAACCCCATACTCCTCTATCCGTTCAGGACTCAATCCTTCCGGGAAGCTCCCATATAAAGGTACGCGTCCTCCAGTGTTGTCTCAGCCGGTGTACACTCTGTCTCCGGTTTTTCTTTTGCAAGTATCTTCATCTGCAGCCCGTCATTCACATACTGTTTTGCAGAAACATGGTACTTTTTCTCTATTTCTGCTGCCTGGACTCCATCTTTTACCCGGCAGTTCCAGACATGCCCTCTGGCACTGTTCACCAGTTCCTGCACCGTTCCGCTGTAAAGAAAGGTTCCTTTCTTCATCACTGCCAGCTCACTGCAGGTAGCGGCCAGATCCTCCACTACATGGGTGGAAAACAAGACCGTTCTGTCCAGGGAGAAATCCACAAGAAGATTGCGGATGCGGATCCTTTCCTCCGGGTCCAATCCTGTGGTAGGTTCATCAACAATCAAAAACTCCGGTTCATTTAATAAGGCCTGGATAAGCCCCACACGGCGTTTCATTCCACCGGACAGCTGGCGGTTTTTCTTTTTCTGGTGCTCCGTTAAGCTTGTTTTTTCTAAATAGTAGTCTATCCGTTTCCTGCATTCTTTCTTATCAATTCCGGATAATTCCCCCATATACTCCAGGCATTCCCTCACCGTCAGGTTCGGATACAGGTTTAGTTCCTGGGGAAGATAACCGATTTTCTCCTGTATTTTTCTGTAATTTTGTTCCCCATACAGGATCCCATTCATAGTTATTCTGCCCTCTGAGGGCTTCAAGACCGTGACCAAAACACGCATCAAGGTGGTTTTTCCGGCTCCGTTTTCTCCCAGGAGACCGTAAATTCCTCTGGGAATCTCCAGACTTGCATGGTTTACTGCCGTGACTCCGTTTTTGAATGTGACTGTTACATCTTTCATTTTTATACTCATTTCCTCAGCCTCTTTTCTTTATGATATATGGTGTCATTCCAATCATTACTGCTGCCAGTAGTATTCCCAGTGCCTTTCCCCATAGCCAGCCCAGATCCAGGAGCTCCTCTGTTTCCCGGAAGCCATAGGCAAAAATATTGAATACCCCCAGAGTTTTATCTCCAAAGGTGGAGTTGAGCATCATCCACACCGCAAGACAGATACCGATTCCTCCCCATTGGCTGCCCGTCAGATTGGATATTGTCATGGACAGGGTACTCCAGAACAAAATTGTGCCGGTTACGGCAAGCATATACATCCCATACTGGAAGAACAGGGAATTATCTGGCAAAAGCATGGGCTTCTGCCAGAAAAAGAAGAAAAAGCCAATATAGGAAAGCATACAGAGGTATACGTTCTGTATCAGCAGCCTTCTCATGACTGCCTTTGTCCTGTTTCTTTGGGGAAACAGGACAAAGATCTCCCCCCGTCCGGAGCCGCGCTCCATTACATAAGTCTCGGCACAGAATACAACTCCCAGAAGCGCTGCATTGGCATCCAGGGCCCCGCCGATTTCATCCACCAGGGTAATCCCCCTGATTAAGCTTAAAATCACAAAAAACATAATCGAATACACGATTTTATAGGGAGGTATACATATTTTGATCTCCTGTTTCAATAGAACCGCCTCCTTCTCCATATCTCTGCCCCCAGTACGATAAGGAGTACAGCGGCAGCAACTAAAAAAGTCTGATTTAAAAGTGCCATAGGCGGCGGCGCTGTCTCAAAAAACTTTCCCGGAAAACGTACCATAATGGCCAGAGGTCTTCCATAATACCCATATTCTCCGTCCGGCCCTATGCTGCCCATATTGGAATAAATCAAATACAGAAACAAAAGAGGGACTGCCGGAAGCGGGTTTTTAAAGATTAGGGCAGCTGCCCCATAAATGCTGGCAATCATCAGCATATTGGGCAGAATGTAAACAGACGCTGTTTTTATAAAATCTGCCATGCTTACCGGGAAGCCCGCCCTTCTCCCGAAGAATTCACAGAGTCCCCCAAAAAGTATTGTGAGAATCCCCCATACAGCAAGCATAGTGAGGAATCCTCCTCCGATTTTTCCACACACATAAGCCGCAGGACTAATTGGCTTTGTGTGGAGCAGTTCATAGGTATCCTTCTTTGAATCACGGATAAATAAGAACGCTAAAAGCACAGAGGAAAAAAAGCCCATAAACAGCCCGCAGAAATCTGCAAACTTTCGTGAAAAATAATAGGAGAAGGAATGTTCCTCCAGGTTGGAGGCTATATATGCATTGGCCTCCTCATATCCAGCTTTGTGGTATTCTGAGGTCTCATAATAATATTTCACTCCGTATTTTCCGTAAAACTCATACTTTTCTGACAGTTCTGCCTCCATCTCCTCTATGGACAATCCTCTTTGTCTCATATCCTCCAGAATACCGTCAGCCTCCTGTTCCGTAATGCCTTTTGTCTCCGCCAAATCTTTTTTTATCTTTTCGCAGGCCAGTGCCATCTGCTCTTCTTTGGACGAAAGCACATAGCCATCTGTGATATCAGCGTCTCCAATGTTTTCCGGTTTCTGTGCCTCAATGTCTTTTTCCGTTTGGTAATAATGGATTCCCAAATATGGATTCAGTATCTGATACAGTTGAAAGATAATAAATGCCAGGCCAATCCATAAAACAGGATTTTTAAAATAATTTTTCAGTTCTCGTTTGATTATTGCTTTCATATTTCCCCGCCTTTCCTTTTGTTACTTATAGAATAACGGGAATTTCCCAACAAAAAAACAATGCAGGAAAATCTCTTCTGATTCTCCTGCACACAACATTCCGCTCTACTCTCCTGTTCTGAAAACAGCTTTTACCACTGCACCTCCGTCTCTCTGATTCCCTGTCAAAAGCCTTCCCCCATGCTTCTCACAGTACACCCGGCTGATATACATTCCCATGCCGAAGTGCTGGAGATCGTCCTGTGGATTGGAGTGATAGTATGCCTTTGTGACCTGCTCCTGGCTCTCTGTAAATCCACTTCCGTCATCTGATACAGAAATTACCAGTTCTCTCCCCTCTGCCCGGATTTCCACCTGGACCAATCTCTCAGCATATCGGAATGCATTGGATAAAAGATTATCTGTCACCTCCAGTATCACTTCCCGATCAGCTGTTATTTTTTTGTCTGCTGACGTTTGTATGATATGGCTCTCCCTGCCTGCCTCCTTTTGAAGTATCTGTGCAATTCTGAGAATTTCATCTGTAAGGGAGGAGAGCGCGAACTCCCTGCATTCTATCCTGCGCGCCTCAAGTCTGGACAGCTTCTGCATGGTTCCGATAAACTTATCCATGCGCTCGATCTGTTCCATTCCCCCCTGCAGCATCTCCAAAATTTTCTTCTGTTCGAGAATACCCTCGGGAATGAATTCCAGCATCATTTCCTGATATCCTCTGAGAACAGTCAGGGGAGAACGGATATCATGAGCAATGGCAGCACGGAGCGCCTTCTCCTCCTCCACCATATTCCACATATTCCTGTTGTTTTCTGCCAGGGACGCACGCATTTTTTCAAACTCCAGGCACAGCCTCCCCAGTTCATCCCTGCTGGCATAGGTGATCCGAAAATCCAGTTCGTTCTTTCCTATCAGCTCTGATGCGTCTGTCAGTTCTCCCAGGGGTACCTTTATCTTATCCCTGTAAAACAGTATGACAGCTCCAATCATACTAAAAAAGCAGGCTGCCAGGATACTGTAGGTTTCCAGAAAGTCACACAGCTCGGAGTAAAATCCGTCTGTTTTTGTCATTCTGTCTCTGCTGACTCTGGCCACATCAACGGTAAAATTTCCTTCCTCTTTTTGTATGGCCTTCACATATGCATCTTCATCAATATACTTTATCCATATCTGCCGCTGGGCTTGTTCTGCAATCCCCATAACAGCTGCTCCGGCGAGAAATCCCAGGATTAGGCTTACCGTCAGGTACAGTACAATCGTTTTCCTTATAGATAAGTTTCTTATTGTTTCCATCGGTAGCCCATCCCCCAGACTGTTTCTATATATTCTGTCTCTGTATACTGCCCGGTCTTCTTCCGGATACGCCGCACCAGTTCTGTAACCACCCGGCTGTCCCCCTCGCCGTCATATCCGCAGACCTTTTCATAGATCCGCTCCTTGTCAAATACCTGCCCCGGATTCATGGAAAGGAATTCCATAATATCGTACTCCAGCTTTGTAAGCTCCAGATACGTTTCTCCGATCTGCACCCTCTTGGCCGTGTAGTCAATCAGCAGGCCATCTCTGAACCGGTAATCTGGTTTTGCCTTATGCCTTTCTTCACGCTTAAGATGAGCTGTAATTCTGGCTTCCAGTTCTCTTAAGCTGAAGGGCTTCAGGATATAGTCATCGCCCCCGGACAGCAGTCCATTTACCCGATCCTGCTCTTCTGCCTTAGCCGTAAGAAAGATGATCGGACAGGAGATTTTGTCCCGGATCTGCCGGCACACTTCCAGTCCGTCCATCTTCGGCATGTTTACATCCAGCAGCAGAATATCCGGCTGCAGCCGTATTCTCTCCACTGCCTCCCAGCCGTTCTCAGCGGTAATTACGGAATAGCCTTTTATTTCAAAATAATTCCTCAGCATTTTCAGCAGCTCTTTATCGTCATCTACCATCAAAATTTTGTACTCCATGATATCATCACCTCTGATCTAGTATACACCGGAAAAAGCAATAAAAAAACAACAGCCGGAACTGCGTATCGTCTGGATGCAGTTTCTACTCCCAGCGAAAGAACCGGACAGCAATCCCTCCGCAGATCACTGCACACGCGCACATAATAATCACCGGAATTCCCGCAGATTTTATTGGAAGACCAAGGGATGCCGCTTTCAGCAGCTTAATCCCCTGGGTTAAAGGCAGAAGGTTCACTGCCCTCTGGAGGGCCTCAGGCATTACTTCATAGGGAAGGGTTGCCCCTGAAAAAATCAACATTGGGAAATAGAGAATGCTGGCCGCAATGCTGGCTGTTTTCATATCCCTGGAAACCCCGCCCACCATCACACCGATGCTGAACATAGACATCATGACCAAGAGATAAGCCGCCAGAAACATTCCCCAGGATCCCGGCAAGTGCATTCCAAAAAACAAAGCAGAGACGAGAAAAACCAAAATAAGGGACAGCAGAGAATATACTCCATAGACGGCCGCCTGCACCGCCAGAAGAAGCACTGGGCTTGTGGGAGTTACCTGGTAACGCTTCAGGATCTTCTTCTGCCGGTAATCTGAGATGACCAGCGGCAGCCCCATCACACCTCCTGCGCAGACCGCAATGGTAGATATTGCCCCAAAGGACTGTTCCAAAAAGGTATATTCCGCCCCTTCAAAGGCAGGCTTACTCCCATACATGCATCCCAGAATTACAGTCACCGCCACCGGCATGCAGAGAGCGAAAATAACCATATCCATCCCCCGGATGGATAGCGTAAACTCCGTTTTAAGCATAGTAATAAACTTATGCATCCTCTGTCCCCTCCTCTCCGGTAAACCAAAGATAGGCATCCTCCAACCGGCCGCAGCCGCTCTGGGCCATGGCCTCCTCCGCCGTACCGGTGAATATGAATCCACCGTCTTTTAAAATGCCGATTCTGTCACATAGTACCTCTACTTCATCCATAAAATGAGAGGAGAGAAAAATTGTCAGCCCCTGTTCCTTCAGCCTCAGCAGACTTTTCCATACGCTGCGCCGGGCCTTCGTGTCCAGACCAGTGGTAAGTTCATCCAGAAACACTACCTTAGGCTCCGGAATCAGAGCCAGAATTATAAAAAGCCGCTGTTTCTGCCCTCCAGACAATTCCTGGATAAACGCATGCTTCTTATCTCCAAGCGCAAACTGCTCCAGCAGCATTTCCCAGTCTGCCGCCTTCTCATAGAGACAGGCGGTTTCTTCGCACAGCTCCCTCACTTTCATCTTTTCCGGGTAATGTGTCTCCTGGAACTGTACTCCTACCTCTTCAAACAGCTGCTTTCTGTTTTTCCACGGATCTAATCCCATAATGCGGACAGACCCGGAATCCGCCCTGCGGGTACCCAGAATGCACTCAATCATAGTGCTTTTGCCCGCTCCGTTTGCCCCCAGCAGACCGTATACCTCCCCTGCCGCTACAGATAAACTGATGTCTGTAAGTACTTTATTTCCGGCATAAGATTTGCTCAGGCCGGAAATCCGGATTGTTTCATCCATCTCTTTTTACCTCCTTTATTTGAAGTGTATCAAGAGTATCATCTTCCGAAAGTATGGTGTTTTACTGTAGGGTTTCCGCGGTCATATTTTTCATTTTTTCGATCTGACCGGCCACAAAATATGCATTTTCCTTCGCTTCATGCAGAGAGGTGAGAAGTTTGTCACAGGCAGTGATAATATCGTCATCTGTTCCCGGTGTATCAATAGCCTCTCTGATATCAGCCGCAGGATTCGCGGACAATACATGAAGCATTCGCAGAATAGAGGAAAGAGAATAATTTGCACATCGAAGAGAACGGATGAGCTTCAGGCGCTCCATATCCTGGCCCGTATAAATCCGGTATCCGTTTTTTCTGCGTTTTGCAGTAAACAGTCCATTTAGTTCCCAGTTGCGGAGCGTATCTATCGTTACGTGAAGACACTCCGCTGCCTCCTTTCTTGTAAAGGACAGAGAGGGATCAGGAGCACATTCGCTGTTCCCGGAGAGAATATGCTGTGTAATCCTTATTGCTTCTTCCGCATTCTTTATTTCTCTGTCAACTTGTCTGATATACTGTGCTGTCTTTTCTGCAGCAGCTTCGTACTCGCCGGCAGCGGAGGTTTTAATGATATCCACAGCTTTTTTGCGGAGACCGTTTTGAAGAACTTCTACTTTCAGGGCAGCACGGGCCAGCCTGAATTGCTCAATGTGAAGATCCGTGAATACACGGTAGCCGTTAGATCGGCGTTCAGGCCTGGGGATCAGTCCGCAGGCTTCATACAGACGGACGGTGTTCACATGGATGCCTATAATACGGGCAATGTCGTTGGTTTTGTATACGGTTATGGTTGGCACCTCCTTTTTACTTCCTATCCTGTATCCTTATATACTTGGCACGATCGCTGATTTTCACAGGCTTAACTCTGCCGGTCCAGTAGACACTCCTTTTACCATACTTCATCCTATAGGATGCCGTCAACTTATATCCTACGTTTTCCTATGAAAGATAACACTCACTTAACATTATCAACGCCATATTGAAAAAAGTCACATATGTAAATAACCGGTATAGATTTTTTTCATCTACAGATAATATTTTTAAATCATAACAGGGAGGTATTGCAATGAAAGCTATCGTATATGACGGGCTGCAGAAAGTGGAATACAGGTCCGTGGAGGATCCCAAATTAGAAAAAGAGGATGATGTCATCGTAAAAGTTACTTCTACGGCTATCTGCGGATCGGATTTACATTTAGTGCACGGCTTAGTAAAAGGAATGTATGACGGATACGTGTTAGGCCATGAGACAATGGGTATCGTAGAAGAAGCCGGAAAGGAAGTTAAAAATCTGAAGAAAGGCGACAGGGTGGTAATCCCTTTTCCGGTTGCCTGCGGACATTGTGAATTCTGTAATAAAGGAGAGTACAGCCAGTGCGATAATTCAAATGATTACGCTGAATCGGGCGGATTATTTGGTTATAGTAAATATCATGGGAATTACGCCGGCGGACAAGCAGAATATATCAGGGTACCATATGCCAATGTAGGTCCTAAAAAAGTTCCGGAAGAATTGACAGATGAGCAGGTTTTATTTGTAACAGACGTCCTGCCGACTTCTTATTGGGGTACTGAAATAGCAAATGTGAAAGCCGGAGATACCGTAGTTGTACTAGGCTGCGGTCCTATAGGACTGATGACGATCAAATGGTGTATTCAAAAAGGAGCCGGCAGGATCATTGCAGTGGATAGTGTGGGATATCGCCTGAACCATGCAAGAAGCTATGGCGTGGAAGCAATAAATTTTGAAGAATATGAACAAGTAGGAGAATATATAAAAGAAATCACTCACGGAGGAGCTCACTCCGTCATTGACTGTGTCGGACTGGATGGCAAAACTTCTGTTGTGGAAAAAATCGAAACTGCGCTAAAACTGCAGGGCGGATCAAAGTCAGCCATAGAAACAGCTTCCCAGTGTATCAGAAAAACGGGAACCGTAGCCCTGGTAGGCGTCTATGGCAATAAATATAATAATTTCCCTCTTGGAAACTTTTTCTCCAAGAATATCTCCTTGAAAATGGGCCAGTGCCCTGCCACCAGATATGTAGATTTGATACTGCAAAAGATTCAAAAAGGTGAATTTGACGCGACAGATATCATCACCCATAAGCTTTCCTTAGAAGAAGGCAGCCACGCATACAGCATTTTTGATAAAAAAGAGGATGGCTGTATTAAAGTAATCTTAAAGCCATAATATCCCATAAATGAACCCTTTGCTTTAACGCATACCGTTTGCCAACTAATCGGGGTTTTGTCCTGGGGCTTATCACCACCCGGCAAAACCCCTGCTTTTATATTTACATACCAGAGTACAGCTCTCTATCTGCGGACAAGTGTATCACCAAAATGTTCCCTGACGATTGCATCCAGCTGCGCTGAAAGATCTGTAAACGGCAAATTCAAATCCAGTGTTTTTACACTGACTTTATTTCCATGCATCCGATAGACATTATTGGGCTGAATCTCTTCCTCTGTTTTTGCATACAGCAGCATACCTGATACCTCATTGGGCTCATCCCCAAATGCATAATGCCGGTTTTTTACATAGGTAAAAATCTGATACAGGTTGTTTGAATGCAGTGTATGCTTATTATACTGTTCCTGCGTTGTGCGGGCATAGTACTTGGCATCGATGATGAGCACAGTATTGCCCTTTTGAAGATGTATATCACTCCGCATTTGGGGCAGCATCGTTCTGATGTCATCATCCACCGCCCACGCAATTTGAGATGCGTTTACTGACAATGAGGGAAAATGCTGAGAATAATATGCTAATATAAATTTTTCATACAAGCGGCACATTCTCTGTTCATCAATAAATGACGCAAGTTTATACTTACCCTTCTCGGTGGTGATTAACATTCCTTCCAGGATCAGCCGGCAGATACCTGTCAGCACTCTGTATGTCTGATTATTTCTCTGAAAACGTATTGATGTCCACTGTATGGCTGACGGCTCAAGGGTATCCACCCCGGAAAAAAACAGCATTTTTTTCTTCAGGTCATCTTTGTAATTTGATTTCACATCGCGGTTTCTAAGTAAAAGCATGACCGTTGTTTTTATAATCTGGTTGAGAGTATTGTTCTCTGACAGCTCATCAAATTCACAAGACAACACCCTTTCATGCCCCAGCCGGTTTCGAATCGTGCCCGGCATATTAATTTTTCCGCGCATGACCGGCAGTTCATCCTGACAGTTCTTATATTCCCGATACAGTCCCTGCTTAAGCTGCAGGCCAATCCCCTTTGACAATATTGCCGAAAAGAGATTATACATGTCTTCAAACTCCTCCGCCGCCACCTCTTCATAAACAGACTGGTTCAGTATTTTAAATGCATAGGACAGCATATAGTATATATTTTTTATTACTATGCCTTTATCCTTCCTCATTGAAATACTCCCTGCAGAATATTTTCCCAGCGCTGATATGTGGTCTTATCGTCGAACCAATATTCGCTCAGCATTGGCAGAATATCAAAATCAACAATGTCCTTCAGCCATTCATCCGTACATTCCGAAATATTGCAAAAATAACTGTGCCCTATGCAGAATCCCTTCCCCAGTGAGGTATCTGCACTAATTTCATCATTTAGCATTTTGATTTTTTCGATGAGTGCATCAAAGGTATCATTCGCAAGGCTTTTCTGATACTTGATGAACCCCTTAGACGTGAATCCCGGCTCCATATCGAAAAAGCTAAACCGGCGACGCAGCGCGTAATCAATCATTGCCAGGCTTCTATCCGCCGTATTCATCAAGCCAATGATATGGAGACGTTTGGGCACTGAAAAACTCAGTCCGTTATAAGCTAAAGTGACGCTTGTTCCGCGATAACCGCACTCAATCAGCATAAGCAGTTCACCGAATATCTTACTCATATTGCCGCGGTTGATCTCATCTATAATAAAGTAATAATCTTTATCCGGATGATTTGCGGCTTTTTTACAGAAGCCATAAAAAATTCCATATCTCAGTTCAAAGCCGTCGTCGACAGGTTTGTACCCCATCATAAAATCTTCGTACGAGTAATTCTGATGGAACTGCACGAACGCAATGCGGTCATCGTCCTTCTCACCCATCATTGCGTAAGCCAGGCGCTTCGCTGCATATGTCTTTCCCACACCCGGAGCTCCCTGCAGAATAATATTCTTTTTCCTGCCAAGGACAGAAATCAAACGCTCGTACTGCTTCTCTGTCATATATACTTGGTCAAGAAATTTCTCCCTGGAATATTTAGGTAAGGTATCTGCCGGAACAGGCGCCGGATTCTCGTCACGAATCATATCCAGGATAAATTCATATTCGCCCTTTGTCAGCTTAAACAGGCTGCCCTGCTGCATAGAAAAATACTCCATGCGTTCCAGCTCCTGGCAGGCTTTAAGCGCTGCGTAATCAATCGGTGATGATAAGCCTTCTATTTTTTCGAAGTATATCTTCTCTCCATCCTGCTCTGCGGTAACTCTGGCAATTGCTACAATCTGCTTCACCGGCGTAGACTCATACCCAATCACCATATCACCGGCCTTCGCATCCAAAAAGTTCTGAAAGATCCTTCGTTTATTCCCGTTATCATTGTAAAGCGTATAATCCTGTACCCCGCCCACAGGCATGCCTGAGATACTCCAGATTTTAGGATTGGCATTTAAAAACCAGTAATGCCGGCCCGAAGTATCATTCGTAAGCAGCTGGCCAACGGTTATATCGAAATACGGCTTCAAAATCACTTCTTCAAACAAGTGCTTATCTGCATCCCCCACCTCTATACAGGTGGAGTTATCATTCGGTGTCCACCATTTTTGCTTTCCCGTATAAGGTTTGGTATCACAAGACTCAGCTATAGCCGTATAGGAGCGCTGATACCATCCATTCTGTTTCTCAGGGTTCAGTTCTGCTTCATCAGAATCAATTCTTCCGAGCAGGCGGATGCTGTTGCCGCGGCACAGGTAAAAATAGTCACCCTTTTTCATGTTGGCCATAAAGCTTTCCCCCTGGGCAGTTTTGCTCCTTGCCTTTGCCGCTGTGTCCTTATGTACCACAACCACGTGTTTTTTTAGAAAAGCGGCTGCTTCTTCATCGGTAATACAGTCCAGGCCATGGCTGATTTTCCAGATTGCAGGCGAAAGGTTCGCATACAAATCCACCTCGGACAAATCAATTCTTTTTAATGCCTCTGCCAATTCCTCACGTAGCTTCCACACATAAGAGCCTTCCTCGTCCTTTTTGGCATTTTTTCCAACATAAAGCACCGGCCACCAGCGTGAATTTTCATCCTCCCTCTGCATAACCGGGCATCCTGTTTTTTGCACTATCCGCTTAGCCAATGCAGATGAGCCTGCATTATAAAAGTTCTTGCTCTCTCCATATTTGATGGATAACTGTGTACACGTGGCCTTCCCGCCATAAGCAAGCATTCTCTTCATTATCTCCAGACTGCTGGGTGTAAAAACCTCGTCATCTTCAAGAAGTGCTTCCCATTCATCGGCAGAAAGCGCCGGCGTATAATCCAATGGCCACCATTCATCCGCTTCCGGCTTGGAATCCTGTTTTCCAAAATGTCTGCTTATGTAAAACCCAACATCGATGGTAAGGGTGTGAAGCTCTGGGTCTGAATAACAGGTCCCGCTCAATTGGGAATTCAGGAGAGCCTTTAGCTCACTGTCCTGCTTCAATTCCTCACAGATTTCATCATAGAAGGCAAGGAAATTACGGATATTCTCTGCAAACGCTCCCCTTTTAAAATGATAATCACTTTCCAGCAGTTCTGCTGCTGCACTAATCTCACCCAGCTTATAAATGTAATACTTGTCAGGATACCGCAGCCACATATAGACAGAAATTGCGTTCTCATGCTGATAGTGCTGTGCTGCACCATTCCCGTCTCTCTCCAACAGAAAATCAGACTTCTCCTTAAAGTTCGCAACACGCTCGTATGTATCCCTGCTCTCGTCAAAGAGCTCAATAAACATGGAGCGAACTTCTTCAGGGGCAAGTTCAGCAAACTTCGTAATCATCCTGGCCGGGAAATTTTTCGCTGAGGCAAGAAGATTTCCTGTTTGTGACAGAGCCTTCCTGAGCATCTGTGCAAAATCATCTGCATTGACATCCCAATTCATCTGAAAACACTTAACCGCTTCCCATTTATATTTTTCCTCCGGCCACTGCTTCTGCACAAATTCCTTCTTGTACCCGGCAAGCGCCTTTTTCAACAGAATCTTGTTAAACATAATTTCTCCTCTTTATCCTTTGTTTTAATGATATCACGTCCTTATGTCTCTTCGATGTTCCGTATGTACCTGCATTTCGGATACTTGGAGCAGCCATAGAATCCACGACCGGCATTCACGCCCTTTTTTGCCTGACGAAAAACAAGGGCACTTCCGCAGCGGGGGCAGATGAGAGAAGTGTCCTGCTGCTCTGTCCTGTTATACTTTTTGTGAATGCGCTCTATATGAGCCGCCTTAACCGCCTGATCCGCATGGGTCAATTCTTCCAGCATATCATACAAAGCTTCCACCTTAGTCTCGTCTGCTGCGTCATTTGCATGATCCCAAATATCCCTCACCGCTGCATATAGCCGATCCCTTTTGATAACACGGATATCCGAACTCTCTACCGTAACCTTTTTTAGTTCGCATCGCTCCGAAAATACTACAATAGAAAATAGTGGAATATCCTCCCCAAGGTATTGTCCAAGCCACTTGATATGCGTTCGATTCTGCTTAATAGGATTATAAAATCGGTTTTTTTCCCGATTCGGCAGCATGGCTGTCCAATAAGTATCTTTCTCATCCCCAAAAATCCAGCCTGAATAATTTTTACTCTCTATGACGAAGATTCCCTTTTGCGTAATAAAGACTACATCGATCTCCGATGTCTCGCCATTATCCTTCGGTACATATATATTGCGAAGTACCTGACCCTTTCGGCCTAGCAGCCTCACTAAGTTAAGCTCCCTCTCTGTCAATTTCTCTCCACGCCGTCCCACCCAGTCTGCATCAAATATACTGTCTAACAGTACGTCTAAAAGTCCCTTTGACATAATATCCCCCCGCATCTATGGTACATTCTAAAATATATCTAAGTACTCTTGTGTATGTTTATAGTTCCATCTCATATCTTTCTTTTTCCTCTTATAACCGCAGGACTAGTCTCTGACAGGGATAATCAAATACTATCAATTTTTCATCATCCACAAATCCGCAGGCATGATAACATGCTCTGGCAGGTATGCCTTTCGGGTCCCCCTCCCGGAAGGTAACTACAGAAATGATATCTCCGAAAGTAAACCATTCAGCCATTTTCATAATCAATCTTTTAGCCACACCCTTTTTACGATACTCTGGATGCACAGCAAGGAAGGACAGTTCTTTTGTTTCTTTTGCGCATATAAGCAGCCCTGCTATTCTCCCGTCTTCCTCTTCCATAATAGCTTCCTCATTACTAACAGCATTGTGCACTGCCTGTAAAAATTCCTTTTCTTTATAACCGGCAAAATCATCTTTTACCAGTTCCATCATCGACACTATTTGTCTTTCATCACTCTTTGTTACATATCTTATCAATCTTGCACCTTCTCTCCATTTAACGTTCTCTATACCTTCAATCATTTTTTATAATCGGTAAACAGGGGCGTCACCTGCCCCTTTAACAGCCTCCATCTTTCCTCTATTCTTCCTTATATTTTTTTAAATTCTCTATCTGCATAAAGTGATCGGCTTCATTCTCTTCCTTCGTTTTTGTTGGGTCATCACGTTCATAGCGGCGGCACGGCAAATCCCCACATTTCCCACAATGCTCGTATTTCCTTTTGTTGATACAGCATTCATAAATATCACAGCAGGAGTCTCCCGTATATTCCAGCCAGAATACCTTGCCTTTGATCTCCCGGCATCCCGGGCAATCCGCCGGGTAATACTCACAATCGGAACATATCGTACCGCAGCAGCTCATCTTCTTTTCCATATACATATTCTCCATTCACATTTTATACAGTCACTCAATGCCGCCCGCCTGCGTCCACGCCACCTGGCACGCCTCCTTCAGATCGGCACGGGCGCGAACATTATAGTTTTTACTACAGATTTATTTTCTTGCGGAAAGAAATAATACTGTACCTGTTATGTAAGATTCAATATCAGAAAAACCAGCCGACTCCAAAAATAAATGCAGCTCTTTTTGGCTATACACCTTTACGTCTCCGGTTTTGGTAAATGGAAATACCACCGCATTGGCAATCCACCTTACTGCCGGAAGGAAAAATGGTTCGGCAATAAAGACTTTCCCGTTCTTCTTCAATACACGCACACATTCCTTGACAAAGACCTGGGGCGTCTCAAAATGATGGAATGCGCAGGACACTGTAATGACGTCCACGCTCTCGTTTTCAAAACCAAGAGGAGCACAAGGCCCCACTGCAAATGTGCAGGCCGGGTATCTTTCCCTGGCAGCCGCAATCATATTTTCTGAAATGTCCACTCCAAAAGCATGCACTCTCTCCTTTTTGGAGAGTTCCCCAAGCAAATGCCCATTGCCGCAGGCAACGTCCAGAATAGTATCTCCTTCCCTGAGCACAGCGTTTTTAATTATCTCTTCTTTGTGGGGTCTTGTGTAACTGCCTTCTGGCGCAGAGTCATATTCCCACGCCATGGCATTGTATACCTTTTGAGACTGTTCCGTCTTTTTTCCCAAATCGATTCCTCCAAAATTCTATTTCCTGCTGAATTCAGTTTACTACATTTGAGATGAAGCGTCCATAAAAGCAGTTAGCCGGATATGAAAAAAATGTCTGGCACTTGTTTTGCCAAACAAAATAAAGGGATTTGCCGGATGGTATTCTTTGTTCTTTGTCCGGCAAATCCCTCTTTTTAAACGATTCGGTCTTATCTCTGTATCCTTTAGGGCAAAACTTTATTTATCTCATCTCGTAATCGGTTCAACATATGTGAAATAGCAAACATAAGAGTCTCATAATGCATATAATCAAGAATATTTCTATCCACCAGAATTTGCAGACTTGCGGGAAATTCTTCATCGGATTCCCAAAACCTCAAAACTACCGGAAGAAAAGGAAACAAGTCGAGCTCATAGGCAACATCCCCCTTTTCCACCTTTCTTCCCTTAAGCCTTTCACATGCAAGGGCCAAGGCATCCTTTTTCCCGTCGAAATACTTCCCGGCATCCTGAAAAAAATCGCTTCCTTTTGCCAATGTGCCGCCCTGTACTGCAGAAAGGCTTCCCACATTTACCCACTCACAGGCAAGATGGCAGTTCTCTTTGGAACAGCAGAGCACATCATATAAGGTCATGGCTTCGTTGTAGTCAGCCTCTCCTTCCGTTTGAAAAGCATCCTCTGACCAGCTTACCTGCCCGTTCAGACGGCTGATACGATATTGCCGGTTCAGACAGCAAATATACAGATAGTTTTTATCCTGCGTCAGTCCAAACTTCCGGATCATCTCTTCCTGATCGTATTGCAGGAATACATCTGCCATATTGTTTTTCATTTTTTCATAATTGGAAATACCCTGTTCTATTTTCATATGCTTCCTTTATCTTTTACTTCTGATCTTTCCTGGCATCTTCATCTGCTTTTGAAGTACTATCTAAATATTAACATTCCCTTTTTTATTTGTAAACCTTTGATGAGAGGCGGTATCGATCTTCTGGGATTTCCCGCGGGGAGGCCGGCTGTCGAGATTCCGGATACCATTTTAACCGGTAACGACTGGCAGATGTACAACAATATTATACTTAACGGTCAATACAGGTGCGTTTTTACCATTAAGTATAACTATTGATTGACTCCTCTCATATTATACGGTAAAATATTACCATAGGAGGCAAAAAAATGGGTCTTGAAAAAATCGCTGAATTTAAAAAGAAATTGGGATTAACAAATGCAGAACTTGCAGAAAGATCTGGTGTACCTCTTGGCACTATAAATAAAATACTCAGTGGCGCTACCAAAGATCCTAAGTTAGAGACCCTTAAATCCATTGCTGGAATACTTGGCCTGACTCTTAATGATTTCGATGATTCTGTCATTAATAAAAATGAACCAACCTATGACGATGTTGAAACGCTTATAATCAAAACTGGGAAAAACATGTCTAAGGAACAGAAATTGCATTTAATACAACTTTTGTCCGAAACAAAATAAATCGGGAGAATCCTTTGTGAAAGAAGGAGATACATAAGTTATTTAAATAAGAGTCGATTCATCCGGGGCTGCTCTATAACGTAACTGCTATCCGTTTTTAATGAATTAATCGCTTTGGCGTTTAATAAAAATATTATTCAATAAGAGGAGGAGTTTTAAGTGAGTAGAGAAAAGAAAAAGGGAAGTTGTCTTAAAACCGCATTGATCGTTATCGTTGTACTTGCCATTCTAGGAGTAATTGGAACTGCTTTGGGTAAAAAAGATGACAAGGTTAAAGACGCGACCGCTGGAAAAGGAGACGCAAAATCCGAAGAAACTAAGGAAAAAACGGAATTTGCCATAGGAGAAACAGCTGAACAAAAAGGGATTCAGATCACTCTGTTATCCACTACTGAATCAAGTGGTAATGAGTTTACGACACCTGATGAGGGTAATGTATTTTTATTGTGCGAGTTCGAGATTACGAATAATTCAGAAAAAGATATTGCTATCAGTTCAATAGCCAGTTTTGAAGCATACTGCGATGATTACTCAATAAACCAAGATATTTTAGGTTTACAGGTATCAGAAGCTGAAGGAAAAAATCAGCTTGACGGTTCTGTTGCTGCCGGGAAGAAGATGAATGGAATAATTGCATATCAGGTACCTGCCGAATGGAGTACCATGGAAATTAAAGTCTCTCCAGACTTTTGGTCAAGCAAAGATATTACATTCGTATTTAACAAATAATTTCATAAAAGCCGGCCCCTGCTCCAACAGGGACCGGATGCGTAACATAGTTTGCGTCTTTTAAAACAAACAGCTCTTTCTTGAAAAGTATGAGAAACTAATTCTTTTTCAGGAAGGAGCTTTTTATAACTATTGCAAAAGAACAATTATGACAGATTATTGCAGACAATAATGTTAACGTAACCAACCATGGCGTGAAGAAACGGCACAGAACAGAAAAGCAATTACTGCTGAGTTTCTAAACTTATTTCCATAACCGCTAACTTTCAAGGATAACTGGAAGTTAGCGGTCTTTCGATACACGGTAATTACACAACTTTATATTTTGCCCGGGTAATCAGATGTGATATTAATTTTTACAGTATTCACCCGTATCCTGCTTTAGTCTAAAATATCATGATGCTCAATGGTGTTGCAATTTGTTATAATGGGAGGAAACTATTATACCGTCTTATTATAGAAATGGTGAAATTCGTTTCACCGTAAGCGCAGCGTTTGTAAGCTGGGACAAATTGAACCTTGCAGCATCAGTCGACAAAAATGCCAAGTCAACCTGACCGCTCAGGTATTCAATGATGCTTCCCTGCAATATTGTGTCTTCCGTTGTAGATAATGTGCTATATTGCATTGTAGAATCGATAAAAGTGTCATTCTGCCGTACTCCCGCAGAAATTGTCTGGTCCGGCACATCAACTGGGGCGATACGGATCATGTAATTGATTTCATATTCGCCTGGAAAATAAATCTGCAGTCCGTTTGTAACTGTCCCAACATCAAAAGAAGGCATAAAATTGTTAAGCTGCACCTGTTCAATCTGGTCAATGGCAGTAAAAGCAAACGTTTGCATCATGTTGGAATAAATACCGCCGAATGCAGTTTCCCTTGCTTTTCCGTCTATTTCTACAGTCGCTGGATTGTCAAATATATTAATGTTAAGATTAGGAGATATAAAGTTTAACTCCTCTCCAAATCGGATGGGTATTGGACCACCATTACCATTGATATAAAACAAAACATCTCCTGGATGAAAGGTGCCCTCAGGGCCTTGTTCTCCCTGAGGACCAGATTCACCCTGCGGGCCTTGTTCGCCTTGAGGACCTGGTTCGCCTTGCAGACCCCGTTCCCCCTGCGGACCTGGTTCGCCTTGCAGACCCCGTTCTCCCTGCGGGCCTGATTCGCCTTGCAGCCCTCGTTCTCCCCGGGGGCCTGGTTCGCCTTGGGGACCCTGTTCGCCCTGCGGGCCGGCATCACCTTGCAGACCTTGTTCCCCTTGAGGACCTGGTTCGCCTTGCAGCCCTCGTTCTCCCTGAGGGCCTCGTTCGCCTTGGGGACCTGGTTGACCCTGGGGACCCTGTTCTCCCTTCGGACCTGGTTGACCCTGGGGACCCTGTTCTCCCTTCGGACCTGGTTCGCCCTGGGGACCCTGTTCTCCCTTCGGACCTGGTTGCCCCTGGGGACCCTGTTCTCCCTTCGGACCTGGTTCGCCCTGGGGACCCTGTTCTCCCTTCGGACCTGGTTCGCCCTGCGGGCCACGGCAGCATCCGCAATTGCAGCAATTGCAACTATTTTTATGATAATTTCCATCCTTGCTATTATTCATATACATATCCTTTCTTTTTTTATGCATACAGGAAACCACATGCATAAGAACTGTATACTATAAGTCTATGCTGGAGGTAAAAATAGTTTATATTTCTGTAACTGCAAATATTTGGTTCTGCTCTATCCATAACAGGGCTGCTGAAGCTGGAAGATAGAAAAGGAAAGTCGCTGAAAAAGGGCTTTCATGGGGACAAATCTACTGTCTCATCTAAATAGGCTATTCTGCATTTTTTTAATCAACGCTATATCAGCTGGCAACCAATCTACAGTATATAATTCATCTTTGTTAAGCCATCTTCCTTCTTCCGCTTCTTTGAGCATAATTTTCCTATCTGCCACAACACACCAGAAGCAATCCATACTTAAATGGAAAGTAGGGTAATCATACTCAACGGTATCAATCAATGCACCGACTTCGACTTTTACATCAAGTTCTTCTTGCATTTCTCTTATCAGAGCCTGCTGAGGTGTTTCACCGTCTTCAATTTTTCCTCCGGGAAATTCCCATTGTCCCTTGAATTCACCATATCCTCTGGCAGTGGCAAAAATCTTAGTTGTACTTTCGAAAGAATCACAAATAACTGCCGCTACTACTTTTGTTGTTTTCACCACATTATTCCTCTAAATGCTGTTTTCTTAATCTGAACTTATACTCTTTGCGAACATTCCCGGATTCATCTTTGTCATCTTCATATGTATAATTCACCAAAGAAAATACACCTTGATAATAATATTCCTGTGGTGAGAATTTAACAAACAAATGTATTATTTTTCCGTCACGCTCTGCATCTACAATTGCTCTGTTACCAATAGTCATCTGCTGGTGGCCAGTTTTTCCTTCGCCAGAATACATATAATCCCCATCGGAAGTCCAATGGTCATGATATACAAAACCAGCCTTCTTTTTATCTACCGAAGAAATGAGAACTACTGTTGACGATGTTCTATTAATTCCCCGGCCAAAGCCAGCAATCTTAATTCCAAATTGTTCTTCTACTTGTTGATAGGTGAGAACAGGCTGTCTTGCTAAATGCCTTACATTATAATCAGGGCCAAATCCATCCTCAATTCCTTTTCTATTTCTTTTCACAAGAACAGTTTGTCCATCTGTTATGTGACGTTCTTCTTCCGTCTTACGTGCTTCCTCTGCTGCTTGTTGCTGCATTTTTGCAGCCAATTTTTTGTTATTGACTTCTTTCATAATTTCAGCTTGCACCGATGAATCTTCGGCCTCTATAAACTGTTCAAAAGCATCTGGGTATATAAACTTTGATTCTTTAGCTGCAAAATTGATTGTCAAATGATTGTCTGAAACCTCAGTTATTATACCTATCCCAAAAACCTTATGTTTTACTTTTATATTTAATATATCTGCAATTCTCACTATAATAATCCACCTATGCCTTATAAATTTCTAGTGCTTCTGTTGCCATTCTGTCATCGTTAGGTGTAAGATATCGAATTTCCACTGTGGTCATTTCCGTAACTTCCCATTTTTTCTATGAGCAGTTTACTACATTTACGTGAACCGTCCATAATAGTAGTTATTCTGCGCCGTTGCGTAAAAGCGTTTTGTAGAAACGGCAGTCTTGTAATACGCCTAATCTGATTCCTCCAATGCCTTTTTAATTTTTTCAACCTCCACATGTTTTCTCCGCTTTGCGCTAGCATACAGCTTTCGAAACTGTTTCTGGTCGCCGGTTTTCTGTGCCTCCAACATAAGACAGATAAAACAGACCGTCAAGTCTTCCTTGCATCGTTAAAGCCCCAGTTCTGCAACCCGGCATGCATCCTCCTGCTGTCCATGCTCCTGATAATATGTAATCAAGGCAGAATATTCTTTGCTGCTGCTCTCCAGATGTTCTTCCAGATAGGATAAATATTTATCTTCTTTCCCGTGTTCGTAATACAAGTATGCGGCCCTCTCTTTGTATGTACCCGATGCGTCCATAATATCCGCACATGCCAGATACTCTTCTCGATTGGCACACAGCTTTTCTGTCAGTTCCTCCATCACATCGCCACAGTTATAATAAACGTAATATTTATTTCGGATTATATCCTCCAGAACCTTCTTTCTTATCCCCCAGTCTTCCTGTTCCAGCTTTCCATTCCTGATAAGTGCTTCGCAGATGTTCTGGATTGTATCAATCTCCGGTTGGTCGTCAATCATTTTGTAACTTAACCATTTGATCCCTTCCTGACTTCCAACAAGCAGCCAGCTTCAATTCTTTTTGTCCGCTGTCACCTGATATTGTATTCAGGCATTTTATACGGATATCCAGCAACATTTCCGTCTTTCTATCGATTTGGGAGCGAACCTCATATCTTTCACGATAGCAATTACCTTTCCGCGTTAGTTCTTCCTCCAGCGCTTCCAGCTTAACAATTTCACCCTCCAAGAACATTGCCATATCAATGAACATCTCCTTAGAAATTCCCTCTTCCAGAAGGATTCTGGGCTTGACCTTTTTGCACACTGGGTGTTCAAACATTCTAAGTAATTTTAGAATCTGACTACTCTGTTCCTGTCCGTTTGTCAATTGCGTGACCGCTCTGATCCAATCCTCTCCCACATCACAGAGTTTTCTGGAAAACATGCCCTCTTTATCCGCATCAGACAAGGAAAATGTTTCCTCCTCTGGCTCATCCTCAGAATCTTCAGCTTTTTCAACTGAAAATTTCAGCTCACAAACCCTGTCTAAGAGCCTAACCACATGCTCATACTCCTCCAGACACAGCAGGTCATGGCATCCTGCAAAAACTCTGTTCAGAAATGGTATCACACCAAACACATCGTTATGCCAGCTTTCCCAGTCATCCATATATCTGCCATCATTGTCAAACTCATAATAATGTGTCTCATACTCAAAATATATCTCACCATTCTCAACACTTTCACAAAATTTATTAATCTCATCATACCTTGGCATACCAATAATTTTCTTTTCTCAAGAAAGCGACAGCCAGATTCCTTCCCGCTGACTTTCAGAAAGCAGCTTTGCCTGAGATAAAATCCATGCATCCTTCTCCGCTTCCGACATTTGAGTTAATTGTTTTTCTATTTTATCTAAAAAACTCATCGTTGTTCCCTTTCGTCTTTTCTAAATTATCAGCATTATCCGTATTCTTTTACTTTTCCTGACAGCAAGGCAGACTTCTCAATTTCCGCAGAGCAATTCATCAATTTTAACATCAAAATTATCTTCCTTACACTCACAAGATCAACTGCACAATCGCCTCCTAACAGAAAGAGAATATATAGCAGCCGGCAGGTCCTGCACTATATGGGAAAATCTTTCGATGCCTCACGTAATTTAATTTTTTTGTGGACCAGCACTTCGGATAATTACTGCAGCCCAAAAAATTTCCGTACTGTCCACTTTTTTCGCTTAGCTTTCCACCACACTGCGTACAAACTGAAGCGTCGTATCTGATACGCTTTTGTTTACTTTTGTCTCCCCGATGCTTCATCATGGTATTTCCATTTTCTTCCGCTTTATATAAACAATTTTTACATATATCCGAATTCATATGATTTTCACCGCCATATAATAAGAGCTCATTCCTTTAGATAACTATAAAACAACGAAGCCCGTTAGCCCTTGTGGTTAGCGGGTTTTCGCTGTTCTGTACTTGTTGCAAAATCCGCTTCGGTCAAATCTCGGTCAAATAATTTTCTAAAGAAATGTTGCACCTTTTCTATTCTCTTTCTTATTCTTGTTCTGATTATATGATTTCCTTATACAAATTCTGTAATTTATCCATTTCCGATTTTGCTTTATCATCTGTGACGTGCGTATACAAATCCAGTGTGATTGCTATGGAATAATGTCCGAGGAATCCTTGTACTACCTTTGCGTCAATCCCGGCTTCAAAACAACGCGTTGCAAAAGTATGACGAAGTGCATGTGGATAAAAATGCGGAATCGGTATAAACACTGTCTTGTTTTTCTCTGCCTGCTTTTTTCGTTCCTTATTGATAGATTTTTCTATCCAGTCTAACGTCACTTGAAAGGTGTGTTCTGTAATCGGTTTTCCGTTCTTTCCAACAAACACAAGATTTTCAAATCCCTCTAATGGTTGCCATTCACTAGCTGACAACTGCATTTCTTTCAACTGAATCCACTGACGTTTTAAAGCCTTATACACACTGTCCTGCATGGGAATCGTCCGTATACTGTTCTTTGTCTTTGGTGTCTGGTACTTGAATACATACTTCTTTGTTTCCTTATCTTTGATATACACCAACGTTTTATTTACAGAAATTTCCCGTTTCCGAAAATCTACATCATCCCATGTAAGCCCAAGCAGTTCTCCGCCACGCATTCCCGTTCCGAGTGCTACCTGTATGAGATTCTCGTGTATTCTCTCCTTTGCGTGTTCCAATACTTCCCGTTGTTCTTTCACAGTCAGTACCCGTATCTGTTTTGTCTTTGTTTTGGGAACTTCCACTCCTGCACATGGGTTGAATGTAAGAATCCTGTTATGCACTGCATATTTGAACATAGCATTGAGAATATTATACACATCCCGTATAGTCTTTGTGCTGTAATCATCATCTGCCATATTCTGAAGCAGACGTTCCAAAATAATCGGATTAAAATCTGCCACACGTTGTTTTCCTATCTGCTTCTTTATGTAACGTCTGTAAAAATCATCATAACGTACTTGTGTACTCTCCTTGATAGTCCGCTTCTTATGGGTATTCAGCCAGATATCAAACCATGTATCCAGAGTGATATTATCGCCCTTTCCTTTCAACCCATGCTTGACTTCATAGCGTAAATCTTCCATTTCTTGAACTAACTTTTTTAAGTCCGCATTATCTTTTGTATACGTTTCTCCTTTGTAATAAAACCGCCCTCTGTAAATTCCGCTTTTTCTCTGCATAATTCCCGGCGGTAATGGATTTCCTTTTAAGTCCTTGCCCAATCTGCACGCTCCTTTCCGTGCAAGGACTATCAGAACTGGTCTGACAGTATTATATGCTTATTTGTGTTTATACTGCAATTACTTCATATTTATTTTTCAGATTATGCCCTTCGTTTTTCTTCAAAAACTGGTCTAAAACCTCAGAGCGTATAAGAATCTTATTTCCAATCCTTATGACCGGAATCTTCTGCCATGTAATCAGCTTTCGCAGATTATTTCTTCCAATTCCCGTATACTCTGACGCTTCATTCACTGTAAGGGCTTTCTTTGTCTGTATCGTTTTCTGTGTATGTTCTGTCAAAGATTCTCCTTTCTTCTTCCCTCAAAAGGAAAGATTTTTTATAGTCCTCATATATGCGTTGTTGTTCTTCGTTCATCTGCCCCCGTTCTATTAGCTGGCGGATATAATCTCTGTTATCCAGTTTTCCGATTTTATCCATTAGCTTTAAAGAGGGCGAAACTGCTACGTTCAGCCACTGCCATGTTCGTTCCAGTGTCTTTTTCTCTGGATTCATGGTCAACTTTATCTTCCCTACATCCTGCATGAGTTCTTCCCACGGGGGATAAGTAGGATAAAGCCGTTTTCTTGTAACCGTGCTGTTTTCCGGCTTCTGTAAAAACCGCACTTTCTCGTTTAATACAGACAACGCAATCCGTGCCACATCCCTGTCTTTCAGAAGTTCTTCTACTAATCTGACCGCTTTTTTGTGCCGGAATCGAAGTTCATATCTGTTCCAGTCCGGGTTGAGTTCTTTTCCGAACTTTTCTGCCTGTTCATATCCCTTTTCATAGAATGTAATCCGAAAATCACTGTGTTTACTGCCGAGATATAGTGTTTTTCCCTGCGCTTCTATTTCATCCTCTTTCAGTCTATCAGAACGATTCTCTGCTGTATCACGCAACTGACTAGATATCAGCCCCTCGTTTTTCAGACGAATCAATTCCGGGATAGACAGATAAGGCTTTGTATCGTCGATTGCCAAGTCTATCCTCGGAAAATTCACCGGGTATCTGCAAACTCTTTCCAGAAAATCAAACCATGTTTCCTTATTCATCATAAGGAAATTTTCATAATTCCTGCACCCCGAACCACTCATAAGAATCTGAAATCCCTCATACTGTGCATTTCCTGTCGGTTTCAGAATCTTGATATTGTCAAATCTTGCTATCAGTTCGTGTCCAGCAATTCCTTTTTCCTTACCATGCAGTTCCATAAAACTCAGTGGAATCCGCAAGATATCTTCTATGATTATGAACACGTCTACACCTTTGACAGTAATCTGACACCAGTCAATCAGTGCTGTCAAATCTTCTTTCTGACGAGTTACCCCCCTGTTAGTATAGGGGGGTTCTGAAATTTTCATTACCTCTGTTATCATCATCCCTGCCTTTCGTAGTATGCCGTGGCTTTCGCCACGTTCCCGGAACTTCTCTACTCCCTTTGCTCCTTTCACGCTGTACGGAGCAGTCCGCAGAGAATTTCCGGGAACAGTCTCTACACGTTTCCTTTTCCGGTAACAACACGGATACCCTTGCAGGAGATTCTGTCCACCAATACCGGGAAGTTTCCTCTCTGCACATAAGGGGCATATACCGCTTCTTCTAGTTCTACCACTGTGTAAGGCTCTACCTTTGGAAGTTCTGTTGCTTCCAGACGGATATCTACGCTGTTTCCAAGTTTCATGCTTCCGAGGTGAAGTTTCAATGCTTCCACTTCCTCGGTTTTCTTCCGGGTTTCCTTATCATACTTGTAGCAGTAGTCTGCTCCCATGTAACGGAGTTCCCCGAACGCTTCTCTGACCTGTTCTTTTGTCAATGTAATCTGCATGCTACATTTCTCCTTTTTTGAAATCATGGTGAATGAGTGTCTGTAAGTGTGACAAGTCCTTTTCATATCCACGTCTATATTTATTTCATTACTTTTCTCCTTACCTCTTAACCTCATCATAGACCTGTTTTTTCTTCTTGTCAACAATTATTTTACTTTTTCCCTTACTTTTTATTTTTGTATTTCAAACGCTTAACTATATCTTTTTATAACTTATTATAATTTTACCCTTACATTTATCCTTATCTTGTGTTATGATGAAAACAGAAACGAGGTGTGCATATGTTTGTGAATAAAGAAGCAGTAGGAAAACGAATTTTACAGATACGCAAGAAATACGGTTACAGTATGCAGAAGTTTGGGGAAATCATAGATAATGCCCCGAAAGGCTCTGTAAACAGTTGGGAAAAGGGTGTGAATCTTCCCAATGAGAAACGCTTGAAGCAGATTGCCACGTTGGGCAATATGACGCTGAATGAACTTCTGTATGGTTCATTTAAAGAATATGTAGATATGCTTATCACAGAAAAACTGGGGATTGAACTGCCGGAAGAATTTACCAGAACTTTCTATTCTCTTTTAGAGCAGAACGGATTTACCTACGGGGATGATATCGAGATTGTCCGGCTTGTAAACGGCTTTCTGACTTATCATAACCTTACAACAAAAGAAACCGCCATTTTCTATCAGCCAACTGCATACTCCGGCGATTATTTTGACGGTATCATACAAAAAGCGGATTCTTCCGTTCTGGTCTGCCGGGCATATGCAGATAAGGCAAACAACACCTTACATATCATTCCGGCTTTTGAGAATGGACAGACTGAGGAAGTAGCAGACTTCTTTCATGCACTGAAAAGCATAACCGCTCCACACAACAACAATTATTTCACTTCCGGCTTTCTGACACTCGGACTGGCATTGAGAGATTCCAAAGTAATTATCTATGGAATTGATGAAAAACAGGGAACAGCACAGGTAATCCCTTACGAATATGATTGCGAATCAGACGCTTATATCCAGAATGAACATCTGTCATATACCAGACAGGATAGCTTTTTCCGAGAAGCCACGAAAGAAGCGGTCTATTGGAAAATGCAATCCGACAGAAGTAACCCATAAGATAAACAAGAGGACTTGCAAGGTTTGTGACCTTTCAAGTCCTCTTATGTATCATGATGGTATTGGCTGTGTCCGTTCCGTAAAGGACTGCCCTACGGCGTCTCGGCTTCGCCTTGTTCCTTTACCTCACTAATAATAATGTTCTGATAGCAGAACTCTTACTTATACTTTTATCTTACTATTCTTTCAATTTTTACCGTTTCACCATCAATATTATACTTAAAAAAATAAAATTTAATAACATTTCCTTCTGATACTTGTTCTAGATCACCTTTACACTTAGTACAATCTAAACTAACTTTTGTCGTATCAAAAAATAGACTACTTTCTTCCTTCTCATTTAGTTCTATTAAAAGTGTATCAAAAGTTTTCTCTACAACAACCCCACTCAAATGAAACCAATGAGAATTATCATCTCCACTAGAACGCAACTCCATATTTTGACGATTCTCCTTAAAAACATTTCCTTTTACGCCAAGCACAATTAATACTATTGCAAGCAAAAGTATGATTAACAAAATCAATCGTTTCTTATCCATTAAATGTAGTCCCCGATATGTCTGTCCAACTATCAAAATCAAAATTCAAATAACGTACTGTATCCCCCCATCCATCAAATACCATCAATGTATGTACTGTATTTCCAGAATTATATGCTCGCAAAGTTGCATATCCCTCTGCTGCCATTGAATGCCCCGCACGTTCTCCAGTATCACTGCTAATTATACCACAATGGACAACTGCTATATCTCCTCTATCAATGCAATTAGTGAAAAAATTATAATTGGGACTATAGTCAGTATTTTGTGTTACAGAAACATTCTTTCCAGCACAAAAGTCCACAAATCCAGGTCCAATATTGCCAATAGTTGTTGAACCATATGTTATTCCTCCACTCTCCGATGAAACTGTCGTTCCTGTTGAATCCCAAATATCCATATAATCACCTGCAATATCTGTATAATCAACAGCATTATAATATGCACCACATGCTAATAATGCACTAACTGCACATGCATAATGTCCTGTTACACTTTCTATATACGGCTCATTAAAGGAAATAAATTCTTGAAGATGATTTGTTGAAACAAGCGTGTAGTTTTCATAAACTTCATCAATATCTAGCAAAACCTCATCCCAAGTAGCTGGGTCTTTTCCCCTACTCTCATTCAAGGACAGTACTGTTTTTTCTAATGTTTCACCATAATTCGTTCTAATCTTTCCCAAATTATCAACAATACCATATTCAAACGGAGCTATTTTATATATTTCAGAGGTATTTGCTTTTTCACTAAATACATTTGCTTCACTTTGATAAATCACCTCATATGGATTTGCTGAATTATTACCAAATGAGTATTCTGATATCAAAGATTCACACGTAGTATCAAAAACTACATATCCATATGGTTTGTTTTCTAAATTGTAATTTACAATATATCCAATAGCTTGACCTGTTGTATCATAAAATTTTCTCGGATTATTAGCAACAATATTGCTATTTTCTCCTATTCCCTTTGCAAAACGTTCTGCCATCTGTATCGCCAAATCATCCGTAACATTTACAACAGAAGTATTCTCCGAGGCATGGACAGGAACTATTGACATAATAGTCAATATAAAGATTGTCAAAAGTGAAGCAAATCGTTTAAAAATTTTTCTCATAAATATCCTTCCTCCTTAGATTATATATTTACTTTAATATTATATCTTATTCCCTATTTTGTCTATATTTTTTTATGTTTATTTCAAATATTTCATTCTATTTTATTTTTATCAAACTATTTTCAAACAAATCCAAACAAAGAATCTCGGGGCAAATTTCGGTCAAATCAGGATAAATAAATATAACACTTTATATGTAAGTCAATTTTAAAAAAGCCTGTAATTCCGGGCTTTACAACACTTTGTAACACAATATAAACCAGTTCGATAATCCCTCACTTTCTTATACAATCAGTCCGCAAAACTCACCTTTAATCCACCTAGTACCAGATGAATCCAAAAAACCGCCAGCGTCAATATCCCCCAAATGTCTATATTTAGTATCCGGATGGCACGCATACACCAGTTTAAGAAAATCCCTCTGATATTTAAGCGTCATTTTTATCCACTTGATGCTCTACCTCTTGGCGAAAACCTCCCACTTAAAACAAAATTACACACGGAAGAGATTGTTCTCTGATGCCCGTAAACCACACTGTTTTCCATGTATCGTGATATCATTGTGTCTATTAATTTGTAAAGTCGAATGATGGCGAATAAGTACAGCTATTTCTCTTCTCAAAATCATATTCGTATAAAATACATTTTCCAAATCCCATCGAATTTTGACCCAAGAAAAACATCAATGCATTTGGTGCAGCCGCAAATATATGCAAAACTGCCCGACACTCTGCCAGATTCCTTCCTCCAATCGCATCATAAATCGAATTAGCCAGGAGGGAGGCATGTGTGCCATCCTGTACCGAAAAATTGGTGGCGCCATTTTCCTCCAGCGTGCAGTCAATCAAACGCCCAACAGGTATGTGACTCTCCTCGACATAATTTATCACGTCATTGTGTATGTTTCGAGTAACATTTAATATTAGCGCTGTATCATACCTATTTTCAACTGGACCTGAATCTGAAACTTTCCACTTCGGATACTCCCTTCCCGGTGAGAGCTTCACATCCCACAATTCCGTTCCATGAGCAAATGTTTTTTGTACTGGGAAAATATTAATCCCCACCTTACTGTTCAAGATTCTGCCGGCAGCAAAAGCAATGCTGCAATGTGTACTCCAAAGTAATTGATAGGCACGTTTCTTATCCGTATTGGTCCGTAAAAACGATTCCAATTTTTCATAAATATCTCTATTCCAATCAAGGTTTTCTTTAAGCTTACGGTCTTTAAAATTATCCGTCAATGATAAACAGATTTCCGCCTCCTCCTCCAATTTTATTTCGCTGGGAGAAAAACTTTCAATCCCAATCGTTATTCTTTCCGGGGAATATTGATCGGCAAGAAGAGTGACACGCTTATCCAATTCTTCATCAAATTTTTTCCTTGAAACACCGTTCCTATGCGTGGAGGAAATCAATTGGTCACTCTCCATTGCTAATGCAATGAAGCGAACCTGTTCATATGAACTTGCATAATGTCTACGTGAAATATACTTAAACAACGAGGCTATCACAATTTTTTGCAGTGCCTCGGTATCACATGGTAGATGTGAAAATATGATTTCTCTTCCTCTCACTATATTGACATCAAATCCCTCCAAAGAATCTCGCGCCTTTGTGTCTAACTGTCCATGCTGAAGCTTGTCTAGAGAATTAATAAAGGTTCGTGCCGCCTCATCGCATTGACCAATTAAATAAAGTTCAAAACTCGATGCCCCTACGTTATCATGAATCAGATCATTTAACCATTCTTTTACTGCATTCTTCTTAAAGACATTGATTGTTGACTTAACTTGAATGCTTTTAAGGATTACGTGATTTGCCTCTAACGCAATGTCGACTTTATCATTTTTAGAATCTAACTCAATATAAATCCTATCCCAGCCTTCGTTGCATAAAGCCTCAAGAACGGAAGCAAACCCTTGATATAAAAAACCCCGTAATGCCTCTTTTCCTCCCATAACATCATCCCTCTCAATCCTGTATGATTCTGCTGCTTCCTCTACGCCGTCTCCCTCATTTCCTAAACCGGTCTGAAGGCTTTTTACCGTACAGGAGGTTAATTTTTGTTCTTTGTATAAGTATATAATGCTTTTTCGCTCTCCAAGTTTTTCCTTGCATCTTCATCCGCCTTCGGGAGCACTTTCATAAAATAACCACCCTTTTTATTATTTTTAAACCACTGATGGGATGCGGTCTCGTTTATCTTAGACGGGGTTCCAGGGGCTCCCCGCTCCACGGATGGATATTGGACATTCCGAGGCCGTTCTTCCCAGTTAGCCATCTTCTGTACTATCCTAAGGGCCTCGCTCGTCCCAACCGGATGAGAAAAAAAGTTTTCCATGTTCGTTTCCCTTTTCATTTCCCAGATTCCCGTATCTTTGTCAATTTCGCGCAGATATAAGTTGTCGATGTTCATCCGGACACTGCCGAATCCCAGCGGCTTCGCTCTGCCGATCTTATGGGCACAGGCAGGATTTCCAAAGTCAATCGCCCATTTCAGATGATTTAACTGCGTTCTGTTAAGACGTTCAAAATACACGCGAAAATGAAACAATGGCTCCTCGTCCCGTCCTCTCGCACTCATGGGACGGATTCTCTGCTTCATCGCAGAGAGCTGGTTCCCCCTATATTGTTCCAAATCCACTTGACTGTGCCAGTAATATTTTCTTCCCCGCAGTTTTGGCTCCCTGGCGCTTAAGATCCGTATATTATTGGGGTTCTTATTATTCTGAGCTTTATATTTATAATCATACGTCCAGAATCCCTGTCCCTTTTTCCACTTCTCTGATTGCCCGTAGGGAGGTTCCGTATAAAACTCCACCGTACCCGGCTTTGGCTCCCCCAATTCCGGAAGAACCACCGGTTCCTCAAACAATCCCTGGCCGTCTCTTGCCGGATCAATCAGCACAGCATCCGTCACTCTGATTTTTGATCCACGTGCATAGGTCTTGCCCTTCCCGGATTTCCTCACCATTCCAAATACCTGGCACGCAGGGCATAGTTTCTCATCCGCACATGGATCGTAACCGCCGTTTTCTTTTAATAAATCTCCAATTGTCTTTGTAAATACTTCCCTCCCTAAGCAAGCCGGATGCTTCTTTGATTTATTCGTTCTTTCCGAAAGCACCCTATCCACAGATACAGAAGACATACACCCGTTAAATGCCGCTTCAAAAACGTTTCTCAGAGCCCCTCTAATCTCACTTCCCGGAATCGCAGGATTTTGCGGCGGCAAAGGCAGCCCCTTTCCTTCCCATTCCTCCGATGACCAGTCATCATAAGAATAGAAATCATACCCTTTCCACTTTTCGCCCTTGCACTTTTCATTTCTCTTTTCTTCCTCGCTCAGCAGTCTTGAAGATGATGATGTATTTGGTATAAACAGCGGAGTCAGAAGTTTTATTGTGCAGTCAAAGTATCCCGTGTAGCAATCTTCGAATTCAGCAGTCGGGGCCGAGCGGCTGCACGCTTCCATCAGAGGAATAAAATTGTATGGATTGACAAATCGTTTTTTATAATTCTCTGCAAATTTTTCCGCCATCTCACTCATCTCCTTCCCACGGACACAGCCCTATCATGCGGATATCGTTCTGAAACACCAGCGCTCCATCCTTTTTCAGGTCAGGAATGCGCATATAGCGGCGTACACGGATTGCCGCCTCCTCCCGCTCATTCAACTCCATCGGTATCTGTATTCTAGTTCCGCGTCCTGAAACCAGAAGGCTCCAGACCGTGTCCCCTACTTTATACGACTTTTTCGTCTTTCCCCAGAGTTTCTGTCGTTCATCAATGACATATTCTCCATCCGCCAGCGTTACCTCATATTGTCCTATCTCCCGTCTCATTCTCCCGGTCCAGTTACCGCCTGACGGAACCAGAAGCAATTCCTGCTCCTCGTCGAAAACACGGAGTTCCCGCAGATAAGTCCAATCCAGTGCCGCCGGCTCGGTCTGCGCCTCTATGCCCAGGAAAAAGTCACCTTGATTATAAGTGCCAAAGCACACGGCATAATCCAAAACTGCATACAAGGTTGCTGTATTGGGAAAACATTCGGCAATCTTCTCTTTTGCTCTCTGTTCGGTTATCACTCCAAACGGTTCATACCTCTCCATTGCTCCATCACCTCGTATTCTCTTTCTTCCGATTCCCTTTTACCCACAAAACCGCAGCCTGCATACAACGTTTCTGCCCTGCATCCGTCAAAACAGCTCCATCTAAAAAGAGATTGTCTTTCCCATTTACCGGTTCAAAAATCCCTCTGCCCACCGAGGTCTCCCCTCCCACGGTCAGAATTCCTGCCTGCAAATCCTTGACCGCCCAGAGCAGAATACCGCAGATTTCTTCGTCTGTCAGATTCAGCCCATTCTTTCTCCATCGTATCGGCAGGCTGAGTTCTCCTCCTGTCCATGGGATTTCCTCATACAGCGCTCCCTGCACCGTCCCGCCAGTAAACCGATCCACTGCGATTCTTGCGGCAGGTAAGCCATGACCACCGTCAATTACCGTTTCCTCAAATATCAGTCCCGAGGCGTGAAGCTCCTGATTTCTATTTTCTGTATCACTCCATGTCCCGAACAATGGATTTAATATCTTCTGCGCTTCCTTCCAGTCCGGCTGCCGCAAAAGCTCCTGCACAGTCTTCGCCAGATGGCTCCGGAAAGCCCCGGCCCAACTGCTGCCGGGTATCACCGCCTGTTTCCCATGACCGCCAACCGTCATCTGCCCATAATCTGGAATATTCTCCGTCCTTGTAAAAGCCACGGCATAAGTGCGGACCAACAGCGTACCGGAAATACGGAGCAAAACCTCCAGACAATGTTCCCTCCCGGCTCCGCCTGCTTGTTCCAAGTCTTCCATCCGGATCGTCTCACTCCCTGCTCCTTCAAAGGCATCCGCCTGCTCCCAGTCCCAGTCCAGCCATTCCTTATAAGAATCACTTTTCCTCATATCAAATGCCTTAATCCGGGCGTGATCAATCGCTATTTTCCCAAATCCTCTGCGGCTTCTGGCCCCCAACCGCAGTTCTTCGCTCTCAAATCCTTTCAGCCATAGATAAATCCACTGGCGTTCTCTGTCCCAGACCTGCTCAATTTCCTCTGTCCTCTCCCTCCCCGTAATTTCGGATTTTACTTTTTCAAAACAATCCTCCCGCTCTATCATCTCAACCCGAATCTTTATCGGGGCATTCGTCTCAACAAACTGCAGCTCATATTTGCCCATATGGCTGGCCGTTTTATCCTCATTTAACTTAACTCCGTCACGAATTCCCATTTCTGCCTGCCCTATCTGAGCATCATAGACAAAAATTCTGCTCTGCCTGTCATCCCTGCTGCCGGGCACTCCTCCTCTTGGCATTCCGAACAGTTTTTTTGTCTCTTCTTCCCCCTTTATGGCCGCCGAATATTCAAGCAGCGCCCCTGCCAGAGAGCTGCCCGGTATGTAGGGTTCCCCGGACGCCCGAAAGACAACGTCCGAGTCCGAATATTCCTCTTCTCCGGATCCAATAGACAGCGGAGAAGCTAAGTACCCCGTCATCTCCACACAGAGACGGCCGCATATCTTGTTAAAGCTAATTACGCCATCACTCATGATTTTCTTCCCTCCTCGCCTTCCACTTGGCCGCCTCTAAATATCGCTCCATAAACTCCACAGACTCGCCCTCACACGGTTTTATAAAGGTCAAAATACGCTGCTTTTTTTCCTCCCCACGGATCCGCTCAACCTCTTCTTTTAATTTTTTATAAGTTCCCGGTTTTCCATCCCGTCCCTTCAGCAGCTGAATCAAGAGAGTAATATCCGACGAGGATGGCAGTTCCCTCTCTTGCTTGTTTATAGTGTTCAGGACTTTCCCGGCATCTGCTTCCCACCTAAAGCGCCGTCCCTGATATTCGAGAATTGCTGCAAATAATCCATCATCTTCTCCATCCGCTCCGTCATCTCTCCAGGTTTGATCCGGATTTGAGTTTTCTTCTTCCACGATTCTTCCCTCCTGGCAATCCTTCCAGGGCATGGCTTTCACCTGTCCGCAGCCTTTTCCGGTCATCATTCCCCAGCGCTTCTCCTCGATTTCCCAAGCCTCCACGTCCCTCTCCGTTTTAATATGGAATGCACTTCCGGGAGCGAGGGCCGGACCAGGCGCCGAAGGCAGTCTCCATCTGCTGTTATAACCCTGGAGAACGGTGCAGCTGCAAATGGAGTGCTCTAACTCTATCGAGCAATTCAATTCTTTGCTCATCTCTTCCATCAGAGGACCTGCCTCTATTTCAAACAGACCGCTTTCCTGACACATGGAGACAAACGGACTTATAAGCCAGACCAGCCAGTCTTTTCCACAGGCAGCGTTTTCATATTTCTGTTCCACAGCAGGGTGTTTTGAAATATGAAGTTCACAGCCACCATATTCCGCGGTTCTGGATTTGCCCAGCATCAGGCAATATCCGTTTTCCTCCAGACACTCAACAAGCCTCTGAATATCGCTCGCCTTTCCCCTTAAAGTACCCGTAAATATCTGCTCTGCCGACAAGGCCATATACTGAAAGAACTGCCCGGCAGCGGCTTTTTTATCCTCCGCCCGGTCATTTTGTGCATGTCCGATCGCCCTGTCAGCCGGCCTGGCATGATGAAAATGAATCTCTTTGTCCGGAGCAACCTTATATAAGCAGCCGTCTTTCAGGCAGATATGTTCGGAAATATTTTTTCTTCTTCTGTTTTCCTCATCTTTCATTGTATTAAACCACACCGTCCTATCGTCTTTCAGAACGGCAAACGCTTTGGGACAGGGTACATACTCTTTTCCGTCTTTTTTGAGAAATGCATTGCCAAACTGAACTCCGTCGCGCAAAAAAATTCTGCAGAAATCCGCATCTTTATGCGCATTTGCTCCCAGTGAATGCCTTATTATGTACATTCCCGCAAACGCGCCTAATATAGCGCTTCCCTGAATCTGATCCGCCACCTCACCGGCATTTCCTTCCAGAATTAGCGGCAGTTTTAACTTGATTTCGTAGGGCAGGCTAACCTCTTGCTCCGGATGGATTGTCTGGAACAGCGCGGTATTCATTTTCCTAGTCTCTGTCTCTTTAAGCACTGCTCCTTCTAATATACAGCGAACTTCTCCCATCCCTCTGGTGATACCGATTCCCATATGGCGCAGACCTTTTGCGCACAAAAGCAGCGCCTGCTCCTCCTCCTGACTCAAACTCCCCTCAATCCGGCTGCAAAAAACAAGGCCAACGGGAACCACCTGCACCGTGCGAAGGGAATGAGCACTCGCGGTTCCCGTTCTTTCCAGAGCCGTCCTTGTCCTTTTTCTTGTAAAAATATCTTCCAGAAGGTACTCCTCTATATCAGGACAATCTTTAACGTTCTTTAGAAATTGCTCATAATCGCGGATCACAAAGTCTTCCTTTTTTTCCTGATTAAAAAGATATTCAGGTACAACTCCCAAATGCCCGTCTCCCACACGGATCCCCTCTCCGCCTAAACTCCCTGGACAACCAAATATGCGGGGCAGCAGCCCCTCCGCTATCATTCCGTTATCGGCCAGCTCCCTCCCCGACTCCAGTAGGCAGCCTTTGATACGCTTTGCCGGAATCTTTGGGATTCCGTATTCCAGCGCAGTTTTGCTACTTATCATACCGGGGGCATTCTCCCCTGTAGCAGTGCAGAAATCACTTTTTAATTCAATTCGCAGATTCCATTCTTTCATATGCTGACCTCACTGTATATTTAAAAAATTTTTCACCAAATCCAACCGGCACATCCCCTGCAGCTCTAACGCGTCATATAATGGCGAATCCTCCCATCTCCCTGACACCAGATTGTCGATTTTATATCCGCGTGAAACAAACTCCTTCTTTAAAAATTCCATCGCATGGCCTCCTTCTAAAAACGCGCGGTACATTTTATGTAGCCGCCCCGATGGCCAGTCCTCCTCCATCTTAACTAATACATCATATAATGCCTCTAAAGAATTGTCCCTTGTTCTATTTTCGTCAATCCCCAGGGAATACGGACGCTTTTGATAGTTTGTATTCTTAAGTGAAAACCCTACCTCACTGTCTTTTATCACTTGGAAATCCAGGAAACATACTGCCATAGCGCTTTCCTTTTGTCTTTTTTCCTCATACCACGCATTCTTGGCCTGTCCGCAGGACTTTTCGGCGATTGAATAGGCCACACGAAACGGGAAATGGCTGTGAACAAAGGCAATGCCGCCGCAGGCTGTTATTTTCTTTTCCTCACTGTCTTGTATCTGCAAAAGTTTCTTCATGAATCCCGCCGCAATCGGAACAGCCAGCTCTGCCCTGCATATAAATGTAAAATCATCCCCGTCCATAAGGATAGGACGCAAAGGAAAAATCCCGTTTTCCTCTTCTGTCCCGTTCCCTCCGATTAAGACCTGACAATCCCATAACTCCTGGAGTATCTCGTGATACGTATTCTCAAAAAGTCCCGCTATTTTCTGGGATTCCCTGCGTATGATAGGAACTCCCTCCAGATACCCCATATACTCACCCAGAAGTCCATTCATTCTGTCTCCCATCCCGTTGCCGTCAATGTGGACGACCGCAACCATGCTGTCCTCCCCATACTCTCTGGAAAGTTGGTCCATTTCTTCCGGATATCCATAGCTGACTCCATTGTTCAATACCGGAAACAGACGTTTATAATGAACAATATCCTTATAGGCGTTTCTCTTCTGGAACTGAACCCGTGTTACATTTTCCGATTCTGTTTCATAATGAATCTGAGCGGTGATCGGCTGATGGCTTCCATCCTCCTGTTCCACAACCGGAAACGGAGAGTATACTGGCTGACGGATCATATGATTCTTCTTTTCATTCATTTCCCGATCCAGCCTTCTTCTGTCTGCTGCAAAATCAGACAGATCAGTCTCAATGTATGCTGCCGCTACATAGACTCCCTGACATTTTACCGCGGTCTTAATCCCCAGCTTTTCTCCTACCTTGCAAAAAAATTCCAGATTCCGAAACAATGCCACTGCGTTCCCGCCGCCTATATAAATGACTTCAGCCATCATCCTCTTGTCTTGCAGCAGGCGCAGTCGATCTGCCAGCTTCCAGTCCAGGAGAACCTCCATGTTTTCCTCATCTGCAGCTTCCTGAAATGACTCAAGCAGAAATTCTTCCATGATTCTTGTCACCTGATAAGAGGCGCCGGCATTTTCCCGCAAGCGGTTCGTTGCAAAGATGTAATCCTGGATGCCTCCGACGTCAAATTTTGCTAAAATATAATCACTTTTTTTATTTCCCATCCCCATTTTCTCCTTTATTTTGCTCGGACCTCTTTAAAATATCGCTGAATCGTTTCGCGTAGGCATGATGCGGGAACAACATGGGATTGTTGATTACCATAAGGAGCTGGTTAAGCTGAAAGATTAAAGAAAGGATTACATTTTCTTCCGCCTCATCACGTTCAGCTGTCTGCGAAACTCTAAGTTCCTGGAGAAGACTCCCTCTTGCCGTTTTTAAATCCATTTTCCTACTTTCTCTGTATTCTTTGTCCCGTAAATCTTCGATTCCGCCTATCGCATGATTCAGGGAATCATTCCATTCTTCTAAACTCTGTGCTTCTCTTGGTATACTTTTATACAATTTCTTTTTTTTCTTATCTACCGACAGGATAATATCAAAACTGTCCTTGTATCCGTTTAGCGCGTTCTTTCCAGCGAGAGTACACAATATCTTCACCGGACGGGTTGCGGTTTGCGTCAAGTTTTTTTTCCGTTCCTGTGAATTATCCTGATTGTCCACCATGAAGTTTGCTGTCCTGGCTACAGAGTCCATTGACGTGATTAAACTACCGATGGATTTTTCCCAATCATCAATTTCTTTCTTAACCATAGATTTACTTTTACACTGCACAACAGCCGCCACGGCTTCAATCGGTATGAATTTTATTTTTCCGTAATTGAATATGTACGGCGTATAAAGTTCATCAAAAACCGCCAGATCGACTTCCTTTGACTTATGTCCAAACGCATCAATAATAAATACCCCCTGCTCAATGCAGTATTTTCTTGGAACTACCATTCTAAACAGTGATTCCCACACTGTTTCTCTGTAGGAACCACCTGTAGGATAATGGTTCGGAACCTCCAGCAAAAGCTGATTTACTATAGATGTCTCAATATCTTTATAATTTTTAGCAATTGTCAGTAATACCTCATCGTAAGTAGTAACCCCAGCCATCTTCATCCCTCTCTCTATCGTTGCATTTATTTATCATAATAGATATCATAGTGACCAAATCCAATCGTTGCACCTTTTCCCAGCCGAAGATAGCTCCCCATCTCCAGAACGGGCACAAACGGGGATAAGTCCCCTTCATACAAAATCCAACCCATTTTAGACGCGAGTTTCAATTTCCCATCCTGCTGGTTCATGGAATATCTGGAGAAAGGGATCTCCCGCCAGGATTCCCCTGCCACCCTAATTTTCGCAGCCTGACACATCATCTCTTCTATATCCCACTCCAGTTTAAAATCCGTATACTTCGCTGTCATAAGAGAGATTCTCCGGATCAAAAACTGTATTACCATGTCAAAAGGCAATTTTTGAAACAATTTATTGCCAGAGACAACCCTTAAAGGTGTGTCAAAAACAAGGCAGGCATATGCGGCGTTCCGTTCTTTTATAGAGACTGCTCTGGGCATTAGATTGCGAATCCAGCTATTTCCGCTGGCGTAAATCAATCTTCCGGAATCCTGATCCGTAACATGCACGAGCCGAAACGGTATTCTTTCCGCGCCCCAGCCTTTCTGTTCCGCCGCAATCAATGCGTCTAAATAGACTCCCGCATGCTCTGTTCCACTGCCAAATAAGGTAATATCAAAGACACAATAATCTCCGACCTCCCATTTTTCCTTGCCTTGACCGTATACATAAATAGTATATGGATTCACTGCCCCCGCTTCGCCGCCAGTATTGCTGAAGCATTGAACATACTGGCAAGTCCCTCTATCATCACACAAAAAGCACTTTACATTTCTGTGATGACAATAGAATTCATGAATGCAATGCCCCATGATCCCACGTATCGTTGAGCCCAAGTAGGCTGGAAGTATCCCGCCTCTTAAACATTCATAACTCACATGTAACGTTAATATTTTCATAAACTCAAACATAGCAATAGGATCCTCCTGCTATCCACCTTCAAAATTAATCCGTATTTTCATCCCGATATGATAATTTACAATCCCAGAATAAGCGTCTCATCCTCAAATAATCTTCTGGTATTCGTATCTTTTTCACTTTTCTCCAAACATAAATTCCGCTATCTTTGCTTTCCCTTCATATAATAACTCTTCCAAATTCTTAATATCTGTACGTTTTAATGATTTAGAAATAACTCAACCGTTTTTACCGAACTTTTTGCTTCATTCAATCTTAGATGTATATTTTTCCTCAAATTCAGTTTCAAATACCATCAGGATGCTTGGCCCAGTCCACCATCATCATAGGGATTTTCCGTTCCGCTTATCTCTCTGCAAAATCAAGATATATCTGTTTTTATAATATTTCATTCGGTGCATTGCTCCATGTCTACAATCCCATATGCTCTTTTTTATGGTCTGCTCTTTCTATAGCAATTTCCACCGCTGTATGTACCTTACAGACAGCTTTCGGTATCTATAAATATCAGTAATCTTTTGATAGAATTTCCGCTTACAGGCACGAATCTCATTTAATAAATATTCAAAATGCTCTTCGTCAAAAAATCTGTCCATTCTCCAAACGACTCTTATCCAGAACATACCCATGAATCGTTTAGGTTCTTATTTCCTTTATAGCCCACTGACGAAACTGTGTGGATCTCAGAAAATTAACACGATAACCTACTGATTCTTTAACTGCTTAATTGTAACCTACACAAATAAATTTTATATGTAAGTAATATAATATCTGATTACTCTAAATTGATAAAAACCAGGCATCGTCAATTATATAATCATTAACCGGAGCAACTCCTAATTGCAACTCACGCAATTTTTCTACCAACTCATCCCCATCAATTAGATCAATTGGAGTTGTTCCCGGTCTGTTCGCTTCTTCTATTGCAGAAGATGAAAATTTACCGGTTGTTATAAATAATCCCTTATCAGTTCTACCTTGCATAGCTCCTCTAAAATCTCTTATTTCACTGGCCGATACGGTCCCAACATATCTCTTGCATTGAAAAAGCATATGAAAACTAATTATTCCATTTAATTTTATAGTTCCCATTCCGTCTATACCACCATCTCCGGTTCTTCCTGTAACTTTTACTTGGGTAAACCCAGATTCCCTTAGCAATCTTTGAGTTAAACGTTCAAATGCATCCGGTTTCAGATTCTTTAATACATTTTTTAGTTTTTCACGCCATGTTTGAATTTCATCCGGCATATCAACGCCATCATTCTCCAGATTTTGATCCTCCAGACAAAATTTTTCAGTGTCCTTTACTTTTAAAGACGTCATTTCGCGAACTTTTTTTACTATTTCTTCTGACTTTATTGCCTGCAACTCACGTCCTGATGTAGTTAACGCCCATACCCCACGTGTAGAATTCTCTAAAATACCCACTTTTTTCATATACGTTCTTGTCCAAGCTAATCTATATTCCACTTCCGATTTACTGCTATCGCCATGCATAACAGCTAATATATCTGGAGACAATCCTAGTATTTCAATCGTTTTATCGTCAATTTCCTTTATTGTTCCCGAACCACCTAACTCTTTAATAGCTTGAAAAAGTTCTTGCATCATATCATTATAAGCAGGTATATTCATCTTGTCTTTCGCCATATCTTTTATCTCCTATTCTTCCATAAAAAATTATGGAAACGCTTTGAAAAACAAATCTTACTATTTTCTATCACATTACAATTGAAATTCATAAAATAATAGAATCCCACTTGTCTACTCTATCTCTTGAAGTTTTATCTTCTCTTTCCCTTTCAAACCATAATTCCGCATTATTATTACCGACTCCACATGTATTGAGTAGAAAATAATAATTTCACCAAGCTGCAATACTCCCTTTGACATAACTGCCTCTTCCTCAATCCTTCTCGAAGATATTTTTAATATTTCCTTCTTTTTTTCTTTTTGGTCAGTTTTATTGGCTCTGCAGTTTCCAACAGAAATAATTCGTTAGATTCTATTTGACGTATATTCTTAAGCCAAGGCCTTTTCTCTTCCTCATCAAATGTACTGTCAATTAATCTAATTATTTGACGTTTTTCCCACAAGTTTGACCTTGAAAAACTTTTACGTATTTCAAGCACATCTTCTCGGTTAGCCAGACCATATAATGCATCTAATAACACTCTTCCAACATATGCACCAGAATCTCCCCAAAATAACTTTCCTCAAAAGTTTATCCAATTTCCAGAATTTTTTGATGCTTCACCTCTTATTATTTCATTTTAACATATTCCCCCCGCCATTGCCATCTGAAAGCTCCCTATTTCCGTATAGCAAATTATTAACCTCTTCTCATAAACATCTATTCTCTTTACTCTATCTTTTAGGACATTTTCATCATATTCCCCATTACACTCAGCTTTTCTCAGCATATCTCTTACATATTGATCGTTCAATGTAGGTGAATTTTAGCACTCAGCCTTTCCTTTTTCCCTCCTTCTCCCACATCTCCATATAATCTTCCCACGCTCCGTTCTACGCCTGAATCCTCTCCACAATCCCTACATACTAATAAATTGCTAAGCAAATATTAGCTGCTATATCGGTTTCCACCGCTAATCTGGTTGCCATCAGCTGTTCTGAGCAGTCTGGCTTTATTAAGCATTTCCTCCTGCATCTTATCAAATATCTCCGGAGAAATAATGACCGGATGGCTTCCTTTCACATAATTTCTGGTACTCTGTCCTACCTTTTTCTTTCGTACACCATTCAGATAATCCTCGGTAAATATTTTTTGAAGCATCATATCTCCCTTATGCTTTTCATGCTTCAGCATTTGCTGGATTACATTTGAGTCCATACCGTATTACCTCTTACTGTTTCTATAACACTTTCCTCCAAATATCTTTTAAATATAATTCAAAAATTTAACGGACTATTTTAGCCTGCTCCGGGACAATTACAAATTCCCCTTCCACACACCGATACCTCATAAAATGTTTGTAGCTGCTAAATAACCCTTCCTCAAATATTCTTTTAATGCTCCACTGTATATTCTCACTCAAGTTTCTGCTTTCTTCTTGCCCCATTGCTCCTGATAAGGTTATCGCCGCTTCTACTTCCTTAACCCATTTCTTCCACAATCCCAGAACACCCCTGAAAATACCCAACCTCATCTCATCCATAAGGAAAAGGCGCAAAAGCTAAAAGCCTTCACGCCTCTCCACACGACAACTATCCGATCTCACCTAGTCATCATTTAACACTCTTTTGCAACAGGACAATGCTTTCCGTATGCACCGTCTGACAAAATTGATCCACCCCTCCACATCTCTCCACCCGATACCCATTCTCCAAAAACACTTCCAAATCCCTCGCCAAACTGCTGGGTTTACAGGAAATATACACAAGTCTGTCCACCCCGTACTCTATGATCTTCTTCAGGGCCTTCGGATGCACTCCGTCCCTGGGCGGGTCTAGTACGATGATGTCCGGCTTCTCCTCAATCTCATCCAACACCTCCAGCACATCCCCGGCAATAAACCGGCAATTGGCAATGCCGTTCAGCGCCGCATTTTCTTTCGCCGCCTCCACCGCTTCTTCTACAATCTCCACTCCAATCACTTCCTTGGCCACCGGGGAAAGGATCTGTGAAATTGTTCCCGTTCCGCTGTACAGGTCAAACACGGTCATATCCTTGGTATCTCCTATAAACTCACGTGCTGTACGGTAGAGTACTTCGGCCCCAAAGGAATTGGGCTGGAAAAAGGAAAATGGTGTCACCTTGAACTTAAGCCCCATAATCTCTTCGTAAAAATAGTCCTTTCCATACAGAATCCTGGTCTCATCGCTCTGGACCACATCAGACAGAGAGTCATTGATAATGTGCAGAAATCCCACGATCCTGCCCTCCAGTGGAAGCCCGAGGACTTGTTCCACAAGTTCCGTCAAATCGTGTTCTTCCTGGCTGGTGGTTACCAGATTCACCAGGATCTCACCGGTTGTCTGAGCCCTGCGGAGGAGCAGGTGGCGCAGATAGCCCACATGCTGCATTTTTTTGTAATACCCCACAGTTCGCTCCTGAAAATAAGCCAGGATACACATTAGAATTCTGGTGTAGTCCTCGTGCACCAGCTTACAGTCTGAAGCTGTCAGAACATCATAGGTGCTCCCCTTCTTATGTAGACCGAGTGACAGAGGACCGTCTTTGTATTCATCTCCGAAGGAGAATTCCATCTTATTCCGGTAGCCGAATTCCTGAGGACTGCCTTTGACGCCCTCAAATACATAGTCCGGGCAGCCATTTTCATCGGTTTGTCCCCCTTTTTGGATGGCCTCGTCCAAAAGATCTTTTACCTGTCTTTCTTTCATCTCCAGCTGTTTTTCATAGGACATGGTCTGGTACATACAGCCTCCGCAGGCAGGAAAGATACTGCACACAGGCTCCCTGGTTTCCAGGGGGGATTTCTCCAGCACTTCCAGGAGACGCCCTTCCATTTTATTCTTTCGCTTTTTATTTATCGCAAACCGGATCCTCTGGCCCGGTATTCCATTCTTGACAGTTATGGTCTGACCGTCGATTACCACTTTTCCCTTGTTGGGAAACTCTACTTTTTCAATGATTCCTTCACAAATATCACCTTTTCTCACAGGCTCTCTCCTTACTTCTCGTTATCTTATTATCTCCTGACAGAACGATAGCCCCGGCACAGGTCTGCACCGGAGCTATTATTATCATATCTTACTCTTCTTCGTCATCCTCATCTTCGAAATAATCATCAAAGTCATCATCAAAATCCTCTTCGAAATCTTCCAAATAATCAGGTGTAAAGAAACGATATACTGCATATGCGATTCCCGCAACTGCTGCTACAGCACCTATAATTGCCAATATCCAGAGAACCGTATTTTTATTTTTTTCTTCTTCTTTTTTCTGTAATGCTGCAAGAAAATCTTCCACTTTATTCATTATATACACCATCCTCTCTTGTCGTTAGAGTTATTATACCACCATATGTGGGATTTTACCATCATTTCTGAAAATTTTAGATTTTCTTGAGTTTGGCGAAGGAAGCAAACATTTTTTTCACTCCTGCCTTATCAAAATTGACGGTAACCTCGTAATCCTTTCCGCCTTCTGCGATATTTTCCACGATCCCCACGCCGAATTTAATGTGTTTTACCGTGTCTCCTACGCCGTAGCTCAGTCCCTCTGATTTTTTCACTTCAAACTGCCGGGGCTGGAAGGCCTGACTTTTGAAGGCCTGGCGCATCTGCTGGAATCCGGAGGGCAGCGGGATATCTTTTACCTTCCTTTCCTGGAAGCTCTGTCCCATATCCACCAGTTCTCTTGGAATCTCACGGATAAACCGTGATACTTTATTATACTGCGTTTCGCCCCGAATCATACGCTGCTGGGCACAAGTCAGGGTAAGATCCTTCATCGCCCGGGTAATTCCCACGTAGCACAGACGGCGCTCCTCTTCGATTTCCGTGGGATCGTCTGCCACGATTGTCATATAGCTGGGGAAGATGCCGTCTTCCATGCCCGCCATATAGACATAAGGAAATTCCAGTCCTTTTGCGCTATGTAAGGTCATCATCAAAACCCTGTCACTGTTTGAATCCACAGTGTCAATATCCGCAATCAGCGCAACCTCTTCCAGGAATTCCCCAAGGCTGGGCGTATCAGTTCCCTCCTCATAGGTAACCACCTTAGTAATCAATTCATCGATATTCTCAATTCTGGCATTGGCCTCGTCGGTGTCTTCGGCTTTAAGATCTGCTACATAGCCGGTTTCTTCTATAATATCATCCAACAGTTCTGTGACGGAGAGATACTCTGCCTTGCTTCTGAGACTTTGGATAAAGGTGACGAACGGACGAATTTTAGCGGCACCTCTTCCCAGAGAAGGAATCTCATCCGCAGTTCGCAGCGCATCGTAAAAACTAATGCCATTGGCATCCGCGTAGTCCTGGACCCGGGTGATTGTTGTCAGGCCGATACCGCGTTTCGGCACATTGATAATCCTTCTGACGGCAATATCGTCTCTGGCATTGTCAACGGTTTTCAGATATGCCAGGAGATCCTTGATTTCCTTTCTGGCATAGAAGTTTACTCCTCCCACCATTTTATAAGGGATATTGGACATAAGAAATTTTTCTTCGAACAAACGAGACTGGGCATTGGTCCGGTACAAAATAGCACAATCTTTGTAGCTGCATTCCCCCTCGCGGACCTTTTGGCTGATATCACCTGTGATATATTCTGCCTCTTCAAAGCCGTTCATAAACTGCCTGAAATGCAGAAGCGCTCCTTCCTCGTTGTCTGTCCAGAGTGTCTTGCTCTTTCGTCCCAGATTGTTACGAATTACCTCATTGGCAGAATTCAGGATATTCTGGGTGGAACGGTAATTTTGCTCCAATTTGATCACCTTGGCATTGGGAAATACCTTTTCATAGCCCAGAATATTTCCTATATTGGCTCCCCGGAACTTGTAGATGGACTGATCGTCGTCGCCCACCACGCACAGGTTCTGATATTTGGAGGCCAGAAGGCTGACAAACTTAAACTGCGCCGTATTGGTATCCTGATATTCATCCACCATCAGATACCGGAACCGTTCCTGGTAAGACTCAAGTACGTCGGGGCAGGCCTGGAAGAGTTCTACGGTCTTTACAATGAGATCATCAAAGTCCAGAGCATTGTTCTTTTTCAGCTGCTTTTGGTATTCCTTGTAGGCAAGGGCTATCTTTTTCTTTCCAAAATCCCCCATAGTGCTGAGTTCATATGCCTCGGGGCTTATGAGCTCATCCTTGGCAGATGAGACAGCACTCATAATCGCCCGCTCTTTGTATACTTTCGTATCAATATTCAGCCGCTTGCAGATATCCTTCATCAAGGTCTTCTGGTCATCGGTATCATAGATTGTAAAATTATTGCTGTATCCCAGGCGGTCAATGTAGCGTCTCAGGATTCTCACACAACTGGAATGAAAGGTGCTCACCCAGACGCTCTCGGCGCCGAAGCCCACCAGCTTATCCACACGGTCCCGCATCTCCTCCGCTGCCTTATTGGTGAAGGTAATCGCCATGATATTCCATGGGTTAACTCCCTTTTCTTCTATCAGGTACGCAATCCGGTGCGTCAGCACTCTGGTCTTGCCGGAACCTGCTCCCGCCAGGATCAGCACCGGCCCCTCTGTCCGAAAAACCGCCTCCTGCTGCTGGCTGTTCAATGTATCGTATATACTCATATGCATTCTCCATCTATCCTAATCATCCATCCTGCTAAACAGGCAATTTTCATTATAGCACAGCCCCTGCCTGAGATCCAGAAGTTCCGGGGAATCCCTATTGCCGCTGTATAAAAAGCCCGGAGAACCCTTTGGATTCTCCAGGCCTTATGTCCTGCCGCTTTTCTTACCGCTCAAGAAGCCTGCGGATGTTTGTCTCCATATTCCGGAGAGCTTCCTGCTCACTGATCTCTCCCTTCAGAACCCGTTCAATCTCTTTGGGAATCAGAGAGGTATAGATATTATTCTTCCACCGGCTTTCGTCCAGAATCTCAGGCATAAAACGCTTTTTGCTCTGTTCGTAGCACTTTAGGATCAGGCATTTCCAGGGCTCGAGATTCTCCAGATCTGCCCTTCTGTAATATTCTTTCCTCAGGGTTGAGCCGCCAAGAAGAGAGAGAGGAATCCCATTCTGGCTGCCGCAGGCCCACAGAAGAAAATTCTGGGCATCCTCCTGATGGGTGCCATAACGGTTCAACCCCAGACTCCAGCCCCCCAGAACAGGAGCTCCCCCTGGGATCTGGGAATACCCCAGGTTCCCGGCTACTTTTGATTTCGTATAATTATTAATATCCCCGGCATCAGAGTCATAGAGGAGTACCATGGCGCTGTTCCCCCGGGCAAATTCATCTGCCACCTCATTCCAGGAGCAAAGCTGCTTCCCGGAAGTATATTTATAGGAAAGAACCAGATTCCTAAGAGCCGCGGCCGCATTGCTGTCGTTGATGCTCACATCTCCGTTTTCATCAAATACCCGGCTTCCGTAAGACCACAGATGGCAGAGGAAGCTTAGGGCAGTATAGACATTCTCCCCTCTGGGAAGAGAGGCGCCGTACATCACCGGTGACTGGGGATTGTATTCTTTGGTAAAAAACTCCGCAATCAGATTAAACTGGGCCCAGGTCTGCGGAGGAAGAAGATCTTCCTTATATTTTCTTTTAAACCGCATCTGCAGGGCACGGTTTTCAAACAAATCCTTCTGGTAAAACAACAGGAGGGCGCCGGACATGAATGGAATTGCATAGAGAGATTCCACATACATACCGTACTCCTTTACCACCCCATCGATAACCCCCTCGAAATAGCCTCTGTGGTCTTTCCAGAGCGCATCCAGATTTTTTACGCCTCCGCTCTCTATGAGACCTTCCAGCCAGGTAATATCCATCATAAACCCGTCGTAATAGCTGTCCTTTTCCCCGGACTTCTGATAGAGGAGCTCCTCTAACTCCCCGTAGGAATAGAGATCAAAGATAATTTTTCTGCCGCTCTCTTTCTCGTAAATCCTGGACAGCATCTGCAGACTTCTGGAGGAGGAGCAGTCATACATAGCAAATCTCAGATCATGCTCTGCCTTTTTGATTCCTGCGGTAGCAGGCTCTATCTTATCATAGTCTGCATGGAGAAATGTAGTCATATTCTCATGCAGATGAGGCCTTCTCACAGCCTCCAGAAGACGCTCCGCCGTCTTCTGTGCCATAACTTTTGGAGATACCGTAAGCTGGGCGGCAAAGTAACCGGCATCTTCCATCCAGCTGCTCTCTTTCATTACAATCACAGGAATCCCGGGTACCTCCAGTATATCTATGGCCCGCTTTACGCCGTTTGCTATGGTAGCGCTTCCGGCGATTATGCAGTCCAGATGCGGATCTGCGGTATACAATTGGAAAAATGCCTGGAACCCCCGCTCCTGGCTCCCATCTACGACTTTGATGAAGTCGTTTTCCGGATAAAAGCGGTGGTAAATTCCCGACAGATCCTCTTCCTGGAGAAGATCCTTTTCCAGGATCAGACCTACCCGCTTCCAATGGCTGGCCGCACACTCTTCCATAGCCTGTGTAAACGCCCGGCTGTAATCAATGATTATCTTATCCCCGGCAAACTGTTCCGTCTCGCTTCGGCTGATAATCACTGCGGGTACCTTTGACTTTTCAAGAAGAGTTACCGGCTTTCTGCGCTGCACAGAGTACAGGATAATCCCGTCCACACATTGTTCCAGAAAAGCCTCAATGCACTGCTTCTCAATCAGACGGTTATTTCTGCTGAACTTTACCAGGATGTGATATCCTTTTTCTCTCAGAAGGCGTTCCAGCTCGAGTAAAAAGTCTGCCAGATCCGCTTGCAGAATATCCGGCAAGATCACTCCTATGACACCGCTCCGTGTATTTTTCAAGCTTCTGGCATTGGCATCCGGACGGTAGGAAAGCTGTTCCATTGCTGCTTCCACCCTCTGAATCAGCTCTTCGTTCTGGGTCTTTCCATTCAATACATTGGATACCGTCCCCAAAGATACATTTGCAAGCTTTGCAACTTCCTTAATCGTGGCCATATCTGTACTCCTTACTCTTTTTTGCTGCTTTTATTTCTAAACACAGTGATTATAAACACTGTATCATCCTGATTGGGTGATGAAATGTGCCGTTCACAGCATGCCTTTCAGACCGTACTGTGAACAGTTACATCTTATCACATCAGGTTCACCGCCTGCAAGGTTTGCTATTTTTTCTTGGTCTGATTTACAATATCAAAGACCACGGCTGCCAAGAGAACCAGCCCCTTGATGGACTTCTGCCAATCTGTCCCCACACCGATGATGGACATTCCGTTATTCAGGACACCCATAACCAGACCGCCCACAATAGCGCCGCTGATTCTCCCCACCCCTCCGGAAGCGGAAGCGCCGCCGATATAGCAGGCAGCAATGGCATCCAGCTCAAATCCGTCGCCGGCGGTGGGATTGGCACAGTTGATTCTGGCAGAGTATACAATGCCTGCAAAGGCTGCAAGAAGTCCCATATTTACAAAGGTCATAAATTTCACCCGTTTTGTTTTGATTCCGGACAGGGCTGTGGCCCTCTCATTTCCTCCCAGGGCATAGATATGCCGCCCCAGAACGGTCTTCTCTGTTACAAAAGAATAGACAAAAGTAAGTAGCCCAAGAATCAGCAGAATCACAGGTGCACCCTTGAATCTGGTAAACCAATAGGTGGCAAAGGCAATCAATCCTGCCATAACTACAAGCTTCAGGGTATATACCCCGCTGCCTGATACCGCAAATCCATAGGATATCTCCCGCCTTCTCTTCTGCAGCTGCGTGATCAGGAAAACAACAATCAGTGCAGCCCCGATCAGAATGGTAGTCAGGTGTATCTGCGAAGCGCCTCCCACATCGGGAAGATAAGCCTGTGCAATGTACTGATATGCGTCGGGATAGGGACCAATAGTTTTTCCCTGTGTGATTACCAGGGTAAGACCTCTGAAAAACAGCATGCCTGCCAGCGTGGCGATAAAAGCAGGTACCTTTACATAGGCGATCCAGAATCCATGCCATATCCCGATAAGAATTCCCACTAAAAGTCCGATGGCAATTCCCAAAGCCACCGGCATCCTTGCCTCTCCCACCAGGAGCTTGCTGGTCACAGCCCCTACCAGGGCAACCACAGATCCCACAGACAGATCAATGTCTCCGGTAAGAATAATGGGCAGCATGCCAATTGCCAGGATTAATATGTATCCATTCTGCATAAGTAATTTTGATATATTCATAGGTGCCAGAAGCACCCCTTCTGTCAGCCATTGAAACAGTGCGGTAATTACTACCAGGGCAATCACCATCCCATATTTTTTAAAATCCAAATGAAATTTTCTTCCCTGATTCATCTCAGTTCCTCCTGTTGCTCTGTAAAATTGATTTCATAATCTTTTCCTGGGTTGCCTCTTCCCTGGTAAATTCACCGGCTATCCTGCCCTCATTCATAACATAGATTCTGTCGCTGGTTCCCAGAACTTCCGGCAGCTCTGAGGAAATGACCAGAATACACTTTCCCTGTGCCGCAAGCTCATTTATAATGTGATAGATCTCGTATTTTGCCCCCACATCGATGCCTCTGGTCGGTTCGTCCAGAATCAAAAGATCCGGATCTGCGTAAATCCATCTGGCCAAAAGTACCTTCTGCTGGTTTCCTCCGGAGAGGTTATTGGTTGTCTGGAAGATCCCGGGTGCCTTGATTCCCAGTCTTTCTATATATTCTTCAGCCACCTTGATTTCTTCATTTTGATTTACCACCCCTTTGCGGGCCAGCTTGTGCAGGCTTGGCAGGGATATATTCCCCTTGATGCTCTCCTGAAGCAGCAGACCCAGAGCCTTTCTGTCTTCTGTCAGGTAGGCAATCCCATTCTCTATGGCAGAAGAGACTGTGCTTACATTAATTTCTGTTCCATCCTTTACTACGATTCCCTGTACTCTGGAGCCAAAGCTTCTGCCGAACACGCTCATGGCGAATTCTGTCCTGCCGGCGCCCATAAGACCAGCGATGCCCACCACCTCGCCCCGTTTTATCTTCATATTTATATGGTCAATCATGATCTTGTCTTTATATTCCTCGGAGTATACCACCCAATCCCTAATCTCAAACCGAACTTCTCCAATTTCGGAGTCTCTTGACGGATACAGGTTCGTCAGCTCCCGTCCCACCATTCCCTGAATAATCCTCTCTTCCGTGATGAGGTCCGAAGCCGCAAAGAGCGTTTCCACGGTGCTCCCGTCTCTGAGCACGGTAATATCATCTGCAACCTTTGTCACCTCCGCCAGCTTATGAGAAATAATAATGCCGGTCATGCCGTGATCGTCTCTCAGGCGGAGGATAAGATTCAGCAGACGTTCACTTTCTTCCTCGTTAAGGGCTGCGGTAGGCTCATCCAGTATGAGCAGCCGAACTTTTTTCGCCAGAGCCTTGGCGATCTCTACCAGCTGCTGTTTCCCCACACCAATCTGATTGATCAGGGTCTCCGGTTTTTCCTTCAGCCCCACCAATTCCATCAGACGTATAGCCTCAAAGCGGCATTTTTCCCAGTCAATCACCCCTTTTTTCTGCTGTTCATTTCCCAGAAAAAGGTTTTCCATAATGGAAAGCTGTGGAATCAGTGCCAGCTCCTGATGGATAATTACAATCCCCTTTTTTTCGCTTTCCCGGATGTCTCTGAACCGGCATTCACCCCCGTCCCATATAATCTTTCCCTCATATGTGCCGTGGGGATGTACACCGCTCAGAACCTTCATAAGTGTGGATTTTCCTGCCCCGTTCTCGCCCACAAGTGCATGGATGGTTTTTTCCCGGACTTTGATATTTACATTATCAAGCGCACGGACACCCGGAAATTCCTTTACTATATTCTGAATTTCCAATAATACCTTTGTCATGCCTGCCTCCCGTGTTCTCCTGTATATGGAAGGGCGGTACTTCTCTGCACCGCCCTTCTCTATGCTTACTTTAATTCAGCTTCTGTATAATAACCGGAATCGACCAGTTTTTCCTGATAATTATCCTTTGTTACTACAATCGGCTCCAGGGCATAGGCAGGAACTACTTTTGCCCCGTTATTATAGGTAGTAGTATCGTTGTACTCAGGCTCTTCCCCGTTCATAAACGCCTGGGCCATAGACGCTACCTGCTTGGCCAGTGCTCTTGTATCCTTGAAAACAGACATAGACTGTTCTCCGGCAATGATAGCCTTCACATTTGCTGTGTCACAATCCTGTCCGGTAATCACAGGGAATGGAAGATCCCCTGAGCCATATCCGGCCGATTTTAATGCAGATTCAGCACCCAGTGCAGTAGAGTCATTGGAACAGAGCACCGCATCTAGTTTCTCTGTTGTGTAATATGCAGTCAGAATATTATCCATTCTGGCCTGGGCTACATCGGTCTGCCATGCGTCCGTTGCGCACTGTTCTCTCGTGGTCTGCCCGGATCTTACAACCAGCTTGCCTCTGTCGATGTATGGCTGAAGAATCTCCATAGCTCCGCCCAAAAAGTAGGAGGCATTGTCGTCATCCAGAGAACCTGCAACAATTTCCAGATTAAACGGGCCATCTGCATGCTCCAAATCCAAGGCGTCTGCGATGTACTGTCCCTGAAGAGCGCCGACCTTATTGTTGTCAAAAGTTCCCACGCAGTCCACATCTTCTGTCTCTGTAATAAAACGGTCATGGGCAATTACTTTAATGCCCGCATCATGTGCCTCTGCCAATACTGCCGAGAGAGCGCTGCCGTCTACCGGCGCAATTATGAGCACCTTCGCACCTTTTGTAATCATATTCTCAATCTGGGAAACCTGCTGCTGTACTTCGTTGTCCGCATACTGAAGATCTACCTCATATCCCATTTCCGTTAGAAATTTGTTCAGATTCTCTCCATCCTGGTTCCAACGCTGCAGAGACTGCGTAGGCATGGATACGCCAACCATCCCCCCTTCACTTTTCTCCCCTGAGGATTCGCTGTCCGCCTCCTTCGCGTCTGAGGCCGATGTACTTGCCTCCTCTTTGGTATCCCCGCATCCTGCAAACATAGACAGGCACAGCACAGATGCTGCTAAAACTGCTGCTAACTTTTTCATGTTGTTTCTCCTTTCCCTATGCAATCATAATTTGTTTTTCATGAAACGTTTCATGATTAATTATAAATATAGCACTGATTATTTTATCTGACAAGCTATTTTTACAACTTTGTTTGTTTATTTCAAAAACAAAGGGCAGTTATTGGCAAATCTGCACAATAACTGCCCTGTTTCCTCTGTATTTGGCTTACCTCTGAAGAAGCAATTGTGCTTCATCCGAAGCGGCTTTCAGTTCTTCCTCCCCCTCAAGTATCTCTATGGAAAACTGAATCTTCTCTTTTTCAAAGGGCTGCATGGTATGTAGGTTCTCTTCCTCCCGGGACCTTCCATATACCCCGGAATTGGTTGGTTCCAGTCCCATCACATAGTCCCCTGAAGCAAGGGATTTCCACTGTACAAAATGGGGAAGATACTTCTTCGAAAACCGGATCCTTAAGCCCAGCTGCAGCCTTTCATTTATAAGACAAGCAAAGGTATTGCCCTCCCTGTCCCCGGCTAATTCGTGCAGATACACCCGCTCCGGCTCATTATCTGCAGGGGCCTCCATCTGATCCCAGAGTTCCCGGTTTTTCATGGCAGCCTCATCTCTTGGGATTACCTTTTTCGTGGGCAGTATCACTCTGGCCCCCTCATCCAGAAGCGGATAGCCCATGTTAAAGTGATACAAAACCATCATAGGTTCCTCCCGATATGCAAGATTCTCAATCTCGTCGGTAAGCAAAATCTTTCTCTCTCCATATACGGTTTCAATTCTCCGGCTGAGACACATATGATTGCCGAAGAGCTTTCCTTCCCGCATCTGTCCGCTTACGGCTATGCGGTACTTTCCCTCTTCCCACCCGGCGCTTGCGCACAGCTGTTCTCCGGGGGCTGAGCGGACTCTTCCGTGCATGGGATAATAGGCCTCCCCCTCTCTGCAGGCAAGACAGGTATTCTCCAGCCCGCAGGTAAACAAAAGGCCTCCCATAATATTTGATGTTCCCTCTTCCCCGTGGGTATCGTAGTCCATTCTTCCTATAAGACCCTGTTTTGCAAGGAACGAAAGGTTCATCCCCTTATAGGATAATTCGCTGATATCCAGGCACTTATCTCCCATTACCTGAAATCGGAGGGGGCCGTTCTTAATGTCATATCCCTGCATTCCTCTGGCTCTGCCCTCCTGAAATTCTATCTTTCGCACTGCCGCTGTCTGTTGGATATTCCCCACTTTTTTTAGGAATTCATACTGCTCCTTCATCTTATCTACCTCCATATATCGCTTCATGCACTGATACTACCATTTATCATTTTGAATTTCAACTGCATAAATTTAAACAAATCAATTATTTACAAATAGTATTGAAAACTATATAATAGAGAGCAGAGGTGAAGAAATGACAATTAATACAGAAGATATGTTAAACAGCATACTGGCCAGTATCTCCCGGATTGACTATATTAAACCGGAAGATATCCCCGGCATTGATCTATATATGGATCAGGTAACTACATTCATGGAAAAGAATCTCCAATCCTCCAAGCGCTATCCTGAGGATAAGATTCTTACCAAGACTATGATTAATAATTATGCCAAAAATAACCTGCTTCCTCCCCCGGTAAAGAAAAAGTACTCCAAGGAGCACATGTTTCTTTTGATTTTTATCTATTACTTTAAAAATATTCTCTCGATCAACGATATTCAGACACTGCTCCAGCCTATTACCGGCAAATATTTTGATACAGACGAAGACTTTGACCTGACTGCCATCTACAATGAGATCGTAAAACTGGAGATGGATCAGATTGTGCCCCTGAAGAAGGATATTACCCGCAGGTTTAACCTGGCTAAGGAATCCTTTTCTCAGTGCCCTGAGGATGAGCAGCCATTTCTTCAGCTGTTTTCCTTTATCAGTCTTCTCAGCTTTGATGTCTACGTGAAAAAGCAGTTGATTGAAAAATTAATTGATGAACTGCCCAGAGAAAATAGCAAAGGCAGAGGAAAAGAACCAAAAGAATAGAGATGTGATACGGCCTCAGAAAGAGAGGACAGGAAAGATTTCCAAGGAATCTGCCCTGTCCTCTCTTTCTTTTGCTTTTCCGGAAAATGCCCCCCACAGATAAGATGCCCTCGAAAGCTTCAAGTATGATCACAAGATGCACGAATCTCCCTGGAAAAAATGCTTGACAAAACAAGAGGGGTATACTATCATGGCTTTATGAAACGATTCATGAAATACATAGCATTGTGTTTTCACTAAAACACAGATAAAAATGAATGAAAGAGAGAGGCAAGTACTATGACGGGAAAGGAAAAATTAAAGCTGGCAGTAAACCACGAGGAAGGCCCGCTCCTCCTTGATATCGGCGGAATGCCTACCACTGGGATTCACTGTATTGTTCTGGAGCAGGTCCGGGCGTATCTCGGACTGGAGAAACGCCCCATTAAGATACTGGAGCCGGTGCAGATGCTGGGAATTCTGGACGAGGATATCAGAGAAGCCCTGGGAATTCAGACACAGCCATGCTGGGGGGCCGGCAGTATGCTGGGATTCCCGGTAAAGGACGACTATAAGGAGTGGAGAACCCCCTGGGGACAGGATGTCCTTGTACCCAAGGATTTTGTCACGACTACGGATACAAAAGGAGATACCCTCATATATGCCTGGGGGGATACCCGTTACGAAGCAGCCGGGCGTATGCCCAGAACAGGAGTTTTCTTTGACAATACAGAGCGTACCCCTGCGTTTGATGAGGACGATTACCGTCTGGAAGACAATCTGGAAGAATTCGGTCCCGTTTTACAGGAGGATCTGGACTGGCTGGCCCTCCAGCGTTCCAGATACGAAGCCTCTTCCGACGTAATTATGGGCAATCTTGGGGGCACTGCTTTCGGTGATATTGCCCTGGTCCCTGGACCTATGCTCAGGGAACCAAAAGGAATCCGGGACATTACAGAGTGGTACGTATCCATTGCATCTAGACCAGAGGTTCTGCATGAAATCTTTGAGTATCAGGCACGCTGCGCGATTGAAAATCTGGAAAAAATGCATGAAGCTCTGGGAGAAACCATCCAGGTTGCCTATATCTGCGGCACTGACTTCGGTACTCAGAAGGGGCCTTTCTGCAGCAATAAAACCTTTAATGACATGTATAAGCCCTATTATCAAAAGATCAACTGCTGGATCCACGAACATACTTCCTGGAAGACCTTTAAGCACTGCTGCGGAAGCATTAAGGATCTGATCCCAGAGCTCATCGACGCAGGCTTTGACTGTCTGAACCCTGTGCAGTGGACCGCTGAGAACATGGACCGGAAAGAAATTAAAAAACTCTACGGAGACCGAATCGTATACTGGGGCGGAGGCATCAACACGCAGAAAACCCTCCCCATGGGCACCTATCAGCAGGTGTTTGACGAAGCCCTTGAGTGCTGCCGAATCTTTGGAAAAGGGGGCGGATTTGTATTTAACACCATCCACAATATTGTTCCCGGGGTTCCCCCTGAAAACGTAGTGGCTCTGGCTGATGCAGTGAAAAAGTACAATCAGGGATAAGAAAGTATATCCCTATTCCTGAGTAATAAAAAATGCTGTCCAAGCCAGTGAATCGGCTGCGGACAGCATTTTGTCTGTTATCTTCATATTTTCTCAGGCCAGATAGCGCACCAGCTGAATCAGCTTGGAAGTAATCCAGAACAAACGGGCCTTTCCCGGGGAGAGTTCTTTTTGGCTGACACCGTCTTTCTCAGCATATGTGTCCGGTCCGGTAACCTCCAGTGACTCCGCCTGCAGCTTATCCATCTTTTCCTCCAGCAGAGAATTGAACTCTTCTCCGCAGATCACCAGCATGGTCTCGGTATCTACATAAGTACTTCTCATATCAAAGTTATAGGATCCTACCACAGAAAGATCGCCGTCTATAAGTATGGATTTGCCGTGGCATGAGTGCTCCCCAAAATACTCATGCACCCTTACCCCCGTTTCCAGGACCTTTCCCTTGTTATGAGTATAGTCCGAAGAGGCCATAAAATTATCGCCGACTGCGGTGGAATTGATGAGCATGTCTGCATTTCCCACAGTTTTTGCAAGCTGTTCCATTCCCTCATACATATCCTGAGAAAATACTGCATAAGGCGTCTGAATAACTACCCTGCTGTCAGCTTCCAGCATCAGCTGCTGCATGGTATACCATACCCATGGTTCCTTTGGCCCTATATTGGTTGGGTTTGCCACAAACGTAGCTTTTTTCACAGGCACAAGTTCTTTTGTCCAGTCAATATCTGTCCCGGTCCCCCGTGTACCAGACAGTTTTTCATATCGAAGAGAAAGCTTTTCTAATTCTTCAGCTGTCTTCCGATCTTCCCGGGACTTCCCCTCAAATACCGGTCTTGTGCATTCCTGATTCCAAATCTTCTGAAAATACTCTCTCACTTCCAGAATTACGTTTTCTGAGGAGGTCTCCCCCTCTTCCTCCTGGTGATACAAAAGAACTTCTCTGTCATATCCCTTGTTCTTTTGAGGATAATTTCCTATAAAATAATCGAACATATTTCTGCCGCCCATAAGGAGCAGCTTGTTGTCAATCAGCACATATTTGTCATGCATTCTTCCATTGATTGTCCACGGTTTCAAAAGATTAGGCTTATTATAGTACCTGATCTCCAGATTTGGGTGGCTCCCTGCAGCCTGAAAAATACCCTGTCCATCCATATGAAGCATTCCGTACAGACCGTCCACAATGACCTGCACTCTTACCCCCCGATCCGCCGCCGCCAACAGAGAAGCAAAGATATCCGATGTGCTTTTTCCCGGACGGATATCAAAGGTAGAGATCACAATGCTTTCTTTTGCCTCTTCAAACATAGCCAGGCGCACATCCAGGGCCTCTTCATTTGTCTCCGCAATCTGCGCCCAGTCACTGCCTGCGGATCTCTGCCCAAAGGACTCTGTATTCAATTTTTCCGAATACGTCTTCTTTACTTTTTTTGTATGTATAAATGGAATACAAGCTCCTACAATCTCATACAGCAGTACAGCCAGCAAAAGGAGCAGCAGTATTTTTAATTTCTTTCTCACTTCTGACTCCCGCCTTCCCTGTTCATCTTACTAAATACGGGAATATAAAGAAGAAACGACAGCAGCATCAGCGCACCGCTGATTCCGATAAGGATATTTGCCCCGGTCATCGGAATATTGGGGATCAGTATCAGCAGAAACATAACCAGATACAGCACGGCTGTGCAAACCTTTCCGAACCACATAGCCCCGTTAAGCATCCTGCCTTTTCTTAACATCAGAATTCCCATAATCCCCATAAATCCCTCTTTTATTACAAAGAGGACTGCAAGTGCCGCCATCAGGGGAAACCGGAAGGACAGAGAAAGAACAATGGCTCCCTGTGTTAACTTGTCCGCAATGGGATCCACTGCCTTTCCCAATTTGGTTACCATATGAAACTTTCTTGCCACAAATCCATCTAAAAAGTCAGTAATTCCTGAGATTCCTATAATCACCGCGGCTATGCGGTAATCTTCTATAGAATCTGCAGTCAGATATCTCCAGACAATGACAGGGATAAGCAGTATCCTGAAATACCCCATCAGATTCGGTATAGAAACAATTTGTTTTTTCAGCGGCAGTTCTTCTGTCATACTAACGCCCTCTTTCTCTATGACATTTCCTGAGTCATCTGCTGTTTCATCTCCAGCACATAACCGGAAAGCTCTGTAATTCTCTCATCGGTCATACGGTTCACCGGGGCAGAGATACTAAAAGCATACTTTGCCTTACCTTTAAAATCAGTAAGACAGGCAGCAATGCAGCGCACTCCTTCCTCATTTTCCTCATTATCCAGGGCATAGCCCTTTTTTCTTATCTCTTCCAGATCCTTCAGAAATCTGCTGTAATCTATAATGGTATGAGGAGTGAGCCTGTGAATATCACTGGCTTCCCACAACTTTTTTACAGCCTCCGGCTTCATGGTTGCCAGCAAAGCCTTCCCTACGCCGGAACAGTAGAGAGGGATACGGCTGCCCACCTTTGACACCATCCGCACAGAATTCTGGTGAGATTCTACTTTATCAATGTACACCGCCTCTGTCCCGTCTATCTGGACAAAATGTACGGTCTCACCGGTCTGCTGCATCAGCCTCTTAAGATGTGGGCGGGCTATTTCCAGCACATCTACCTTGTTCAGAACTTTATTGGATATTTCCAGAATCTTAAAGGTAAGACTGTATTTTCCCGTCTCCTGATCCTGCCGTGCGTATCCCATATAGATCAGTGAGTTTAAGAGCCTGTGAACCGTACTTTTATGAAGGTTCAGCCTGTTGCTTAAGTCAATCAGCCCAGCCGGCCCTGTCTCTGCCAATGTCTCCATCACCAGAAACAGCCGGTCCGCTACCTGGATGGGGTTCTTTTCTTCTGCCATATGTTATCTCCTGATTTTGCAGTTTATCTATGCTGCTTTGTGTATTTCCTTAGATTGAAACATATTGTAACACGTTATGATTAGAAAGTAAATATTTCTCCCACCCGCTTGACATTCCTCCCTTGTGTAGTATAATTCTACTATAAATATTATATCGTGGAACTTAGTTTTATATTATGAAACAAAGGAGAGTAAGAAAATGCACAAAGTATTAGAACAAATTCAAAAAATTGGTATTGTTCCTGTAGTGGTTCTGAAAGACGCAAAAGACGCCCTTCCTCTGGCAAAAGCCCTCTGCGAAGGAGGCCTTCCCTGTGCCGAAGTTACCTTCCGCACCGATGCTGCCGAAGAGTCTATACGGATTATGTCGAAGGCTTTCCCGGATATGCTGATCGGCGCAGGCACCGTACTGACTGCTGAGCAGGTGGACCGTGCAGTAGCTGCAGGCGCCCGTTTTATTGTAAGCCCCGGCCTGAATCCCGATATTGTCAGACACTGTAAGGAGAAAGGGGTTCCCATCACCCCAGGTACTTCCTCCCCCAGCGACGTGGAACAGGCCCTCTCCCTTGGCCTTGATGTAGTAAAATTCTTCCCCGCTGAGGCATGCGGCGGATTAAGTATGATTAAAGCTATGTCTGCTCCTTACACAAATATGATGTTCATGCCAACGGGCGGCATCAGCGCACAGAATCTGAACAGCTATCTGGCCTTTCCCAAAATTCTGGCATGCGGCGGAAGCTGGATGGTAAAAGGGGATCTCATTGACGCCGGAGACTTTGACGCTATCCGCCGTCTGACCCGGGAAGCGGTAGAAACTATGCTGGGCTTTGAATTAAAGCATGTAGGCATCAACTGTCAGAATGAGGAAGAGGCTGATCACACGGCATCTTCTTTTGAAAAGTTATTTGGTTTTGCCAAAAAGACAGGCAACAGTTCTGTTTTCGCGGGCAGCGCTGTGGAGGCTATGAAAAGCCCTTATCTGGGCGCTAACGGCCACATTGCCATTGGGACCAATTCTGTAGCTCGTGCTATGCATTATCTGGAGTCCCAGGGATTTACTTTTAATATGGATTCCGCCAAATATAAGAGGGACCGCATGACTGCCATATACCTGAACGGGGAAATCGGCGGATTTGCCGTTCATCTGGTACAGAAATAGCCGCTGTCCCTGTCTATCCTGGAGAGATTGCACCTATGACTTTTGTCTGAGGCGCAATCTCTTTTTCTTGCTTCCTCCCCATTAAGATGCTGTTAAAATACCGAAATAAGACTAAGCAGAATTAAAAATTTATGATATGTTAAAAAACGTACCACAAAAGAACAAGATCAAGGGAGGAATATTTGTGACTATATCACTGAGTGAGTTTTTTAGCTTTCTTGCAGAAAGTCCCGCGCTGGTCATTACTGTTCTGCTTACACTTGCTGTTGTTTTAGTAAACGGATGGACCGATGCCCCCAATGCCATAGCCACCTGTGTATCCACCAGATCCATGGGCCCCAAAAATGCTATTCTTATGGCAGCCGTATGTAACTTTCTGGGTGTATTTGCCATGACTGCAGTGAACGCAAGTGTGGCATCCACCATCTATCATATGACAGATTTCGGCGGAAATACACAGGAGGCCCTTACAGCCCTTTGCGCTGCTCTGGTTGCCATTGTCACCTGGGCCACGGCCGCCTGGAGGTTCGGGATTCCCACCAGTGAGAGCCATGCCCTCATTGCCGGCCTGTCAGGCTCTGCCATCGCACTCCACGGTGGGCTGCAGGGAATTAACCCTGCAGAATGGGTAAAGGTTTTATACGGACTTTTGCTTTCTACATTGCTGGGGTTTCTTTCCGGATGGATCAGCGCAAGGATGGTAGCGGCAGTCTGCAGGAATCAGGACAGGGAACGCACCACCCCCTTCTTCCGTAAGGCCCAGATTGCAGGAGGTGCAGCAATGGCCTTTATGCACGGTGCCCAGGACGGACAGAAGTTTATGGGCGTATTCATGCTGGGGATTTTCCTTGCAAAGGGACAGGATACTGTAACCGCTTTTCAGATTCCTCTGTGGCTCATGATTCTGTGCAGCCTGGTGATGGCTATAGGCACTTCCATCGGGGGATACCGTATTATAAAGGCTGTAGGGATGGATATGGTCCGGTTGGAAACCTATCAGGGATTTGCCGCAGATTTGGCAGGTGCTGCCTGTCTTCTGCTCTCCTCACTTACCGGCATCCCCGTATCCACTACCCACACAAAAACCACTGCTATCATGGGGGTAGGGGCAGCCAAACGACTGTCTGCAGTGAACTGGAATATAGTAAAAGAGATGATATTGACCTGGATCCTCACCTTTCCGGGCTACGGACTGATTGGATTTATCATTGCTAAAATATTCATGTATATTTTTTAAAGGAGAAATGACCATGCCGTCGAGAAAAGAAAACAATTATTATAATATGTTTATAGAGAATGTTACATATGCCTGCAAAGCTGCTGCTCTGCTTCAGAAATGCTTTGACAATTTTAATCCGGAACATTTACCACGGCAGATGGAAGCCATGCATCAAATCGAACATACCGCCGATTTGGCCAAGCACACTATGATGAAGCATCTCCACCGGGAATTTCTGCCCCCCATTGACAGAGAGGATATCATGGAACTGTCCGAGACCATAGACGATGTCACCGACTGCATTGAGGATGTAATGCTCCGCCTGTATATGTTCCATATCACTGGACTAAGAGAAGATGCCGCTTCGTTTGCGGATCTTATATGCAGTTGCTGTGAAGCTCTGCTGGATATGATGGAAGAATTCTCTGTATTTCACAAATCAAAAGTTATAGGAAGTAAAATAATCGAAATCAACCGCCTGGAAGAAAACGGCGACCGGCTGTATATGGAAGCCATGCACAGGTTATACGTCAGCCCCTCCTCTTCCACAGAAACCTTCACATGGACTTCCCTGTATGACTGCCTCGAAAAATGCTGCGACAGGTGTGAACGAGTGGCAGCTGTGGTGGAGAGGGTGATATTGAAGAATAGTTAATTTATATCTAAAGTTCAGATATATGGGAAACGGATGGTGGGTAGGATTGTACTTTCCCATATAAAGGCAAAAGCAATCCCATCCCTGCCACTCTGCAATCTCTATTTCCCCAAATACCCTCCATCCACAGGTATAATCGCCCCGCTCACATAATCACTGGCATGAGAAGCCAGGAAAATAGCAGTACCCTTCATGTCCTCCCCAGTTCCCCACCTATGTGCCGGGATTCTCTCTGAAATGGAAGCATATCTTGGATTCGCCGGATCAAGAAGGGCTTTATTCATCTCTGTAGCCATATAACCCGGAGCAATGGCATTGACATTTACCCCTCTGCCCACCCAGTCATTGGTAAGTGCCTTCGTAAGCTGTGCGATTCCCCCTTTTGCAGCTGCGTAAGCCGGAATCGTCTGTCCGCCGAAATAGGAGTTCATTGAAGCAATAGTTATAATTTTTCCATAACCCTTTTTCAGCATTATCCTGCCTGCCTCCTGGCAAAGGATAAAGATGGATGTGAGATTTACACTTATCACTTCATCCCATTCTTCCACAGGAAATTCTTCCGCGCTGTGGCGCCTCTGAATGCCGTGTGCTGTCAGAAGAATATCCAGATCTCCCCCAAGAAGCTCAACGCATTCCTGAAACACTCTGTATACCTCCCGGCGTTCGCCCAGATTTCCTTTTACTCCGTGGCATAAGAATCCTCTGTCCCTGAATTCCTGTGCAGTGTTATAAACGCTGTCTGAGGTTCCCACAATTGCCACTTCACAGCCAGCCTCAAGATAACCTTCAGCCATTTTGTATCCGAGGCCTCTGGTACCTCCGGTAACAATGGCTTTTTTTCCGCTGATATCGAATACGTTCATAGTATCTACTCCATATATCCGCCCTTCATTGGAGAAACGGCCCTTTCTGAAAAGATTTTTAATACGCCCTTTTTATACTTGGAAGGTTTGGGAGACCACTTACTTTTTCGCTCTTTTAACGCAGCATCGATCTCCTCCGGTGTTTTTCTCTCCCCTGCAATCCCTACGATCTGAAGGATACGTTCCGGAATATTTACTTCAATGATATCCCCCTCTTCTACCAGAGCGATAGGGCCTCCATCTGCCGCTTCCGGTGAAATATGACCGATGGCAGGTCCCTTGGATGCGCCTGAAAATCTTCCGTCTGTGAGCAGTGCAATAGAGGCCCCCAACTCTGCGTCCGATGCAATGGCCTCAGTGGTATAGAACATTTCCGGCATCCCGCTCCCTTTTGGTCCCTCATAGCGGATAAATACAGCATCCCCTGGTTTAATGTCATGTGTAAGTACCGCGTGGATGGCGTCTTCTTCACAGTCAAAGGGACGGGCGTTTAAAGTGGCACGGAACATTTCCTTTGGAACTACGGTGTGCTTTACAACAGCACCGTCGGGACAGAGATTTCCGTAGAGAATCGCAATACTTCCGTCTGTTCCGAAAGGCTTATCAAAGGGACGGATCACATCCTCCCGTTTCAGTCCTGCTGCCGCCAGATACTCATCGCATTTATCATAGAATCCGTTCTTTTTAAGATCTTCCAGATTTTCACCCAGTGTTTTGCCTGTGACAGTCATAACATCCAGGTGGAGCATATCCTTAATCTCTTCCATAATGGTAGGAACACCGCCAGCGTAATAGAAGTACTGGGCAGGCCATTCTCCTGCAGGGCGGATATTTAATAAATAATGTGCACCTCTGTGCAGTCGGTCAAAGGTGTCACCGTCAATTTCGATTCCGAACTCCCTTGCGATGGCTGGAAGATGAAGAAGAGAGTTTGTGGAACCCGAGATAGCAGCATGTACCATGATTGCATTTTCAAAGGATTTCATAGTAACAATTTTATCTGGAGTCAGATCATGCTCTGCCAGCCAGACTGCCTGTCTGCCTGCTTCCCTGGCCATTGTTCTGAGATCCCGGCTTGTCGCAGGCATGAGAGCGCTTCCGGGCAGCATAAGTCCCAGAGCCTCTGCCATAATCTGCATGGTGGAAGCAGTCCCCATAAAGGAACAGGCTCCGCAGGAAGGGCAGGCATGGTGCTTATAATAGGTAAGTTTTTCTTCTGTTATCTCACCGCGCTCGCACATTGCATTATATTTTCCAATCTGCTCCAGTGTCAGAAGATCAGGGCCTGCATCCATAACCCCACCGGTCACCACAATAGATGGAATATTGACTCTTCCCACTCCCATCAGATGAGCCGGCATCCCTTTATCACAGCTCGCAATGAAAACGCCGCCGTCAAAGGGAGTGGCGTTGGCATGGATTTCGATCATGTTAGCAATCATATCGCGGGAAGCCAGGGAGTAGTTAATCCCGTCGTGCCCCTGAGCCTCACCGTCACATATATCTGTTGTAAAATATCTGGCACCGAAACCTCCGGCTTCGGCCACTCCTTCTCTCGCCTCTTCAACTAACTCCAGAAGATGACCGCTTCCCGGGTGACTGTCACCAAAAGTACTCTCAATCATAATCTGAGGCTTTGATAAATCCTCCAATTTCCATCCGGTTCCCAGACGCAGAGGATCTAGCTCCGGTGCTGCTTTCCTTAATTCCTGACTTCTCATTTTCATTTTAACTCTCCTTTTACAGACAAACTATATTACACTTTTCGGTTGCAATGGATTTGGAATTGGGTTTTACAGACGTCATACGTCGTATCTGTTTTTATAGTAGCACTTCTATACTTGGGGGTCAAGAAGTTCTTCCATTTTATCTCTTTTGTCGGTTTTTACTGTTCTTTTTTGTTTAATATTACTAAAGGGGACAGGTCAATTCCATTTTGGGACACCTTGGATCGAAAATGGGACGTGTTCTTTTTAGAAAGAACACGTCCCCCTTTTATGCTATTATCGTTTTTATCTTTTCCCGGTTGCTCTCCAGATGTTCAATCATGGCCGCTCTCGCCTCTTGAGGATCATGATTTTTAATTGCGTTGAGTATCATTCTGTGTGTGCGTATGGTTTCCTGGGTAAGAGAATACTCTGTAATATTGATAAAAATAGAAATTCCTGACTGTATCACAGGTATGATATTAGGCATCACAGTATTTTTGCTGCACTTGGCAATTAGGCCGTGAAATTCTATATCTTTTTCCATATGCTGCAGCTCCTGCTCACATAATACTTCTACTTCTTTTGCTACTTTTTCTAATTCCTCGATCTCTTCCTCCGTTGCCCGTTCTGCAGCCAGAGCAGCAATCTCAGGCTCAATGATCATGCGTACCTCGCATAGATCCAGAGCCAGTTTTCCCTTATCTTTCATAAATCGGAAGCCCAGCGGATCGTCTATCATACCGGGATGATCACATACAAAGGTACCGCATCCTCTTCGTATCTCTACAATATTGCGCGATACCAGGATTTTAATCGCCTCACGTATAGTACCTCTGCCAACGCTCAGCTGCTGGGCCATATCGAATTCATTGGGAAGCTTATCGCCTGCTTTTAGCTGCCGGTCGGTGATCAGCCGGATAATCTGCTCTGACACCTGTTCAGGCAGCAGCTTTTTGTTATTGTTCAGTGACTCTAACATGCCTTATACCTCATTTACCATTCCATTTTCATTACTGCCCAGAGGCACTTCTATATGTATGCACTCCGGTCCGACGTACGGCCTCTGTCGTACATTGGATTATTTTAACACGTTATTCCTCTGAAATCCACAGCAATCCGGCATTTTTCTGCAATATTCTTCCTGTTGGTCCTTTAGTAGCCGGCACCTTTCATAGCAGAAAGAGCCGAGCTTGTATATCTGCCAAACAGTCCGCTGCGCCGTGGGCTGGGAATAATTCCCCTCTTGCTGCGCTCATCTAATATTTTTCCTACCTCTGCAGGTGACATCTCTTCTCCGTTAATCCCCACCACATCAATGGTTCGCTCCGGAATATTGTAAGAGATGATGTCTCCGGTCTCGATGAAAGCCAAAGGGCCTCCGCAGGCAGCTTCCGGAGATACATGGCCAATGGCGGCGCCCCTGGTGGCCCCTGAAAATCTTCCGTCGGTCACCAGTGATACCGTTCCGTTTAGCCGCTCGTCGCATACAATGGCCTCTGTGGTCATCAGCATCTCCGGCATCCCGGTGCCTCTTGGTCCTTCATATCGGATGACTACAACATCCCCGGGATTGATTTTCCCGTCAACCACAGCCTGGTAAGCATCCTCTTCTCTGTTGTAAACCCGGGCTGTCCCCTTGTGGATCCGCAGTTCCTTTACACAGGCTGAATATTTGACCACAGAGCCCTCCGGCGCAAGATTACCTTTTAAAATCGCGATAGACCCTTTTTCCTCGGCCTTCTCCACCGGAAAGATCACCTCATCTCTGGTGAGGCCGTAATTAGACAGATAACCCAGGTTTCTCTCAAAGAAATTTTCCTTCGCCAACATTTCCAGATTCTCTCCCAGGGGTTTTCCGGTGACGGTCATAACATCCAGATCCAGCATATCCTTCAGGTACCACTGCACCATTGGTATGCCGCCGGCGAACCAGAAAGCTTCAGTGAGATGCTGCCCTGAGGGGGTAATATTCCCCAGATGGGGTACCCTGTGGTTGATCTCGTCAAAGAGGTCCGGAGAGAGTTCCAGACTCATCTCACGTGCAATGGACGGAAGATGAAGGGTTGCGTTAGTGGAGCCTCCGATAGCACTGTGGATAATGACTGCATTCCGAAAGGCTGCCTCTGTCATAATATCTCCGGGCTTTATATCCTTTTCCACCAGACCCATAATCGCCCGGCCGGCCTTTCTGGCATAGGACTGGATATCCCGCATAGTAGCCGGCATCACTGCAGATCCTGGCAATGCCATGCCAAGGGCCTCCGCCATACACTGCATAGTACTTGCGGTGCCCAAAAATGTACAGGCTCCGCAGGAAGGACACCCCGTAAGCTTGTAGTCCCTTACTTCCTGATCGGAGATCTCCCCCTCCCGTTTCTGGCGAAGTGAAATATCCCCCGCCACCAGTGAAGTTGTCATATTCGGCCCCGGCCTCATACTGCCTCCCGGTATAAATATAGTAGGAATATTCAGCCTGGCTGCCGCTTTCAAATGGGCGGGAATGGACTTGTCACAGGAAGACGCCAGGATCATTCCATCCCAGGGATACACAGATCCATGAACCTCTACCATATCACAGATAGCTTCCCTGGATGCCAGTACATAATTCATTCCATCATGGCCCTGGGCGCAGCCGTCACAGATATCCGTGGTGTGATACTGCGCGGGAAATCCCCCCCTTTCAAAGACACCGTACTTTGCCTGTTCCATCAGCTGTGATAAATGTGTACTCCCCGGATGGCTGTCCCCATATACATCTTCCAGGAGAATCTGGGGTTTTGTGATATCCTCCTCATCCCATCCGGATCCCATATTCAGGGCATCCAGCTGCGCCCAGTAGAGACGCTGGGGCGCACTCTTTTGCTGTATGTTGCTCATTGGTAAAACCTCCTTTTTCTATATGCAAACAGAGGCTGCCTCCGGATAATGGAATGACAGCCTCTTGCATTTCCTATGCGATCGCCTTGTTCTATTATATCATCAATCCAGGCAGGAATCCCTGGAATAAGGAAAGAATTGATACGAAGATCAGTATGGCCACGCCCGCTACAAATCCACCGATACTCCATCCGCGGATGGTATCCGTAACCGATATACGGAAGAAACGGCTGATAGCCCAGAATCCGGAATCGTTCGGCAGAGAAAGACCAATTCCGCCTGCGCAGATTGCAATTGCACAGAGAATCGGAGACACCCCGCTTGTTGCAATTGTGCTGGACATAATTGCAGCAGTTGTCATAAGTGCAACAGTTGTGGAACCCTGTGCGCAACGGATGATCTGTGCAATCAGGAAGCAAAGGATTAAGATTGGAATACTGAAGCTGGATAAAGTTCCTGCCACATAATCTGCAATACCTGTTGCCTGAAGGACCTTGCCGAAAGCTCCGCCGGCACCGGTGATTAGCAGAATTAACCCTACCTGGTCAGCAGCCTCCGTCATAATATCAGTTGCAGTTTTCTTAATGTATTTTCTGGAAATAACTGCTGCGTAGATAACACCTACCATCATAGCAAAGTTTTTATTGCCGATAAATGTAACAAATGGAACAATTGCTGCTTCCTTGCCAACTGCCAGGGGAACAAAGCTTCCCAACAGAATCAGGACAATAGGAACTAACAGAATTGACAATGCTTTCCCTGCTCCCATTTTATCTTTGCTGTCACCTTTTGCCATCTGTGCCTCTTCCTGGTCCAGATCCTCAAAAGTATAAAAATGGTTGTTCTTATGATCCTGCTTGTTCAGGAAAGAGCCGTATACAATTCCGCCCACCAGCATACCGACAAACGCTGAGATAAGAGCATAAAAGAAAAAGATACCGATTTCAATTCCCAACTCCTCAGCAACCGCAAGAGGAGGTGCTGTTGGCAGTACAAGCGCAAAGGTACAGGTAGTTGCAACAGAGATTGCACAGGCAAAGTTTACCATTGAAATCTTTGTCTTTTTAGAAAGTACACGCAGCATAGGAGCAAACATAATATAAACAACATCGCCGAATACCGGAATACCTGTGATAAATCCGGATAATGCAACTGCGATAGGAGATTTCTTCTCTCCGAATGCACCCAAAATCTTGTTAGAGATAGACTCAATACCGCCGGATTCAAACATGAATTTACCCAGCATAACACCAAGACCGGTAACCATACCGATGCCGCCCAGGGTTCCCCCGAATCCATCCGTAACAGTCTGTGCCACATCTGCCAATGGCATATTTACTAATACACCGGTACCGAAAGCAGTCACCAGCAAGGCAACAAAAGCATTCAGCTTAAACTTAATAATTAATACGAGTAATACGGCAATTGCAAGAATGAAGATTCCAATCAGCAAAGGCCCTGTAACCATTTCTCCTGAAAACATAAATGTTTTCCCCCTTTTCTCCTTTTCTTTTGGTCATCACCTAAAGCCCTCCGGCAGGTGGTAACACGTATGACATCTCATCCATTCCATAACCCGACTATATCAAATCAGACGTCATACGTCAAGAGGGAACATTAATTATGTTGAAATATTATAAATTTTCAATTAAATTTTTGTGCACTATTTCATTGGTAAGTTTTTACATGTGAAAATACCCCGGATATTCTTCCAAAATCTCCTGAAAATGTTTTCGGTAGGTTCCCAAATGCCTGTCATAAAAATGCTTCAGATCAAAGTCAGCAGTCATCCCCAGCAGAAGAATATGTGCGATATCTTTGTGTTCCATCAATATGCCTTCCAAATCCGTCTGGTTCATAATCGCGTCCAGATACCGCACCCTGTCATAATGAGAACTTACCTTCTTCACCGCGTACCAGGTGATATCCTTTCCCGCAGCTGAATAGATCAAATGGTGGAACTTATCATCCAGTTTAAAAAAAGAATCTATCTTGTCCTCTGCGCGAAGAGCCTCCTTTTGCCGGTCCAGATTATACTTCAGGCTCTCCATCTTCTCTCCCGGGACATTTCCCGCAAGCTGACGGATAATCTCAGGTTCAATCACGGAACGCAGAAAATACCCCTCCTTTAATATATCAATATGGATCAGAGATACCCTGGAACCGCTCTGGGGATATACATCCACCAGCGATTCCTCTTTCAGCATAAGGATGGCTTCATGTATAGGGGTTCTGCTAATGCTAAGCAGATCCGTCAGTTCTCCTTCATTCAGTGTAGTCCCCGGCAGCAGCTGAAGTGTCATAATATTGTGCCGCAGCAAACGGTATGCATATTCTCTGTTATTCTCTTTCTCTCTTTTCTCTACGATTTTAATTGGCATAGCCGCACTCCTTTCCGGTCTCCGTGTTGTTTATTCTGATAGGAAGCGTATCATATGCCTGAGGCTCCGTCAATACAAATAAGAAGTACAAATCAGGTCCCATACTTATGGGATAAGAAAGAATATTATACGACGTCATACCTCTTTGTGAAATATATACATTTTTGCCATTCATATGTTAGTAGTTTTTAATATTGATCTTTGATTTGATATTTGCTATAGTGTCAGTATGGCAAACTAATATATTACTTCAAACACCATTTCCATTCCATTTTCACCTTATTTCAATTTTGTTCGCACAACATCCCGAAATAAGGCTTTTGAATTAATATATTAGTTTCCTTTCTAAATTCAAAGTGCTGACTGTCCTGGAACTGCCAGGGAGATCATCAGTACATAAACCTTATTTCATTCACAAGGAGATCTTAAAATGAAAGCAATTAAAGTAATTGAGCCATTTAAAGTTGAAATTGTAGATGTACCAAAGCCAACGATTCAGAATCCGGACGATGTTATTGTACGCATCACATCCGGCGGCATCTGTGGATCTGATATCGGAATCTATAACGGTACAAACTCTCTGGCCACTTATCCACGCCTCATCGGCCACGAATTTGGAGGCATTGTCACAGAAATCGGAGCAGATGTTACGAATGTAAAGGTAGGCGATAAGGTTGCTGTGGATCCGGTAGTAAGCTGCGGACACTGCTATGCCTGCAGAATAGGACGCCATAATGTCTGCCGTGACTTGGAAGTCATGGGTGTGCACAGAGACGGAGGATTCTCTGAATTCGTCTCGGCTCCCGCGCAGAACGTCCACAAATTCCATAAGGATTTTGATGAATCCTACTTAGGCCTGGTAGAACCATTCACTATAGGAGTGGAAATTAACAACCGTGCACAGGTCACAAAAGGTGATAAGGTACTTATCATGGGTTCCGGCCCAATCGGTATTGCGGCCATGCAGGTTGCCAAACGAAACGGCGCTGAGGTTATCATGACCGATCTGGTTAAGGAGCGCCTGGACAAAGCCCTGTCCATGGGAGCAGACGAGGTAGTTCTGGTCTCTGAGGAAAATCTGGAGGACCGGTTATTGAAATTCACAGACGGCGAAGGAATTCCAGTTGTTGTAGACACCGTGTGCATTCCGTCTTCATTTGAACAGAGCGTACAGCTGGCCTGCCCGGCAGGACGGATTGTATGTATCGGTCTGAAGGATGCTCCGTCTCAGATTACTATGGCTGATATTACAAAAAAGGAGCTTACCATTGTAGGTTCCCGTCTCAACAACAACTGCTTCGACGAAGTCATCGCAGGCTTTGAAGACGGCTCTCTGCATCCGGAAGACTTAATGACTAAGGCATATAACTACAAAGATATCATGGACGCTTTGACCATGATCAAAGAGCATCCCCAGGATGTACTGAAAATCGTATTAAAATTCGAAGATTAATCACATACTACCCCTATTATGAAAGGAGAAATCAGCATATGAAAATGTCATTTCGCTGGTATGGCGACGACGATGCCGTAACTTTAGAAAAGATTCGTCAGATCCCTAATATGAGCACAATCGTAACCGCAATCTACGACGTCCCCGTAGGAGAAGTCTGGAGCGAGGAAAGTATACAGGATTTAAAAGCAAAGGTAGAGGCTGCCGGCCTGAACTTTGAAGTGATCGAAAGTGTACCTGTACACGAAGATATTAAGTTAGGCAAACCCTCCAGAGATCAGTACATCGCAAATTATAAGGAAAATATCCGCCGTCTTGGCAAAGCCGGCATCAAGGTTATCTGCTATAACTTTATGCCCGTATTTGACTGGACCAGAACACAGCTGGACAGAGAACTGCCCGATGGTTCCAATGCCCTTGTCTATTATCCGGAACAGATTGAAAAGATGGATCCTCTCACCGGAGAATTATCCCTTCCCGGATGGGACTCCAGCTATACAAAAGAGACCCTGAAGGAAGTATTTGACGACTATAGTAAGATTACGGAAGAAGATTTGTGGAGCAATCTGGAGTACTTCTTACAGGCTGTAATTCCCACCGCCAAAGAGTGTGACGTTAAAATGGCCATTCATCAGGATGATCCGCCCTGGAGCATCTTTGGTCTGCCCAGAATCATTACCTGTGAGAAGAATCTGGATCGGATGTTATCCTTAGTGGACAGCAAATATAACGGGCTCACCCTGTGTACAGGTTCTCTCGGAGTATCTCCGTCCAATGATCTGGTACATCTGGCAGATAAGTATTCCGCAATGGGAAGAGTTCACTTTGTGCATCTGAGAAATGTAAAAATTCTGGACGGGGGCTTTGAGGAGGCAGCTCACTTCTCAGCCTGCGGCAGTCTGGATATGGTAGGAATTATGGCTTCTCTGCATAAAAACGGCTTTGACGGCTATATCCGTCCGGATCATGGAAGAATGATCTGGGGAGAAACCGGCAGACCGGGCTACGGCTTATACGACAGAGCCCTGGGGGCAACCTACCTAAACGGTATCTGGGAAACTCTTGATAAATTAGGGAAATAAGAAAGGACTTGTATTCCATGAAATTATCACAGGAAGCATTGAACAATAAAAATATGTGGGAAGAGGCAGGCTTTGCCCTTCCCCAGTATGACAGAGAGGCTGTTGCCGCAAAAACAAAGGAAGCTCCGGCCTGGATTCACTTCGGCGCCGGCAATATCTTCCGGGCATTTACTGCTAACCTTCAGCAGACCCTGTTAAATGCAGGAAAAGCCGATACCGGTATTATTGTAGCTGAAGGTTTTGACTATGAGATTATTGAAAAAATGTACCGCCCCAATGACAATCTAAGCGTACTGGTTACCTTAAAGTCGGATGGAACCATTGAAAAAACCGTCGTGGGCAGTATCGTGGAATCCGTCATCGTGGATTCTTCTAATGCTGCAGAATGGGCACGTTTAAAAGAAATTTTTACTGCTCCCACACTTCAGATGGTAAGCTTTACAATCACGGAAAAAGGTTACAATCTTTTTGCCGCTGACGGAAGCTACTTCCCCCCGGTAAAGGCTGACTTTGAAAATGGTCCCAAGGCGCCTGTGAGCTATATCGGAAAACTGACTGCGCTGGTCTATGAACGCTATCTTGCCGGCAGACTTCCCCTTGCCCTGGTTAGTATGGATAATTGCTCACACAACGGCACCAGACTTCACGATGCGGTAATTGCATATGCGAAAGCCTGGTCTGAACACGGACTTGTTCCCAAGGAGTTTCTGGCCTATGCAGAGGATCCCGCATGCATCTCTTTTCCATGGTCCATGATTGATAAGATCACACCCCGCCCCGACGACAGCGTAAAAGAAATGCTGAAAAAGGACGGATTTGATGATGTGGAGGCAATTGTTACCAGCAAAAACACCTATGTTGCAGCTTTTGTCAACTCTGAAGAACCCCAGTACCTGGTGATCGAGAATGCATTCCCCAACGGCCGTCCGAATCTGGACGAAGCAGGCGTTATATTTGCAGACAAGGAAACCGTAGATAAGGTAGAGAAGATGAAAGTCTGCACTTGTCTGAATCCTCTTCACACTGCACTGGCCGTATACGGCTGTCTCCTGGACTATACATTAATCGCAGATGAAATGAAAGATCCAGAACTGAAGAAATTAGTGGAGATCATCGGTTATCAGGAAGGACTTCCGGTTGTAGTCGATCCCGGTATCATCAACCCCAGAGAGTTTATCGACGAAGTGCTTCAGGTCCGCATACCGAATCCTTTTATGCCGGATACCCCTCAGCGGATTGCCACGGATACTTCTCAGAAACTCGGCATTCGTTTCGGCGAAACCATCAAAGCTTATGCGGCCAGTGATACTCTGGATGTGAAAGATCTCAAGCTTATTCCTCTGGTTCTGGCTGGCTGGTGCCGCTATCTGCTTGCTGTAGACGATAACGGGAATGCATTTGCCCCCAGCTCTGATCCTCTGCTGGAAAGCTCTATGGCATGCGTAAAAGATATTAAGCTGGGCGAAAAGGGCGATTTCCATGAAGCACTCCAGCCCATCCTCTCCAATGCTGCCATCTTTGGCGTAGACTTATATCAGGCCGGCCTTGGAGAAACCGTGGAAGCGTTATTTGCTGAATTAGCTGCAGGTCCGGGTGCCGTAAGAGCAACACTCAAGAAATATACCGCCTAAGGAGGATATCATGAACGAGATTTATATGACCAACGAAGCGTCCGGCATATCCATGTCAGAGGTTGAACAATGCATGGAACAATTGCTGGAACAATATCCGGACTTAAAAAAAGTCCTGATTATTCCCCCTGACTTTACCCGCTGCTATTCTTATGCCGGGGAGATCACCCAGGTTCTCTATAAAAAGCTGTCCCCAGCAGCCACCGTACACGTTATGCCGGCACTGGGGACTCATATGGCCATGGATGCGGAGGAAAAAGAAAAGATGTTCGGGGGTGTAGTGCCTGAAGAAGCATTTCTGGTACATCACTGGCAGACAGATACCATCTCCATCGGCCAGGTTCCGCGGGAAGTGATTGAGGAGATCTCAGAGGGTCTGTATTCTACGGATATTGAAGTAGAGGTCAACGAAAAATTAATTAACGGAGGGTATGACCTGATACTGTCCATCGGACAGGTAGTGCCCCATGAAGTTGTCGGGATGGCCAACTACAGCAAAAATATCTTTGTAGGTGTGGGCGGACGCCAGATGATCAATAAATCCCATATGTTAAGCGCTATCTGCGGGATGGAAAAAGCTTTGGGCGTAGCCGACTCCCCGGCCCGGAAAGTATTTGACTATGCACAGCAGCATTTTCTGGACGGAAAACTGCCTCTTGTTTACATTCAGACAGTAACCACTCTAAAAGACGATAAGGTAACCTTAAACGGCCTTTACGCAGGCCCCTCCCGGAAGCCCTTTGAGCATGCGGTAGCGCTCTCCGAACAGCTGAATATCTGCCATGTGGAGCGCCGGGCAAAAAAACTTGTGACTTATCTGGATCCTTACGAGCTGAAGACTACCTGGGTGGGAAATAAGGGCGTATACCGTACCCGTATGGCTGTTGCCGACGGAGGGGAACTCATTATTCTGGCGCCCGGAGTAAAAGCTTTTGGTGAAAATGAAGAAATGGATCGCATGACCAGAACTTATGGATATAAGGGCCGCGACTACGTCCTGAAGCTTTTCAATGAAGGGGCATTTGAAAACAGGATCATGGCTGCTGCCCATCTGATTCAGGGTTCCTCCGACGGACGTTTTACTATCACCTACTGTACACGCCCTGAAAACCTGTCCAAGGAAGATATTAATACTGTGGGCTATGAGTGGATAGACTATGAAGAGGCTGCCGCCCTTTATAATCCTCACACCTTGAAAGAAGGATGGAACATCCTGGAAAATGGAGAGGAAATTTACTTTGTTAAAACTCCCGCCCTGGGATTATGGAAAGTAGACTGATACTTTCTGACTTTCAGTAATCCTAGAAACAGGACCCGAAGAGCGGCGTGCCAATGCCGGCTCTTCGGGTCCTGTTCTTATATATTATACTTCTTCAGGCTCCTTTTTATTAATCCGCTCAAACACCATCTCATACCCATCATTCCCATAGTTCAGGGAACGGTTTACACGGCTGATGGTTGCAGTGGAAGCTCCTGTCTTTTCTGAGATCTCCAGATATGTTTTCTTTTCTCTTAGCATCTTGGCAACTTCAAAGCGCTGGGACAGAGAAAGAATCTCATTCACTGTACACACATCCTCAAAAAATGTATAGCATTCTTCTTTATTCTTCAGACTTAAAATGGCCTCAAACAGATAGTCTACTGCCTCTGTGTGAATCTTCTTACTCATTGTCATTCTCCTCAACACATATTTTTAAGCATTAACGAAATAATACGTCAACTTTTCTTCATTTTATCACGTTAAAATTGTGAAGTCAATGAGTTCGAATGTTTTATTTGTTACTGAGAGCGGAGGAAACCGTAACTTTCATTTTAAGTCCGGAAGTATGCTGCCACCCACAGGCATAACCACTACAGAGGCTTCCTCCCCTATCTTCTGAAAGGCTGTCTGCAGAGCTTCCTGAACACTGCCGAAAGGGTGCATAAATATTTCCTTCACCTGGGAGTCCGGCAGACTGGATACCAGAAAAATATCAGCTTTTCTTAAGACAGCACCTATGGCTGCCGCCTTATGGCCTCCGAGACAAAATTCCCTGCCTATCTTTCTCACCAGCTCTTCCGGATTCTCTGCCTCCCGCATCCACTGTTCAAAAACGGGCTCTCCCATGCCCTCCCCAAGATATCCTGCCATAATGATGATGCCCCCGTCTCTGACTGCGTAGGCAGCGTGATTCAAAGCCTTCTGCATCTGGTAAAGATTAAGATCCTTGGGCGCCCCTCCCTGGGACACGATTACAATATCTGCGGCTTTCTGAAGCTTTCTTCTGCAGCAGCTGTCCACATATCCGCACCCTGCCCGGTGAACCTGCACCGGATCCCCGGCAGCAGCCCAGAGTATTCTTTTTTCTGCATCCAGTACTACATTTAGAATAAAATCTATGTTGCACAATGCCCCAGCCTCTTCTATATCTTCCCGCACAGGATTTCCCTCCAGGCATCCGCTCTCTGCCCCGGGCTCCATCATATGGCTGTGGTTCTTTTGTATGGCAGCCCTTGAGGCAGCTCCCGGAAGAATAGCCTTGGCACCTCCGCTGAAACCGGCGAAATAGTGATACTCAATGTTTCCCAGACAGACTATCCGGTCCGCAGAGGCAACCTCCCTGGTTATCTCCACCGGGGTTCCCCTGGATGTATATCCCAGGAGAATGCAGTCTTCCGGTTCTGAATCCACACAGCGTATCCTCTCATACACTGCCTCTCCAGCCAGCTTTCTTTTTTCTGCCTCTGTATGGTGCCTGTGAATCCCTAATCCAAAGATCAGTGTGATATCCTCCGGGCGTGCGCCCCCGGCAATCATCTCCTCCAACAGCACCGGCATAATACGGCCCGTGGGCAGGGGCCTTGTCATATCACTGGCAACTACCGCGATTTTTTCACCCGGCCTTATTATGGCTCTCAGTTTGGAGGTTCCTACAGGATGGAGCAATGCCTTTCGCAGAAGTGTCTCCTCATCCTCCTGTTTTGCTGTCTCTTGGGGCAGTAAGACCGCCTGAAGATTCCTGTTCGGTATGCTTACCTCCTGCTGTCCGTTCCCATAGCCCAGCGTTACCTTCATGCCGATTCTCCCCCTTCTTCACTATTTTACCGGTACTATTGCCTGCCTTCGCAGATGAATCCCACAGATTACACTGGCTACGAGGATTCCCACAAGATCGGTTGTTACTCCCTGCACCATCATCAGTACCGCAGCGCCGAACAGAGGAACCCGCAGATAAGCTTTTATTGGATACTTCAACCAGCCGGAAACCGCCACAGACAATATAGCAATCCCTATGAGTGTGGTACAGACGGCAAGAATAATATCCACTATATTCCCTACCAGAAGTATTCCTGTACCGTATGCAAATACATAGGGCACGATGAAAGACGACAGGGCCAGGCGAAATGCCTGAAATCCCACCTTTCCGGGATTTCCTTCTGCTATGGGAGCCGCCGTGTACGCACAGATGGCTACAGGAGGCGTAATTCCTGCCATACAGGAGAAATAAAAGATAAACAAATGTGCCTGAATGGGTTCCAGTCCCATCTGAACCAGTGCAGGAGCTGTAAGCGCAGCCTGCATAACATAGGCAGCCGTAGGAGGAATCCCCATCCCTAATATAATGGAGGCTATCATAGTCAGTATCAGGGCTACCATAAGATTGCCTCCGGAAATACTGACAACTGCACTTGTGAACTTTAAACCAAGGCCTGTAAATCTGAGCACGCCAATAATAATCCCGGCGCTTGCACAGGCTGTTGCCACAGAGATGCAGGATTTTGATCCCAGTACCATTGCCTCCAGACATTTTTTTGGTGTCATCCGGGTTTCCCTGCGGAAAAAGCTTACGATAATAATGGATATAATCCCGTAAAAGGCTGCCCTCATGGCAGAATATCCTGCGCAGAGAAAATAGATAATCACAAGGAGCGGTATCAGCAAGTATCCTGCCCGCTTCATAACAGAAAGGGCTGGTTCAATTTCTTCCCTGGGAACCCCCGAAAGGTTCAAACGCCGCGCCTCCAGATATACCTGGAGAAACACTGCAAAAAAATATAATAGTGCGGGGACCAATGCATAAAGACATATCCTGGCATAGGAGATCCCCAGGTATTCGGACATAATAAATGCACCGGCACCCATAACCGGGGGAAGAATCATCCCTCCTGTGGAAGCCACAGATGCAACGGCACCTGCAAAATTCTTTTCATATCCTCCCTTTTTCATAAAGGGGATCGTAAACACACCGGTTGCAGCTACATTAGCAATGGCACTCCCGGAGATTGTCCCCATCAGTGCGCAGGAGATTACGGTCATCATACCGGGGCCTCCCCGAAAACGTCCTACCGCACTCTTTGAAATATCAAGGAAGAACTGTCCGCCTCCGGAGACCTGGAGAAAGCTGCCGAAGAGGCAGAACATTACTACAAAGGTAGCAGAGGAATTCAGCGCTTCCCCGAACACCCCCTGAAAGGTCAGGTACATCTGTTCCACAAAACGGTCCAGCCCAATCCCTTTAAAGTATAATACTCCGGACATATACTTGGCGGTGAATGCATACAGGATAAAGATTAGAGCTATGATGGGCATTGCCATTCCGAGACAACGGCGTGTCAGCTCCAGCACAGACACAATTAAAATAATTCCCAGAATTACCTGCAGTGTAGTTACCTTATCTACCTGCATCATACGCATCATCAGCTTTTTATTGGCAAGTATGTTGTATCCAAGACTTGCCGCCATCCCAGCCGCAAATACAAGGTTGAAAATCCTGGTTACCGTTTTCCATCTCTCATTCTTAGACTGATACCCCAAATAATAAATGAGACCAATAAACAGCAGGTGCACCGCTGTCTGGCAGGTTCCTGTTAGCGTACCCATAAGAGCTGTATATAAGTGGAAAAATGCCATTGCAGCGCCCAATATCTGGATGCTGACTTTGCAAATCCTGTCGTATCGATCCCCGCCTTTTGTTTTTTCCATTGAAATCCTCTCCCTTATGAGACATTAATTCCTTTTTCTTTATAGTAACGGAGTGCTCCCGGATGGATCTCCCCCACCACTCCCTGGGTAATGGTTTCGTCCGATAAGGACTTCAGGAGAGCATGTGAGGTCCCCAGCACATCATAGTTTTCACAGATTGCCTTTGTCATCTCATACACCACATCCTCCGGCATATCCCTGGAGACTACGTAAAGATTGGGTGTCCCTATTGTTTTCACATCTTCTTTTTGAAATTCATAGGTGCCTGCGGGAATGGTAATGTCTACCCATCCCTCATAGGTTTCCGTATATTCTTTCAATTTTTCTTCATTGATCTGCACCAGGCTGAATTCCTTTCCCACGGCCGCATTCACAATTCCTGCTGCGGGGAACGAGGTTGTCCAAAAAACTGCGTCAATATTTCCATCCTGAAGGGAATTAGTAGCCTCTCCCCATGCCAGAGGTGTCATTTCTCCACCGCTTGCCTCTATGTCGTCCAGGGTAAATCCATAGGTCTTCATCATATTCATGCAGGGCTGGTAAGGTCCTCCCCCGAACTGTCCGCAGGTGAATTTTTTGCTTTTCAAGTCCGCGAAATCCTGGATCCCGGAGGATGGCAGCGCCCAAAGCTGCATGGTGTTGGGATACAGAGCGCACATGGACATGAGATCCGGATAAGTCTCCTCAAAAGGCTCCTCTCCGTTAATGGCTGCTGCCAGGGTATCTGCTGTAATAATCGCCATATCTGCCTCTTTGTTGTCCATCAGTTTTACATTTACCGCGCTCCCGGTGCTGGGAACGGAAGAAAACTCTGTTCCCGGCATGGCAGCCTTAAATAGTTCTATGGTAGCTGCCCCCACGATCTCCATGGTCCCACCTGACGGACCGGTGAGAATCGTTACTTCTTTTACCTCCTGGCTGCTTTTTTGGGTGCTGTCCTTCTCCGTATCCTCAGAAGCAGAATCCGTGTTTCCTGAGCATCCTCCCAAAATCATAATTCCTGCAAGTACCAAAGCCATTATCTTTTTCTTCAATGTAATCTCTCCTTCCTGTGATCTTTTCCCTTACTCATCAGTAGCTCTTAACGATCTCACTTGCCAGCCTGCACCACTCCCAGAGCCTCTGAGGTTCATGGTTCAAGTCAATAATTGATTTCATAATAATCTCCACGCTGCTTCCATACCTTTTTGCCAGACGGCAGACCTTTTTCAGTTCCTCAGTGAGGAGATCGTATCCGCAGGGATTTAGATTGATAAAAGTATTATGTGCTTTAAATGATACAATATAGCGTTTTCCCATCTTTTCCATTGCAGCTTCACAATCGCTGAACGGGGATACGGATATCTTTTTCAGGTTGGGAAAGGTTCCCAGTTCCTCTATTTTGTGATCCAGCCGTTCACAGCATCCATAATAGATGCGCGGATACAGATCGGTCCAGGCCCTTTCATGGTCAAATGCAAATTCTTTGGTCATCTCCGGGGATACCGATGTGAAAATCTGATCTTGTGCCACCCCCCAATTATCCTTCAGACTTCCTCCAATCCCGGTTTCAGTGGGCTTTGGAAGAGCTGAACAGTATCCATAGCCTCCATTTCCAATAAATGTGTTAGAATTATTAGAGGAGATAAGGCCAAGCTCTTCATACTGCTTTGCTCTGTGTATAAAGCATTCGGCATATCTCTCCGCTGCCAGATGCAGATATTCGGGGTTCATGACCAGGTCTGTCATTCCCTGATCAATGGTTGTCCATGCAAAGATGTCGTCGAACATGGCAAACCGGAAGTTCTGGATCCCGAATAATTTAATCTCGATAATCCCTTCCATAATCTCGCACATCTGTTCATACCGCTCCATGGTCTCCTCTCTGCGGTAGACAACCTTGGGCCATTTAATTTTTGCGGAGACATCCTCTTCATTCCAGAGTACTCTCTCAAAGGCATACGCCCGGTGAAGTTCCTCCGGATCCATGGTCCACTGGGCCGGATAACTGGACATACGCAGTCCCACATTTGTATCCTCTGCAATGACCGGGACATTAAGATACGGTTCCACTACCCGATCTCCCCGCAGATGGTTCCATTCGTAGATGGTTAAAAGCATTTCCATCTCCCTTTGCCTGAAATACGGATCTTCAATCGTCGGCCGGATGGCATCCGGACCTTCCATAAGAAGCAAAACCGGATAATCTCTGGCTATTACCACCGGACGTATCATCTGTCCGTCATTCACTGCTGTCCATAGCTTTTTATTTTCTTTCTGAATATCCAGCTCGGCAATTTCCCGTATCTGCCTCCCCAAAGACCGAAGTCTTTCTTTTTCTCTGTCTGATAACATAATCCTTCCCTTTCTCCCGGCCGGCACAGGGGACGGAATCTGTAGAAGGGCCCCTTTTGGCTTCCCGGGTGCTCAGTTGATAGATGCCGTAAACTGCCATATGGCGCAGGACGCAATGCATCTGTACGTCGCAAAGCATGCTTCTATTCCCAGAACTGCCTGAAAGCAGAACTATGAATAGAAATATAAATTGATACCCGGGTTCACACAGTTATATCAGATAATTAAATATTTTATATGTATTTTTCTGGTATTTGTTCCATTATCTCTGTGTTTTCTTTATTGTATATCTGTTAACCTGAAGTGTAAATTACATCTTTCTTTTGGATATATAGTTTAAAACTATCGATAGCCCAGAATTTCTTGACCAGAAGACAAAATAAGAATAAGATAAAAAATACAGGAGGTGATGATGTGACAATTCGGCAATTACAGTATTTTCAGCAGGTCTGCCAGTGGGGAGGAATTACTGCGGCAGCAAAAAAGCTTCACGTTTCCCAGCCCTCCATCACCAATTCCATCAAGGCCTTGGAAGAAGAGTTTAACCTTCTGCTGTTTAAGCGTGAGAAAAAGAAGCTTACACTGACCTTTGAAGGGGAACTGTTCTATGTAGAGGCAACCCATGTCCTTCAGGATGTGAATGACCTGACCCAGAAAATGAAAGATTTGAGCCGCTCCAGAAACCAGATTAAGCTTGCAATCTCACCCACAGTGGAAACCTTTCTGTTCTCTGAAGTGGTTATTGGATTTAAAAAACTCCATCCCCATGTTACCATTGATGTTCTGGAGCTGGGGGCGCTGGAGTGCTATGAAGTGGTGGAAAAAGGACAGGTTGATTTTGCAATTACCATAACCAATTATGCCAATCTGAATGCCGTGCGTATTATCACCCTGCTGACGACACGGCTGAACCTGGCCGTTCACAGGGAAAGTCCCATGGCCAGTCTCAAAAGCATTACACTCCGTGAGGTGGCACAGATCCCACTCGTGGTCAACCGAATCGGTTCCTTCAGCAATAAGATCATCAGCACTGCCTTTGAAAAGGCTTCCCTTAAGCCCAACATTATATTCCGCTCCAATCAGCTGGATACCATAAAGCAGCTTCTCCGGTCAGATTACTCGGTAGGGGGACTGCTTTTTGAGGAGACCATTCTGCACAACGAGGATATTGTAGGGATTCCTATTGAACCTCAGCTGGATCCGGTATTTATCGGTATCCTGTGGAATAAAGAACGTCCCTTGTACAGCGACTCTACCGCCTTTATCAACTATACCAAACGGCAGTTCCCCCCCTGCAGGATATCCTAATTTCAGGATATTCTCTTATACCTGCAGGAGCAGGAAAAGGCCGGGAATCTGTTTTTAAGATTCCCGGCCTGATAACCGCGTATTTCTCTCTTTGCTACCTGTATCTGTTTACATACTTCTTCAGCTCTTCCACAGAACGGTTCACAACCAATTCCTCAGGAAATTCCGTTTCTTTTAACAGCGCTTCCACAAACTCATGGGCTCCAACCAAATCATCCACATGCGCATCGCTTCCAATGATAACAGGAGCCTGGTATTCCTTACAGTATTTCAGCAATTCCAGCATATTTTCTCTGCCATTTTGCCGGAAACATCTGGGATCCAGGGAATTATTATTCAGCTCCAGCAGCACCTTGTACTCTTTTGCAGCCTGTACAACGGCGCGGTAATCCGGCTTAAACCTCCCGTCATCAGGATGACCGATGATGTTAATATAAGGGTTTTTTATGGCACACAGATAAGCATTGGTATTCTCCTCTTCTGTACCGCTCTTATAGCATGGGGGATGGATGCTTGCAATAGTTACATCCATCTTTTTTAAGGTTCTCTCTTCCATATCAATGGTTCCCTGGTAATCAAGAATATTCAGCTCTGTGCCCAAAAGCAGCTCCACCCCATAGCAGTCCTTATATTTGTCCCGGTCAACCATTTTCAGATTTTCAAAATAGAAAGTGCAGCAGGTTCCCGGCATTTCAACCGCATGTTCTGTGATTCCCAGCAGCTGAAGCCCTTTCCTGCCTGCGGCACAAGCCATCTCTGCCATTGTATTGTAGGCATGCCCGCTGGCCAGCGTGTGGGTATGCACGTCTAAAACATATTTCATACTTTCGCCTCCTCAGGTCAGTGTGGACCTACCTTGCATTATACGAACCCTGATTTTTAAAATCAAGCAAAATCTTTGCAAAACAGCAAAGGTAAAGGTACCCGGAGGCATTTTCATGAGAATCCACGCCCTGTTTCCGTATAGTTACAGAATTTCGCTGAATAGGTTTTTCACTGCAGGATAAATCTTGGCAAACTTTCTGTACCGTTCTTCGTACCTCCCGGCAAGCTCAGGTTCCGGCTCCACGGTGTCAACCACTTTTACTATAGCACCGGCAGCCTCCTCCACGGAAGCGTATTCTCCATTTGCCACTGCCGCCAGCATGGCACCACCCATGGCAGGTCCTTCTTCGGATGCAATTACATCCACCTTAATATTCAGAATGTTGGCAATCATCTTCTTCCACAGAGGGCTTTTGGCGCCTCCCCCGCAGATTTTAGTCCGTTCAATCTTTATTCCCAGAGACTTGGCGACCTCAAAGGAATCTCTGATGGCAAAGGCGACCCCCTCCAGAACTGCCTGGGTCATATCCGCCCTGGTGCTGTCCATAGTCAGACCGATAAACGTGCCCCTTGCATCTGGATTGTTGTGCGGGGAGCGCTCTCCCATAAGGTAGGGAAGAAAATACACGTGATTCTCTCCCAGATCTCCGATCTTTCCCTGCTCTCCGGCGTAATCTGCAGTTCCGATAATCTCATCCATCCACCACTTGTTGCAGGAGGCAGCACTCAGCATGCAACCCATGAGATGGTAATGGCCGTCTGCATGGGCAAAGGCATGAAGTGCATTGTATTTATCTACTCCGAATTCTTTGCTGGAGATAAAGATAGTGCCGCTGGTGCCCAGAGAAATATTGCACATTCCGTCACCCACGGTTCCTGTTCCCACTGCAGCTGCCGCATTATCCCCGGCGCCGGCTGCTATTTTGCAGTTCTCCGGCAGCCCCAGTTCCTCTGCCACTTCCCGCTTCAGGGTTCCCACAGTCTCATAGCTCTCATACAGCCTGGGCATCTGCTCCTCCCGAATTCCACAGATATTCAGCATCTCTCCGGACCAGCATTTATTCTTAACATCCATCAGAAGCATCCCCGAGGCATCTGAGTAATCAGAACAGTGCACGCCGCTCAGTTTATAGGCAAGATAATCCTTGGGAAGCATAATCTTACTGATTCTGGCAAAGTTCTCCGGTTCATTTTCCTTAACCCACAGGATTTTGGGAGCCGTAAATCCCGCAAAGGCAATGTTAGCAGTATATTCCGACAGTTTTTCCTTTCCAATTACCTCATTAAGATAGTTCGTCTCTTTGCTGGTTCTTCCGTCGTTCCACAGAATCGCCGGGCGTATCACCTGATCTTCACTGTCCAGAATTACCAGTCCATGCATCTGTCCGCCAAAGCTGATGCCTGCCACCTGGGATTTGTCGCATTCCTCCGTCAGCTCCTTAATTCCTTCTACCGTCTTCTCCCACCAGTCTTCCGGCTTTTGTTCTGACCAGCCCGGCTTTGGGAAAGAAATGGGATACTCCTTTGATACAATCTTTTGAATCCTGCCGTCTTGGCTCATCAAAAGCAGCTTGACCGCTGAGGTTCCTAAGTCAACACCAATATATAACATATCATTTTCTCCTTTATCTGAATCGGCAATCGGGGACGTGTTCTTTTTAAAAGGAACACGTCCCCGATTGCCCCTGCCCTGTCCCTTTTTACAATCTAGCTCTTATGCAAATGGATTTTCGGTCGGGTAACGGACACCTTTAGGCTGATTATATCCTATCTCGTCCACATCCACGCCAATATATTTGAATACCTCAAACAATGCTTTTCCATAACTGCCGAAGGCTACTGCTCCGTGATGCGGGTAATTCCCCTCAATCAGTACATGGCGGTAGAATCTTCCCATCTCCGGGATTGCAAATACACCTATAGATCCAAAGGATCTGGTTGCAACCGGCAGCACCTCTCCCTGGGCGATATAAGCACGAAGCTTATTATCCGCGGTGCTCTGCAGACGGTAGAAGGTAATGCTGCCCGGCACAATATCTCCTTCAAGCGTTCCCTGTGTAACCTCCTCAGGCAGGCTTCTGGCCATAATCATCTGGTATTTCATAGCACAGAAGGAGAGCTTTTTGGTGGTGGTATTTCCGCAGTGGAAGCCCATAAAGGTATCCTTGTGTGTATAATCAAATTTTCCTTTGATATCAGCTTCATACATATCTGCAGGAACAGTGTTGTTGATGTCCAAAAGGGTAACTGCATCTTCGCTTACACATGTTCCGATAAATTCACTCAGCGCTCCGTAGATATCTACTTCACAGGATACCGGAATTCCCATACCTGTGAGGCGGCTGTTTACGTAACAAGGCACAAAGCCAAACTGTGTCTGGAAAGCGGGCCAGCATTTACCTGCAATTGCCACATATTTTCTGTAGCCTCTGTGCTCTTCAACCCAATCCAGGAGAGTAAGCTCATACTGCGCAAGCTTTGGCAGAATCTCTGGCTTCATATTTCCCTCTCCAAGCTCCGCTTCCATATCTTTCACTACATCTTCGATCCTGGGATCCCCCGCATGCTTATTGAATGCTTCAAATAAGTCTAACTCTGAATTTTCTTCAATCTCTACCCCCAGATTATAAAGCTGCTTAATCGGCGCATTGCATGCCAGGAAGTTCAGCGGACGGGGGCCGAAGCTGATAATTTTAAGCTCTGAGAGTCCGATAATGGCTCTTGCAATGGGCAGGAACTCATGGATCATGTCCGCACATTCTTCTGCTGTTCCCACAGGATATTCCGGAATATAGGCCCTTATATTGCGGAGCTTCAGATTATAGCTGGCATTGAGCATACCGCAGTATGCATCCCCTCTGCCCTGGATCAGATTGTCACCGGATTCTTCTGCAGCTGCTATAAACATCTTCGGGCCGTCAAAATGTTTTGCAAGGAGTGTCTCGGCAATTTCAGGTCCAAAGTTCCCCAGGTATACGGCCAAAGCGTTGCATCCTGCTTTCTTGATATCTTCCAGAGCCTGTACCATATGTATTTCACTTTCCACGATACAGATTGGACATTCATAGATATCCTCCGCATCATACTTTTTAGCATAAGCCTCTGCCAGTGCCTTTCTTCTGTTTACAGATAGGGATTCCGGAAAGCAGTCTCTGCTGACAGCTACAATTCCTAACTTTACTTTTGGCATATTGTTCATTGTTCTTCCTCCATAAATGATATATTTCTTTTTATAAAAACCTACTTTACTGAGAGGTTTTCTCCCTTCAGACCGTTAAATGCTCCCTCTATCCTGGCATCCGGATGGGCAATCAGCCATTTATTTCTGGCAAAGAGCATATTATCTTCCTCCGTATAGGGTCCTTCCTTTTCAATCTCAGTATTCGTCCCTCTGGGAAGTACCACTACACACTTAAACCCGCTTTCCGCCACATTGCAGGGGGCATAGTGAAGTGTTGTCCCGTAGACCTCAATTACCGTTCCTTTAGGAACCATAAACGCTTCCATCCGGGAAGTGTCATATGTACCGTCTTTTTCAATATCCTGCTCACATCCCAGAATCAGAATCATATCCGTAACTGCGATATTAATTTCTGAGTCTCTGTGGTATTCTGCAGCATTCAGCAGATAATTGCTGCCATTGCAGTATCCCACCTGAATGGGCATTCCCCCGTACAGGCTATATGCAATTTTCCCGGCACTGGGACATTCCTCCAATGAAGCCTCCGACGCCACATAAACCACATCTTCAGGAAGAGGTGTGGCTTCCATGGCCTCTGCCATGTCACTGCAGTCGATCCCTGTAATTATCTTTCCATACCTGCAGAACTCCGGATCCGTTACCTTTAATATGTTCATGAAAATTACCTCCCTTAACACTTTGTTCACCCGTTGAACTATATGCACATAGTACCATTTTCAACCAAAAAAATCAATCCCTTCTTGCAAAAGTATGCAAATTTTTTATACGAGACGAATATCCCCCCTGACGAAGGGGGGTGTACATAAAAAAACAAGCAATAGGAAAGTTTACATTCTTGTATTTTCTTTCCTTTGCTTGTATGCTGCGGCTGTAAATTCCAGCAGTATCTCCTGCTTTGTCTAGAGCCCCCCTGTGATATCTGTTCCAAAATACTGCTGAGACAGTTCTGCCACTTTCCCTTCGCTGAGTAATTCCTCCAGGGCCTTATCTATTCTCAGCATCAGCTGACCATTTTTCCTGCTTACAAAAATCCCCAACTGCCCTTCTGTCTCTTTATTACTAATCTGATCTCTGACCGAAGTAACGTCGGCATACGGTCTGGTCACATAATATTCTTTTTGGTTTTCCTCTGTGATCCGGATGGTTGATATGGCACAGTCATAGACCTTCGCTCCCAGAGACGGCAGAAGATTCTTTTCAGTGGTATCCACTATCTCAGCTTTTACCCCCAGCTTCTCTGCAACTGCATAGATCAAATCTACATCAAAACCCATCGGTTTCATTTCTTCGTCCAGAGATTCCATAGGAGGCACCTTTAACTCCATTCCCACCCTCAATATACCAGACTCTAAAAGTAAATCATTTACCGGCGTTCCATCTGCCTCCAGTTTTTTCTCACATCCAACCATAGTCAGCAAAGTGACAACTGAGATTACTATTGCAACTATTTTCTTCATATCGTACTCCTCTATGCTTTCCATCTAACAGCACGATATCACTCTGTTTCCTTTTTGTCAAATATAATTCAATGCCTATTTCTTAAGATTTCCATCAGATATTCTCTTGCTTTCCGGGATGACTCCAACACAATCTCCTCCCGCAGTAAATACTGTACAGCGGAATTCCATTCTCCCAGGCTATACTCATCCGGAGAGATATCCCCCAGGATCTTCAGCATGTCATCATACTTATTCATTATATGGAGATCCGATATATAGTCGTACCCCAGTTCCTCCGCCAAGCGCTCTAAAAGTTCTTCCCTCTTCATGCTTTTTCCTTCTCTTATCTGGCACATTCTGCAGTCAGCCATAGATTATGTAGCGATTCTTTATTACAACCTAATAATAGTTATGTAGTAAACTAGAAACATACACAAAGAAATTATAAATTTCATGTTACCTCTTTACCATAATATTACTAAAAAATATTTATATTTGAAATAAAATATATTGTTACGCAGATTTTCCCAAGCGCATTGACAATTTATTCCAATTATTATAAGATAAATCTATATAAAATTAACAAATCCCGTTATTAAAATACCACATAACTATTATTATGTGGTATTTATATGTTTCAATTGACCAGTCCTAAACTGTCAATTCTTTTCTGATAAACATTCCCTGAATGCGCCGTATAAATCCGCGTTACCTCCATGCTGCTGTGTCCCAGAATGTCTGCAAGTCCCGCAAGATCTTTAGTTAAACTATAATATACCCTGGCAAACAAATGGCGCAGATTGTGGGGAAAAATTTTCTCTGGAGATACCTCTGCCTTTTTATAAAGGGCTTTCATTTCCGCCCACAGATTACTTCTGTCTTTGGGTTTTCCATTTCTGGTCACAAAAATACACCCTGACAGGATGTTATGTTTTTTCACGTAATAAATCAGCTTTCTCCTTAATTTCTCGGGCAGCAGGATGGTCCTTGACTTTCCCTTATTGTGAACCTCAACGTATCCCTTCCTGACTCTTTCTACTGTAAAATAAGATAATTCACTGATTCGTATTCCCGTGGAACATATCGTTTCAATAATAAGTGCCAGCTGAGCCTTTCCCTTGTCGGCTGCTGCCTTTTTCAGCCTTATGTATTCTTCCTTTGACATTTCTTTATCTTCGTCTGCAAAGTTCTGCTTTTGCACCTTCACCCTTTTTAGCTTCAAAAAACCTCCGCCCAGATATTCCAGGAGCTGATTCAGAGAAACGAGCATAGAATTCACACTGGAAACTGCATAATTCTGCATCAGCCACTCTTTATATCTCAGCAAAAGTGACTTTTCGATCACTTCATTTCCTTTTGCAAACTTCAGGAATGTATGTACATCCGTAAGGTATTTACTGATTGTCGCTGTAGAATATTCTCTTTCATAGAGAAACTCCTGGAAGTCCTGTATATCCTCTTTCTGAATATAGAGTTCCATTTTATCTCTATCCCTCATCTTACTCTCCCATCTGCCGCAATTTCAGGCCAGTCTATCATTTGTATGTTTTTTCCAGTATAGCATTGGGGGGAGGGGGTGTCATCTGGATAAATATGGAAATTATAGTTTTGTGTATGTGAAGTTCGGGGTTATGTAGTCGGCGAGCGCATCGCAGACGGACGGATATAGGAGGGAGCGCCGGGGAGACAGAGCCAGTCCAGGGGCCGGGGTATAGGGACCAGTCAGCTCGAGGCTCCGTTCCCCTAAGCTAAGTCCTACCAGCTGCTAAACTCGTCAGGAAAGCCTTCCCCGTTAATCAGCTGGTGGACTGGATCTTCGGCTCACTCCGCTTAACCTCCCTGACTGGTCCCTATACCCCGGCCCCTGGACTGGCCCTGTCCCCCCGGTGATCCCTCCTATATCCTGGCATAGACTCACTTCACATTCACGGAAAACGGGCGGGGAAGGTCGAAAGTGGTATACTTGTCCTCTTCTTTCGCACTATTGTCCGCTTGATGTTTTGGATAAACTGCCAAAAACCTCCCTCCCGCCCGAACCCGGTCAGCCCGCCGCCGCGGGATTCCTCTCACCGTCCCCCTGCCACCCTATACCTTCCGACTGAAAAAGTCTCAAGCTTAGGAAGTTAAATCCCAATTTTCACTTCCATCTTGCACTTATTTTTCCATAATGTTATGATAAAGAAAGTTCCGAACAAACTACATATAATAAGAAAGGTAGGGTACTGTAACTATGACAACAAACGAAAAAGCCCTTTTACTCCACGAAGAATGGAATGGAAAGTTAGAAACCGTTTCCAAAGCTCCTGTAAAAACAAGGGAAGATCTTTCACTGGCATATACTCCAGGTGTTGCTGAGCCTTGTAAGGTAATTGCAGAAAACCCGGAAGCTGCTTACAAATATACACAGAAGGCCAATACAATTGCTGTAGTTTCCGACGGAAGCGCTGTTCTAGGCCTGGGTAATATCGGACCTCTGGCGGCTATGCCGGTTATGGAAGGAAAGGCTGTTTTATTTAAAGAATTCGGGGGTGTAAACGCTGTTCCTATTTGTCTTGATACCCAGGATACCGAAGAAATTATAAAGGCCGTTGTTAACATCGCACCCTCTTTCGGGGGTATTAATCTTGAGGATATCTCCGCTCCCCGCTGTTTCGAAATAGAATCCCGCTTAAAAGAACTTCTGGATATTCCTGTTTTCCATGATGACCAGCATGGTACTGCCGTAGTAGTCCTGGCAGCTATTATTAACAGTCTCCGCCTTACGGGCAAGAAAAAGGAAGACTGTGCAGTTGTCATCAATGGTTCCGGTGCTGCCGGTATCGCCATCGGCAAGCTTCTGCTCAATTATGGATTCCGCCATATGTATCTCTGTGACAGCAAAGGTATCGTCAACAAGAAGAATGCCAACAATCCCGCTAAAAAGGAGATGGCGGAGATTACAAACCAGGAAGGAAAATCCGGCAGCCTGGCCGATGCGCTGCAAGGGGCTGATATCTTTATCGGAGTCTCCGCTCCCAACAGTGTTACAGAGGAAATGGTTAGATCTATGAATTCAGATCCCTTTATCTTTGCTATGGCAAACCCCGTACCGGAGATTATGCCTGACGTGGCTAAGGCTGCGGGCGCCAGAATTATCGGTACCGGACGCTCTGATTTCCCAAATCAGATCAATAACGTAGTGGCTTTCCCAGGTATCTTCAAAGGTGCTCTGGAAGGACGAGCCAGACAGATCACAGAGGAAATGAAAATGGCGGCTGCTGCCGCTTTGGCAGAATTAATCTCAGAAGAAGACTTAAATGAAGAAAATATTATCCCGGAAGCCTTTGATCCCCGGGTTGCCGATGCTGTTGCAGAGGCAGTAAAGAAGCATATTCACTAAAATGGAATGGAACGGTAAGCCTTATCATTCCTTAGACTATATGCTGAAGGAGCGTTTTGGCACAAAGGTATATAAAGTAGCCCTTAACGGTGGGATGACCTGCCCGAATCGGGACGGGACACTGGGGAACCGGGGCTGTATCTTCTGCAGTGCCGGCGGTTCCGGAGATTTTGCGGCTGATAAGTCTCTCACAATTACGGAACAGATCAAAGAACAAAAAGACAGAATCCGTCAGAAGAGAAAAGCGGAAACATTTATTGCCTATTTCCAGGCCTATACTAACACATATGGAAGCATTTCCCATCTGACCTCTGTTTTTACTGAAGCTCTGGCAGATCCTGAAGTAGCTGCCCTCTCCATCGGCACCCGGCCTGACTGCCTGGGTGATGAGGTGTTGGATCTGCTGGATGCTTTGAACCGCCAAAAGCCCGTATGGGTTGAATTAGGACTGCAGACCATCCATGATAAAACTGCCGCATATATTCGGCGAGGCTACAGACTTTCCTGTTTTGAAGAGGCTGTCAAAGAACTCCGAAAGCGCAGTCTGGAAGTTATCGTTCACACTATTCTGGGTCTGCCCGGAGAAAGCCGGGAGGATATTCTCCAAACCATATCCTATCTGAACCACAGAGATATTCAGGGTATTAAGCTTCAGCTTCTCCATATACTAAAGGGTACTGATTTGGCAGAGGAATACTTAAGCGGAGCGTTTCAGGTCTATACTATGGAGGAATATCTGGATCTCGTAATATCCTGCCTGGAACATTTGTCACCGGATATCGTCATTCACCGGCTCACAGGGGATGGCCCAAGGGATTTGTTAATTGCGCCTCGTTGGAGCAGCGCCAAAAAAACAGTATTAAACACTCTTCATCATGAATGTAAGGTCCGGCAGACCTGGCAGGGAAGGCTGTATACTGGAAAGGAGAATTAGAATTATGGCAGAACCATTGACATTATACAAATTAATCATTTTATACATGTTAGATAAGGTAAATTTCCCTCTGACTAATTCTCAAATATCAGAGTTTATTCTGGATAAGGGATATACGACATACTTTCACATTCAGGAAGCGATCAATCAACTGATTGATTCCGAATTGCTGGAGATGAGCACCGTTAGGAATTCCTCACGGTATCGAATCACACCAAAAGGCGAAGAAACCATTCATTATTTTCAAAATGAAATCTCACCTGAGATTCAGGAAGAGATTATAGAGTTTTTCAATTCCCATGCCTATGAACTGCGCAATGAGGTCTCTACCATTGCCGACTATTACAAAAAAAATGCAGATGAGTATGAGGTACGCTGTCAGGTGATAGAACGGCAGTCCTATCTCATTGATATGACCCTGACGGTGCCGACGAAAGAGGCCGCCACAACCATATGCAGCCGCTGGCAGGAAAAAAGTCAGGAGATTTATGCACATATTATGGGGGAACTACTTTAAAAGTAAAAAAGGGACAGGTCAATCTGATTTTGGGACAGGCCTGATCGAATTTGGGACGTGTTCTTTTTAGAAAGTACACGTCCCCTTTTTCACCCTTTTATTTGATGGAAGCAAAGTATTTTCGTATCTCCTTCTCATAGCCAATGTCTTCCGGCCGGTAGAATCTGCTTCCTTTGATCTCATCCGGAAGGTACTGCTGCTCCACATAGTGATTGGGATAATCATGTGCATAGCGATACCCGATCCCGTGCCCCATATTGGATGCGCCCCCGTAATGTGCGTCCTGGAGATGGGGCGGCACTGTGGTTTTCTTGTTTTTTACAGACTCCATAGCCTCGTTGATGGCCATATAGGAGGCATTGCTTTTCGGGGCACAGGCAATATATGTGACTGCCTGGGAGAGAAGTATGCGGGCCTCTGGCATTCCGATACGTTCTACCCCCAGGGCGGCAGATACTGCCACGTTGAGTGCATTGGGGTCTGCATTTCCAACATCTTCCGCTGCGCATATCATAATCCTTCTCGCTATGAATTTAATGTCTTCCCCGGCATACAGCATCTTCGCCAAATAATATACGGCGGCATCGGGATCGGATCCCCGCATGCTTTTAATAAAGGCTGAGATGGTATCATAGTGGTTGTCTCCTGTCTTATCGTATCTTACGACTCTTTTCTGTATACACTGGGAGGCGGTTTGAAGATCAATGTGGATCTTGCCGTCCCCGGCTCGGTCTGTGGTAAGAATCCCTAATTCTATGGCATTCAGAGCAGCTCTGGCATCGCCCCCGGCAATATCTGCGAGAAATTCCTTCGCATCCTCGTCCAGCACTGCCTGGTAGCTCCCCATACCCTTTTCTTTGTCCGATACGGCACGCTCCAGCAATTTTTCGATATCTTTCTTTTCCAGTGCATGCAGTTCAAATATAATGGATCGGGAGATCAGAGCGCTGTTTACCTCGAAATATGGATTTTCTGTGGTGGCCCCGATCAGTATAATAGTCCCGTCCTCCACAAAGGGGAGAAGGTAATCCTGCTGGCCTTTGTTAAAACGGTGAATCTCATCTATAAACAATATGGTTTTTGTCCCATACATCCCCAATTGGCTCTGAGCTTCTTTAATCACAGCCTCCATATCCTTTTTCCCCGCCACCGTGGCATTCATCTGGGTAAACCGGGAACTGGTCGTATTGGCGATTACTTTAGCAAGTGTGGTTTTTCCGGTCCCGGGAGGGCCGTAAAATATAATGGAGCTGAGCTTATCAGCCTTAATCGCCCGATACAGCAGCTTGTCCTTTCCAATAATATGTTCCTGTCCAACTACTTCCTCCAGAGAAGTAGGACGCATCCTGGAAGCCAACGGGGACTCATTTTCCAGGGTTACCTCTTTCATATAATCAAATAAATCCATTTTTCCTCCGCCTTTCCCTGCTTCTGTCCGCTGAAGCAATTGTATATCCGAATCCTTGCTCAGGAAACCCATCCCAAAGTCTTAAGCGCCCAGATAAATAAAAACATGGTTACCACGCAGGCCGCAGAACTGGCAGCAACAATCTCTCCCGCCAGCTCTCCATTCCCGCCCATAGACTGGGCCATAGGTGCTGAAGCTACCGCAGTGGGGGAACCAAATACTGCCAGTATCCCTACTAATTCCACCTCCCGGTATCCCAACGCCGCTGCCACAGCAACCGCTGCCGCAGGCACCAGTATCAGGCGTCCCAAAAGTACAGCTCCCAGCTTTTTTCTGTGCTTTCTTACGCTTTCAAATGACAACATACCGCCCAGGCAGATCAGCGCCATGGGGGATGCCATACTCCCAATGTTATCCAGGGTGTCAACTGCCAGTGCGGGAAGCCGGATATTCAGCACAGCAAAAAGTATCCCCAGAATCCCTGCCCCCACCAGGGGGTTCTTGAGCACGCCCTTCACCACTGCGCCGGGTTTTGCCCTGCCGCCCCGAAACATTTCAAAAAGAATCACTGCCAGTATATTAAAGAGAGGTACTATCAGTGCCGCCATTGCGGCGATTACGCCGATATCCCCGTCTTTATACAAATTGGCACCGATGCTCACCCCGAACAGCACATAATTGCTCCGGTAGATTCCCTGAATCATAACAGAGGCGTCTTTCTTCTCCCTGACAAATCTGGGCACTGCGGCGCAGAGCAGCAAAAACAGCAGTATCACCATGACAGCCGCATACAAAAAAAGCCCCTTATTCACAGAAGACTTGAAATCTGACTCATAGACATCCACAAACAGCATAATCGGAATAAACACCTGAAAAATCATTCCGTTGAGAGGTTTAAATATGCGGGCGTCCAAAAGTTTCATCTTCCTGATTCCAAACCCCAGCAGCATATACGCAAACAGTGGAAATACCACTGAGAATGACAGTATTAGATTCTGCATCTTACTCCTTTGTCCCTCATCTCTGCTAATCCATTAAAAGTTCATCAACAGTTACAAAACGGTATCCCTTTCCCTGGAGGGCATCTATGATCCGCAGCGCTGCCTTTACACTGGAATCATAATTGTCGTGCATAAGGATGATATCCCCGTCCTCCACATCTTTCAGTACTCTATTAACAATAGCATCTGTGTCCTTTGTTGTCCAGTCCAGGGAATCCACATTCCACAGTACAGGAATCATGGTAACGTTACAGTCCAGATTTTTTTTCCACTCTCCGAAGGGAGGACGGATGAATGCGGTATACATTCCGGTTATCTCAAAAATTTTGTTGCTGGTCTTGGTAACCTGCTCGCAGGCCTTGGCATCTGATAATTTATTCAGCTGCACATGGTCAAAGGTATGATTGCCAATCAAATGCCCCTCTTTATACATCCGTTCCACAATGTCTTCGTTTCCCTCCAGCATCTTTCCTATGAGGAAAAAACTGGCTTTTACATCTCTTTCCTTTAATCCGTCCAGCAGCCTGGGGGTATATATGGGGTCCGGCCCGTCATCGAAGGTCAAAGCCACAACCGGAGCCTCCCCTGGTTCCGCGGGTGCGTCCGCCTGAATCATCTGATCCCCAACTCCCCTCTCCCGCAATAGGTGAACACCCAGCAGCAGCAGAAAAACGGCCGTAAAGAAATAGAGTAAATATCCACATTTTTTCACTATACTTACTCCAAAAGGCCTTTTAGTTCACTATATGTACCGGAGATCATGTACTATGCGCAAAATACATTTGGGACGTTGTCTCTCTTACGAGGCAACGTCCCAAATAAAATTAGGCAATTTTAGTTTTTGCAAGCTCTGCTAATGTAGCAAATCCTTCCGCATCATTGATAGCCATGTCTGCCAGCATCTTTCTGTTCATCTCAATACCGGCTAATTTTAAGCCATACATAAATTTGCTGTAAGATAAACCGTTCATTCTGGCTGCTGCGTTGATACGTGCAATCCATAACTGTCTGAACTGGCGTTTCTTCTGCTTTCTTCCTGCGTAGGAGCTTGCCAGCGCTCTCATCACGGACTGCTTTGCCACTCTGTACTGTTTGGATCTGGCTCCTCTGTAACCTTTTGCCAGCTTTAATGTTCTATTATGTCTTTTCTTAGCGTTTAAACCGCCTTTAATTCTTGCCATTCTTAATTTCCTCCTATACTAACTTAACTTCTCTCTTATAAATAAGGTAAGATTTTCTTCATATTCTTTACATTTGTAGCATCTGTAACAGTAGGTTTTCTCAGATTTCTTTTTCTCTTCTGAGATTTTTTGGTTAAGATATGGCTTTTATAAGCTTTATTTCTAACTAATTTTCCTGTACCTGTTTTTTTGAAACGCTTTGCAGCAGCTCTGCTTGTTTTAATTTTTGGCATTGTATATTCCTCCTTAATACTTGTCTTTTCTATTTTTTAACGTTTTTCAGTTAAAAACATGGTCATGCTTCTGCCTTCTACCTTAGGAGCTTTTTCTATCACAGCAATATCCGAAAGCTTTTCAGCAAATTCATCCAAAATATGCTTGCTGGCATACATATGCGCCATCTCTCTTCCGCGGAACCGAAGAGTAACCTTCACTTTATCGCCCTTGGATATGAATTTTCTGGCAGCATTTGTTTTGGTGTTCAAATCGTTGGAATCAATGTTGGGTGAGAGACGCACTTCTTTTACATCGATGGTCTTCTGCTTTTTCCTGGCTTCTTTTTCTTTTCTTGCCAGTTCATATTTGTATTTCCCATAATCAATAATTTTACAAACCGGTGGCTTTGCGGTAGGAGCAATCTTGACCAGATCCAGCCCAGCCTCCTGCGCTTTGGCCATTGCATCCCTCGTTGATACGATACCTAATTGTTCTCCATCCACACCAATCAGACGTACTTCCCTGTCTCTGATCTGTTCGTTAATCATTAAATCGCTAATAGTAGTGCACCTCCATAATAATTGAATAGTTGAAATGTTAAAACCTGTTACCTCCACCCGTACGCACCATGCTGTATCTGCCATGCATACAAAAAAAGCGAATAGCCGCACTATCCACTTCATACCATTATAATTTTGCAGTCTGAGACCGCAGAATTACAGCTAATATTAACCAGGGTCACGTCAATGTGCCAAGGTGAGAGTGGATACTCTGCTTTGTTTTATCAAATGTCTTACTCAGACCTTTAATACTTTATCATAAACCAAATGGTAAGTCAAGCATTTTAATATTTTCTTTATAAATCCTTGTTTTTTATGTAAAAGAATGTCATAATAGATCGGAATACTTGAACTGGAAAAAGGAGAAACTTATGGACAAAAAAAGAGGAAATTTTTCAAGTAAGATTGGGTTTGTCCTGGCAGCTGCAGGATCTGCAGTGGGACTTGGCAATCTGTGGCGCTTTCCGTATCTGGCAGCCAAATACGGGGGAGGAATCTTTCTGCTCGTTTATCTCATTCTGGCTGTGACCTTCGGTTTTGCACTTATGACCACTGAAATCGCCATCGGGCGCAGAACAGGACTCAGCGCGGTTGGTGCATTCAAAGCCCTGGACAAGCGTTTTAGTTTTATCGGATATCTGGGATGTATCGTCCCTTTTATCATCACCCCTTACTACTGTGTTATCGGGGGCTGGGTGGCAAAATATCTTTTTGAGTTTGCGTCCGGCAGAGTGGCAGAGGCTGCGGGTGATACCTTCTTCACCGGTTATATTTCACAGACAGGCGGCCCTCTTCTTTGGTTTGCCTTATACGTTATTTTAAATGCTGTGGTTGTACTTGCCGGTGTTCAAAAAGGAATTGAAAAGGCCAGTAAAATCCTGATGCCCGTACTTATTGTACTCTCCATTGGCATCACTCTGTTCTGTATCACACGTCCAGGGGCCATGGAGGGGGTAAAATATTATCTGCTGCCCGATTTCAGCCGCTTCTCTATCACCACAGTGCTGGCTGCGATGGGACAGATGTTCTATTCTATGTCATTAGCCATGGGAATTATGATAACATACGGCTCCTACATGAAAAAAGACAACCATCTGGAGAAATCGGTACGGCAGATCGAAATATTTGACACAGGGATCGCTTTTCTTGCGGGACTGATGATAATCCCTTCTGTCTTTGTCTTTTCCGGCGGGGATGAAGCCGCGCTTAACAAAGGAGCCGGGCTTATGTTTATGACACTCCCCAAGGTTTTCAACGATATGACTCTTGGAGGCGTTCTGGGCACTGTTTTCTTTATCCTGGTGCTGTTTGCAGCCCTTACTTCCTCCATCTCTCTGATGGAGACAACGGTTTCAATCTTAAGGGACAAGTTCGGGTGGAAGCGTTCTTCCGCCACCCTGGCAGTTACAGTATTTATACTGGCGCTCGGAAGCTTTGTCTCCCTGGGATACGGGGTATTGGACTCCCTGCGGCCGCTTGGATTCCAACTGCTGGATTTCTTTGATTTTGTGAGCAACAGCATACTGATGCCTGTGGTGGCTCTGCTGACCTGTATCTTTATCGGATATATCATAAAGCCTAAAGTGATTGAGGATGAGGTATCCATTAACGGTGAGTTTAAGGCCAAGAAATTTTACGAGGTGATTATTAAGTACATTGCACCTATCTGCCTGCTTGCCATCCTGATCTTTTCTATTCTGGAAAATCTGGGAATGATCAGCGTATAAAAGACGGGGACAGGAATTCTGTGAATTCCTGTCCCCGATTCTCTTTATTCTTTCTCAAAGCTGCCGCATCTTGTATCATCGCAGTGACAGGCACTTGCCCCGTTAATGGTGATCTTGTCTGCAGAGCATCTCTCATCATCATTATATACGCATTGGCAGGCTTCACAGTCAACGCTGATTGTCTTGCATCCGCATCCTGCAGAGTTTGAGGAAGACTCCCCGGTACGCTCGCAGAAGCTTGAGCAGCAGGTCTCGTCCGGTTGTTTTGCATCCTCTCCGGAAACTAAGATATCTCCTTTGGAACAATATTCATCGCAGTTATATATGCATGATTTAGCAGTACAGCTCAGTAATGGCATATAATTTACCTCCTTATATTAGAATCGGAGATAGTATGTGCCGTTTTACCGAATCTATGCACCCCTGATCTAGTTTTCCGCTTCTATTTTCCTGATTTCCTTTGTTCGGATTTCTTTCGCAATTTCTTCTATAAAAGCATCCAGCGGCTTCTGGCCTTCATCTCCAAGATAACGGCTTCTCACAGATACCACACCTTCCTCTTCTTCCTTTGCTCCAACTACGAGCATATACGGCACCTTTGCCAGTCGGCTCTCCCGTATCTTGTATCCGATTTTTTCACTCCTGTCGTCTACGCTGCAGCGGATTCCATTCTCTTTCAGCCTAGCCTCTACCTCAGCCGCATACCCATGGTATTTTTCTGATATAGGGAGTACTCTCACCTGCTCCGGGCACAGCCATGTGGGGAATTTGCCCGCATACTTTTCAATCAGCCAGGCCAGTGTTCTCTCATAGCATCCCATACTGGTTCTGTGAATGATAAACGGACGCTTCTTTTCTCCGTTTTCATCAATGTAGTACATATCAAACTGCTCTGCCAGGGCAAAGTCCAGCTGGATGGTAATCATAGTATCTTCTTTTCCATACACATTTTTTGCCTGGATATCCAGCTTCGGACCGTAGAAAGCAGCTTCCCCGTCAGCCTCTGTAAAGTCAAGCTTTAGCTCTGTGAGCAGCTGACGCATCTTACCCTGAGATTCCTCCCAGTATGCAGCGTCCCCGATATACTTTTCTGTGTTAGCGGGATCCCATTTAGACAGGCGGAAGGTCACATCCTTCTCCAGTCCCAGCGTTCTGAGGCAGTAGAGTGCCAGCTCCACACACCCCTTAAATTCGTCGTTGATCTGTTCCGGCGTCATGATCAGATGTCCCTCGGAAATGGTAAACTGACGTACCCGGGTAAGGCCGTGCATTTCCCCGGAGTCTTCATTTCTGAATAAGGTAGAAGTCTCTCCGTACCGCAGCGGCAGATCCCGGTAGCTGTGCTGTGCTGCCTTGTACACATAATACTGGAAAGGACATGTCATAGGGCGCAGTGCAAATACTTCTTTGTCAGTTTCTTCATCTCCCAGTACAAACATTCCCTCTTTATAGTGATCCCAGTGCCCGGAGATTTTATACAAATCACTTTTTGCCATCAGAGGCGTTTTCGTTCTCACATATCCCCGCTTTTCTTCCTCATCTTCTATCCAGCGCTGGAGCGTCCGGATCATAATCTCTCCCTTTGGCATAAGAAGCGGAAGTCCCTGGCCGATTACGTCCACGGTTGTAAAAAGCTCCATCTCTCTTCCCAGTTTGTTGTGATCCCTCTTCTTGGCTTCCTCCATCTGCTCCAGGTATACATTCAGCTCATCCTTTTTGCTGAATGCCGTTCCATAGATTCTGGAGAGCATTTTATTCTTTTCATTGCCTCTCCAGTAAGCACCGGAAGAAGAAGTCAGCTTAAATGCTTTCACCCCCTTTGTATTCATAAGGTGGGGGCCTGCGCAAAGATCCACAAAGTCACCCTGTGAGTAGAAGGAAATCTCCGCTCCTTCAGGCAGATCTTCTATGAGCTCTACTTTATAGGGCTCTCCCTTCTCCTTCATAAAGGCAATCGCTTCCTCTCTGGGAAGGGTGTATTTTTCCAGTCTGGCACCTTTTTTGATTATTTTCTTCATTTCTTTCTCAATGGCATCCAGATCTTCTCTGGTAAAGGACTCATGCTCAAAGTCATAGTAAAAACCAGTATCAATAGAAGGTCCTATGGCCAGTTTTGCTTCCGGATACAGGTTCTTCACAGCTTCAGCAAGGATATGTGATGCTGTATGACGCAGCGCCGCAAGCCCTTTGGGATCATTCGCAGTCAAAATATTTAATTCACAGTCTTTGTCCACTATAGTTCTCAGATCAACGGTCTCCCCATCCACCTCTCCGGCGCAGGCAGCCCTTGCCAGTCCTTCGCTGATGTCCAGCGCAATGTCATACACAGATTTTGCTTCCCTGTATTCTTTCTTTGTTCCGTCTTTCAATGTAATTATCATGATATTCTCCCTTTCTTTTCATCTCACTTACCACCCTGCCGGCTCATCGGAGAACGTTCCGAATATAACAAAAAAAGCCCGCCCCCTGTAATTCTTAACCGGAATTACAAGGGACGAGCCTCTGTTATCAGCTCGCGGTTCCACCCTTTTTGCTGCCTGCCCCGCCGGGAGCATCAGCCACTTCATTGGACGATAACGGAGTCACCGGACCGGATTAGGGCCACTCAGAGGTAGTCTTCAAATGTTTCCCGGCTAAGATACTTCCAGCAGCTGTATCTCTCTCTGGAGCCTTCCGCATTCTACTTGTCTCTTCAGCGTGTTCTCTTATTACTGCTATTTTTCATTATAACCCGGGAAAAAAGTTTGTCAACCACTTTTAGATGTTCCCGGCGGCTTTATCTTTTATCACTGCAAAGGATTCTCTGACCAGATAATTCACCTGCAGAATCATGTCTGAGGAGGCGGGTATTCCATAAATATGCGTATATCCCAGCTTTTTTCCTATGGCTACGCCCCTGTACACATGGAAATCATTGGTTACAACTCCCGCCGAAGCATTTTTATCCGTAAGAAAAGCCTGGCTGAATTTCATATTTTCTACTGTGTCTGTGGATTTGTCTTCTATCCTCAGCCTGTGTTTGGAAATCCCTTTACTGAGCAGATATTGTTCCATTGCCCTGGCCTCTGTAACAGTTTCGCCGGGGCCCTGCCCGCCGGACAGCACTGCTGTAGTACGCGGATTCTCTTTTAAATAGTCTTCAGCGGCGTACAGCCTTTTATACAGAGCCTTACTGGGAATTTCCCCCTTTACCTTCGCCCCCAGCACAATAATATAATCCAGATTCTCCGGCGGCTGCCTGCGCATCCCGGAGAAAATGCAGCCTGCTGCTCCCAGAAACAGAAGCAGGCAAAAAACTACAATTAAACCCGCGCTTATCTTTGCCCAGACCGGAAGCAGAGAGAGCAGGGCAATTCCCCGCCTCTGGCTCCAGCCGCACAGAAGACCCAAAACCAGAAATATCCCGCCCAAAAGCAGCCAGAACCTGGAAAACGTCGCCTGCAGTCCGGCATAGGAGATAATTACCAGATAATATCCCAGAGATATAATGCACAGTGCCCACCAAAAAAACTTCATGATGCTTCCCATCCCTTTCATTACCTGAGAAGGGCGGAGGAAAAGCTTCCCCCGCCCCTTATTCGCCTGCCTATTATTTTCCGCAGCACTTTTTATACTTTTTGCCGCTGCCGCACGGACATGGATCGTTGCGTCCGATCTTCGGTCCTTTTACAACAGTGCCTGATTTCTTCTGCTCCAGATATAATTCCTTTTTCTTATCTTCTGAAAAGATATCATCCCACATGGGCAGATTGTAAAGCCAGTCAGCCTTAGCGTCAACCATGTTTTTATATAACAGTTCTTTGTCAAATCCCAGATTCACAACTGTATCTTCGTCCATCTCCTCGATGGGATTGGGAACCTTTAAGCTGTCGTTGATTCCATCCAGGAATCCAACCATGGTCATAACTTCTATTTCATATTTTTCTGCTAACTCCTTAACGGTACCTTTTACCACCTCTTCAGGATTCACCAGAAGTTTTTCGTAGATGCCCTTTTCAATCATAAAATAATTTGTCCAGAATTTCTGCAGCTGGCTTTTGTCAGCCTCCTGAGAATATGCTACATCTCTCCACTCTTGTAATAATCCCATGTATCTTACCACCTTTTGCTTAATATTCGTATTTAATTCTAACAGATATAGTATATACGATAGGGGGGATTTTTTCAATCCTAATATTTTTCCCCTGCCCGGTTGCTATTTTTAAGGAAAGGATTGTATAATAGCTGTATCAAAAGCTGGGAGGGAGTTTATGAATTATAACTATACAACGGTGGACTGGCTGCTCTTCTTCTATATTTATTGTTTTATCGGCTGGTGCATTGAATCCACTTATGTATCCATACATAAGAAAAAGTTTGTCAACAGAGGGTTTATGAGGGGGCCTTTTCTTCCGCTGTACGGCAGCGGAGCAGTACTTATGCTGTATGTGACCATTCCTGTACGGAACAGTCTGCTTCTTACCTTTGCAGCAGGAGCCGTGGCTGCCAGTATACTGGAATATATCACAGGAGTCTGTATGGAAAGCCTTTTTAAAGTCCGATATTGGGATTACAGCAATAAGCCCCTGAACTTCCAGGGACATATCTGTCTGGGCACTTCCCTGGCGTGGGGCTTTCTCACCATCGTGCTGGTGGATTTTATTCATGAGCCTATTGAGCATTTCGTATTGGCGCTGAATGTAACACTGGCTGCTGTGATAGCGGTTATACTGACTGTTGTCATAGCAGGAGATATGGCTCTGTCCTTTAAGGCCGCCCTGGATCTCAGAGATATTATGGAGCGCATGACTAGAGCTAAAGAAGAGCTTCAGAAGGTACAGACACGTCTGGACGCCATCGCCGCTTTCTCTACCCCGTCCTTTGCCGAACGCGGGAAGGAAACCGCCGGTGAACTCCTTCAGAATATCCGGGAAAAACTGGATGAGCTGACGCAGAGTGAGGGCCTTCGTACTACCTATGAACAATTTCAGGAAGAGATTGAACGCCTGAAAGAGAAATTTATTATTGAGCGGGAACACCAGGGAGTTGTTCGAAACCGCCTGGGATTCTACAAGAAACAGATGCTCAAAGGCCATCCAAGCGCTACCTCCAGAGCCTTCAAGGATGCTCTGGAAGAGCTGAAAACCATTGCGGAAGAAAAAAAATCCGGAAAGAAAAATTAGTTTCCTGTCATTCATTTTTATGAATATTGTCAATATTTATTTTTTGTATATCTTTTTTTCAGTTAGCTTGACATTGTTTTGTTTTAGACATATAATCTATATAAATAGTGAAATTTTGAGATTTTTTGTCACATTTGATGAAAATGTCTGCCAAACTTTTTCACTGGAATGAATTTATTTTTTTGTGCCTTACGTCCTCTGGGACTAAAAAATGAAGAAAAGAGGTAGAATCATGGAAAAGCAAAGCTTAATTATCTGCGGTAAGCTCTTTGACGGAATCAAGGATGAACTGCAGGAAAACATGGAGATTCTTGTAGAGGGTAGAAAAATCAAAGAAGTAGGGAAGAATCTCAGCCGACCCAAAGATGTTGAAATCATTGACTTAAGTCATCTTACAGTAACCCCGGGGATGATCGATGCCCATGTACACGGCAACCTGATGCGCTGGCAGGAAGTAGACAATATCTTATTCCACTCGGAAGGCTACAGTACCCTGGCATTTTTACATACGGCAGAGCGCTGCCTGGAAAGAGGTTTCACCACCATCCGCTGCAACGGCATGGGGCCTCTGGGATATGGAATCGTAGATGCAAAACGCGTGATAGATCGGGGACTTTTCCCTGCTGCCCGTATGAATGTAGGAGCACATATGCTGGGCGGACCGGGCATGCCGGGGGATATGAGTATGTATGCCTATGAAAATCAGCCCCTATCTGACTTTATGCAGATAGATACCATCGGAAGCGGCCCGGACTTTTTCCGCACCCAGGTCCGCAGAGAAGTAAAATACGGCACTGACTTTATCAAGATCTTCCTGTCCGGAAGTTTCCTGAGCCCGGACGGAGGCCCTGAGATCAGTTATCTGGACGACGAAGAATTGGAAACCATCATCCGCACAGCTCATGACCTGGGCAAGCCGGTAACTGCACACGTGTATCCGCCACGGATGATGAAAAAGCTTTTACAGTTCGGAATCGACGGCATGGAACACGGTGCTCTTATGGATGAAGAGACGGCACGTATGTTTGAAGAATCTGATACGTATCTTGTGCCTACCTTCTCACCATTCCAGGATACTCTTGAGGATAACGATGATATGTTCGCAAAAAATACTGCCGACAGCCAGATGAAACTGAAAAAATTTGCTCCAAGGCTGAAGGAAAGCCGCAGGATCATTCGTGAGAGCAAGATTCGTCTGGGATACGGCTCTGATTTCTGCGCCGTACACCAGCCTTATGAAAGCTGGTATGAGTACCGCAGCTGGCTGCGCTCCGGCATGGATCCTTTCCGTACTCTGAAAGCCGCCACCAGCGTAAATGCAGGCATACTCCGTCTGGATCACCTCGTTGGAACCATTGAGCCAGGAAAGCTGGCTGATGTATCCGCATGGCACAGAGATCTGCTGACAGACTGTGACGCTCTCAGTGAATGCGACTTCGTAATGAAAGAGGGAAAGGTATATCCCACTGACAACAAAATTATTGATGAAGAATATGTTTAAGCCTGTGTGACTTCAAGAAAAAAGCCTTATCCGGAAAAATATTACGTTCCGGATAAGGCCTTTTTACTTGACAGCCTTCTGCACTGCTGTTATGATAGAATTATAAATGTAACTAATTTGATTACAGTTCGTTTCATAAGGAGGTGTTTCGTATTTCAAAAAAAGGACTCAGTGTTTTATTAGTTTTACTGTTTGCCCTCTCCATACTTCTCTCTGCCTGCAAAGAGAAAGAGCCGGTGAAAGAGCAGACAGCTTCAGAGGTCACTCAAACGAATGTCAGCACCACACCGGAGGAATTAAAAAGCATGCTGGATGCAAAGCAGGAGATGGTTCTTGTGGATGTACGCTCTTTTAATGACTACGGCATGGGCCATATCCCGGGGGCTATCAATATTCCGTTAAACAGCTTAGAGATGCTGTCTAAGGAACAGCTTCCAGACAAGGATGCCCCCATCTATGTATACTGCAGTACCCAAGACTGCAGCAATGAGGCCGTGGAACTGCTGTCCGGCGCCGGTTATACACAGGTGTACAATGCCGGGAGTTATCAGGATTGGCCTTATGACACTACAGCTCCCATCAGCTGCTGAGGGTTCTAAAATCCTGTATCGGAGATACAGCTATTGCTATATGGTATCTGTGTACATAGAATGCCATACATGCAAAGCCCCTGCAATTATGCGGGTTCGTATAATTGCAGGGGCAATAAGGGGAGGATAAGTATTCTACTTTTTCTTTTGTTAACACCAACAGCTGTGCCTTGTTGCCTTGGCACTGTCTGATGGATTACTTATAGTATGACCTCTATTTTTCAAATTATACAGCGCAGGAGAAATTTTTTTAAATATTTTTATAGGGGAGGATTTAAGAAAAAATAGCCCCGCAGCAAAAATGCTGCGGGGTTACTATAAGGGGGAGGATAAGTATTCTTATTCTTTTCTTCTGTATTCCCCACGAAAAGCGCCGCGCCTTTGCGGCATCCCTCCGTGGATTACTTATAGTATGAACCAAAATAAAAAAAGTATACAGCTTTACAAAAATTTTTCTTCCTGTTTACAAATTCCTGGTAGCAAATTCCGTTGGTCGGCATAAACTATTCTTGTATGTATTATTTCGTACAGAAAGGATGGAGGAAATTGGCGCATCAGAAAGACAAACAAAATATGCCGCCCGTATACAGGGAACTGCAGGAGAGGAAATTTATCTATAAATACGAGCTTGCAGTGGAAGAAATTCAAAATTATTTAGCAGCGGTAACAGATCCGCTTAGCCGTGAATGTGGACGTGATATCGTAGAATTTCAGTGTTCCAGGATTAAAACCGCGGACAGCATTGTGAGGAAGCTAACAAAAAAGGGATATCCTGTTAGTGTCAAAAAAGCTTCTGAAAAGCTGAACGACATCGCCGGGGTAAGAATTGTATGCGATTATACAGATGATATCTATGCCATCCGGAAACGGCTCCTGGAAGAAGAGGATCTGGTTCTGGTGAAGGAGAAAGATTTTATCAAAACCCCTAAAAAAAGCGGATACCGGAGCCTGCATCTTATTTTCGAAGTCCCTGTGATTATAAATAAACTACTGGAACCTGTCAGAGTTGAAGTCCAGCTGCGCACCGTCATTATGGATTTTTGGGCACGTCTGGATCACCAAACCCGTTACAAACATAATTCCCAGAGCATCAAAGAGATATATCATGAACTGAATGAATGTGCCGCAATCGGCGAACAGATGGATAAAAAGATGCTCCAGACACGACGTTTTATAGAAAAAAATTCGGAACACTCATTATGAGCGCCTGACGGTATATCAGGCGCTCATTTTAATAGATTCTCAGCATATCCAGATAATGGTCAATATGCTTTAATTTTTCTTCGTGGACATTCCCCAGCCTTCTGCTCATTCCCACACATAATATTTCAATAATAAAATATCCCGCAACAAAGGAATTAAAATAATCATTGCTGTCTATATCTACTGTAAAAATGACTTCAGCATAGGAAGCCAAAGGTGCACTGTGTCTGTCTGTCACAAGGATAATCCGCGCCCCTGCATCCTTGGCCATCTCCATGGCCACACGGTCTAATTCTGAATATCGGGGAAAACTAAAGGCAATAAGACAGTCCTCTTTTTTTATATCACTCAGGTTATCAATCACACTTGCAGCCGATGTGTTAGTTATTATTACCCCGGGTATAATTCTCTTAAGCAGTACATAGCAGTCTGCGGCCAGCCCCATATTAGCCCTGGTGCCAAGAATATATTTGTTCTGGCTGCCCAGTATTAAATCAATGGCTTTTTCATACGTCTCCCACTTATTATTTACCAGCGCGCTGGTAAGATTATTCTGTACTATCGCAGCATAGTTACTGATATAATTCTTATCCTCCTGCTGTCTGCTTTTTTTCAGACGCTCTGCAGGAATATCCAGGCTTGCGGAAATTTGGTTTTTTTCCTTTTGATAGCAGGATCGAATTGTTTTCTGAAATTCCATAAAACCAGAATATCCAAGTTTTTTTGCAAACCGTATGACAGAGGCTTCACTGACCCCCAGATGTACTGCTATGTCTGTGGAGGTCATAAAACAGGCGTCTCCCAGATTATCCAGAACAAAATCCCCAATAACCTGCTCTGTCTTTGTCAGATTGGAATTAAATATTAATGCCCTTATACTGTTCACTCTTTTCTCACTTTCCGCTGTAAATGTAACAGCCGTTCCCCTCACTGAGTTTCAAATTGTGAATTATTTCACTTTCTATAGATACTATTTAAACATATTCCTTCTGTTTTTTCAACTTAATTTTCCTTAGGCATTGTAAGTTTGTTATAAAAATATCATTTCTAACTTTTAAATTTTGGTAATTATATATAATTTTTATTCAAAAATTTGGTGCTATAATGCTAATTGTTTTTTTATTCTACTCATGCTATTCTAGATTTATATTAAAGAATATTTTTCATCTTTTTATTATTTTGAAGAATAATATTCCTTATTATCCAAGCGCGCGTGGTACTGTGGTTAGTTTAAAAAATGAAGAATGGAGAATCAGAATGAAAGTAGGATGTGTAAAAGAAATTAAAAATAATGAATACCGTGTGGGAATGACACCAGACAATGTCAAATCCTATGCAGATGCAGGTCATACCGTATATATTGAAAGAGACGCCGGTATTGGTTCCGGCTTCACCACAGAAGAATATGAAAAAGCAGGGGCTGTCATACTGGATACACCGAAAGAAGTGTGGGACACCTGCGAAATGATGATCAAAGTAAAAGAGCCTCTGGAATCCGAGTATTCGTATTTCCGCAAAGATTTAATCCTTTACACCTACCTTCACCTGGCAGCAGACCGTCCTCTTACAGACGCTATGCTGTCCTCTGGTATTAGAGGAGTGGCCTACGAAACTTTGATTGAGAGAAATGGCAGTATTCCGCTTCTTTCCCCTATGAGCCAGATTGCAGGGCGTCTGAGTATCCAGGAAGGGGCAAAATATCTGGAGAAGCCATTTGGCGGATCTGGCGTACTGCTCTCAGGCGTACCGGGAACCCCTAAGGCTAAAGTTGTTATCCTGGGGGCAGGCAGTGTAGGTACCAACGCCTGCAAAATTGCAGTGGGCATGGGCGCCGACGTAACGATTATGGATATTAATCTGGAACGTCTGGCCTACCTGGATGATATCTTTGGAGCCCGCATCCAGACCTTATACAGCACGCCTTCCAACATCCAAAGCCAGCTGGCTCAGGCAGATCTGGTCATCGGCTCTGTACTGATTCCGGGAAAGGCGGCTCCCAAGCTCATTAAAAAAGAATATTTGAAGGACATGAAGCCGGGCAGTCTGATTGTAGACGTAGCTGTGGATCAGGGAGGCTGCTGTGAGACAACAAGAGTAACCTACCATGACGCTCCCACCTTTGAGGTTGACGGTGTAGTTCACTACTGTGTCGGAAACATGCCGGGAGCCGTTCCCAGAACCTCAACCATTGCCCTTACCAATGCCACCTTGAAATACGGTCTCCAGATCGCCGGCAAAGGCCTTGAAAAAGCCTGTCTAGACAATGATGTGATCTTCTCAGGCATTAATACTTATGACGGTTTCAGTACCTGTAAAAATGTCAGTGACAGCTACGGGATGGATTACAAAAACATCAAAGAATTAATCAAATAATTGTATAAATAAAGCATGCATTTTATACATTAAATTATAATTTACAAAATATTTTCCCTATGATACTATAAGGGTATAATATTAAATACATATGCCATATGGGGATGGCAGAAGGAGGTATTATGTTAGTTTTAAAAAACTGTAACTTTCTGGGGGAATTAGTAGAAGGCTATGAAAATGCAACCGGTGATATACTGATAGATGGTGACCGGATCAAGAGCATTGCTCCCTGCGGAACAGACTGGGAAGATGCGGAAACGGTTGACATGGCGGGCAAATACGTACTTCCCGGACTTTTCGATTTACATATTCATCTGACACTCTCCGGCGGAGAGACGCTGGTAGACAATGCAAAATCTCCGGTTCAGCAGGCCTTGGACGCAGTTAAATTTGCCAACGACACACTGATGGCAGGTTTTACAACCGTTAGAGATGTAGGTTCCTCCCACAATGTTGCCATTGAACTGCGCAATGCAATCAATGCCGGCAACTTCCCCGGACCGAATATCATCGCCTCCGGAAAAATTGTAACCCCAACAGAGTGCGGAAATGATTTCTTTGCCGGCCTGTATAATGAGGCTGACGGCAGAGATGCCATCTGGAAATCTGTGCGGGAGGAAATGAAAGCAGGTGCTGACTTTATTAAAATCATGGGAACCGGTGCGGTTATGAATCCGGGCGGAGCTCCCGGACAGCCGATTTATACCCTGGATGAATTACGGGCAGTTGTGGAAGCAGCACGTTTTAAAGATACCTATGTGGCAACCCACTGTCATGGAACCCAGGCCATTAAAAATTCTATTATCGCAGGCGTCCGTACTCTTGAGCATGCCTCTATCCTTGACGACGAGGCTATTGAAATGTTAAAGGATAATGATACCACTTACATTGTGCCTACTCTGAATATTCTTCACGGGCTGGCTGACAGTGTTCCTGAAACCTCTATTTTCATGAAGGCAAAAGCCCAGAGTGTACTGGAATCTCTGAGAGTGGGCATCCGTAAAGCATATGAAGCGGGACTCACTATGGGATTTGGTACTGACCAGGGTGCCACCCCTCTGACACACGGTGAAAATGCAGATGAATTCACTCTGAGAAGAGATTTCTGGGATATGGATGAGATGGATATAATCAAACAGGCTACCATTGACAGTGCACGAATTGTATACAAGGATCAGGATTACGGTACACTGAAGGAAGGCAAGGTGGCCGATATCATCGCTCTGGACAAGAACCCGCTGGAGGACATCTCCGCATTCAAATACAATCTTGTCAATGTAATCAAATCAGGTGTTGTAGTAAAATAAATTACAGACTTAATATTCAGAAAAATAAGAGCGGTACCGTGCCGCTCTTATTTTCTGCCTATCTCCTGCTTTACTCTCTGGGTACTGCTGTGGAGGTGCTGCATAATCAGCCCTTCCATTACCTCTATCTCCTGGTTCTTAGCTGCCTGAAGAATATCTGCATGGTCTTCATAGCTGATATGCTGGTTATCTGTATCACTTTGATAATTTGCCACCATTATCTGAAAAAGTTCAAAAGACCTTTCAATGTTCTGTATCAGATGGATATTTTCGGTCTCCAGTACAAAGGACTTATCAAATTCCATGGCACTTTTAATATTACTTTTCATATCTCCAATCTCTATGGCATCTCTCTGCTCTCTCAGCCGCTGTTCCAGCATATGAATCAGAGAGATTCTTTTCCCTTTCAGAACACAGAGCCTGTATCCGGCCAGAATCTGAGCGATGATAGCCTCCTCCAGCATAGATATCTCTTCATCTGACATAATATGAACAAAAATACTGTTGGTATCCTTCTCCAGAAGCCTGTCCTGCAGTAGCCTGTTAATGGCATCACGGATGGGAGTCTTGCTTACGTTTAATTTCAATGCCAGCTCATCCGGTATTATCTTTTCTCCCTGCAGAATTTCGCCGTTCAGGATACTGGTTTTTATATGTTCGTATATTTGATCATTTAACGTTTGCTTTTTCTTAAGTATCATTTTATTCTTCTCTCCAGAGTAATAATTGATTGCTGTATATCTGAATCACTTCTTTCAAATGACTGTTACTGCATATATTCGCATATCCCATCAATTCTTGATATACGCTCATAGCTCCATCTGCTTTTAATCTGCCCAACGTATACTCCCTGCCGGTGAGCAAAGACAGTACTTCCAGAATATCCGCTGCCTCATCATTGTCAATAGCAGCCACTCTCATCCCTACGTTAGCCGTATAATCCACCAAACCGATGGGCTGCAGCTGCATCAGCGCCTCTCGGATGGGGATCTTGCTAATCTGGATCTCCTTGGACAATTCATCAATATTAATTTTTTCCCCCGGCTTATACCCACCATTTATAATCTGTTCCTTTAGATAATCCATTACTGCATTTGCAGTATTAGTACTTGTAATCAAAGACTTCACCCTTTTTATATTTTTCTCATTATAAAACAAACCTTTCCTTTTGACAACATTTATCAATTTAGGTATTCCCTATTATTTTAAGTTATATCTCACTTTTTTTCAATAGTGAATAACGAAATTAATTTTTGTATTTATTTTCTCTGAAAATTCATTGACATTTAGTATTTTATTTGTTATTATCATATAAAATATAGTATACGATATTTTATATGACATTGAGTTAGGAGGTTAATTCATGAAAGAACGAAAAGGTGTAAATCGCTATATTAAGTTACTCGTTCTCTGTATGGGAGCTTCGGCTATTTATCTGCTTCCATATCTAAGATGGACCTATTACGATGTCCTTCTGGAAGCCATTGGCATCACAAACAAGCAATTCGGTATTACTATGAGTGTATACGGTATTGCCTCCATGATTTTTTATGCTCCCGGAGGATGGATGGCTGACAGATTCTCTCCCCGCAAGCTTCTCACAGCCGCCTTTATCATTACTGGAATCCTTGGCCTTTATTTTGCTACCTATCCCGGTTACCTTATGCAGATCGTAATCCATTTTGTATGGGGATGTGCTGCCACTTTGATCTTCTGGGCAGCTATGCTAAAAGCTACCAGACAGTTTGGTGACAGCGAAGAGCAGGGAAAGCTTTTCGGGCTTCTGGAAGGCGGTCGTGGACTAATGTCCACAATCTTCTCCGCCGCCTCTCTTTTTGCATTCGGCAAGCTGGGAGAAAGCATCGGCGGACTTACCGGAATTATCGTAGCCATTGCCATTATAAATATAATTGCCGGCATACTGGTTTGGTTTGTCTTTGACGATTCCAATCAAGGCCAGGAAGATGAATCCAGAATCAACCTAAAGATGGTGGGCCAGGTACTGCGTATGCCTGCAGTATGGCTTTTAGCCTTTGTTATTATTACCTGCTACAGTGTATATATCGGCAGTACTTATATGACGCCCTATTTTACACAGGTATTAGGGGCTACTGCTTCCATCTCTGCCTTAATTGCTATCATCCGTAATTATGTGCTTCAGCTTCTGGGAGGTCCAAGCGGAGGGTTCTTGGCAACAAAGATGAAATCTACAACAAAAGTGGTAACTATCTGTTTTGTTATGATTGTCATAACACTGGGCGGAATTGCCTTCCTTCCCTCCAAAGCCAGCATACTGATTTTCCTGGTAGTGCTTATGATTCTAATGTGCTCAGCGATTTTTGCCATGAGAGGCATTTATTTTGCTATTGTTGACGAGGTGAACGTGCCACTTAATGTCACAGGAACCGCGGTAGGTATTATCTCTGTTATCGGTTTTCTGCCGGATATATATATGAATACTATTGCCGGCAGTCTTCTGGATAAATACCCCGGAGCGGTCGGTTACCGCTACCTGTTCGTGATTATGCTGCTCTTTTCTGTAGTGGGTCTGATTGCATCCTGCCTGTTACTTAGTAAAATCAAAAAGCAGAAAGCAGAACTATTTTAAATAAAAGGAGGAATTACCATGACTGCAAAACCTATTTTTGAACTGTTAACCCAGGATTCCCGGGAAAAGATTATTCAACAGTCCTTTTCGCTCCTGGAGGAACAAGGGGTAGATGTGAATTCACCTAAAGCCCTGAAATGTTTGGTTCAGGCTGGCTGTACCGCCGATGGCATCCGGGTAAAAATACCCCGAAAACTGGTCAAATCATCCATTGAATCTGCCCCCAGCGTTATCAAGATCTATGACCGAAACGGAATAGAGGCAATGGACCTTGGGAAACAAAATACATATTTTGGTCCCGGTCCTACCTGCCCCAATTTCTTCGATGCCTATACCGGGGAACGGCGGAAAGCTGTAAAAAATGATGCCTCCCTGACGGCACTCCTGACAGATGCCCTGCCGAATATTGATTTTGCTATGTCGCTCTGTATGATAGGTGATAAAACAAAAGAATTAGCAGACATTCATGAGATTGATGCCATGATGCGGAATACCACAAAACCCTTGGTAGGGTGGGCATTTAACGCCAGGAATCTGCAGATAATCATTGATATGTGTGCCGTGGCAGCAGGAGGCCTTGAAACACTTCAAGAAAAGCCCTTTATCATTATATACAGTGAACCTACTACTCCCTTTGTGCACTCCAAGGATGCGCTGGAAAAACTGATGCTTCTGGCTGAAAATAATATCCCTTGTGTTTACACTCCTGGTATGATTATGGGGGCAACTGCCCCTGTCACCGTAGCCGGTGCTCTGTCTGTGGGACTGTGCGAATGCCTTACGGGTCTGGTGCTCAGCCAGGCAGTACGAAAAGGTGCTCCCTTTATCGGCGGAGCTCCCGGAGGCCCCATGGATATGAAAACCATGCAGCACTCTTACGGTGCCCCGGAATGGGTGTTGCTCCACAGTGCTTCCGTAGAGGTCTTCCATGCTCTGGACATCCCGGTATTTACAGCCGCCGGTGCCAGTGACTCCAAGACCGTGGATGCCCAGTCTGCCGCTGAAGCAATGCTTCAAATTATAGGGGCTCTCGGAACCGGAGGGAATCTAATCCATGATGTAGGCTTTATGGATCTGGGAATGACAGGTTCTCCTCTCCACCTGGTTATGTGCGATGAGCTGATCGGTATGGCAAGAAGAATGATGGAAGGTGTCCCTGTTGATGAGGATCATCTTGCCCGGGAGGTCATTGAAGATGTCGGTCCCGGAGGAAATTTCCTCTCCGAAGAGCATACCTTTGAATTCTTCCGTGAAGAAATCTGGAATCCATCACTCATGGACCGCCATACCTACGGGGACTGGCAAAAGGCGGGATCAAAAACCATGACGGATAGAGCTCAGGATAAAATGCTGGAACTTCTGCAAACCCACAGACCCAAACCGCTGCCGGATGCCGTCCTGAAAAAGCTGGAGCAGCTTGTAGAAGCGGCAGAACAAGATTTTACCGGAAACCCTCTCTAATGTATTAACTTCCGCTCACAGATACAAAGGGACTGTCACATTAATTACTTAGTGCAACAGCCCCTTTCGTTTACTCAAAGACCATCCCATCCACGATTTTTACCGTGCGCCGCGCCGCCTTGGCTACCTCCAGATCGTGGGTAATCATCACTATAGTATGGCCCATTTTATTTAATTTTCCAAATAGCTTCAGCACTTCTTCTCCGCTTCTGGTGTCCAGTGCGCCGGTGGGTTCATCCGCAAGCAATACAGCGGGCTCTGATACCAGCGCTCTGGCGATGGCTACTCTCTGCTGCTGTCCGCCGGAGAGCTCCGAAGGTTTGTGATTCAGCCGATCGGACAGCCCCAGCATATGGATTGTCTCCGCGCAGGCATCCTGGGCCTGCCGATGGCTCATTCCCCGGATAAGAAGGGGCATGATAATGTTCTGCACCACAGTATAAGTGGAGATGAGATGGTATTTCTGGAAGATAAAACCGATCTCCCGGTTTCTCACTTTGTTCAGTTCTTTGTCTCTCTTTTCGTGTATGGCATCTCCGTCCAGATAGTACGCTCCTGAGTCAGGTATATCCATACATCCAATCATATTCATTAGAGTGGATTTGCCGGAACCGGATGGTCCCAGGATGGCCAGAAATTCTCCCTTCTCCACAGTTAGACTGACATCTTTTAGTACATGGAGCTTTTCCTCTCCCATCTGGTAGCTTTTATTAATTTTGTCCATATGAATCATAACCTTCTGATCCGGAAATTCATTTGTTAGCTTCTCCCCTGTCTTCTTTTCTTTGACTTTGTGTAATTTCATATTTTCACCCCACAATCCATATCCCCACAATTACTTCCTTACTGTCTTCCTCTTTTTGTACCACAAGCTTTACCATATCCCCTGCTGCCAGCCGGGAAAACGTGGTAGCAGTACCCAGACTGGTGGTCACTGTGGTGCCCACAGGAATCCTCATGTCTTTTTTCTCTCCGGTCAGAGTGTAGGTGGTAACCAGTTTCGTTTCCTCTGTATCTTCATTTTTCCGCGCATCCTCCTCATTCTGAATATTGGCATTTCCCTGGGAATCTTTCAGTGTCCCGCCGTTTTGAACCTCCCCAGGCATCTCCCCCGGAGAAGGCATCTCCCCCTGAGAAGGCATCTCCCCCATATCAGGCATACTGTCCCGGCCAGGGAACTGGCTCTCCCCGTCAGCGGATGTTGGTTCCTCTGTCATCTGTGCAGGGGATTTTCCCTGTACTTCTGTCTCTTCTGCCTCTGCCAGGGCAATAGTCATATCATTGCCCACAATGGTTTCTATCTGTCCATAGACTACTTCCTGATTATCCTTCAGCGCTGTCTCCTCTGCTGTACCGGTGCCGGCCTGGGCGCTTTTACCGCACCCCGGCAGCAGCAGAATCCCTGTGATACACAAACATATTATTTTTCTCATGTCTCTACTCCTCGCTCAATGCTTCTATAGGAATCAAACGGGATGCTTTGAATGCCGGATAAAATCCAAAAAGAGTGCCGGTGATAACGGCAAAGATAACCGCCAGCACAGCGCCCCACAGAGAAAGCTCCACCCTAACGCTGAAATGCTCTACAATGGGTGTTACCAGGAAACTGAATCCAACGCCCAGAAAGCCTCCGATGATACTAATTACACTGGATTCCAGCAAGAATTCCAGCAGTATATCCTTCTTGGAACACCCCATGGATTTCAGAATCCCGATTTCCTTTGTCCTCTCCTTTACTGTGACAAAAAGAACATTCATAATCCCGATTCCTCCCACTACAAACACAATGGCAGCCATGGCAATCAGAAGCATGGTCAGTATGTTATTGGATTCAGCAGCGGCCTCCATCTTGCTGCCCGCATCGGTGATGGTAAATTCTGTATTCGGATAACTCTCGGCAAGAACTGTTTCTATATTTGTGATCACCGTGCTGATCTCTTCCACATCTGAGGCTATCACGGTAATCGTAGGACTGATGCTGCTGCCTGTGATATACTTGACACCTGTATTATAAGGAATAAAAATACCCTCGTCAGGACTGATCCCGGAGGAAACGGTTCCTACTTCTTCCAGGACTCCATTTACCACATACGGCCTGTTGTCTATATAAATCTCACTGTCATAGGCATCGTAGGCACTTCCGAAAATCTCTTTTGCCGCTGCTGCCCCCAGCACACACACCTTTTCCATCGTCTCATCGTTGGCATCCGTCAGAAAATCACCGATAGCCATAGAAAGATTGCTGATATCCCTGAACTCACTCTGCACACCTGCCACAGTGTAGGAGGCTGCCTCCTCCAATTCCCCTCCGTCCACCTCCTGCTTGGTAGAATAGGAGATAGACACAGAGGTGATACCCGGGACAAAAGTTTCCAGATCGTCCACATCGTCCAATGACAAGGTTACCGCTTCCTGGTTGATCCGGTCGGACTGCCCGAATCCCCCAAATGCTCCCATATCAGGCATCTGCATACCACCGCCGAAGAAGTCAGCGCCCATATCGGAACCCGGAGTTCCCTGAGGAGCTGAACCGCCCCACGGCATGGTTCCTCCGCCAAAATCATTCCCTGAGCTTTTCCCCCCTCTCTGCTCAAACTGGCTTATATTACTGCCGTTTCCTTCGTAAGAAATATCAATCGCTCCCGCATTTAGATTTTTAAACTGCTCTGCAACGTCCATCTGTCCGCCTCTGCCGATTGCTATTACCATAACGATGGTTGCGGCTCCCACTATAATCCCCACAGATGTCATAATCACCTTGAATTTATTTTGTGTCAGATTCGTCCATACCAGACGCAGCAGTTCTCCCGATCTCATGATTCCACCTTACTTTCAATCAAAACGGTATCCCCCTCCTTGAGTCCCTCTTGGATCTCTACATGAACCCCGTCAGAAAACCCTGTGGTCACTTCCACCTGCTGCACATTGCCGGATTCATCTTTTACTTTTACATAAGATTTTGCATCCTCAGCCACCACTGCTTTGTTGGACACATAAAGTACATCCTCGATTTCTTTTGTAATAAAGGTTACATTGGCAGTCATCCCTGTCAGCACCTTCTCCGGCACGGTATCAAGAGTAATGGTAACCGGATAGCTGACAGTGGAGGAAGAGGTATCCGCTGCATCTATGGCCGTTACTGTACCGGAATACACCTCATCTGCAAAAGCCGCAAATGAAATCTGCACCTCATCTCCTATCGTCACACTTTCAATATCATCCTGCATGACGGAAACTTCTATGGTGACTGCTCCTTCATCTGCATATTCTGCCAGAGGTGTCTCGCTATTCAAGCTGTCGCCCGCTGCATAGGAAGAGGTGACCACGGTTCCGCTGCAGGCCGCGTAAATGGTATTGTCTGTCACCAGTGACTGGAAGGCGGCCAGGTTTTCATTGGCGGTATCCAAAGTTTCCTGCGCCTCCTCTGCTGCCTGACCAACACTGTTCATTGAAACCTCATATAATTCTTTTGCATTTTCATAATTGAGCATAGTCTCTTCATACTTCTGCCTGGCCTCCAATTTTTTAGTCTCGGCTTCACGGTTTGCCTGATCCAGCTGTGACTGAAGGCTGGCAGCCTGCGCATCGTCACTGGTGCTGTCCAGCTGTGACTGGAGGGAAGCAATATTATTGTCAATAGAAGCAATCTCTGCCTCGTACACCGCTTCTGCCACGCTGCCGGCTGCCTGATAGGCCTCGTATTCGCTCTCTGCCTTTAATTTTGTCTCCTCGTCTTCCAGTTCGGCGGCCTTTAAAGCCAGTTCGGCGTTCGCAGCTGCACGTTCCAATTCCTCCCGAAAGGCGTCCGCACTGTCCGCTGTCACCTTCAAAATCGGTTCTCCGGCATTCACCTTTTGTCCCTGCGCTATGTAGACCTCCTCCACAACCAGAGTTGTCTCTGAGGAAGTTCCTGTTGTACTGTCCGACGGAACAGCAATACTTCCACTTGAAGTCTGAGTGAAACCGGACACACTGTCTGTACCTCCTGTGCCCATATTGCCCGGGAGTGCCTGACTGGCTCCCCCGGCTTCTGTTTTGCTGCTGCTCTCCGTTTCCTTCTGACTGCTGGTACCAGAAGAATTTGATACTGAGGAATTTGATGTCCCCGTACTGCTGCTTCCTGTATTTGCTGAAGTGAGATCTACCTGTACAATTTCCAGATCGTACTCCTGTGTCTGGGTTCCTACACTGACACTGCCGCTCTCTGTGATTCCGGTTACAATATTGCCTCTCTCTACAGTTGTCTCCTTGGTGACTACCTCTTCTGTTTTTTCATTTCCCCTGATATAGCAGATAAGGGATACCGCGGATACGGCAGCGACGACAGTAACGGCAACGGCTATCATACTCTTTTTTTTCATTTCTCTACTCCTTGCCTGTATATTCTGAATTTCGTAAGCCTTTTTTATTCTACCTAATCATACTAGTTATTCCTGAAATTAACCTTAAAAAGCACAGACATACAGAGAAAAACCCGCGGGGACACCTTTTCTTTGGTGCCCCCGCGGGTTAGCTTCCTTTTCCGCTTTATTCTTCCTCTTTTTCTTCTTCCTGAATAATGCGCAGAAAGTCCGCCTCTCTCTTCTTCCGTCTGGGAATAAAACGTCTGGCCATCTTCCCTTTTCCTCTGGATTTCACATAGAAAAATCCGATAACAGAAAAGACTACCGCACCGATAAAGTTTACAAAAAGATCCTTCATAGTATCCAGAAGGCCGATATCCAGATATCCTCCCAATCCCAGGCTTTCCCCGTTGACAGCTACATCCTTAATCCCATCGATGGTGACAGGGTGATTACCCTTTGTGGGATCCAGCATGACTGAAGTAATGGAATGGAGCACCGTATCCTTCTGCATATCAAATCCCAGAAATAAGTCCATACCGCATTCAAAAAACTCCCAGATGACACCGATGGTCATGGAAAAACAGAATGCTACTATAGCCGTAAAGGCAGGTGACAATTGAAACTTTACTTTTTCATTCCGGTTCAGCAGATCAACCAGCGAAAATCCGATGGCTGCAGCCAAGAAACCGTTGACCGTGTGCAGAAGTGTATCCCATCCGGGGAATCTGATGTAGTACGCCTGTATCTCTCCCAATATCTCAGCTGCAAATATAAACAGGAGAATAATGATTTCCAGTGTAGTTGGCAGCTCAATCTTCAGATTTACCTGGATAAAGCTGGGTACCATCAAAAGAACCAGGGTCAGTAAGCACAAAAATACATTTTCATAATTGCCGTTAAACAACTGCAGTACCATCATAAGAAGCACTGCCAGCCGAAGTATCACATATACCAGGAAGGAACTTTTGTGCTCCTGCAGCTCCATATGTACAGCCTTCCACATTTGTTTTATTTTTCTTATCATTTATTCTCCCACTTATTCTTTCTAACATATAATATGGGAATTATAACACACTATAATCTGATACTGCAATAAGCTTCCATCAGGGATTCTGTTCTCCTGGATTTTGGAGATTATTTTCCTGAGGGCCTCCCATTATTTCTTCCATATTCAGGTATACGGCTGCTGATGTGCCGTTTTCTATCCCCTCCCCTTCACCATCTATGGACACTGTAACTGTATAAGAAACACTAGAGACACTCTGGGAAGCTGAAGATGCGGCTACCGCTGTTACCGTCCCCTCCAGCTGTCCTGTCTCCTCAATATAGATCATGGCTGTATCTCCCACCTCCACACTTGTGACATCTGCCTGACTAACCGAAATTGAGATATTCTTATAGGAAGTATCTTCGTAAAATACAAGAGAACTCTGGCCGGACAATTCATCCCCCTCCTGACAGCCTATCATCTGTATCTTTCCGTCACGGGCAGCTCTTACAATTCCATCCTGATACTGGGTTGCCAAAAGATCTGCATTTTCCTGTGCTGCGGCCACCGCCTCTTCTGCTGCCTCTAACTCCTGATCCAGCCTTTCCATGGTAAGATCGTAATTATTCTTAGCATACTCGTAGGAAAGCATGTCGGAGCGATACGTCTCTTTCACTGAAACCATTTCGGTTACCTGATTATTCAGAGCTTCCGCATAGGCAGCTTCCAGGGAAGGCAGCTGGCTGTCTGCCTTCTCCAGCTCCTGGGAAAGCTGGTTTATTTCCTGATTCAGGGAACTGACGGATTTCTCAGCTGATGACAGAACAGACTGGTACTCTGCCACTACTTTATCCAGTTCCTCTTTCTCTGTTTTAATATCCTTGTATGCGTTCTTATGCGCCTCATAGGTACTTTTTGCCGTGGTGTACTGTCCCTTCAGACTTTCCAGCAGGGTATCTATCTCACTGGCTGTCCCGGCTTCACTGCCAGCTTCTTCTGCTTCACGGCTGTCGGAAGCGGCACTCTGTCCGGCCGCCGGTGCACTGACAGAAAATGCCCGGGCAGCCTGAGTGCCCTCGGAACTGCCTGCTAACTCTGCCGCCTCTTTGGATATCTCTGACAGAACGGTATCCAACTCCTGGGTATCTTCTCCCCTGTAAGAGCCCAGATACCGACAGACAATCGCAACTGCTCTAAGTTCTTCCAGTGCTGTTTCATATCCGGACTTTTCTTGTTCGTACACTTCCTTCACTGAGGACAACTCTCCCTGAGCCTGTGACAGCTTGGCTTCTGCCTCGCTGCTCTGGCTGTTGAGAGAAGCAATCTGATTCTCTTTTTCAGCAATGGAAACTGGATTGTCATTAACCGTGAGATACGCCTCTTCCAGGGAAGACTGGGCACTGCTCACTTTTTCTTCCAGAGCAGCGATCTGACTCTCATATTCAGCCTTCGCAGTCTCATTCAAGCCTGCTTCTGCTATATAAGTATATTCTGCCTCCATCTTAGCCTTTGTGTATTCCATTTTTTCTGTAGTGAGAGCGTTCTCTGCACTTTTTACTGCCTTCGCAAGGAATCTCTCCGCCTGTTCCAGGCTTTCCTCCGTTACCTTTAAAATTTGCTCCCCCTCTGTGACTGTATCCTGTGCACTCACGCAGATCTCTTCCACCACCAGGGGGGCAGAGGTCTCACCATCTGTCAGCGTCAGTGTAAATTCCTGTGCAGCTGTGCCGTAAGCTACATATCCGCTGCCGCTCACAGCCTCTGACTGGGGTATTTCCATCTCTGTCCGCTGCCGGCCGGTTGTCTTGGCCGTCCCCGCATGCTTTTTATACACAGAGATCCCTGTGATTACAATGAGCGCCATACATACCGCTGTGACACTGGTGATGCAGACGACCTTTTTTTGAACACTTAATTCCTTCCATTTACCTGCTATCTTTGTCCTCATTACCTGCTCCTTTTACATGTGTCATTCAGGAATACTTCCTTATTGTCGTATTTATCATACAGGAGCTTCCTGAAATTAGCCTTAAACAGGGAGGAAAAAAAGCGTCCCACCTCAACAAATGAAGCGGGACGCTTTTCTTTTTATTTAAATAATTCAGGAACCCAGTGTGCTGGATCCAGTTCTTTGAATTTAGAGCGGTGGAATCTGTCTTTCTCTGAGAATGGCACTGTACAGTCAAATATGGCTTTGCAGGCAATTCCATGATCCCTGATGGATGGTGACATAGCAGGATCATTGGAGGGATCCAGAGGATGACAGCGCACTCCCGGAATCGGAATCAGGTCAACATCTGCCTGGAAACGGGTATTCATGGCCCAGACAACATCTTTGATATCGAAACAATCTACATCTTCGTCTACCAGGAATACATGCTTTAATTCACTGAATGCAGAGAAAGCTAAAAGCGCTGCCTGACGCTGTCTTCCTTCGTCAGAGGGAACGGTTTTCTTAAACTGCATCACTGCCATATATTTTCCGCCGCCGCTGGAAGCACAGTATACATTCTGAAGTTTTCCGGGCATCGCGCGTTCTACCATGGAGATGATGCTGGCTTCTGTAGGAATACCAGCCATGCTTACATGCTCCTCGCTTGGCCCAATGCAGGACTGCATAATGGGGTTCTTTCTTGTGGTTACGGCTTTTACCTTAATGATTGGAACAGATGGATTAGCTGCACCTGTATACCCTGGGAATTCAGGCATTGCTTTTCCGGTATCCGACTGGACATCCTCTCTCACCCGTACATCTGGGAGCAGTTCTCCCTCGATGACATACTCTGCGTTGGCAATGCATCTCTCATCGATGGTCAGACAGTTGGTTAACTTTACCGCTTCCTTGCGGATAGCCCCGGCTGCTCCTAATTCATTATATCCCAGAGGGGTTGTGGGAGGCTCGAAACAGGCAGCAATTTCAATGGCCGGATCTACCCCTACGCTGATAGAGATAGGAAGCGGTTTGCCCATTGCCTCTGCTTTTTCCCGAAACACTCCCAGATGACGGGCACCTGGCACGAAATACATGGAAATTTCATCTTTGCTCTGCAGACAGAGACGGTGAATGGTAATATCAGACTCTTTTGTCTCAGGGTCTGACGCATAGCAAAGTCCCATGGTAATATAGGGTCCTGCGTCTTCCTCCGTATTGGTGGGAGCAGGAATTAATTTGCGGATATCGAATCCCGGTTCATCTGCATAATGAACCACTTCCTGGCATTTAGCCTCTTTATTGTCAACCACTACAGGTGCTATGGGTGCAGAAACTGCCTCATTTAACAGAAATCCCAGACGCTCCGGTTTTTCGTTGAGCAGATAACCAACTCTTTTTCTGCTTGCCAATAGTCCGATGGCTACTTTTGCGTCCTCGTGTCCTTTTACCTTGTTGAATACCATGGCAGGACCTTCCTGTGTAGGTCTCGCAACAGTTCCGCCTGCTCCAACATAGCGGTACACTCCTGAGAGTTCTGCACGGGGATCTACTTCTACGTCAGTCTCTACCAACTGTCCGTCAATCTCTTTTAAATATTCCAAAGCGGAACGTAAATCTTCTATTTTTGCCATTTTAAAACCTCCTTTAACGGTTCGCTTTTTTTACTGCAGCAATTATTTTATCACAAACTTCCCGGCTGTTATCCATCAGGATCTGAAGCTCCTCTGCCGCAGCCTCATCAATATGTACTCCGGCTGCCACCGATACCCTGCAGTCCAGCTCTGTAGCCAGGTATCTGGCCGCCCATCTGGCCACTTCATCATCTTTATGTTCAAATGCGCAGAGGACACTGACGGTTGCGGAGCGTCTGGGCTTTCCCTCATACAGAGGCCGGGCACATCCCAGGGCTGTGGCTCCCACATGGTACCGGGAGCCCCCGCATATAGTGACACTGAGATCCTCTCCGCAGGATACGGCCCAGGCTTCTGTCTGATATCTGCTGCCCTCAGCCGCCATCACATGAAATGTCTTCATTACTCATCCGCTCCTGTCCAGGGTACAAATTTATCATGGGTTATCCCAAACTGCATCAGTACCTTCCCTACAATGTGGTTGATCTGATCCTCCAGTGTTTTTGGTCCATTGTAAAAGGTCAGCATGGGGGGGACAATGACACACCCCAGCTCAGCTGCCTCCTTCAGATTTCTGAGATGCAGTCTGCTAAAAGGCATCTCTCTGGGAACCAGCACTACTTTTCGCCCTTCCTTCATACAAACATCAGCGGCCCGAACCATCAGATTCTCTGCATATCCTGCTGTGATGCCGGCCAATGTTTTCATGCTGCAGGGCATAATGATCATACCATCTGTCACATATGAGCCGCTGGATATGGCAGCCGCAAGGTTTTTATCCTCGTGGACTACATCTGCCAGAGAAATCAGGTCCTCCAGGGGAATATCGCATTCTAACTCCCAGGTCTTCTTTGCCCCAGCGGTCATTATAAGGTGTACCTCACAGCCCTCGATGTTTTTTAAAGCCCTTACCAGGTAATAACTCATCTCAACCCCGGAAGCGCCGGTTACGCCTACGATTATTCTCATGTTTTTACCGCCTTTATCTTTTATTTGCAGACCAGAGGCTGTAAAACCGTCTCCGGCCTGCGAAACATATACTTGAATACTTCCTTACTTATTATAACAGGCCGATAATCTTCCACCAGGGAACTTCTATCAAAACGGTTACAATAAATACAACTGCGATTAATGGGATACCCAGACGAATACATTCTTTCTGTGTATACTTTCCATTCTCTTCTCCCTGTCCTACCAGCATATTCAGGTGGTGGAACGGAAGGATATAGTGGCTGGCTACTGCTGTGTATACAAACAGTGCGGTTGCCAGCGGGCTGATGCCCATAGGCGATGTAAATGCCATAAGTGCGGGTATCGCAACACCCATAACAGCGATAACAGAACCCATGAACATATGGATAACAATAGAAATAACTGCAATAAATGCTGCCAATACAAATAAGTTGGAGGGAACGGTGGAGGGCAGGATCGTGTCTGCCAGCCATGCATTCATACCAGTTTCCCCGCCCACGCTGCCGATAGCCATGGCAGATGTCAGGAAGATTAATACATGCACAGGTACCTGTCCCCAGGATTTTGGTGTCAGAACCTCTCCAACAACAGGCATACTCATGCACATGGCAACACCCAGCGTAATCCAGCCGATATTAATGCCGTGGATAGAGTCGGTTGCCCATAATACGATGGCAATGACAAGCCATACGGCAGTTCTCTTCTCCAGTCCGGAGAGAGGGCCTAAGGCTTTTTGTTTTTCATGGATTTCATCCAGATTTATATGTACCTCTTGTGTTGGTTTAAACAGAATAAGGATTAAAATCAACGTGAGTATTGACGCTACAATGGCCGGAACACCCATTACCTTAAACCAGCCAAGCCATCCCAGAGATTCTCCGGAGTTGGCTACTGCCAGGGGGTTGATGGTACTGTCGCCGGTCAGGAAGATCAGAGATACCGGTACGGATGCCGCGAATACGGTAAATCCGATTTTTACTGCATCCTCTTTTGGCATTTTGGCACTCTGAATTACTACTGCCATTACAGACATAATCAGAAATGCTCTGGGCCATGGATGAGGAATCAAAACACTCATAATAAAGGTAAGTACAAAGATAGAAACAATAATACCTTTATAGGATCTTACAAATTTGTTGATAAATGCGTATGCGATTCTCTCTCCGAGTCCGGAGTCTTTTACCGCACCTGCAATCAGATATGCACCGATAATCAAAAACATAGTAGGACCGATCCAGGATTTGAATACGAGAGCCGGCTCCGCTACTTTAAATATTACCAGTGCCATTAAATAGATACCGCCTACATATCCGGACTGTGCAACCTGGGTTGCCCACCAGACAACGGTCATAAGTGTTAAGGCCAAGCAGGTCTGACCTGCCGGTTCAATTCCCTTTAAGGGAAGGAAATAAATAATTACCGCAACTGCAATACCTAGAAAAAAACCTATTCTTTTCTTATTCATTCGCTGTTACCCCTCTTTGCTCTTATTATGAATCTCCACGCGGACCATGCAGTCTGGTCCGGCACGGAGATTCTTTTGCTCAGGTTTTATTTATCTAATGGTGGTACAGGTGGAATAACCTGCATATGAGCGATCTTTTCATCGTCCAGTTTAAATTTATCATGAATGTTCGGTGTCTCTGTAGATCTCCAGGAATAGTAGCACTTATCACATAAATACACTTCCCAGGCATTTCCTACGGGAGAGTCAACCATTTTTCTTACTTTATCACTATCACAACGCGGACACTTCATGTTCCATTACCTCCTTATTATTTAAACATGCTGCGGATAATTTTTTCCCATTCTTCTGTCTTTGCAGGCGGCTCCAGCAATTCTACTTCTCTTGGATTTGGTTCCGGAGCTACCGGTGTGGTTGCATCTATAATCATCTTCGTATGCATACCTGCGGGTACAGAAGATGGATCCAGAGGCATACCCGGGCAGTTAGGAATAATAGCCACATCTTTGTCTGGTTTTACTCTAGTGGTCAATGCCCACATTACCTGCTCTAAATTAAATGGATCTACAAATTCGTCTACTACAATTACAACCTTGGAGTAAGGCATTCCATGAGGTGTGGACAAGAGACGGAAAGCAACGCCTTTTCCGTATCCGCCGTAACGGCATTTTGTGGAAATGATAACCCCCATGCCGTGGGTATACATAGCATTTACAGCTACAACCTCAGGGATACTTTCTTTAATCTGTTTGTAGAGAGGTACGGATGTATTCAGAGCCATCAGGTAATCAATCTCTGTCCACGGAATTCCCAGATACAGGTTTTCGAAAATAGGATTTGTCCTGTGGGTAACTCTCTCAATACGCACTACACACTGCTGACGGCAGCCGGAGTAGGATCCCGGGAATTCTCCGAAGGGGCCTTCTACCTCACGTACACGCGGTTCAATGTATCCTTCCAGAACCACCTCTGAGCCGGCAGGAACGTACAGATGATCATATAAATCTGACTTAACAATATCCGTAGGAACGCCGTCCTGCAGAGCGCCAACAAATTCATACTCATTCTGGGTATATCCAATCGGTGTGGAGGCCATGAATGTAACTAATGGGCTGTTTCCAAGTGTAATAGCGATTGGAAGTTTTTCATTCTTCCTCTCAGCCTTTTCCAGCTGAACTGCGATATCATGGAATGCCAGTGCCTGGATTCCCACACGGTCCTTATCTTTAACCTGGATGCGGTATGTACCTACATTCATCTTGTCAAAGTTCCCTGGCTCTTCCGGATCTGCTGTAACAACAGATGCTTTGGAAAGGAAAAATCCGGAGTCCTGGTCATTAATTCTGTAGAGCGGAAGAATCTCGAACAGGTTGATGTCCTTATCCACTACGTTCTCTTTACAGGGAGCTTCTTCTCTGGAAACAATATTGGGCTCTACCGGGAACTTATCCCATCTGCGGTTCAGTTCAAAGAACTGCTCCTTTGTGGGGGTATCCTTTGGCATGCCTAACATTAACGCATGATTCGCCCAGGAACCATGAACGTTTGTCACTACGGAATATTTGTAACCGTTTACCTTTTCAAATAAAACTGCAGGACCATTCTTGATGTTAGCGGCTGCACGGCCAGCAGAAGCGATATCCGGCTCCGGCATAACCTCATCTTTGATACGGACTAACTGTCCTTCTTCTTCCAGAGTCTCTAAAAAACTCCTTAAATCCTTGTAAACTTTAGCCACTTCAATTCCTCCTTTTACCTATTTTTTGTGCACTTTTTATTTCTATACTTTTTAGCTGTGCACTTTTTCACTCTTTTGACGACACTCTAAGTATATCACCAGAGGTTTTTGTGCACAATTCACTTTCATCACCTGGCCATTCCAAAACGGAATTGCCTAATTAGACAATAAATAGAAATAATCACTTAAAATAGCAAAAAGCAGTGGAAATTTCCAGGGAAAGCTGTAAAATAGAAAGGATAAGATATATGTATACTACCTTTACATATATAGAAAGAATGGGGGAATGGAAGATGACAATTGCTCAGGTTAAGAATTTTTTAGCGATTTTGGAATTTGGGGGATTCTCTGCCGCCGCTGATGAGATGTATATTTCTCAGTCATCTTTGTCAAAACAGATCAAGGCTTTGGAAACAGAACTGGGATTGGAGCTATTTGTCCGCTCCAACAATAAAGTCTCTCTGACACCGGCGGGAGAAATCTATTTAAAATACGCACAGAAATTTAACCGTACCTACACAGAATTGATGACAAAAATGTCCTATCTGCAGAAAGATGCGGCTTCAGAGACCGTCTACTTCGGGACTCTCCCGCTGATGCAGGATTATCACATTGCCCAGCAGCTTGCTACTTTTCAGGACGCCATGCATACCATACAGATTAACATTACCGAGGCAAATCAATCCGAGCTTCTCAAACTCCTTGATAACGGAAAAATTGATCTTTCTATCCTGCGGCTGAATTATCTTGTTTCGGATCAATACCAGTACTGTCCCATTCAGGAAGACAAATTTACCCTTGTCTGCTCCAAAAAAAATGGACAAAAGCTAAAAGGGCGTCCCCTGACGCTGAATGAACTCAGAGAATCTCCATTTGTTGTTCTGAGTCATGAGTCCGATATTTACCACCTCTGCCTGGATCAGTTCGCAAGGGCAGGGTTTCAGCCTAACATTGCCTTTACCACTTCAAGGCACCTCTATCTTTTGAATATGGTAGACGCAGGGCTCGGATTTACCATACTTCCCAAAGATATGGTGAATACAGAACTCTTTCCCAATCTGGAGTGTATACCATTCGAGGAAGCGATGACAACAACCATTGGGATCGTGAAGCTGAAACATGGGGAAATCTCACATCAGGCAGATCTTCTGTATCATTATTTCATCGATACGGGACTTACACCTACCAGAGGTTAAACGCTAAAAAGGGGACGTGTTCTTTCTAGAAAGAACACGTCCCAAAATAGGTTTGGGGTGTCCCAGATTGGAACTGCCCTGTCCCCTTTTATATTCTCTTTACCACTTCCGGAGCACAGATCAGAAACCACGGTGTATATTTCTGTGGATTCTCCCTCATATCCTGCAGTAGTTCTTCTTTCTCCACCCACGCTGCCTCTTCTGCCTCCTCGGGATTCAGCTCAAAGGTTCCTCTGTATTCACCGATGATTACATGATCGTATTCAAACTCTGTCACCCCGTAAGGAAAACTGTAATAGTACACAAAGGAATGGATCTCCTCCAAATCCCCTGCTGTAATTTTCATTTCCTCCCAGAGTCTTCGCCTGGCGGCTTCCAGGGTTTCCTCTCCCGGACGGGGATGGGAGCAGCAGGTGTTCGTCCAGAGTCCTCCGCAGTGGTATTTGTCTTTTGCTCTTTTTTGCAGCAGGATTCTGCCGTCTCTGTGCAGGAAGACGGAAAACGCCCTGTGAAGATTCGGTGATGCGTGGGCCTCGCTTTTGTTCATCTCCCCAATGGGGTTATCTTTATAATCTACTACTATTACCTTCGGTTCCATACTGTCTCTCCTCCCATATCTTTTTCTTGATTATATGATATGGTTTCAGGAAACACAATCCTTTTTTCCGCTGTGGGAAAAATACCGGGAGAATCCGGCTTCCTCTACCCTTTTTTGAATCAAAGCCGTATCTGTGGTATAAAGCCCTTTCTCCTTCATCCTCTGGAAATAAAAGGATCCGGAAAATGTATATTTTCTCTCCATCCCCTCCGGGGTATCCATTTCTTGCTTTACATAAGAAATGATATCGCCGATTGCCAGCGTATCAGGCAGTATAATCTGCTGCTTACCCTGTATTCTCCTTACACAGTTATGCCCTGCCAGAACGCCTGTTACGATGGCCTCTGTATGTCCAACAAGAAGGCCTGATTTTTCTCCGGCACAATAGAGATTATCAACCCCCTCTACGTTCAGTGTATTGTCCCTTGGAGCCATAGCAAAGTAACGCATTGAATTTCCTTTTCCCCCCGCATAAGGATCTTCATATCTGGCATTCTCAAACCCCGGAATCTTCTGCAGCTTTTCCAGCGGAAAGTAAGGCGTCATCAGCTTTCCGTGCCCTGTATCCAATAGTACCAGATTTTCCCGAAACTCCGGAAGCGCGTACTGCTGGCAAGATTTTTTCTCAAGATGATCCTCTACCAGTTCTGGGGGAACGGGCACAACAGCGACCCCATCTCTTCCAAGGCGCTCCTGTATCTCCAAAGAAAGGGATTCTTTATAAAGCTTACAGGAACCGCTCATAGAGCCCACAGCCCCTCCTGGCCTTCGTCCCATCTTCTCCTGTACTCCGGCCAGACTGGTAAGGGATACTCTCCCTCCAAAACTTGGACAGCGAAGAATGCACATAGCGCATCCATTGCCGTATTTGCTGCAATTGTTCATTGGCCCGGCAGTTCCTGTTGCATCTACAAATCCGTCCCCGCTGTAGCAATTCCCTTCCGCATCCGTAACGTTTATCATCCGCCTGTCCTTCATCTGTGCATGGAGAACCCTGCTTTTAGTATAAATATGAATCCCCATCTCTTTTAAAAAACGAAATACTGCCCCCGATATCTTTCCGATATCATATAAGTCCCCGTGCTCATGCCCCGGAAAGCTGATATGCTTGTGCTTCAGGTTCTCTTCAATCACCTGGAAAAGTTCACCCCCTCCCATGGCAATCATTTCCTCTGCCGCTGTAAATCTTCCGTTATTGCGCATGATTCCCCCTACCAAACCGGTTCCCAGGAGCATGTCTGTCCGCTCCAGGAGAGTTACATCCGCTCCTTCTTTTTTGGCCTGAACAGCCGCGGCGCATCCAGACCATCCGCCCCCGGCGATGATTACTCTATCCATATCTTTTCTCCTCCTGTTACTTATCATGGTACGCCGTTATAAGAAAAGATATTCCCTCCTGCCCTGAAAATCAGAGCTGTTCCAGGGCTTCGATTAGAATATCCACCATTTCCTCTGTACTGGCCCAGCTTGTGCAGATACGCATAGCGCTTCTCTCCTCGTCTACTTTCTCCCAGAAAGAAAGATTAAACTCTTTCTCCAGTTTTTTTATCTGATCCTTTGTGAAAATGGGAAAGATCTGGTTTGTTGTTGTCTCAAATAGAAAGGAAAATCCCAGCCTGACACAGGCCTCTCGTATCTTGTCTGCCATCTCATTGGCGTGCCGTGCGATCTCAAAATAGACTCTGTCCTGAAACAGTGCGACAAATTGAATCCCCAAGAGGCGCCCTTTTGCCAGCATACCGCCTTTTTGTTTTATAAGATAGCGAAAATCCTCTCGAAGAAGTGGATTAGCAATAACCAGTGCCTCCCCAAAAAGTGCCCCCTGCTTGGTGCCCCCGATATAAAAAATGTCACACAGTCTTGCAAGATCCGGGAGACTTAAGGTATTGCCTTTTGCACACAGGCCATATCCCAGTCTGGCCCCGTCCAGATAGAGAATCAGACCGCATCTGCGGCAGACGCTGCTGATCTCCTCTAGTTCATTTAAGGAGTACAGCGTCCCGTATTCTGTAGGATAAGAAATATATACCATCTTGGGCTGAACCATATGTTCATGTACCTCGTCCTCCCAGTGTCCTCTCCACACTTCTTCTATCTGCTCTCCAGATATCTTACCCGCCTTTGAGGGGACTGGGATCACCCTGTGCCCGCAGGCCTCGATTGCTCCAGTCTCATGTACCTGAATGTGCCCGCTGTCAGGACAGATCACACCCTGATGAGGTCTCAGGACAGAAGAAATTGCCGTTGTATTAGTCTGAGTACCTCCTACCAAAAAATGAACTTCTGCTTCTGGTGCATGACACTGTTCTAAAATCAGCTCCCGTGCCCTCTCACAGTAAGGATCCAACCCATACCCTACTGTCTGCTCCATGTTGGTTTCCTCCAGCATATGCAAAATAGACGGATGCGCGCCTTCATTGTAATCACAGTTAAAATAAATCACCGTTTTTGCCTCCCGTACAGTTTTCTTTTTTCTGCTCCTATGATTATAACAGAATTGCACCGCAGATCCAATCAGCATACGTAATTGCATCCCCCAGTAGAGTGTAGTAGAATGAGGGTATGATGGAATCATTCCATAACAATTAGGGAGGTTATTCTATGGCTATTGCAGGAATCGATCTTGGGACCACTAATTCCCTGATCAGCATATACAAAGACGGTCATTGTGTCTTGATACCTAATCAATTTCACAAAACACTCACCCCCTCCGTAGTATCTCTTGATGAAAAAGGAGAGCTTCTGGTGGGTCAGATTGCCAGGGAACGTCTCATTACACATCCGGAACGTACTGCTTTCAGTTTTAAACGTCTCATGGGACAAAAGGAGAGCTGCCATCTGGGAGAAAAAACATATCTTCCGGAGGAGCTAAGCGCCTTTGTGATCCGACAGCTTCTCAAGGATGCTGAAGCCTATCTTGGAGAGGCAGTGGAAGAAGTGGTAATCAGTGTTCCCGCTTATTTTACAGATGAACAGCGGGTGGCCACAAAACGAGCCGGAGCTCTGGCCGGTGTCAAAGCAGAGCGAATCATCAACGAACCCAGTGCTGCCGCTCTGGCTGCCAGAATTGAAAAGGGAATTGAAGACGCTGTCTTTCTAGTCTTTGACTTCGGAGGGGGAACTCTGGATGTCTCCGTGGTGGACAGCTTTGAGAATGTCATCGAAATACTGGCTGTATCCGGGGACAACCATCTGGGAGGAGATGATTTCCAGGATATACTTATGGAGGATTTCTGCAGTGAACATCATTTAGTACAGGACAAACTGGGAGATCAGAGAGCTGCTCTGCTGAGAAAGCAGGCCCTGCAGTGCAAGCACACCCTCACCGTTCAGGATGAGGCTGAGATGGTTCTGACGGTTGACGGACAGGAATACCGTTCCTCCTACACGAACCAAAAGCTCCTGGATATCAGCGGCGCTCTTTTCATCAGAATCCAGGAAGTCCTGAGACGGGCCATATTGGACAGTAACTGCGGCATCGATGATATCAGTCAGGTAATTATGGTGGGCGGCTCCAGCAAAATGCCTGTAGTACAGGGATTTTTGGAACATTTATTCGGATGTAAGCCTTTGACAGATGTACACTGTGACGAAACTGTTGCCAGAGGATGTGCCCTGGCGGCGGCTATGAAGGAACGCAGGGAAGATATCAAAGAGCTCCTGCTCACCGATATCTGCCCCTTCTCCATAGGCACAGACATCATTAACGAACGGAATTCCCGGGAACCCTTGTTTCAACCGGTCATAGAACGCAATTCCACCCTGCCCTGCTCAAAAAAAAGGATATTTTATACTGCCCGGGATTACCAGGGTTCTGTCAGATTCAATATTTACCAGGGCGATTCCTACTACGCCAAAGATAACCGGAAGCTGTCTGAACTGAAGCTGTCCGTCCCCCTAAAAAAACAAGGTGAGATATCTATCGAGGTTCGCTTTACTTACGATATCAACGGAATCCTACAGGTGGAGGCTTATGTGCCCATGACCCACAGACTGGTACAGAAGGAGATCATCAACAAAGACAGCTATATGAGTGAAGAACAGATTGAGAAACGGAGAAAAGAACTGAATAGATTAAAAATAGATCCTGCAGAACAGGCAGAAAATAAAATGCTTCTGGCCAGAGGGGAACGGCTCTTTGTAGAGTGCACCAATGAACGGCGGGAATACCTCCGCCGCTCTCTGGAGTCTTTCCAGTATACCCTGGCACACGCCTCCAGACGCCAGATAAGGTATGCCAGACTACAGCTGAAAGAGACTCTTGATGCTTTGGAAACTGCAGATCCCTTCCTGTATCTTTATGAGGAGGAGGAAGACTTTGAAATAGATGAGGATGCATATGAGGAGGGAGAAGAGTGAAAAATTCTTTTGAAATCCTGGAGATTCTGCCCACCACAGACATCCGTCAGATAAAAAAAGCTTATGCCAGACTGGCTTCCATATACCACCCGGAGGAATTCCCCAAGGAATTCCAGGAGCTTCATGAGGCCTATGAAGAAGCTCTGCGTATTGCCAAAGAGGGAACGGCATCCGAAGGGACTCCCTCCTTTTCCTCTGCCGCCTGGGATGCTGCTCCTTCCTCCCAGTCCCGAAGCCGCAGGGATTTTTCTTCCCGTTCACATGCGGCGTCCTCCGGCTCCCCAGAGACGGAGGGCGGGCAGCCCTACCATTTTCACAAACTGCAGGGGGAAGAAGAGCCCTCGGAGGAGAACCCGGAGGATTCCTATGATTATCAGCGGTTATTTGAGCAGGAAAAATTCATTCAGCAGCAGAAAATTGCTGAGCTGACTGAAAAGGCTCTCTCCCAGGCCCGTGCCCTTATGGAAGACGGAAAAACCCGAAACAATCTGAAAGCCTGGTCCGCTTTTCTCACCGGCAGAGACTTTGTCCGTCTGAGAGAAGAGCCCATCTTTTTAGATGCATACGCAGACTTTCTGGAGATGTGCCGTCAGATGAAACGTCCCATCTGGAAGCTCCATGACAAAGCCTTCCAGCTCTCCCGGTACCAGAAACCGCCTCGTGGTGCTCATGAAAAGCTTTACCAGGTACTGGATTCCCGGTACCAGGGAGTTAAGTTTCGGGCTATGGAGAATTCCCTTCTTCTGACCGCAATCTCCCTCGTCCTGGCCGCCGGCATCTTCCTGGGCCGTACTGCCACCGAAGCAGGAAGCGGAGTCCCCATCCCCATCGTCGGCGGAATCCTTCTCGCGGGTTTCACCATCTTTTTTGTAAGTGTCCGCAAACGGCTGAAAACCGCTTATAAGCATGCCCTCTTTGCAGCGCTGCTGCTGCTGATTGGAATCTTCAGCCTCGCAGGAAATCAGGTGGAAGTGGGCGTCATGAGAAATGAGGAACTGGCCAACGTGTCTTACGGGATACTGTGTTTTGGGTTTTTATATGGGATTGTAGCGGGGATTTGCTCCCTCATTACATGGATCAGAGGTAAAGCCTCTAGATAATCTCCAGCGCAATCTTCATCATATCCTGAAACGTTGTCTGCCTCTCTTCCGGCGTGCAGGCCTCCCCCGTCACCAGGGAGTCGCTTACTGTCATAAGCGTCAGCGCCTCCACTCCATGCTTTGCCGCCAGTGAATACAGCTCGCAGGTTTCCATATCCACAGCCGCCACACCGTAATTAGCCATCAGCTGTGTCTTTTCCTTAATCCTGTCATCGTAAAACTTATCACTGGTGAATACATTTCTGACCACCGCCGGCATCCCCTCTTTTGCTGCCAGCTGGTAGGCAGCGTCCAAAAGGGAAAAGCTGGCTGTGGGCGCAAAGGAAATAGTTCCGAAGCGGTCATGATTCATATTAGAATCAGTGCAGGCTCCCAAAGCAATTACCACGTCTTTTAATTTAATATCCGGATGAATGCTTCCGCAGGTTCCCACACGAATCAGACGCTTTGCACCGTAAAATTCCATCAATTCATTGGCATAGATGGACATGGACGGCATTCCCATACCTGTGCCCTGCACAGAAACCCTTTTTCCCTTATAGGTTCCGGTAAAGCCATACATACCTCTCACTTCATTGTAGCAGACAGGGTTTTCCAGAAAATTCTCAGCAATAAATTTTGCTCTCAGAGGATCTCCCGGGAGAAGGACCTTGTCTGCAATATCTCCGGGGTTGGCTGCGTTATGTGGTGTACTCATAAGATTCCCTCCTTTTTCAGCTGCTCAGCCATCTGCTCCAAAGCCTGTTCAAAAGTTCCCTCCAGAATAGGCATGGACGAGGAGAACATCAGATTGATTGGATAGTTAAAATTCTCTACATCATTTCCATAGATATCTTTGTTATTCTTATCTTCCCCATAGTGAGGAATCCGTTTTCTCATAATTTCTGTACTGTCCATATAGCCGAAGCATCGCTTGCCCAGCTGCCAGGCCATACCGCACTCAAAAGAGGTATCGCTGTTAGGTTCCCAGCCATGGAAATCATTCAGATTTGCCAGAATGATGTCGCAGTTGCGCACATGCTGCTGCCAGCGGTCAAAGTCATTGTAAGCCTGGAGATAAGGATCCCCGCTGATGATCCGCTCCACGCCGGGAGCGTCATCTGCAGGGGTAAACACCTGCAATCCATAGGACTCACAGAGAGCTTTTCTTTTTTCGTACAGAAGCTCTGCATCACTGTCATAGCGTTCCGGTCCGGCAAGATAAACCACTGGTTTTTCCTGCTTTTCCAAGGTGGGGCCGGGTACAAAGGCCTCTTTTTTCCTGCCGCGGATCACAGAGTCCTTCTGTTCCTCATGTATATCCAGCCTCAGCTGCTTCAGGCAGTCACTGTAATCGCCCTCAATCACCCTGCAGGAAGCCATCACACAGGGGGAGAAGGGAAGATCCTGATAGGGGAGCACTCTGCCGTCGTGGTCATATACCACTCCGTCTTTGAGTACCGCGAGGGGGTATTTGTGAACCATATTTCTCAAATCTCTGGTATATCCGTAGCAGCGGATTCCTCTGGCATAGGCCATACCGATCTCATAGATACTGCCTCCGTCCGGTTCACACCCCCGAAAGGTTTCCAGATCTGCTATTATCACGGTTGACGCATTCATACTTTTGGCGCAGTTCTCAAAAATCTCGTCTGCATTCTTTCTCAGGTCCTCATGTTCCAGATTCAAAGGATTATCGTTGGGAAGGGTAACCTCAAATCCATAATACTCAGACTCCTTGCGCATCGCCCCAAGAGAATCGTATCCATTTACATAAAAGCACTCAGGTCCGGCAATGTAGATTGCCTCCCCATTAAACATTTCATACTGATGCATGGTCTCCTCCTATTTCAGTACCAGTTCCAGCAAAAGCTTAAGGAACCTTCCGCAGTCTGCCTTACAGCCTACCTGGATCAAAGGCAGGTGCTCCCATACAAAATGGTGGCGTCTGTCAATTACCGTCATTCCCAGTGTAAGCCCGTCTTTTGTCTCCACTCCTACATGCGCTTCCATGGTTTCCACGAGAGTAGGATCAATCGCATAGGCAACCGCCATACAGTCTATCACTGTACAGTAGGCGTCAAAACCTCTGTTTCGGATAAAATGAATGGCATTGAGAAGGAACTTTGCCTCTTTTTTATCACTCTCTTCCATTTTTTTCAGGTCATCATCGCTAAAGTCCACGTCAAAATGGGTAGCAACATCCAGTCCAAGGGCTACTAATTTTACGCCTGAATTATATACCAGGTCGGCGGCCTCGGGATCAACGTATACATTCCACTCGCTCTGGGGCGTATCCCCCGTAGCGTTTAAGAATGCATACTTGTTCAGTCCGAATGAGCCGGAGATTGCATAGATTGCCGGTATCATCTCCTTGATTTCCGGAGCCTTTATCATAGCAAGGGCGATATTGCTCATAGGCGCAGTGGAAATGATGTACACTTCATTCGGATTCTCTTTTATGATCTTTATCATAAGATCCACAGCATCAAGCTCACTCAATGGCATGGCAGGCGCCGGGAGGTGATTCTCCGCCTGTCCGTCAGTTCCGTGGGTAAAAGGATCCTTCGGGCAGTCTCTGATAATAGGCTTTGCCAGTCCTCTTGCAACAGGAATGTCTGTACGCTCCAGCAGTTCCAATGTTTTTCTGGCATTGACACAGGTGACATCTACCGGGTAGTTTCCGTTAACTGTAGTTACCGCCATGAGCTGCAGATCCGGAGATTTTGCCGCCATTACAATTGCCATGGAATCGTCCATACCTGGATCGCAGTCTAATATAATCTTTTTCATACCGCACCTCTTTCTTTTTTATTCATTTTACAGACGCGTAAGCGGCTGTTATCTTCTCTTTCCTGAACCAGTTCTATACATCTGGCTGTATTTTTATAAAAAACTCTCTCTTTCTGGGACCGTCGAATTCCAGAAAGTACAGATGCTGGGATCCGCCGATGAGCGGTTTTCCTTCGTGAATGATAAATCCGTCGGATACCCCCAAGAGAGCAGACTTGATATGTCCCGCAGCATCCTGAGGAGTATCGTGCTGGTGTTTAAAGTCAATTCTGGTGGGAACCAGCCTGCGGATTTCCTCGTCCAGATCCACAAAGCCATCCGGATCCCAGGGAGAAAATACAGCCAGTCCTGCCGTTGAATGAGGATTGTATACCAGACAGGTGCCCTCCTGCACGCCGCTCTCTTCTACCGCCTGAATTAACTGTTCTGTAATATCATGAACCCCGTTGTATACTGTCTCTAATTTATAATTCTTAAGCATATGCCATCCCCCTATCTCACAATAATCTCGCTGTTTTTCACTCCTGCGCCTCCTTCTGCAAAGGACCAGTCTCCCTCGCAGCCCCGGCCGTACTTCTCGCCTATCATCTCTGAAATATAACCGGCCAGCAGGCAGACAGGCGCAAACTGGGTCAGAGGCATATTTAGGGGATATTTGGGGGCGGGCACTTGTACATAAGTTCCCTCTTCCCCGTTGAAATCCTCCTTGGTTCCATCCGTAACGACAAGAAGCGGACGTTTCAGGACATTGGCATAGTGCACCATCTCTTTGGTTCTGCTGAGTCCCGGATTCGTCGTATTGCCCACTACAACGGTTCCCAGATTCTTGGCATCCCTGGCAAAGAAATTGAGATGGAACCATTCCTCAGAATTTATATGCATAGCCACCTTTCCTGTAGCTTCCAGCATCTTAGCCCAGCCAAACCACGCAGCTGCATAATCGAATCCGGCTCCCACAAAATCATAATAGGGCAAGTCCTTCCACTCTTCAGCTGCCTTCTCACAGGTGCTTTCCATCTGAGGCAGCAGCTTTCTCAGAGCCTCCCCCTGTGCCCTCATGTCATAGCGGTAGTCCATAGCCTGATCCATAGTATACCTGCCCCTCACCTCTCCAAAGCGGATGGCCAGAAGAAGAAGTGACATCACACTTACCATATAGCTTCTGGTTCCCGGCGCACCCTCAAATTCCGGGATGTTCAGTTTTAAAATTTTGTCGGAATGCATGCCCAGAGGGGATTCTTCATTTCCTGTGACACCCAGAACATAACAGCCGTGGAGTCTGGCGCGCTGTACGGCCTCTGCCACCCTGGCTCCTGTTCCGGAATTGCTCACCGCAATTACCAGGGGATTTCTGCAGTCAACCCCCATATGCTTTTCACAGTAATAGCGGCTCAGATCAATGGCTGTCACCACCTCTGTGGGAATTCCTGTGAGCATCTCAAAGATTGGTTTTGCTGCCAGAGATGCTGCATAGGAGTCCCCGCATCCTGTAAGAACAATTCTCTGTATATTGAATATCTCCTGGAAGCTCAGAACAAGCCTTGCTTTTTCTTCTAAATCGTCATATTGTGTCTCAATCAGATCCGGCAGGCTGAATACCTGACGGCTCATTGGATTGTCATATTTACTCATACATTTCTCCCTTATTTCTTCACTAACAGTCAGTTACTTTGTATCCTGTTACCACAGTGTAGGATTCCAGTTTTTCTTTCCGGCAGCTTTCTTTTTCTCATCCATCTGCCGGAGCACTGCGCATCCTTCCAGAGCAATATCAATGGCATAATTGTGCCCTGCTCCCTCAGAGAAGGTTTCGCCCGTACAAAGGTTATCTGCTACGGAACAAACAGAACCGCCTCTGCGGCCGAATAATGCCGACAGGGTAACAATAGCAGCAGATTCTCTGTCCCCGTTCAGAACCCCGGCACGGTTGTAAATCCCCGCAGTTTCTATATTCCACGGCTGCAGGTATCCTCCCACACCCGGACGGCCGCCGCCCACAAAATCACTGTCCACAGACAGGGTTACGCCCACATGGTAGGGTGCTTTTAACGCCTCCGCCGCAGCGGCCATGGCATTAATTACCTCATAGTGGCTGGCAGCCGGGTATGCAGCGGGAATATATGCCTTAGTCATACCTTCTTCCCGCACCACACCGCTGGCAATCACCACATCACCGGGATGTACCTGGTCTCCTAAGCCTCCGGAACCTCCGACTCTGAGAAAGGTAGAGGCATCTGTATATTCCATGAAATCATAGAGAATTAATTCCATCTCCGGAGAACCGCTTCCGCCGCTTACAACAGTTATACGGGCGCCTTTGTATGTGCCGGAATATGTAGTAAACATTCCGGAATTGCCGATTAGCTCCGCATTTTCCAGGCGGTCTGCAATTTTCTTTGCCGGATCCTCGTCATAGGCGCACAGAGGATCCCTTACGGTAATTAAAACGAAATCTCCTACCTTTGTATGATCAATCTGGGTAAGCGCAGGACGGCCCTTTATCACCAGGCCCTTTTCCGGTACATTTTTATAGTACTCATACTGTTCATGTATCCGCTGAATAGATGGTTTTTTACGAATATCGTCACTTAACATGTCAGTTCCTCCATGGATTTTAATAGCCGGAGTGCTTCCTCTTGTTCCTCTTTTTGAATTCTTTTAGGCACTCCGTACTGAGATATACACATAGCGGCAGAAATACTGCCCATTCTTCCACATTCTGCCGGGGAATACCCCTGGCAGTATCCACATAAGACAGCCCCCGAGGAGCTGTTGCCTCCGCCTGTAGGATCCATTACCTTTACCCCCTGGCAGGAAGGTACCTCCACAGCCTCTTTTGGAGTAATCATGACAGCCCCCCTAGCTCCCTGGCGCAGAAATACAAGCTTCAGATTCCAAGACTGAAATTCCTGTATTATATCTTCTTTCCTCTCCAGGCCGAGAAGCGCCCTGGCTTCTGTCATATTAATTGACAGAATATCCAGGCGGGATGCGATCTCCCTGACATGCTCCTTTTTCTCCAGGCAGGTGGCGTCATTGGCGATTTCCCACATTACAGCCGCAGGAGATTCCTTCTTCATCACCAAAATCTTCTCCCAGAAATCCGGGCTGTCATTTTTAAAAATATAGATTCCTTTAGAGGCAGAAAAATAAGGTTTCAAATCCTCCGGTGTAATTTCTATCTTTTTGTAATGGTCCGGTCCGTACAGAGGAGTCTCAGTCCGTTCTCCGTCTTCAAAGTACTGAATGACGGTATGAGGGGTTTTCTCATCTTTTACAAGCAGCCCCTCCATGGAGATCTTGTTTGTTTCATACCATTCTCCGTAGATCTCCCGGTAGTCAGCGCCTACCCCCGTTGCCAGAAGAACGCTGTCACTCCACAGCTTCATGCCGCACAGGGCATAGATTCCGGCACCTCCGGCCACCTTTTCCACTGTTTTTCCGTCTGAAAAACGAATCTCGTCTGTCACTGCAGTTGATGCAACTATATAATCCACGTCTGCACCCCCTACTCTGAGATAATCAGGCTGTCACAGGTCATGGTTCCCCTGGATATCACAAAGCCTGCCCCGCCGCAGGTATAGGTATCGTCCTCAGCAGTCAGGATCGTCTCATTGTTCACACTGAGAGACAGCTGGTTTTTATGAGCAGAGAATTTTAACGCATACCCCAGATCCTCTTCATAAGCATAGGGCGCGGTGCCCAGTACCGTTCTTTGGCCGTCCTTCTGCATATAGATCACCGCTTCCTTTTTGTTCTGAAGCACAGCCCCGTAATAGCGGCGGTGCCCAACGCTTCTTACTACCAGTCCGCCGGACTGGTGCAGGGCAAAATGGAGGGTGGATGCTGCCGTATAGTCCTCCCACTCCCGGCTTCCAATGGTCACCAGGCCGTCGTCCTCTACGTTTGAGACACAGTACGTATACTTAAAGTCTGCGGCAAACTGTACGGCAGAGCTTGCAAACCCAGCCAGCCACAGGGGATTCGTATTCCAGATGGAAGTCATAAGCATTCCCCGCTGGGCAAACCTGGACGGAGCGCCCTTCCAATCGATGGAGTGAAGAATTACATGTCCGTCAAACCGCTTTTCGCTGGAAATCTCATATCCCAGTTTAAAGATAGACATCCCTTGGGTATCAGGAACTGTCCAGGAGAAGGTATTCACTGCTTTTGTGACAACTACGGGATCCCCGTAGATCACCTGCTCCACATTATCAATATCATAGTATAATATATAAGGGCGGAGACTTACCTCACCCTCTTCCATAAGGCTCACAGAGGTAACCACTTTCTGGGAGGAATACAGGGTGGGGGAGGCCACCGTAGAGAAGTTGGCAGCCAGCTTTGAAAAGTCAATAAAGGTCTGGGTGGACACATCCGCTGTCACCCCGTCAGCCACATGTCTGCAGCCGATAACCAGTCCGTTCCTGCCCTCAGAAAATTCATTGTAATTGCAAAGCTCCACCGGTGCCATAGCCCCATGGGCAAAGGTGCAGGGTGCAAATCCCTGGAGGGATCCGGGGAATTCAAAGGTAAACCGCTCAGAAGAAATCTCAGCCTCCTCCCCTGCCAGCATAGCAGCTGCTTTCAGAATTCTCTTACTTTCAATCACTGCATCGGTCACCACAGAGCCGCCGTCGGAGGTCACTACATACATTAGATCAGCCACCGGTGTTCTGAAATCAGCCCCCGCGTTGATGCCGGCAAGACCCAGACGGATTCCGTTAAATGCCCCTACATTGCCCGCATTGCAGTCGGTATCCCAGGCCGCGGAGGAGGCAATGCTGATGGATTTCTGGAAATCGTCTCCTCCCAGAAGGATAGAGGCAATCACCATGGCATGATTAGGCACCATATGGCAGCAGCCGGGGAAGACCTCATAGCCATATTTGGGATTCAGATACTCCCGCACAGCTCTCCAGTCGGATTCCCTGCTGCAGATCTCCCGCACATCGCGGATGATTGCGATAAGCTGTTCATTGGACAGGTACGTTTCTGCCCGATCCAGCAGAACATTCAGATCCTTTTCCGTAAATGCCATAGCTTCCAGAGCTGCCAGATGACAGGCAGCCTCTACCGCAATCCCGTCATGGCTGACACTGGCGGCTTTTCTCACCAGTTCCACCGCAAGATCCGGATTATCCGGGCAGGCCATAGCAATGGCATCAATAAATATTTGTGCCCCGATCTGCTCTGCCAGCGTTCTCCCGTTTGTCTCTATGGAACCGCTCTGGGGAGCCTCCATGCCGTTTTTCAGGTTCAGATATGCCGTATGCTCTGTGGAGCGGCCAAGGCCTCCCCACCAGAGAATGGTTTTATTTTCAATAATATAGTTCAGCCAGGTATCTCCAAATGCCTTTGCCGGAAGATTCTTGTCGTATCCGTTATCCTCCAGGGCCCGGAAAAATCCGAAGGTTCCTGATATATCGTCATCTGCTACGATCAGGGGAACGCCTACTTCCTTGTGTACATAATATTTGATATCCCCGAAGGTATCCTGAATCTTTTCGTAACTCCAGCCTTCTACCGGGCGCCCCAGGTATACACCGATAAGCTTGCCCAGAACACCGGAGTAGATCTGGTTTCTGAATTGGGTAACAGCCATTTTTATTCTCCTTTTACTCTTGTTATCTCAAATCTGTCTGCTAGAATCGCACCGTAATCCACCACAAATCCGGCGCCCCCGCAGGTATAAGCACTATCCCGCCCGGACACTGCCTCCTTCCCGTCTACATACAGGGTAAGGGTATCGTTATTCACGGTGAACTTCATATTATAGATGTGATCCACGCCTGATTCAAAGTCAAAGCTTTCACTGGCAACGGGAGTCCTCTCCCCGTCTTTCTGCCGATAGATTACGGCCTGTCCGTTGGTAAGCACCGCACCGTAATATCTTCTGTGGCCTTTTGCTCTTGCCACAAGACCTGCGGCATCCTGCTGGCCCAGAGTCAGTGCAGAGCTCACAGAATAATTATCCCAGTCCAGGGTACCCGTGGTGACCACTCCGTTATGACCGCTGTGAGAGATAGAAAAGGTGGTTGTGTAATCCGGGCAATAGCAGTCCGCAGAGGATACAAAGGTAGCCAGCCAGGAAGTCTTGGTTGTCCACGGCGTCAGGGACGGCGTCATTTCCATAGAACGCCCCATACAATAGCGTACGGGAACATTGGACCAGTCCAGAGTTTTCAGGATAATGCTTCCGCTCACACACTCCTGACTGGTCAGGGTAATGCCCAGACGGTAGATGGCATGTCCCTCTGTATCCGGCACTTCCCAGGTCAGAAGATTCTCTCCCTTTTCCAGTGCAAACCCGTCGCTCTTAAGCACCTCCAGTTCATCTTCTTCATTAAAATATTCTATAAAAAACCGGAAGTCAGGATTCTGTGCATCCTCTGCCTTTACAGAGGCCGAAACAGTCTGACCGCTGTACAGTGTGGGGGAACATAATACATCAAAATAGCTGGTGCCGTCCTTCCCCTTTGGTTTCAAATCCACAAAAGTATCCACGCAGGCAGAGGCGTGCACCCCTGCACCCAGTCTCTCGTAAGAGAGTCTGCATCCGTATTCTCCGTCAGACTCAAAGGTGTTCTCGATTCTGGTGAGCACCTGTTCTTCCGTTTCCTTGTCATAAGGGATAATGCCCTGCACGGAACCCGGATATTCGAATGCCATTCTTTCCCTCGGCAGACGAATCTCTTCTCCGTTCAGTGCAGCCGCTGCCTTTACAATCTTACGTGTTTCTAAAACAGCATCGGAGATGCAGGAACCGCCGTCACTGGTTACGATATACATCCGATCTGCGACTGCCTTTCTCAGATCGTTACCTTTCTGAAATCCCTTAAGTCCCAGACGGATCCCGTTCAGACAGCCTACATTTCCGGAATTGCAGTCCGTATCCCATCCGGAGCTGCAGGCAATCATGCAGGATTTGTGGAAGTCATCACCCCCCATAAGCAGTGCCATTAAGACAACCAGATGATTGGTAATCATGGGACAATTCCCCGGATATTTTTCGTATCCGTGGTTTTCTGCGATCCACCGGCGCACCTGATGCCAGTCATCTGTCCCGGCGCACTGGGCGCGCAGTTCCTGTACCAGCTCTTTGAACTCCCGGTTGTCCACATACTCCATTGCGCCGTCCAGCAGCGCATCTATGTTCTTCTCCTCAAACGCCATGGACTCCATCACTGCCAGATAAACTGCTGCGTCAATGGCAACTCCCCCGTGGCTTACACTGGCTGCGGCCTTAGCCATTCTTGCCGTGCGCTCCGGATTTCCGGGATTGGCCAGAGCCCAGGTGTCAATAAAAATCTCTGAGCCGATCTGTTCGGCCATACTTCTCCCGTTTAGTTCCACTGAACCGCTTTTAGGAGCTTTTATTCCGTTTTTCAGCCGGAGATATGCGGTATGCTCCGTACTCCTGGCAAGCCCTCCCCACCAGAGAATGGTTTGGTTCTCTATAATATAATTCAGCCAGGTATCCCCGATGGCTTCCGCCGTAAGCTCAGGATCATAGCCGTTATCTTCCAGACTTCTGAAGAACGCAAAGGTTCCTGAGATATCATCATCCGGAACAATCAGGGGAGCTCCTGTTTTATGATTCTTATAATAGTAGATCTCCCCAAAGTGCTTCTGGATCTTTTCATAAGTCCATCCCTCCACGGGACGTCCCAGATAGACTCCGATCATCTTCCCCAAAACACCTGCGTAGATGTCCTCTTTGATTCTATTTATTTCCATATAGTCTTTCCTCCCAATAAAGTAAGTATCATTATCCTTTTACCGCTCCGCTTACCATACCGTCTACAAAGTACTTCTGTGCACACAAGAAGAAGATAACGATAGGTGCGATTAAGATTACCGCCGACGCCATTAAAATGGACATATTAGAACCATAGCTTCCGTTCATTGCCAGGAATCCCAGAGTAGCTGTAAAGTTCTTCTCTCCCTGCAGGAAGGTAGAAGAGATCAGATACTCGTTCCAGGACTGCAGCCCTACCAATACCCCTACTGTGATCAGTCCGGGGGATACCACAGGCCGCATTACATGCCAGATTACCTGGGCGGTATTCGCCCCGTCGATTCTGGCCGCCTCCTCCAGATCCCTTGGAACATTCAGAAAGAAGGTCCTCATCAGAAATACGGACAGCGGCATATAAACTGCTGCAAGTATCATACTGGTTGCCGGAATGTTTCCTATTAAATTAAATCTTGCATACACATAGTACAGCGGAAACAGGAACAGCTGGATGGGCACTGTCATAGCCATCATAAAATACATGAGAATTCCGCCGCTTCCTTTAATTCTCTTGCCTGACAGTACATAACCTGCCAGTGTAGAGCACACTAAGATGATTAAAATAGTACATCCGGACAGCTTGACACTATTGATAAAACCTTTGGCAAATTTTCCGGTTTCCCACGCCTGTATATAGTTCTCCAGGTGGATGACCTGGGACAGGGCAAGGGGATTCCTTACAATATCTGCATTCTCTTTAAAGCTGTTGATCACTACCAGAGCGATAGGGAACAGACAGATAAAAACGAGAATCAGCAGGACTGCGTGTATGATAAAATTAGATGCAACTCGTTTCTTTTTAGATGTAACAGCCATAATATCCCTCCTACTGCATTTCTTCCTTGCGGCTTAATCTGGCATAGATTCCTGATGCGATTAATCCGAAGAAGCTCATAAACAAACCTACCGCTGCTGCCTTTCCTACCTGCATAGAGCTGAAGGCATAGGAATATGCGTACGTACCCAACACTTCTGTGGAATGTGCCGGGCCTCCTCCGGTTAACAGCTTGACATAGTCAAAGGCCAGGAAGGAACCGATCACGATCATAACAAACATCAGGCTTACGGTTGCCTTAATATTCGGCATATAGATATACCGGAACAGCTGCCAGGCATTGCATCCGTCGATCCTGGCGGCTTCCACCTGATCCGTGGGGGTCTGGCGAAGTGCTGCCAGATATATGACCGTGAGATAACTCCAGTAATGCCAGATGTCTACACCGGCGCAGGCGTAGATGGCTGATTTCATACTGGCCAGAGGAGAACTGATATCAAATCCAAGCCCTTTAAAATAGGCAACCAGACCAACCACAGGGCTGAAGATAATGTTCAGCCACAGCATTGCGTTCACCGCGGGCGCCAGCACATAGGGAATCAGAAATGCTACCTGATAAATACTTCTGGTTTTCTTGCGGCTCAGCAGCAGCATTGCAGCCAGCATACCGATACAGACAGGTATTGTAACAAACATTACGGTCCATATAACGTTATTTCGGATGGATATGAAAAAGATTTTATCGTGAAATAACTCTTTAAAATTTTCAAATCCTATAAAATTGATATTAGGGGAGATGCCGTTCCAATCCGTAAAGGAAGAAATAATGGTTAAAATACCCGGCACCAGGATAATGGAAACACTGATCAACAGCGCAGGCGCTATTAATAAGTAATTCCAGTTAAACTTTTTTCTGCTCATGACTCAGCCTCCTTGTTTTCTCTTGCTCCTTCTGAAAGTTATGTACTGCCCTTCCTGTTCTCTCCAGGACAACGCTCACCGGACACCCTGGGCTGTCCGCCGGGCGCTGTCCTGGAAACGTTTAGAAACATCGGGCCGGTATGTTCACAAACATACCGGCCTCGGTTATCGTTTCCTGATGGAATTACTGAATGCCTGCTGGTTTCGGAATTGGGGGAACCAGGCCTTTTTCGAATTCGGCTGCAAACTCTTTATCCATGTTGTCAAGATAATCCGTTACTGATATTGTGTCATACCATACGTCTTCGATATTGACAATTGCCTGCTGAGTTGCTGCTGGGAAGAACACGTTGTCGTAGAAACCAAAGTTTCCTGCATTTACGGCACCGGAAATATTCTGTACTACGTCAACGAAAGATTTGGAAAGGTATCCCATGTTGCTGGTATCCACAGTTGTTAAATCTTTCAGAGGAGTTCCCCAGTATCCTGGCCATGCTTCTGTCATTTCCTGCATGAATTCCGGCTGCATCATCATATCAATAATTTTAGCAGCTTCATCTTTATGTTCCTGGCTCACATTTGCATTGATTGACAGCGTACATGCGGCACCTAAGGTATATGTCTCGTCAGGAACCTGCTCTGTGGCCGGGAATGGAATGAATGCGATATTTTCTTCTTTGTCATCTGTAAAGAAAGAGGCTGCCCACTGGAATGCGATAGATGGCCCAATGAAGAACGGAGATTTTTCGTCAGCTAATAACTGTAAGGATTCGCTGAAGTTTAAGTTTACATAATCTTCTCCTGCCAGATAGCCTTTGTCCCACCATTCTTTTGATTTTTCAATAGCGGCCTGCACATTAGGATTGTTCCACTTTTCCTCTCCTGTTAAGCATTTGTAAACAGTATCTGGTCCCGCAATGTGTGTCAGGAACAGAGAACCGTAGTTTTCGTTAACAGGCTTCCAGCCTTTGTTTCCAGTTACAGATGCGTACAGCCCCTTTTCCAGAGCCTGATCCATAACGCTTTCCAGCTCTTCGATGGTGGTAGGTACTTCCCATCCGTTATCTTCCAATACTTTCTTATTATAGAATACACCCATAGTGCTGACACCGTTTACCAGGCTGTACAGCTTGCCGTCCACCGTACCTGATTCATAGTATGGCTGAAGGATTCTGTCTTTCCATCCGTATTCCTCTGCGTAAGCGTCCATAGCTTCCAGTTTGCCGGCTTCTACCAAAGGCATGACAAAGGACGGGCCTGAGCCGTATACAATATCCGGCCCCTGATTTGCTGCAAGGGCTGTGGACATATCTGTGTCTACAGAAGGCCTGAACTCAATCACCAGCTGGTATTTGTCCTGAGAAGCATTGTACTTATCAGCCAGAATCTTCTGCATTGCCTCCTGTGCATAGGGCTCTGCGCCCCAGAACCATAAGTTAATTTCTTCTCTGTCTTTCATATTCGGGTCAGATTTTGTTACGGTACCGTCTTCTGCGTCAGCGGACTCTTCTCCTTTTGCATCGTCCTCTGTCTTTTTGTCATCGTCAGATGAACCTGTGGATACGGAGCATCCGGTGAGCATGCTGCCAATCATTGCCAGTGACAGTAACATAGCAATCATTTTTCTCTTCATTACTTCTTCCTCCTTTTTTCGTTCCCGCGGGGAACATAAACTTTGGTAAATGTTTGGTAAAAAAGTGATAAATTTAACTATATTTTCATTATAGCAGTTTATCACTTTTTGTCAATATGGAATCTTATTTTCCTTTATTTTCGTAATTATTTCACAAATTTTAAGGGTAATAATGGGTAATTATTAATTTATAATGAGGTATATCCATATCTTTTGGGTAAACCGTCCCAGCTGCATTGATAAACTATTGATAAAATAATTATTTTTACCATAATATTTATCATTTTTCCGACATTTTATCAAATCATATATTCAGCGCCAAACTGCCCGGGCAAACGTTGCCCCACCGGCAAACTTTCACATGTGCTTAAAGCCATACTCCAGAGTCTAACAATATAAAAAAGCCATGAAAAATACCATAAGGAGAGGCTTCACAAATACTCTTCAGCCTTTCCTTATAGTATCCCTCATGGTCCCTTTCTATTCTTCTGTCACAAAAGATTCTTAACAGACTTTCTTTCAATCAGCGACGGAGCAAAATACGTATCTCTGGCCGGCTCCTGTTCCTCGCCGGAAATTCTTTTGATCATTAGCTCACAAGCCCGTTTCCCCATTAGCTCTGCCGGCTGCTGAATGGTAGTAAGAGGCGGATTCAGCAAATCACAATAGGGGATATCGTCAAATCCTACCACTGAAAGATCCTCCCCGATCTTAAGCCCGTGCTCTGCCGCATACTGGTAAACACCGAGAGCCATCAGGTCGTTGCAGGCAAAAATCGCCGTCACATCCCGTTCCTCAAAATATTCCGCCGCACGATACCCGGAGCGGGAGGAAAAATCCCCGTAGTAAATATTCTCCCTGGCAATGGAGATTCCGTAGTACACCAGTGCTTCCTTGTATCCTTCCAGCCGCTTTCTGCAGTTATAGACCTCTCTTGGCCCTGAGACAATCCCAATATCTCTGTGGCCTGACAAAATCAAGTGCTCAGTTGCCAGATATGCCCCCTGCTTATTGTCCCCTGTTATGAAATCGCAGAACACACGGTCCACGGCACGATCCAGAAGCAGAAGCCTGATTTTAGTGCGCTCAAAGAACTTGCCCATTTTCATATTATTGTCATTGAGATTCATATCTATGGGAGGCATTGCTATAATCCCTTCCACCCGCAGATCAGCCAGCATTTCCAGATACCCCAGGCAGCGCTCCATAGAATTCTCTATATTGCACAGGATAACCTTATACCCGTTCACTGCAGCATGATTCTCAATCCCCTTGACACACTGGTTAAAGAATGGATTGCTGCAGTTGGGATGAATCACCCCTAAAAGCTTCGTTGCCGGCTCATTGGCAGCCTCCTTGGCTGTGTGCCTGTATCCCAACTCCTCCGCTGCCTTTATAATTCTCTCTTTTGTCTCCTGCGTTATTCTTGAGGGCCTGTTGTTCAAAACCAGAGATACACTGGTCACAGATACCCCTGCCTTATTCGCAACATCCTTTACTGTTACTTTCATAAACTTCTCCCACAATCTTGCTGTACCTATTCCCGATATGCATATACATGCCGGAAGTATTACAGAGTTCTTTAGAATTATTATAACGGTTTTGATAAAATAGTCAATATTTTTATCAATATTTTTTTACCAGATTACCAACAGGCGGATGAAAATCAGTAGAAAGACCAGAATATGATAGTTTTGTGTATATGAAGTTAGGGGTAAAATAGTCGGCGAGCGGAGTGTCGCAGACGGACGGATATAGGAGGGAGCACCGGGGAGACAGGGCCAGGCCAGGGGCGGCTGGCTGGCTTGGGCGGGAGGGAGGCCTGGGATCCGCGGACGATTCCGCAGGAGTGAGTAGAGAGTCTTAGGCAAAACCGGGATTCACGCTGGAGATTTTTTCGGCAGTCCAGGCCGAAAAAAGTGAGCATGGGCAGAGAATGCACATCAAGCATTCTTTGACCATATGAACGGTGCTCCGGCGGGGGGTCCGGTTTTGTCTTAGACTCTCTTCGCAACGAAGGTGTCCGCGGACCCAGGCCTCCCTCCCGCCCAAGCCAGCCGCCGCAGGATTTCTCTCACCGTCCCCCCGCCATCTGCACCCGCCGTCTTGAATACCCCTGAGCCGATGTCCAAGTTGCACTGCCAATTTCCAATTATCACAATCCCCTCCCCGAAAAGGGAATTTGGTTGACTGTAACCATCAAACTCCTTATAATACAAACATAGGCTAACATAAGGAGATAAAAAAGTGAAAAACATAAAAAGAATTGCCGCTCTTACAGGAGTAGTTCTCCTGGTCGGCATGTATGTCATGACTCTGCTATTTGCCCTGTCCGGCCGTCCCGATGCTTCTTCGTTGCTGATGGCCTCCCTCTATGCCACTGTCATTATTCCCGTTCTATTATATGCTTTTATGCTGGTATACAAATGGCAGCACCCCAAAGAGGCTACTGCCTGCCAAAAGAAGAACCAGGAATCTTATAAGGAAGTATACCAGATCGATACCATTATCTTTGACATTGGGAAAGTACTTGTGAATTACGGGTGGCTGGATGTTCTCCAGAATCTGGGATATGACGAGGATACCATAGAAGCGGTTTCCCAGGCGGTGTTCCTGAACGAGGACTGGATAGAAGGGGATCGCGGTGTTTTAAGTGAAGAGGAGCTGCTGCAGGCTTTTATTGAAAACAATCCTGCCTACGAGCCCCAAATCCGGGAAACTTTTCAAAACCTTGGAAAAACAGTACATACTTACGCATACACGGAAAAATGGCTGGACGCTTTAAAAAATAAGGGCTACCGGGTTTATATCCTTTCCAATTTTTCAGAGCCTCTTTATAAACAAGCCAAAGATGAACTTTCCTTTTTGTCAAAGGTCGACGGGGGGTATATGTCTTATCAAATCAAGCTGCTGAAGCCAGACCCTGCGATCTATCAGCGGCTTATAAAAGATTTTAGCATAGTGCCTGAGCATGCGGTATTTCTGGACGACCTTTTGGAAAATGTTGCAGAAGCACGTGCCCAAGGTCTTAACGCCATTCATTTTACCTCCAGAAGAGAAGCCGTTGCTCAGCTTCGGGAATTTGGAGTACGATAAAGTTTTATCTAATAGTAAAAGCCGCAGATTAACTCTCTGCGGCTATGAATATGTAATTTCTCAATGTGTATAGTCCAAAAATTTAATGCCTTCCCCCACATCTTTTGCGATTAATTCTTTCATTCTTTTGGCAAACGGACAGGGATATCCAATAGGGGTTCCTTTCTGAATACAGCTGGCAAAAACTATAGTGTCGGCGCCCCGCCTGATCAATTCCCTTGCTCTTAATACTGCTTTTTTGGCAGGACATCCGCCGCAGTTAATAAAACCGATAATTTCTATCTCCTCTGTAACCCCTTCAAATACTCCCGCCCTCTCTCTCACTACCTGAAAATCTGCGGTTCCAGGACAGTAGTCCTCTGTCTGCATACATCTGATAATCCCAATTTTCATAAGCAAATCCTCCCTTTATGCTCCGCATGACACATGGGGCTGGAAGCCCCTTCACGGCCAAAGTACAATCAGTTCACTTTTCTCCATGTCATCTGGCAAGTTCACAGCTTCAACTGTTCGTTAAAGTATATCACAAAGAGGATTTAAAATGAAGCGCTGCATAGAATTCTCTCCTATGCAGCGCTTCTGAGTTTATCTGTAAATAATATCATCACGCCCCGGCCCATTGGATATCATGGTGATGGGGAAACCTATCTTCTCTTCCACAAATTCAATATACTTTCTGCAGTTCTCCGGGAGTTCTTCATATGTTTTTATTCCACGGATGTCTGCCTTCCACCCAGGCAGCACCTCAATCACAGGCTTGGCTTTTTCCAGCATACAGGTTGTGGGAAAGTCCGTGGTAATACTGCCGTCAATATCATATGCCACACAAACAGGTATTTCCTCCAGGTATCCCAGTACATCCAAAACTGTAAAAGCCACGTCTGTGGTTCCCTGCATTCTGCAGCCATATTTGGAAGCAACAACATCGAACCATCCCATACGTCTCGGACGTCCGGTAGTGGCACCATACTCGCCGCCGTCGCCTCCCCGTCTGCGGAGTTCATCTGCCTCTTCCCCGAAAATCTCAGACACAAACGCACCGGCTCCCACTGCGCTGGAGTATGCTTTGCACACTGTAATTATTTTCTTTATTTCGTAAGGAGGAAGTCCCGCACCGATTGCACCGTAGGCTGCTAAAGTAGAGGATGAGGTTACCATAGGATAAATCCCGTGATCCGGATCCTTTAACGACCCCAGCTGGCCTTCCAGAAGAATTTCTTTGCCCTCTTTCATAGCATTCCACAGATACAGAGAAACATCACATACATAGGGTTCTACCATACTCTTATATTCCATTAGTTCCTGGAATACCTCTTCCGGCTTAAGCAGAGGTTTATGATAAAGGTGTTCCAGAGTAACATTTTTCATCTCACAAACCCGGGATACCTTTTCCCTCAGGGAAGACTCCTCAAACAGCTCGCTTACCTGGAACCCGATTTTTGCATATTTATCGGAGTAGAAAGGTGCAATTCCTGATTTTGTAGAACCAAAAGACTTGCCCCCCAGACGCTCCTCCTCATACTCATCGAACTTAACGTGGTAAGACATTACCATCTGCGCACGGTCCGAAACTTTAATTTTAGGAGCGGGCACTCCCCGTTCTACAATCCCTTGTATCTCATGAAAAAGAATGGGGATATTGAGCGCAACCCCATTCCCGATTACACTTGTTGTATGATCGTAAAATACACCGGAAGGCAGTGTGTGTAATGCAAATTTCCCATAATTATTAACGATGGTATGGCCTGCATTGGCCCCGCCCTGAAATCTTACTATAATATCGGATTCCTTGGCCAGCATATCCGTAATTTTTCCTTTTCCCTCGTCTCCCCAGTTTGCTCCCACTACTGCTTTTACCATGTCAGATCCTCCTGATAAAATCCATTGTACTCTTATTTTGCCTTTTTACGAATCAAGTATACTATAAGATTTGACATAAGTAAAATCAATGTTTATTATAGATTATATAACTATAAATTATGTGATTGCATTACCGAAAGGAGAGCAGAGACTTTGAATATCAGCTTGGAATACTATAAGATCTTTTACTATGTTGCCCGATGCAGCAGTATAACTCTGGCCGCCCAGAAGCTGTCCATCTCTCAGCCGGCTGTGAGTCAGGGAGTCCGGCAGCTGGAGACAATTTTAGGAACACGTCTCTTTGTCCGCACTCCCAAAGGAGTCCGGCTTACCGCGGAAGGAGAGGTTCTGTACAGTTATGTCTCCAGGGGATATGAATCTATCCTGGCCGGAGAAAACAAAGTAAGGCAGATGCTGAATATGAATATGGGAGAAATCCGCATTGGGGCCAGTGATATGACCCTGCAGTTTTATCTTCTCCCCTATCTGGAACAATTTCATGAACGGTTCCCCAAAATAAAGGTAAGCGTCACAAACGCTCCCACCCCTGAGACACTTCGCTATCTCCGTGAGGGCAAGATAGATTTCGGAGTAGTCAGCACACCTTTATCCGCTCCCAAAGAAATCCAAATCTCTGCCGTCAAAGAAATTCAGGACCTTTTTGTGGCCGGTCCAAGATTTTCCCATCTGAAAGGCCGCCCCCTTCACTTTAAAGCATTGGAGGATCTGCCTATCATCTGTCTGGAAAAAAGCACAAGCACACGTTCCTTTATTGATCAGGAACTTGCCTCCCATAGCGTAGTACTCCAGCCCGAGTTCGAACTGGCCACCAGTGATATGATCGTACAGTTTGCCATCCGTAATCTGGGCATCGGCTATGTAATGAAAGAATTCGCCCAATCGCAATTAACAAGCGGAGAACTCTTTCCCCTGACCTTTCACGAAAAACTGCCCAAAAGGCATTTCTGTATTGTAACAGAAAAAAAAGCGCCGCTGTCAACAGCGGCACAGAAGCTATTAGAGATCACCGCCGCCGAAACGCAATAAAGAGCAGGGCGCTGATTCCCATCAGTATAGGATAAAACAAATACGGCATAATACCAAACGGCGTCAGACCGCTCAAAGATGCCGCGGACAGCAGCTGTGCTCCGTACGGAATGAGCCCCTGCCCCACAGAGGCAAAAATATCCAGCAGGGAGGCGCTTCTTCGGGGAGCGATCTCGAATTCTCCGCTTATCTCTTTTGCAATGGGGCCGGCCATAACGATGGCTACCGTATTATTGGCAGTACATGCATCCACCAGAAGAGCTAAAACGGCAATGCCAAGCTCTCCCCCTCTTTTCCCACGGATTCTCCGTTTAATAATGTATAAAATATACTGTATGCCCCCGTAAGCCTTTACCAGAGAGACAATGCAGGCTACAACAATAGAAATGACCGTAATGTCATACATTCCTGTAATTCCCTCTCCCACCACCTGGAAAATCTGTCCCAGAGGGATCGTCCCTGCCGCTACCCCCACGATCAGGGACAGTACAGTACCTCCTATGAGGACTAAAAAGACATTAATTCCAATCAGGGCGCCGATGAGAACCAGCAGGTAAGGGACAACTTTTATGAAATCATAATCCAGATTGGTGAACTTCTGAGCCTTACCAGCTCCGGAGATAACAAAAAAGAGCACTGCTGTGATAACAGCTGCCGGCAGTACAATCAGAAAGTTCTCTTTGAATTTGTCTTTCATCTCGCAGCCCTGGGTCCTAACGGCAGCGATAGTAGTGTCAGATATCATAGACAGATTATCACCAAACATAGCGCCGCAGACTACAGCACCGATACAGATGGCAAGCGAAACCCCTGTCTTCTCGCTGATCCCCACGCCGATAGGCGCCATAGCCGCAATGGTACCCATGGAAGTTCCCATAGAGATAGAGATAAAGCATCCAATCAGAAAGAGGCCTACCACTGCAATGCTTGAGGGCATAATGCTAAGCCCCAGATTAACCGTACTCTCTACCCCGCCGGCTGCCTTCACCGCACCTGAAAAAGCACCTGCAGACAGAAAGATAAGGCTCATAGTCACAATATTCTCCTCCCCTACCCCTGCAGAAATCGCAGTGATTTTCTGAGAAAAGTCCAGTTCTTTATTTTGCATAAATGCCACAAAAAGTGCGATAAGAAACCCTACAATCGCAGGCATACTGTAAAAATCCCCAGTAATGCAGCCTGCTCCCAGAAAGATAACCAGAAACACACCGATGGGTAAAAGTGCTCTCGGATTTCCTTTTTCTTTGTTCCAACTCATATTCCTTCTCCTTTTCAATCGGGGACAGGCCGGGGTGCAAAAGGGGACGTGTTCCTTCCAGGAGGAACACGTCCCCTTTTTCCCTCTTTTTTGTCTGTCCTATACAGTAATCTCGGCAGTCATGCCCAATAATTCCTTATTCTCCTCCAGGATCGGACGGATTACCTTAGACAGGAATGCATCTACCTGTTCTTTGGCCCGTCCCGTGTACTTAGAGGGATCCATTGTCTTTTGGAGTTCCTCCAGTGTAAGGTTGAAGGCAGGGTCTGCTGCAATAAGCTCCAAAAGATTATTATCTCTTCCCTCTGCTTTTACATTCCTTCCGGCCTCCATGGAAAGCTCCCGAATGCGTTCGTGAAGCTCCTGTCTGTCACCCCCGGCTTTGACGGCATCCATCATGATGTTTTCTGTTGCCATAAAGGGCAGCTCCGCCATAAGGCGCTTTTCAATTACCTTGGGATACACTACCAGGCCGTCTACTACGTTCAGGCACAGGTCCAGAATCCCGTCAATGGCCAGGAAACCTTCCGGTACACTCAGCCGTTTGTTAGCTGAGTCGTCCAGGGTTCTCTCAAACCACTGGGTTGCGGATGTAATCGCCGGATTCATGGCGTCTACCATCACAAATCTGGAAAGGGAAGCAATGCGCTCGCTTCTCATAGGATTCCTCTTATATGCCATAGCGGAGGATCCAATCTGACTTTTTTCGAAGGGTTCCTCTACCTCTTTTAAGTGCTGCAGCAGTCGGATATCATTGGAGAATTTGTGTGCACTGGCAGCGATCCCGGCCAGAACATTTAAAACTCTGGTATCTATTTTACGGGAATAGGTCTGTCCTGATACCGGATAGCACTCCTTAAATCCCATTTTTTCCGCTATCATAGGATCTATCTTCTCTATTTTTTCCTGATCCCCGTCAAATAATTCCAGGAAGCTTGCCTGCGTCCCTGTAGTTCCCTTAGAGCCCAGAAGCTTCATATTACTTAAAACATAGTCCACGTCTTCCAGATCCAGTGTAAACTCCTGTATCCACAGAGTCGCCCTCTTTCCTACCGTTGTAGGCTGTGCAGGCTGAAAATGTGTGAATGCCAGGGTGGGAAGCCCTCTGTATTCCTCTGCGAACTTTGCCAGTTCCGCGATAACATTAACCAGTTTCTTTTTTACCAGTTTTAAAGCTTCTGTCATCACAATGATATCTGTATTGTCACCCACATAGCAGGAGGTTGCCCCCAGGTGGATAATCCCCTTTGCCTTGGGGCACTGTACCCCATAAGCATACACGTGTGACATCACATCGTGGCGCACCTGCTTTTCTCTCTCCTGGGCCACAAAATAATTGATGTCCTCCGCATTTGCTTTCATTTCATCGATCTGCTCCTGCGTAATATTAAGTCCCAGCTCCTTTTCCGTCTCTGCCAGCGCGATCCAGAGCTTCCTCCAGGTACGGAACTTCTTGTCCGGGGAAAATAAATACTGCATCTCTTTGCTGGCGTAGCGCTGTGACAAAGGGCTTTGATATCTGTCTGTATTCATGTATTCTCTCCTCTATAGTTCAAAATCGCCGCGGATGTCTTCCTTCGGGGGCTCCATGGGATAGGTTCCCGTAAAGCATCCCCTGCAGATTTCCAATCCGTCTGTGAGTTCCTGCAGCCTGTCAATCTCAAGATATCCCAGACTGTCAGCTCCGATTTTCTCACATATTTCTTCTACGGTGCGGTTATAGGCCAGCAGCTGCTCCCGTGCAGGCACATCTGTTCCAAAGTAACAGGGCCATAAAAACGGCGGAGAGCTGACTCTCATATGCACTTCTGCAGCTCCGGCATCCCTGAGCATCTTCACAATTCTTCCGCTGGTAGTCCCCCGGACAATCGAGTCATCAATCATTATAATACGCTTGCCGGCCACTACCTCTTTTAATGCATTTAATTTCACACGGACACTGGATATCCGGCTGCTCTGTTTTGGTCGGATAAAGGTCCGGCCCACATAGCTGTTCTTCACAAAGGCTGTACCATAGGGAATCCCCGATTCCAAAGAGTACCCCAGGGCTGCGGCATTTCCTGATTCGGGTACACCCACAACCAGATCCGCTTCCACCGGGGAATCCTTTGCCAGAGCTCTTCCCGCTTTGATTCTGGACGCGTAGACACTGACACCGTCAATATGGCTGTCCGGACGGGCAAAATAAATATACTCGAAGATACAGCGCGCATGTTTCTTTCTTGGCAGGCACATACTTTTATCAGAGACTATGCCCTCTCTGGTAATCACCACTAGCTCTCCGGGTTCCACATCCCTGACAAATTCTGCACCCACGGTATCCAAAGCGCAGGTTTCAGACGCCAGAATATACGAATTGTCTCTTCTGCCGATGCATAGAGGCTTAAATCCGTACGGATCTCTGGCCCCAATCAGTTTTCTGGGGGACATTACAATCAGCGAATAAGCTCCCTCCATCTTCTTCATGGCATTCCTTACCGCTTCCTCCACAGATTTTGTTTTTACCCGCTCTCTGGCAATGTGGTAAGCAATTACCTCGGAATCAATGGTGGTCTGAAAAATCGCTCCACCGTACTCCAGCTCCTTTCTGAGCTCCAGGGCATTGATCAGATTCCCATTGTGGGCAAGTCCCAGAGTACCCTTAATATAATTCAGAACTAAGGGCTGGGCATTTTCCCTTGTACTCGCCCCTGCGGTTGAATAGCGGACATGTCCCACTCCTATATCCCCATGAAGGGATTCCAGTGTTTTTTCATTAAATACTTCATTGGCCAGCCCCATTCCCTTGAAGGAACTGACCTTCCCCTTGGGGCCATGTGTATCGCTTACGGCTATACCGCAGCTTTCCTGTCCCCGGTGCTGAAGGGCAAACAGTCCATAATAAATGGTAGATGCCACGTCCTGTCCATCCAGGTCATAGATGCCAAAGACACCGCATTCTTCCCTTAATTTATCAGTCACTTCACCTTGTTCGTGTATCATATCTTTATTCATGGACGCAACCTTTCCAGTCTGTCAATTAAAGTCCTAAACGGCTGAATACTTCGTTGTACGCTTCCTCTACATTACCCATGTCGCGTCTGAAACGGTCCTTATCCAATTTCTCATTGGTATTCACATCCCAGAGTCTGCAGGTATCCGGGGAAATCTCGTCTGCCAGAATAATCTCTCCGTGATAACGGCCGAATTCAATCTTAAAGTCAATTAATTTAATACCGGCCTGTAAGAAATACTCCTTTAAAACTTCATTTATTTTCATTGTGTATTCTCTGATCTGGTCAATTTCTTCCTGTGTGGCAAGTCCCAGAGCAAGCGCATAGGAATCGTTGATAAAGGGATCCCCAAGGTCATCATTTTTGTAACTGAACTCAAAGGTAGGACAGAGGAGTTCTCTTCCTTCCTCAATGCCCAGCTTCTTGGAAAAACTTCCCGCTGCCACATTACGCACAATAACCTCCAGGGGGACAATCTCTACATGCTTTACAGCAGTCTCCCTGTCACTTAATTCTTCTATAAAATGAGTCGGTACTCCGGCTTTTTCAATCAATTGGAACACGCGGTTGGACATGCGGTTGTTGATAACGCCCTTTCCCACGATGGTTCCCTTCTTCTCCCCGTTAAATGCAGTAGCGTCATCCTTGTAGTCAACAATTACCACATCTTTGTCCTCTGTTGCAAATACTTTTTTAGCTTTGCCTTCATATAATTGTTCTAATTTTTTCACCTTCGTACACCTATCCTTTTTCCATAATAATAGTTTAAATTTACACAAGGATTATATACCATACCTATGTAAAAAACAAGCCTAACTTCGGCAATTTCCGGGCCTTTCTGACACCAATATTTTTTCGTCTTTAAAAATATATTTTTGTTTTACCAGAATTTTACCAAGAGAAAAGCAGCCCGGGTTCCGGGAGGCAAAAAGACCTCCTTTGTCCGCTGCTGCTTCATACTGCTATGCCTGATGAAACTTTCCAAGAAACTCTTTCATTCTGGCATGTTCCGTAGAGAACACCTCCTCAGGCGTTCCTTCTACCGCTATGACTCCCTGGTCCATAAAGATAATTCTGTCCGAGATATCTCTCGCAAAGTTCATCTCATGGGTAACGATTACCATAGTGATATCCATATCTGCTAAAGATTTTATCACTTTCAGCACTTCCCCTGTAAGCTCCGGATCCAGGGCCGATGTCGGCTCATCGAAAAATAAAATCTTCGGATTCAGGGCAAGCGCTCTGGCAATGGCCACCCGCTGGCACTGCCCCCCCGACAGCTGACAGGGATATGCGTTCTCTTTTTCCTCCAGCCCCATCTTTTTCAATAGGCTCCTGGCCTCCTGATATACTTCTTCCCTGTTCCTTTTTTGAATATGTATGGGGGCGTCTATAATATTTTTCATAACAGAATAGTGGGGAAACAGGTTGAAATTCTGGAATACCAGTCCAAAGTAACTCTGGAGCTTCCGTCTCTCTTCCCCCTTCTTGTATACCGGCTTGTGATTCTCCCCTATATATGCGGCCCGTTCCCCCAGATAGAGGATCTCGCCTCCGTCAATCTTTTCCAGCATCGTGGCGCAGCGGAGCAGGGTGGATTTACCGGATCCGGAAGGACCTATAATAGAAAGAATCTCTCCTTCCTTTACAGACAGGGAGATATCCTTTAAGACGCCCAGCCCGTCAAAACCTTTTTCTATATGGTTCATTTCCAACAGATACATCGCACATCCTCCTAATGGTAGTAATCCATCTTCTTCTCCAGTTTTTCCATTATCAATGCTACAATCAGATTAAATACATAGTAGAAAATTGCTGCCGCCACAAAAGGCAGCATGCTCTTCTGGGAAGATGCAAGCGCCTTTGCCATGGTAAACATCTCCAGATAAGCGATGGCAAACGCCAGGGAAGTATCCTTCACAAGCGTGATAACCTCATTGGTAACAGAGGGAAGGATTCTCTTAAAAACCTGGGGCATGATAATCTTAAAAAACGTCTGGCTTTTATTATACCCCAGAAGCTGCGCGGCTTCGTACTGCCCCGGTTCCATGGATTCAATGCCGCCCCGGTATATTTCCGCAAAATATGCCGCATAATTCAGTGCAAACCCTATGATAACCGCATAAAACCGGTACTCATTTGTAACTCTTATTCCCAGCAGAAAATACGGTCCAAAGTACAGCACCATCAACTGGAGCATCAGCGGTGTTCCTCTCATTATAGATATATAAACCTTGATGACGGTTCTGACTATCACATTCTTTGACATTCTTCCGAATGCCACCAAAAGCCCCAGGGGCAGTGAAAAGATCAGAGTAAGAACAAAGATCTGTATTGATGCCAGCATCCCCGCTGACAGCTGACCAAAAATCTCCAGTAGATTCATAGCAGCGCTTCCTCCTAATTGTTTATCGTTTGCAATCCAGCCGGATACATACAGTATGCGGCATCTGCTGGTGAGAGGCCGCACACTTTTATTATACCTTTATTTACCCACTGTAGTGATATCTTCTCCAAACCATTTGGTTGAAATTTCAGCCAGTTTTCCGTCTGACGCCATCTCTTCCAGGGTGGACTGCACCTTATCTCTCAAGTCCGTATTCCCTAATTTGAATCCAATTCCGTATTCTTCAGCCTGCAGTTCATCATCCAGAATGGTAAGCTCTTCCCCTCTGCCCTCAATCTGGTAAGCGGCGACTACCTTGTCCATGGCTATGGCGTCCACTGCCCCCTGCTGCAGATCCATGACAGCTGTGTTATAATCCGGTACCGTCTGAAGCTGTGCAAAGGTGCCTGTAAGATCCGGATCTTCCTTTAAAGCTGCCTCCGCAGAAGAATCTGCCTGAACTTCTACAATCTTCCCTGCAAGATCCTCTCTTGTTTTAATAGAAGAATCTGCCACAACAAATACCTGTGCATTTTTAAGATACGGTTCTGACCATGTATACTGATCTTCTCTTCCGGTCATAGTAAAGCCGTTCCAGATACAGTCTATGGTTCCGGAATCAAGCTCCATATCCTTGGCATCCCAGGAGATTGGCTGGGGAACAAATTTCATTCCCAAACGGTTTGCCACTTCCTCCGCAAGCTCCAGGTCAAATCCTGTGAACTCTCCGTTCTCATCCACAAATCCCATCGGAGGGAATTCCTGGTCGAATCCAACGGTAAAGGTATTGTCATCCGATGCGGCTTCGTCTTTTGCATCCTCAGAGGCATCTGCCTTCTTTTCCGTATCCTCTGTTTTTGCATCTTTTTCCCCGTCGGCGGAATCGGATGAGTCCCCTGTATTGCCGCAGCCTGCCAGCATAGCGGCAGTCATAACAGCAGCCAGTAATGTTCCAAGTAATTTCTTTTTCATTTTAATACTTCCTCCCACATTTTTATCTATTACTCTTTTAGCATGAGACAACTCTACCATACTAAAGCGTAAGAAAATACTAACACGAAGCACTGCTTCTTGTCAAGAAAATACGCCGTTTCCTCAAAAGCCGGTGCTTCTATGATAGTCCCTTGTCAGACTTTTCAAGATACCGTCTGTATCCTTAGATGCAGCTGCCTGTCCAATGCTGCTGGCAGCCTCTTCAATCTCTCTTACCAATTCCTTTTTCGTCTGGGTGTCCACTCCCATCCTGGCGCATTCCTGCTCCCACTCTCCGGGTGAACTGCACAGATAGCAGGCGATTAGATAATGCTTCAGGGATGCCTTTGTATGAAGTTCTTCATAGGCCCTGGCAAAGCAGAGTACAGCTTCCTCCAGCTGAAAAAGGTTCAGATAGGCGCATCCCATATTGTGATGAATCTCACCCACAAACTGTTCCCCAAGATTGGTATCCTCCACCAGAGTCACGGCATCCTCATACACTTTGATAGCATTCACATACATATGGTTCTCTACCAGGTAATCCCCTTTTTTCTTCTGCCGGATCGCCGGAGGCTGTGCTTCCAGAACTTCCAGCTGCTGGTTCATCTCTTTGAATTCACTATGGTTCAGATAATTAATCTCCTTAAAGACAGAGAGGATAAAGTTCCCGATGCTCTCATTGTTTTCCAGTGTCCGGTACAGCTTGTGATAGAGCTTTTCCAAGCCCAATTCCTTCCGTATCCAGTCACACAGCTGCTCGTTGATGATTGTATCATCCAGCAAATAGATATTGTGATACAGATAATAACATAATTCTTCTATGGTATAAATATTTGTGCTGATACTCTCAATATAATACGGCATCTGCGCCTTTCTTACCTGGCATAATATGTAACCGCCCATCTGCTTCCTCCTCTACCATGATACCTTCTCGGTCCATACCTGACCGCTGGCTGGGAACATTTCCCCAAATCCCATGTCCGTTACTGTAATTACACACACAGATGCGGATTCATATTCTACCCGGATCTGAAGTCTTGTGGTTTTATTGGGCCGCTTAGGCAGCCCCGGAAGCTTCATGCTGTACCGGGTACGGATCTTCCCTTCCATGGGATTCACAAGGAAGGTAAGCTCCTCCGTATTATCTAATATAATTTCAAATTCCCTGATACATTCGTACCAGTTATTCCCTGCCTCTATAATGGGATAATATGCCTGAGAGCCCTGCACAGCCATCTCCATGCCTATATTGCTCTTTATGAGTCCCTGGCCGCTGAACAGGTAGTTTTTCAGATTTCTCTCCTCTACCTTTTCCCTGGCGCCGTAGCAGGCCCCCTTCACAAACAAGTTATTTCCATAGAACACGTGTCTTCTGTTTTTGCAGAGGAGGGGAACTGACCGGACGGCCCATTCCTTGTCAAAGCCTTCTCCCACAATGTAGATGCTGGAATAATTGTCGGTCCCGAACGACTCATGTATCAGCTGATAGAATTCTAAGTCCCGCTCCGCAGGATCCTCAGACAGTTGGATGGTCTTCCCCCTCAAAATTCTCACAATCATAGGCTTTGTCTTCTGATCAATAACCAGCTGCGCAAAAGACACCTGATCTCTGTCAAAAGTAAACCAGGCTACCTTTCTGCTCCAGTACTCGGTCTTCTGATTCAGTACATAGCAGAAGAAGCTCTCCTCAAAATCCTGCAGAAAACACCTTTTCCTTGAAAATCCAATCTCCCCGCAGGCTCTCTGAAGATTATGCACCATTGCCTGGGTGAGATGTTCCGTGGTTATCATCAGCGCGCTTACCTGGCGCACCAGATCTGACACTCCCAGGAGCTTCATTGTCTCCTTCAGATATGCGCCTGCTACCTTATAGGGTTCCGTCAGCTGTCCGTCCACCAGAATCTCTTCCTCTTGATTCAGTATCCCGAAGAAATCATCTATCATAATCTCCCCCTGCTGAGAGGCAAAATATTCGGCCTCCAGCCCCAGGTGCCATACATCTTCTCCCGGCTTTTTGGAGAGGCTGGTGGGAAATGGATACTGGTTGCTCCCTACCTTTGGTGACAGGGAGATGGGTTCCTTCTCTTTTCTGTCATAATAACAAAGCTGGGAAGTCTTAGAACCTAGTTCCAGTCCCACAATTATATTCTTTGTCTCATTCATGTTCTTTTAGGCCTCCCTATTCCGTAATCCTGAATAATTGCTGTATGACCGCTTCTCTCTCCAGATATTTCTTTAATATAGTTTTGAGCTCATCCTCTTTTCCAAGCTTTTTCACTGCCAGCATCTGGTTCAGCATCTGATACTTTGTATCACCTGAGGCATCTACCTCTGTGACAGTAATGGTTCTGGGTTCCGTGGTATAAGTCTCCCCGTCTTTTTCCGCCTGGAAATAATACGTTAACATTTCACCGTAGAAAAGTACAAACTCTTTGCTGTAGATCCCCTGGTACATCTCTTTAAGCGGCTCACTTTTATAATCTCCTGCTTTTCCCTCTTCCTCCAGGCAGTAGTAGAGGGTCACCCTGGAGTGAAGCCCTGCCCGGTACTCGGCAAAGACCTTGTCCTCCAGCTGGTAGGAGCGGAGATATTCTTTCGGGAACGCCTGGAAAAAGGCAAACCGAAGCCCCGCTCTGCTGCATTCCCAGAGCAGCCTGCGCACCAGCTTCTCTTCCTCCGGATTCCAGTCCCGTGTCACAGAGAGCCATTTCAAAAGGGCAAGCTTGCAGATCATGTCAGATTCCCACTCTTTTTCTGTGATCTTCTCCAGGCACTGGAAGATAAAGATATCTGTTTCCTTTCCTCCCAGGAAATAGCCGAATGCTTCAAAGGTCAGATAGGCCAGTATCACCTGTTCTTTTCCGGCCTGCTTCAGGTAGCTTTCCAGCACTTTAGGTCCCTGGGGAAGGTACCTTCTCGCAAACATGCTGTAGGTGAGTATCTTCTCCTCCAGCTCATAGGCTTCTATCTGGAAGCCCTGCGTGCTCTGCCACAAATGTGCCATCTCCTCTGCAGGCCCCTCATAGAACATAGAGAGGTAATGCAGAATAATATCATCATATTTGCCCTGGCCGTATACATACCACCCCAGAAGAACCAGTTCCTCTTCGTATTCAAACTCCATATTCAGAATCATTCTGCTGCAGAGTTTCAGCAGAACCTCTGTATCCACACCCTCATATCCAAATTCGCAGAGGAGATCAAAGGCGCCTACATACATGCCCTGATTCACCAGTATTTTAACCAGAAGGGGCTTATTCACTTTTGCAAATCCCTTAAAGTCCATTTGCCGCAGATAATCCTTCAGATTGTCATTCTCTACATTCTCCTGGAAATATTCCAGGATGCGCTGACGGATGCACTGCCTGTATTCTGTTTGAAATGAGGGATCGTCCACAATTTTATGAAAACAGCCCACATTGTCTTTGGTAATCTTCTCGGAATGATCCAGTTCCCCGCACACATGAAGCAGGAATCCGGAATGATTCACTTCTGAAGCGGCAAGCAGAGAAACTGCTTCTTTTTCATCCAGCAGCTTCTGGAGGTTATAGTCTACTGTCCCCATATACCGTCTGCGCTTTTCATCTTCGAACAAGATCCTGGCATCCGGGGTATATACAGAGATATACGCCACGCCGTCCACACAGGGGTACGCCTCTTCCTTTTTCAGAGCATCGTGGCATACGATTACTTTTCGGATTTTTGCATCCTCCAGATAAAGCCGGTGAATAAAAAGCACCTTTGCCAGAGCAGCCCTTTCCTTTATTTCTCCCGGATGCATACAGAACTCCTGGTACAATACCGCATAATCCTCATTCATCCGCCCTTCTGAAAGCTTGGTCCAGGCAAATGCCTTCATAGCGTTTTTATAACTCAGATAGGTATTCTTATCCGTGCTTTTGTTTCGGATAACGTTGCTGTACACAAATGCCTTCTTGCTGTCACTGAGTGTGTTATTGTATGCAAAATACATGCGGATCACCTGGGGAAGCGTCCCCTGGTAATTGCGGCTCATGGTTTCTATATAATATTCATACAGACGTGTAATGCGCAGTTCCTCTTCCACTGCCCGTTCATACCACTGAAAATACTCTTTTTTTCTCGGATTGCCCTTCATCAGAAGCTTGCAGACTGCGTCCAGAAGCTCTCTGGATGGGTACTGCTCATATGCCTCCGCCATAAGTTCATAAATCACCTGGTGAAAAGATTTCAGGTATCCTGAGAGGTATGCCGTTCTGCTAACAATTTCCTCTGTGAGCAGGCCGTATTTCTTTGCGAAGAATAATACCTGGATATAAAATCTATTGATTTTACGGAAAAGCAGAACATTCTCCTTTATCAGGCGAAGGGCTTCCAGATACAGGAAGGGACTGCGGCACCCAATCTCGTACTGCGTCTCCAGTTCATACAATTTTTTGGATGGAGTGCGGTAAGCCTCGCTGTCCTCCTGCAGCAGAATCCAGAGCAGAATAAAGCTGTCCTCCTGCATCTGAGATAAGGTGTGAAGACGCTTCAGATACTCTTTGCGCTCCAGATTCAGGCGCCCGGTGCATGCAGTCAGATACAGATAGCAGCCTTCTATCTCCGGCAATTCCTCCAGTGCCGTTGAATTCTCCAGCTTTTCCAGCACCTCGGCCGCCTTGTCAAGGAGTCCGGCGCGATAATACAGATACGCCTCCAGAAGCTCATAGCCGGTATCCACATAGCCAGTTTCCTTCAGCTCCTCCAAAAGAGAAAGGCTTTTATCATACCATTCCTTAAAGAGGATGCGGTTCACAGACATCTCCAGATACTGCCTGGCCAGCTCATACTTCTTTTTCTTTTCATAGGCAGATACATTCACCTGTATCTTATTATGCCTGGAAGCCACTACTTGAAACACCTGGGTTTCATACACGGTCTTTACAATGATTCTGCCGTAATTTTTCCCTCTGCCCAGGTACTCCCTGCGGACTATATATTCCAGACCATAGACACTGCCTATAAAATCCTCTGTGGTGATTACTTTCTTTTCTACCTCCAGAAAATCTCCCTGGACTGACACTTCTGCCCTCACATAGCCCCAGCCGTTCCTGTGGAGCATCAGCGTATCCTTTAAAGAGCCTTCCACCTCATAAAGCTCCACCGACTCTCTTCCCAGGGAAAGTTTAATGGGTTCTTTCTTTCCGATGCCGATGAGGAATTCTTCCAAATGCTGGTAGGTCACTGGGTTCACAGACATTCCCCGGTACGCCAGCCAAAGCTTCTCATCCTCATGTCGGAGCAGCCCTGCAAACGCCTCGTCTACAAAAAGATGAAAAGCTTCTCTGAAATCAGCCTTTGCCAGGGTCACAAACTGATCAAGCGTCCGGATCTCTCCCACAGAAGTGCGCACCTGATTTCCCAGTACGGCTACTGTAAATGGAACCTGATACTCTCCTATATCTGTGCTGAGGGTTAGTGTCCCTTCACACACATCCCCCGCCTTCAGTCCCTTCACGTCTACCACATAGGGCAAAGCTGCCGTGGTTCCGGAAAACCGCTCCTTTCCCAGGAGGAATCTTCTGTGGGAAGAAGCTGCAATTCCTTTTATCTTTCTCTGATCTTCTGCTCCCAGATGCAGCTCTCCACGGCAATTCTCCCCCGCCCTGGTCTGCAGTACAATACTATCCTGGGATAACAAAAGCTTAGGTACTTCATATTCATATCTACCGTTAATTAGCTGTTCTATTCTTCTCTTCAAAGTATTCACCTATACCCCGTTATCTCTTGAACTATTTATCATATCTCGCTATAATGGATTATACACTACCCGGGGCAACGTTGCAACCAACCAAAATCTCACGCACCGTATTCCGCCGGGCTAATTCACAGGTTAATTCCAGAAAGAGGGAGAGCACATGTTAAAACACAAGGACCATTTTCATGGCAGTGATTTAGAAAAAATCGAGGAAATCTACGGAATAAAGAAAGAAGAGATAACAAGCTTCAGCGCTAACGTTAACCCGTTAGGAGTTTCCTACCAATTGAGGAAAACATTGTCAGATCATATTGATGCCGTTACCAGTTATCCGGATCGGGATTATAAAAAGCTCCGCCAGTGTATCGCCGCCTACACAGGTGCCCAGCTGGAGAATATCATTGTAGGAAATGGATCCACAGAATTGATTTCACTGTTTATTCAGACAGAGCACCCAAAAAAGGCCTTAATACTGGGACCCACATATTCTGAATACGAAAGGGAAATTACTCTGGGCGGAGGTACCACCCTTTATTATCCTCTGAAAGAAGAAAATGATTTTCAGATGGATACCGATGATTTTTGCACCCATCTCACGGAGGGAGTAGATCTTCTGGTTCTCTGCAACCCCAATAACCCCACCTCAACAGCCATTACCAGTACACAGATGCGTCAGATCCTGGATACCTGCCTGGAGCACGGTATTTTTGTTATGGTGGACGAAACCTACGTAGAATTCGCTCCCCAGGAACAGGAGATCACTTCTGTCCCCCTCACGAATTACTATAATAATCTAATCATCCTGCGCGGAATCTCAAAATTCTTTGCAGCACCCGGCCTGCGCCTGGGGTATGCCATCACCGGCAACCAGGATATGGTGAAGCAGATCAATACAAGAAAGAATCCCTGGACCATCAACTCCCTGGCTGAAATCGGAGGGCAGATTATGTTCCGGGATACAGAATATATACAGGAGACCAAAAACCTCATCTTTTCTGAGCGTGACAGAATCTGCAGAGAGCTTCGTACCTGGGACAGTGTTAAAATCTATGAGCCCAAAGGGAATTTTATACTGGTCAGGATACAGAAAGAGGGGGTAACTGCAGAGGAGCTTTTTGAGCACTGCATAAAAAAAGGTCTTATGATTCGCAATTGCTCCACATTCCCGTTTTTAGACGAGAGCTATGTCCGGTTCTGCATTATGAACCATGAACAAAACGATAAGCTCCTGGATGCATTCCGGGAACTGCTGTGCCCGTAATATATTACCATAAAAAGAGACTGTAATCTAAGCCTGTGTCACGGCTGATTACAGTCTCTTTTTCTCTAATCGGTAAAGCGTATTGCTGTACCATAGGCCATAATCTCAGATGCTCCCTGCATCACTGAGCTGGACGAATACCTCATAGCCACTACGGCATCTGCTCCCATGCTCTGGGCGTCCTCCTCCAGTCTCTTGGTGGCCAGCGCTCTCGCTTTATTCATCATCTCATTGTAAGAGGTCAATTCCCCTCCTACCAGTGTTTTGAAACTGTTCATAATATCCTTGCCGGCGTGAACCGTCTGGATAGTAGAACCCTTGGCAATCCCAAGCATTTCGTATTTTCTGCCGGGTATTGCATCCGCAGTCATAATAAGCATATTTCATTACCTCCCTCTGCGAGTACTGTTAATATTTGCTCAAATCATCCTTATCCTCGTCGTCAATCTCTTTGATTCGCCTGACCAGCGTGACAATCAGAGCAGCTATAACGGCAAGACCGATGAGAAAAAAGACTCCTCCTATCAGAATGCTTCCCCCTGCAAACGTACCTGCAAGAAAGCCTCCCAGAGCCCAAACAAGGACCAGGATACACAGGATAATAATGATCAGTATTGGTGCACCTTTTTCCAGAAATCGTTTCATCCTTCTGCCTCCCGTCATTTACATCTATTATACTATACCATCTGTGAAAATTCTACTGGAAATCAAAGAGAGACATCTGGTTGGAATCCGGAATATCCCCGAACAGGTTCAAATCGCTCATCAGGTCAATGACCGTCTTACTCACCTTTGTACGTATCCGGAAATCATCCTTTGACAGAAATTCCCCGCAGGCGGCAGCCTCCACCACAGCATCAGCCGCACGATCTCCAAGTCCTTCGATGGTATCCAACGCCGGCATCAGCTTCCCCTCTACAATCCGGAAGGTATGTGCCTCTGCCTGGTAAAGATCAATGGGAACAAATTCGAACCCCCGGGCATACATCTCCTGCACCACCTTCATATCCTTGTAGGTATCCTGCTCTTTTTTGCTCAGGGTGTCCATCCGCTTCTGGTAATCATCCATAAAATATTCAAGTTTCTCCTTTCCCTGACACATAAGTTCATAGGAAAATGCTGTGGCCCTGATACTGAAGAACGCCGCATAGTACGCCAGAGGGTAGAAAATCTTACAGTAGGCAATTCGAAAAGCCATCATAACGTACGCAGCAGCATGGGCTTTGGGGAACATATACTTAATCTTTTTACAGGACCAGATATACCAGTCCGGCACTCCATGCTTCGTCATCTCTTCTTCCCACTCCGGCTTCAGTCCCTTTCCCTTCCGCACAGACTCCATGATAGTAAAGGATAAGCCGCTCTCCAGTCCTTTCTGTATCAGATAGATCATAATATCATCCCTGGTACAGATAGCGGTAGAGATCGTGGCCTTTCCCTCCTGAATCAGGGTCTGGGCATTGCCCAGCCAAACATCCGTACCATGAGCCAGCCCGGCGATACGCACCAAATCAGAGAAAGACTTGGGCTGAGTGTCAATCAGCATCTGCATGGCGAACTCAGTACCGAACTCCGGAACCCCCAGACACCCTAGGGGACAGCCTCTTATATCCTCGGGAGTAATGCCCAGGGCATCTGTTCCCTGGAACAGGGACATTACCTCCTGGCTGTCCAGAGGAATCTCCCTGGCATTAATGCCTGTCAGGTCTTCCAGCATACGGATCATGGTAGGATCATCGTGTCCCAGAATATCCAGCTTCAGCAAGTTGGAATCAATGGAGTGATAATCAAAATGTGTAGTTATAATATCGCTGCCCATATCGTTGGCAGGGTGCTGCACCGGGGTAAACTCTTCAATATCCCACCCGATGGGAAGTACAATGATCCCCCCCGGATGCTGGCCTGTGGTCCTGCGTACGCCGGTGCAGCCCTGGACAATCCGGTTAATCTCACAGTTCCTTTTTCTGGAGCCCCTCTCCTCATAATAATTTTTCACATAGCCGAAGGCCGTCTTCTCTGCCAGGGTACCAATGGTTCCTGCTTTAAAGGTCTGGCCATAGCCAAAGATAACTTCTACATAGCGGTGAGCCTTTCCCTGGTAGTCCCCGGAGAAGTTAAGGTCAATATCAGGCTCCTTATCCCCCTTAAATCCCAGAAATGTCTCAAACGGAATGTCAAACCCTTCTTTCTGGAGATTGGCCCCGCACACCGGACAGACTTTGTCCGGCATATCACAGCCGGCGCCTCCGGCGTACTTCTTTACATCTTCCGAGTCAAAGTCACTGTAGTGACACTCTGAGCAGTAATAATGAGGGCTCAGGGGATTCACCTCTGTAATCCCGGACATGGTTGCAGCAAAGGAAGAACCTACGGATCCACGGGAGCCTACCAGATAGCCGTCACTGTTTGATTTCCACACCAGCTTCTGTGCAATCATATACATAACTGCGTAGCCGTTGGATATAATAGAATTTAATTCTCTTTCCAGCCGCTCGGTAACGGGAGAGGGAAGATCCTCCCCATAAATCTCATGGGCTTTCTGATAACAGAGTTCCCGCAGCATCTCATCAGAATTGGGAATCACCGGAGGACATTTCCCCTTATGAACCGGGGATATCTTTTCGCACATATCCGCAATTCTATTGGTATTCGTAATCACTACCTCCTCAGCTTTTTCCCTTCCCAGATAAGAGAATTCGGCCAGCATTTCTTCTGTGGTGCGCAGGTACAGGGGAGCCTGATCGTCCGCGTCGTCAAATCCCTTTCCTGCCATAATAATTCTCCGGTAGACTTCGTCCTCCGGGTCCAGAAAGTGGACGTCACAGGTGGCAACCACTGGTTTATTAAACTGTTCTCCCAGTTTAACAATCCTGCGGTTAATATTCATCAGGTCCTCCTCGGTGGAAACCTCAATCTTATCGCTTCTCAGCATAAAGCCGTTATTCCCCAGGGGCTGGATTTCCAGATAATCATAGAAATCAGCCAGCCTTGCAATCTCCGTCTCCGGTCTGCCGTTGAGGATCGCCTGGTACAGCTCCCCGGCCTCACAGGCGGAACCAATGAGCAGGCCCTCCTGTAGCTTCAGATACAGACTCTTTGGCACTCTTGGTCTCCGGTTATAGTACGTGAGATGTGACTGGGATATGATTTTATAGAGATTCACCCTTCCCTGATCGCTGGCGGCCAGAATGATCGCATGATAGGTAGGCATCTTCATTACTACCTCAGGGGTAACCGCCCCAGCTTCATTCAGCTGATCCAGATTCTCAATTTCCCTCTCCTTCAGCATTTCTATAAATTTCACAAAGATTTCTGCCGTACAGGCCGCATCATCCACTGCCCGGTGATGGTTCTGCAGAGAAACCCCCACTGCTTTGGCGACGGTATCCAGCTTAAACCGGTTCAGGGCAGGCAGAAGAAATCTAGCCATTCCTACGGTGTCGGCATAGGTAAAGTCCGTCTCAATGCCCAGATCTTCACAGTTTTTCTGAATAAAGCTCATATCAAACTCTGCATTGTGCGCCACCATGACTGCCCCGCGGCAAAACTCCATGAACCGCGGCAGAATGTCCGTAATCTCCTCTGCCTGGGAGACCATATTATCATTTATCCCTGTAAGGGTCTCAATCCGAAAAGGAATGGGCACCTTAGGGTTTACGAACGTGGAGAAGCGATCTGTGATCTTTCCTTCTTCCACTCTCACAGCCCCTATTTCAATGATTTTATTCGCCAGAGGGCTGAAGCCGGTAGTCTCGATGTCAAAAACCACAAAAGTGCCATCCAAATCCTGTCCTTTGCTGTTGGCCACAATGCCCTTGAGATCATCTACCAGATATGCCTCCACCCCATAAATAATTTTGAAATCCGCATCTTTGGGCATATCCCAGGTTGCGTGAAGCGCATCCGGGAATCCCTGTACGACCCCGTGGTCAGTGATCGCTATGGCCTTATGCCCCCATTCATATGCCCTCATAATCAGAGCTTTGGCATCCGAGACACCGTCCATCTCACTCATCTTCGTGTGACAGTGGAGCTCCACACGCTTTTCCGGACTGGTGTCTGCCCTGCTGCTGGTAAAGTCAGCAATCTTTTTTATCCCCACAACTGAGCCTATTGTTAATTCACTGTCGAATCGGTCAATGGTAGTGACACCTTTCAGCTTAATAAATGCCTTCACCTTTATCCCGGCCAGAATCTCTTCCACCTGATCGTTTCTGGCAAACATTTTCACAGTGATTGAATCCGTAAAATCCGTCATGGAGAATATGATAATTGTCTTTTCATTTCTGATTTCCCTGGTCTCCAGAGACATGATTTTTCCGCGGATACATACTTCTCCCATCTCTCCCGTGATATGCTCCAAAGGCAGAGCCTCATCATCAAAATCACGTCCATATAATACCTCAGGATTATCAGAACGCTTCACAGAACGGCGGAAGTCTCCGCCCCCAGTATTCTTTCCAAAGCTTCCCCTGCCATTTCTCTTATCTGCCGCCCCGGCCTTCCCCGGAGCCTTGGACATGCTTTTTCCCTGTGCAGGAACATCTTTTTTCTTGTCAGACGCCGGCTTTTCTTTTTCTATGGACTTCTCCGGCAGTGCCTCCTCATGGAGTTCCTCCACAGAGTAATTTCCCCCGGCGCAGTTTCCGAAAGATGACTGGGCAATGATATGGGCAGCTTCCTGCTGAATCCTCAGTTCACTGTTCTTTCTGGCTCTGCTCTCCTTGGCCTCCAGATACAGGGGCTCTACCTTCAGAGATAAACCGCATCTCTCGCAGAACACCTTTTCCAGATACTCTGTCAGCTCTTTCTCCTTCGTGGCAGCAAGCACCGACTGAGGGATCTGAAGAACCATTCGTTCCGGCTCCGGGAACTCTACTTTTGCTGTGGCCAGCAGATTATAGACAAGGATACTGTATTCCTTTAGTTCTGTCAGCATACTGTTCCGGTAGACTTCATAGAGGTTTTCCGGCGTATACTGGGAGGAAAGGCTGAATTTTTCTATGATTTTCACTTCCATGGACACACCTGAAAAAAATTGGGAGGAAATGGCCTCTTCCAAATCATAAATATATTTTTTATGTATCCACTGACGGCTGAGGAGATATACCCTCAGCCGGTCTTTCGCAGAGTTGGAAGCTACCTTAGTAACCTGAACTCCATCCAGCAGTTCCTGAAGCTTATCTTCTACTTTAAGATTGGGAAAAACTTCAAAAAAATCTTTTTCCATATTACAAAACTCCTATTGTTCCCAATGTTCCAGCTCCTTGCGCAGACAGGAAAGGAGTTCACCCTCAGGTACCTTGCGGATTATCTCCCCTTTTTTAATCAAAAGCCCTACGCCTTTGCCTCCGGCGATTCCAATATCAGCTTCCTTAGCCTCCCCCGGTCCATTGACCACGCATCCCATCACAGCCACCTTAATATCCAGGGGGAATTCCTGTACCATAGTCTCCACCTGATTGGCCAATCCAATAAGATCAATTTCTGTGCGTCCGCAGGTAGGGCAGGAGACCACCTCTATCCCTCCCGTTCGGAGTCCCAGGGTTTTCAGGATCCCTTTGGCAGATTTAATTTCTTCCACCGGATCTCCTGTCAGTGACACCCGAATGGTATCGCCGATTCCCTGATAGAGAATTATTCCCAGCCCAACAGCAGACTTTATATTCCCGGAATACAGAGTTCCCGCCTCGGTAATTCCCACATGCAGAGGGTACTGTGTCCGGCTGGCGATTAACTCATGGGCTTTCACACACATCATTACATCTGAGGACTTAATGCTGATCACCAGATTATCATAGCCCAGCTCCTCAATGATCTTCACTTTGTCCAGTGCACTTTCCACAAGTCCCTCTGCAGTCACCCCGTGATACCTCTCCACCAGTTCCTTTTCCAGGGACCCGCTGTTTACCCCGACGCGAATAGGAATATTTCTCTCCTTTGCTGCATCCACCACGGCCTTGATACGCTCTCTGCTGCCAATGTTCCCAGGGTTAATCCTAATCTTATCCGCCCCGTTCTCCATAGCCGCTATGGCCATCCGGTAGTCAAAATGAATATCCGCCACTAGGGGGACAGATATTTGTTTTTTTATCTCTCTTAACGCCAGAGCCGCCTCCATAGTGGGAACTGTACATCTGACAATCTCACACCCAGCCGCCGTGAGGGCCTGAATCTGGGCAACTGTTCCCTTCACATCCTCTGTTTTTGTATTTGTCATAGACTGTATAAGAACAGGATTACCGCCGCCGATAACCCTGTCCCCTATAGAAACAACTTTTGTATGATCTCTGTACATTGCATGTTCTCCATTTCTTTCCTGGTTTTATATAAAAAGTTAACTTTATTGTTTCAATCCATGCTGCCCTCGCAGGCAGTGACACAATCTTAGCACAGTTTTTCCGCCATTTCAAGATTTCAATCCACACTGCCCTCGCAGGCAGTGACAGTATATGCCGTGGATTTTGATGGGACGCTTTGTATTTCAATCCACACTGCCCTCGCAGGCAGTGACTAGATGACCGAATTTCAATATAGGGGGATAAACATATTTCAATCCACACTGCCCTCGCAGGCAGTGACCTACAGTCCCGGCAATCCGTGGGACGCCCCAGGATTTCAATCCACACTTCCCTCGCAGGCAGTGACGAATAGCGCTCTCATTTAGCAGCCTTTCTTTTCTATTTCAATCCACACTGCCCTCGCAGGCAGTGACTAGATGACCGAATTTCAATATAGGGGGATAAACATATTTCAATCCACACTGCCCTCGCAGGCAGTGACCTACAGTCCCGGCAATCCGTGGGACGCCCCAGGATTTCAATCCACACTTCCCTCGCAGGCAGTGACGAATAGCGCTCTCATTTAGCAGCCTTTCTTTTCTATTTCAATCCACACTGCCCTCGCAGGCAGTGACGTGTTTTTTATGTTTATTTTTCAGAAATCAGTTAAGATTTCAATCCACACTGCCCTCGCAGGCAGTGACGTTTTCTCGGATGCACAGAAACTTAAGGGATTCTCTATTTCAATCCACACTGCCCTCGCAGGCAGTGACAAATGCAATAATAAACAGATCAGGGGATGATGTGATTTCAATCCACACTGCCCTCGCAGGCAGTGACGGTACAGCGTATTACTTAATATATTCAGATTATATTTCAATCCACACTGCCCTCGCAGGCAGTGACAGCAATTATACATAATCTAATTCTATTTTACCACTTGATTTTTGTTAATTCCATACAAAAATACAATATCCCATACTTTTCTTCTTCCTTTTTCCAAACATGTATTCCCCTATTTCAGGTGCGAATCCCCCGGTACTTCTATGTTCACTTATGGTTCGCACCTGAAAGAAAACTATACACAGTGTTTGCCGTTGGGTCTCAAAATTATATTTTAATGAACGGTGTACTCATTTGCCTGCCTGAAGAGCAGTATTAAGATATAGCTTCCTATCTGCCATTATAACTCATTTTGCTTCAAAATCCCATCAGGGGCGGAGGAATATGGAAATTCCTCCGCCCCTGCAGATGATTACAGAGCGTCCAGCGCTTCCTGCGCGGTCTTCTGTGCCTCGTCCAGCGCCTCCTGTGCAGGTATATTTTCAATTTCAACTTTATCCGCAGCTATCTTCAGGGCATCATATACCTTTCCTCCTGTGGGATCGATAGGGAGAATGGATGCGTGCATAGACTGTTCCAGCGGAACCAGTATCTGCGGATTCTCCTCTGAAAATGCCTGGAATTCCTCATTTTCTTTGACAGACTGACGGACCGCCACATAGCCGGTTTCCATCGACCATTTTGCCTGCTGCTCTGCCTCAGTAAAGTATTTCATAAATTCATAGGCCCCCTGCTTTGCCTCGTCGCTGCCGCCCTTCACCATGGTAAACTGCAGAGCTCTGGCAACTGGTGCCGGAGGATTATCATGGAAGCCCGGCTGAGGCATAGCTGCCACCACCGAAAAGTCAAGATCCGCCTGATCCCCTGAGGAGCCGGTATACCCTCCTGCCCGGTTTTGGAGAACATCATCCATGGTGTCATACCAGTACTGCCAGCCCTGTCCGCCGTAATGAATCCTCATAGTCTTATCCTCGTGAATCCACCGGCGGAAGGCTTCCCAAACTTCCACCCATTCCCTGGAATTAATCAAAACGGATTTACCGTCCTCGCTGAATACAGATCCTCCATTGCTGAATACCGCATCCATAAGATTATCCTCATTGTACATAGGCTCCCATCCGTAGAAAGTGGTTTCCTCTCCTTCCCTGACTGTCATACTCTCGGCTGCCTGTGCCAGATCCTGCCAGGTTTTTATATTGTCCGCCTGAATGCCGGCTTTCTCAAAAGCCTCTATGTTATAGTACATCACCTGCGTAGTTCCGTAGGCCGGAATAGCAAATAGCTCTCCGTCCTCTGTAAATCCCTGATTGTAAAATACCGGGATAAAATCTTCTGTATTCATGGATGCATCTTTTTCCACAAAAGTATTCAAATCTTCCAGAAGCCCCTTTTCTGCCAGATTTACTGCCTTGTCTGCATCCAGCAGCACCACATCCGGCTGCTTTTTCCCGGCTATGGCTGCCTGGAGCTTCTCGTAGGTCTCATCGTAATCCGCCTGGACAACCCCTTTTGCTTCATAGATATCCTGGCTGCTGTTAAACTGCTGAATAATCTCATCCAGCACCTTGGTCGCTGTCTTGCCCCCGGAATACCACACTTTCACCTGTACCCTGTCTCCGGCATCTTCTTTGCTGTCTGCCTGCGCCGTCTTTTGGCATCCCCCCAAAAGTCCGGTGCACAAGCCCAAAACAAGTACCGCTGCTGCTGCTTTCATTGTTTTCATAATTCTTTTCTCCTCTCTGAATCCATTCCTTCTGTTACCCTTTCATCCCTGTATCGCTGATCCCTTTAATAAACCATTTTTGTGTAAATAAGAACAGCAGCAAAAGGGGGATGACAATAACCGCACTGGCTGCCATAACCTTAGGCCATTCTGTGCCGTAAGCACCGCCTTCTATAAAAAACATCCGCAGCCCCTGGGAAATGAGCGCCTTATCCGGTGTCTCCGTAATAAGAGAGGGCCACATATAGCTGTTATAGCTTGTGATAAAGCTCATAAGAATAAATGTAATAAATGTTGGGCGGGTAAGTGGAAACACAATCTTCCACAGAATATACCACGGTCTGGCTCCGTCTACCTTAGCCGCCTCAACCAATCCGTAGGGCAGCTGCATAAATGCCTGCCGGAGCAGAAAGATCCCAAAAATATTTACGGTACAGGATATGGTAAGTCCTGTCAGGCTGTCCAGCAGGTTCAGCTGGGATAATATAATATAGCCAGGGATATATGTGGCTGCGGGAGGAAGCATATACGTTCCCACCACCACCAGAAACAAGGTTTTGCGGCCCCTAAATCTCATAAATGAGAGCGCATATGCCATCATTGCCCCTGTAACCACCTGAAGAAGGACAATGGCTGCCGACACCAGAAGGCTGTTGCCCATATACCGGAGGATAGGAGAGTGGAAGATCACTTCCGCAAAGTTCCCCCACTGTGCCTCCTGGGGCCAAAAAACCTCTGTGTTCATAACCTCTGCTTTTGTTTTAAGCGCGCTGATGACCATCCATAAAAATGGAAATGCCATAACAAGGCTGATTCCGGCGAGAAATATGTGCTTTACTGCCTCTCCGGTTATCCACGCCAGCTTTCCAGTCTTTGCAGTCCTTGTTATGCATCTCTCCTGGGCTATCTTCCCTGAGGGAAGCTTCAGTGCCTGTAAATTCTCCATACTGGAACACTCCCTTTCTAATAATGTACTGATTTTTTTGAAACCGCAAACTGTATTCCCGCCAGCACTGACGCAATGATCACCAGAAGCACACCGGATGCCGCAGCCTGCCCCATATGAAACTGTTCAAAGCCCAGCTGGTAATAAAGATACAGCAGTGTTCGGGTGCTTCCCGAAGGGCCTCCCTGGGTCAGAACCTGAATCTGGTCATAAGCCTGAAGCGCATTGACTGTATTCAGAACCACCAGAAACAGGGTGGTGGGAGAAACCATAGGTATGGTTATATGTCTCATGAGTGCCAGTTTAGATGCCCCGTCTACCTTCCCCGCATCGTACAGCTCTTCCGGAACCTTTGCCAATGCCGTCAGATAAAATATCATGGCATACCCCAAGGTTTTCCAGAGGGTAACCAGAATCACGGAAAGCATTGCCGTTTGAGAACTGTGCAGCCACTGCAGAGCCGGCATATGTAAAAAACGAAGCACAATATTAGCAATTCCGGTATCTGGTTCAAAGATCCAGGTCCATACGATAGAGATAGCCACCGTAGGAGTAATCCATGGTGAAAATAAAATAAACTGGTAAAATTTACTCCCTTTCTTCAGACTTCTCACCAGAACAGCCAGCAGAAATCCCCCGGTAATCACCGGAATAGCTGTCCCCAGTCCGAAGACCAGTGTATTTTTAAGAGCAGGGAAAAATCCTCCTGTGCTCAACAGATCTTTATAATTTTTCAGACCTACAAAATCATATTCCGGGGTCATATAATCCCAATTAGTAAAACTGATCCATCCGGAACGGATAATAGGGTAAATCCAAAATACGATTAGGGGTATCAGAATCGGCAGTACAAAAAATAATGCCTCTCCCCGTCTTCTCCATCTATACATTCTGTGCTCCCTCCCGTCTTTGTTCATTTTTTGAACTTACATCATTTTACTTCGGTTCCACAGGATTGTCAAGTATTTTTGTTCATTTTTTGAACTTGTATCTGCACATTGCGTATTGGAGTACTTTCCTATGATACAAAAAAGCCGGTACAGAACAGGTAGTGTATTACCTGTTCTGTACCGGTCTCTTCCCAGTCATATACTGTTCCTTACGATTCTCAACCGTTAATCTGCAATAATTTCGTTTTCAGTTCATTTTCCAGGCGGTTCATTTCCACTTCAGCTTCCCTTCGCTTCTGCTTCCCTTCCTGCTGAATCTTCATCACCTCATCCAGCGTAGAGATAAGAGATTCGTTGGTCATTTTCAGCGTCTCCATATCTACTATGCCCCGCTCTGATTCTTTTGCAGTTTCTATGGTTGCCAGCTTCAGTGTCTCTGCATTCTTTCTCAGCAGATCGTTTGTCATATCTGTAACCTGGCGCTGAGCCTCTGCCGCCTGGGTGGAATGAGCCACACCCAGTGCCAGCACCATCTGACTCTTCCACAGTGGGATTGTGTTGACCAGAGTGGACTGAATCTTCTCTGCCATCAGAGTATCATTGCCCTGCACCAGACGAATCTGAGGTGCCGTCTGGATAGAAATCATCCTGGTTAATTCCAGATCATGAATCTTTTTCTCAAAACGATTGCAGAGAGAGTCCAGATCCTTGGCTGCCTGGGCGTCCTCAGGAAGCCCGCTGGACTGCGCCTTTGCCATAAGGCTGCTGAGTTCCTTCCCCCTGACCTCCTGAAGCTTCTTCTTTCCTGCCAGGATGTACATGGACAGCTCTTTAAAATAGGTCAGATTCAACTGATACATCTTATCCAGCACTGCTATGTCCTTCAAAAGTTGAATCTGATGTTTCTCCAACACCTGACAAATTTTGTCTATATTTACCTCAGTTTTGTCAAACTTTGTCTTCATGGCTGTAATCTTGTTGGACGTCTTTTTGAAAAATCCCAGAAAGCCCTTTTCCTCTTCTTCTACATCAAAACTTTTCAGCTCGGAGACTACATTGGAAAGGAGATCTCCAATCTCTCCCAGATCCTTTGTCTTTACATTTTCCAGGGCCCCTTCGGAGAAATCCGCCATTTTTTTCTGGGTTCCCGCTCCGTACTGAAGGATAGCATTGGAATTATTCAGATCTATCTGCTGGGCAAACTCGTCCACCATCTTAATCTCCTCCGCGGAGAGAATATCATCATTCCAGGTCTTCTCAGGCTCCTGAGGCTTAGGCTCTATGATCTCTTCCTTTGTGGGAAGGGGATCAAAGGTCAGTGTAGGGGTTGCAGTGAAATCCTTAAATTCTTCGCTCATATGTTATCCTCTTTTCTTAAAAGTCCTTTTTTGTCAGTCCCTCTTGTGCCAGCATTGTCTGAAGCACAGAGATGTCCGTGGAGATATCCCATGCCGTGTCCTTAAAGAAACTGTCCAGCAGATTCTCAAATGCCGTACTGATGGTGTCCAAAGTCTCTTCTATCTCTCTTTTTGCAGTTGCTATATTCTCTCCCTGCACCGGCTGGGCATCCAGTTCCTCGTACGCCTTCAGCAATTTCATCGTAGTGGGCAGATAATAATCCATAAATTTTCTCAGATCTGCTATCAGCTCCGGATGCTGTTCCACCCGCTGGAAAATCTTTTGTATCACCACTTCCAGACGGGAAATCTTTTTCGATATCTCAACCCCGGGAATGGCGTCATTGCTGCCCTTGATGGCCTCCAAGTAATCATTTCCTTCCTTAATTACCTTTCTGGCCTCCTCAGACAAACCGCTTTTTGGCTTTGCTGCCTCCTGCTGCAATTCCTTTTGTCGGATCTCCAGCTGCTTTTGAGCCAGCTGGTACTGTTCATACACATCGTCTGATGCAATCAGGCAGGTATTCTGCCGATCCAGATGTCCCTGCAGAAACAGACCTCTCTCGATCATATTTCTCAGGTCTTTAATCACATAATTCTCTGACTTTCCCACCATCTGAGCCAATTCTTTAATGCCGCAGTAATTCCGGCCCCGTAAGCCGCGAATATAATTTTTGAATCGCTTTAGCCGCCCCAGAATGGTGCTTCCCTTCCAGGTCATAACCACGCTTCCGATAAGCAGAGGAAGCATAATAAATATAGGGATGCTGAAAGCTGCCCCCATACTTCCGGTCGCAATTGCGACAATCAGCAGTATCAACACAGCAATCCCCAGGCCTCCGGTCAGGATCCCCCCAGTGATCGTCAGTGCATATCCCGCACAGGAGCTCGGACCGGTTTTTGCAAAGAGCGAAGGAGAGCTTTTTACTATCTCCCTGGGCCTTATATAGCTGTTCTTGTTTTGGTAACGGTATCTTCCCTGCTGTTCTCTGACTTCCTCCTGAATGCGCTGCCCGGCCTGTCCGGCCGCAGAGCCTGCATTTCGGATCGTACGGTTCACATTCTCCATTGCGCTGGTAACCGTATCACTGATCGACTGATTTAATTTATGAAAATTCTGGGAATCTATAGCATTTTCCACTATGTCACGAATCTCATCCCCCAGATTAATCCAATCCTGATTGGCCATCTTGCCCTCCCTGTATCTGTATTGTATTCTATCATGTTTCGTCCTACAGTGAATTATATATGATATAATAAGAAAAATCAATGCTTCCGGACAGGTCTTAAACGTTAAAAAAGTTCCGGAGGTTAACTTCCGGAACTTTTCTTACTTTATTCTTAAACCTCAACGGTCCATCCAAACTTGTCTTCTATCTTTCCCAGCTGGATTCCTGTCACTGTATCGTATAATTTCTGACTCAGTTCTCCGATCCCACCGTCTCCTATCTGGAATACATCATCCTCATAGCGAAGATGTCCAACCGGTGATATAACAGCTGCCGTACCGCTTCCCCAGACTTCTTCCAGAGCGCCTGTTCTGGCTGCCTCTTCCAGCTCATCCACAGATACTTTTCTTTCTTCCACAGGAACTCCCCAGGATTTGCACAATTCTATACAGGTTCTTCTGGTAACGCCGGAAAGAATAGAGCCGTTCAGCATAGGCGTCACTACTGTCCCATTTATTTTAAAGAAAATATTCATAGCTCCTACTTCTTCAATGTACTTTCTCTCCACGCCGTCCAGCCAGAGCACCTGGGAATACCCCTCCTCATGAGCCTTCATCTGAGATGCCATAGATGCCACGTAATTGCCCCCGGTCTTTGCCTCTCCAATTCCGCCGCGGACAGCCCTGACATATTCATCCTCAATCCAGATTTTAACAGGATCCAATCCCTCCGGATAATAGGCTCCTACCGGAGATAAAATAATCATAAATTTATAGGTATAGGAAGGTCTCACTCCCAAAAATGGATCTGTCGCAATTACAAAAGGACGTATGTAAAGAGATGTCCCCTCTTTTGTAGGGATCCATGCCTCATCGATTTTCACTACCTGCTTAATTGCCTCCATAAATATATCCTCAGGGATCTCAGGAATCATCAGTCGGCGGTTGGAATGGTTTGCCCTCTCTATATTCTTATCCGGGCGGAATAACAGAATCCTTCCGTCCTCTGTCTTGTATGCTTTTAAGCCTTCAAACATTTCCTGTCCATAGTGGAACACCATGGCGGAGGGTTCCAGTTCCAGGTTATGATATGGTACAATTCGTGGATCGTGCCATCCCTTTCCATCCGTATAATCCATCTCAAACATGTGGTCTGTAAAAATAGTACCGAATACTAACGGATTATCCTTGTCCGGAATTGGTTTTGGATTTGTAGTTTTCTCAATCTTAATCTCTAACATGTGATTTTCCTCCTCTATCTACAATCCACTTTATCGCTACGACGTGTTACACTGCAATATCATGAATCTTTTTTTATTATTATACTTTTTTCAGACACTGTCAAGAGACAGACCCGAGAAAATCAGGCCTTTTTCCTCTCATATTTGACAAATTCGTATTCCAGGTCAAAATATGTCTGTTCCTCACTTTTTCCCGTAATCTCCCATTCCTCGTCCTCATCCAGGTTGGGAAAGAAGGTGTCAGCTTCAAAGGCAAAATCAATTCTCGTCACATGGGCTGTGGAGCAGTATGGCAGAAGAAGTTTATAAATGCTGTCTCCTCCGATGACATAAATCTCCTCCTCCTCATAGGGCTTCAGAGCCTCCGCAAGTTCCTCCAGGGAATGAACCACTGTCCCTCCCTTAACGCTATATCCAGGATTTCTGGTCAGTATTATGTTCGTCCTGTTTTTTAGCGGCATCTGATTGGGGAAGCTTTCCAGGGTTTTTCTCCCCATAACAACAACCTTGCCGGTGGTCTGGTTCCGGAAGAACTTCATATCAGAGGGAATGCTGACCAGAAGTTTATTGTCTTTTCCGATCCCCCAGTTTTTATCTGCGGCTACAATTAAATTCATAGAGTTCTCCTTTCTTACTACACAGCTATAGGGATATTTTTGATCTGGGGGCCTGTCTGATAATCTTCCACCGTCAGATCATTCACAGTAAATTGATAGAAATCCCGAATCTCAGGGTTTAATGTCACCTTGGGCGCCGGATACGCCGGACGGGAGATAAGCTCCTGCACCAGAGGAATATGCCGATCATAGATGTGCGCGTCTGCAATCACATGCACCAGCTCCCCTGCCTTCATCCCCGAAACCTGTGCAAACATCATAAGAAGCAGTGAATACTGACATACATTCCAGTTGTTTGCGGCAAGAACGTCCTGGGATCTCTGATTGAGAATCCCATTGAGAATCAGCTGATCACTGTCTTTCTCCTTCGTAACATTAAACGTCATTGAGTACGCGCAGGGATACAGGTGCATTTCATGGAGATCCTGATGAACATAGATATTGGTCATGATTCTGCGGCTGTAGGGGTTCTCTCTCAGATCAAAGAGTACCCGGTCTACCTGATCCATCATTCCTTCTCTGTACTGGTGCTTCACGCTCATCTGGTAGCCGTAGGCCTTTCCGATGGATCCCGTCTCGTCTGCCCAGCTGTCCCACACATGGCTGTTCAGCTCTTTAATGTTATTAGATTTCTTCTGCCAGATCCATAAAATCTCATCCATAGCGCTCTTTAAGGCCGTGCGCCGCAGTGTCAGGGCCGGGAATTCCTTTGAGAGATCATAACGGTTTACTACTCCAAACCGTTTGATTGTATAAGCCGATGTACCGTCCTCCCATACCGGACGGACCTTCTCTCCCTCTGTGCTGGTACCGTTGTCTATAATATCCCGGCACATGGTGATAAATATATTATCTGCTAAACTCATGTTTTTTCTCCTTTATCTGTAATCAGTTGCCAGTCTCCGTAACGGGATGTCCCGATTTTTCCATTATAATATATACAAATACCCGGTGCAAGCAATTTGACGCCTCTTCTAAAACATGATATATTCTCGTAATAGGAGTGTGAACAAATGAAAAAATTTCTAATTTTACTTTTAAAGCCACTGTCTTTTCTTCCTGCCCTTGCAATCATGTACATGATCTTCTCTTTTTCCGGACAGACCGGCGCGGTCTCGTCCAATATCAGCTACAAGGTGAGCCATAAAATTGTAACCGTTGGCAGCGATCTTCTGGGTAAAGATTTTACAGAGGAGCAGATCGAATTTTATGTTGATAAGATTCATGGCCCGGTCCGGAAGCTGGCACATATGACAGAGTATTTTATCCTGGCAGTTGCCGTGTCCTTTCCGCTCTATGTATATAACCTGAGAGGTATTCCCCTCATGATTGTAGCCGGTGCCATCTGTGTAGCCTTTGCCTGCGGGGATGAGTATCACCAGTCGTTTGTAGAAGGAAGAGGGCCTTCCAAACGAGATGTCATGATAGACAGTGTGGGTGTATTCTTTGGAATTATTCTTGTAAGAATCGTGTGCTGGGTGTTTCTCGCCCCATCCAGGATGAGGAAAGCCAGACGCCGAAAAAAAAGAGCGAGGTAAGCCCGGCTTACTCCGCTCTTTTTTCATCCTCTTCTTCTTTCTCATCCTCTGGTTCAGGCTCCGGATCATTGGCTGCTTTAGTGCAGCGAATCCACCCCTTGATTGAGAAATACAGCAGTCCTGCGCCTATGATTCCAAAGGCTGCCCCTGCCAGCGCTATCCAAAAGGAGGGGGTCTCCCCTTTTACGTAACCCCCCACAAGAGAATACGCAATATAAATCAGATATGCCCCCGCCAGAATACGCAGCATATAGGTGCTTTTCATTCTGTTTGAATCCATAATTTTTCCTCGTTTCCTGTGGTTTTCTATCCTCTAGAATAGCAAATCTTGTCGAAAAAGGCAACTGCTGTTTTATCATCCTCCCGCTAAGAGACGGCAAACTGGCTCTCATACAGTTTGGCATAGAATCCATTTTCTTTCAGAAGTTCCTTATGATTCCCCTGTTCTATAATATTGCCATCCTTCATAACCAGGATAACATCAGCACTTTTAATGGTAGAAAGGCGGTGGGCCACAATAAAGCTGGTTCTGCCCTCCATAAGCTTTTCAAATGCCTGCTGGATCTTTATCTCCGTACGGGTATCGATAGATGAGGTAGCCTCATCCAGGATCAGCATAGGGGGCTTTAACAGCATTACTCTTGCAATACACAAAAGCTGTTTTTGTCCCTGGGAGAGGTTGCCCCCGTCTTCTGTAATGACAGTATCATATCCGTTTTTCATACGTTTGATAAAGCTGTGAGCATGGGCTGCTTTTGCTGCCTCCAGTATCTCCTCCCGGGATGCGTCCGGTCTTCCGTATGCTATATTCTCCGCTATGGTGCCTGACCGTAGCCAGGTGTCCTGAAGCACCATACCGAACTGCTGCCTCAGACTGTCACGTTTTACATGTCCCGCCTCATATCCGCTAACCTTAATGTTCCCGCGGTCAATATCGTAAAACCGCATCAGCAGATTGATAAGCGTAGTTTTTCCACAGCCTGTGGGACCCACAATGGCAATTCTCTGCCCGGGTTTCACGTTCAGATTGATATTCTCCAGAAGGGAGGTGCCGGGAAGATAGGAAAAATACACATGGGAAAGTTCAAGGCTCCCGTCGCACTCCTTAAGCTCCGCCGCGTCCTCAGGGTCCGGATCCACAGAAGGGGTATCCATAAAATCAAAAATACGCCGTGCACAGGCAAGTGCGTTCTGCAGCTCCGTCACTACCCCTGATATTTCATTAAATGGCTTCGTATACTGGTTGGCATAATTCAAGAAACAGGAAAGCTGTCCCACGGTAATTCCGCCGTTTAATACGGTGAAGGCTCCAAAGATGCCAACCCCTGTATATACCAGACCATTTACAAACCGGGTGGCTGGATTTGTTATAGATGAGAAGAACAGCGCACGGATCCCGCATACCCGCAGCTTCTCATTAACCTCCTGAAACCTTTCTTCTGCCTTTTTCTCATAGCAAAAGGCCTGTACCAGCTTCTGATTTCCCACCAGTTCCTCCACCAGAGATGTCATATCCCCTCTGGTTTCTGACTGAAGCTTAAACATGGAAAAGGTGCGCTTGGCTATAAAGCTGGCAACAAAGAGAGACACAGGGGTGATCAGGACTACAATAAGTGTAATCTTAACATGAATGGAGAGCATAAATCCCAGTGTGCCCACAATTGTGACTACCCCGGTAAACAGTTGGGTAAATCCCATAAGAAGCCCGTCTGAAAACTGATCCACATCTGTCACAATCCGGCTCATCATCTCCCCTGGCTGATTGCTGTCAATATATTTAACCGGAACCTCTTCCAGATGTGCAAATGCCTTTCTGCGGATATCCCGCACCACACAAAAGGTAACATGGTTGGTGGCCAGATTCATAAGCCACTGAGCCACGGCCGTAGCAGCCACTACAAACCCCAGTTTTACAATAATTTTCAACACCCCGTCAAAGAGAACCTGACCTTTTCCCAGAATAAGGTCTACCCCTTCTCCGATTAAGATAGGCGCATACAGGGTGAATGTCACACTTATAAGGGCAAATACAAGAATCACAGCTACGTATCCGCTGTAAGGCCGTATAAAATCCAATACTCTTTTCAATGTATCTTTCTGTTTCATCCCCTCTGCACCTCCTCTCCGGATAACTGGGAGGTACAGATCTCTTCGTATACCCGGCAGTTCTCCATAAGCTCCCGGTGGGTTCCCATACCTGCCATCCTGCCGTCATCCAATACCAGTATCTTATCTGCATATTTGATCGACGAAGCCCTTTGCGATACGATAAAAACGGTCATTCCCCTTGTCTTTTCTTTTATGGCTTTTCTCAGCGCTGCATCCGTGGCAAAATCAAGAGCTGAGGCACTGTCATCCAGAATCAGAATATCCGGCTTTCCCACAAGGGCCCTGGCTATAGTCAGGCGCTGACGCTGGCCGCCCGAAAGGTTACTGCCCCCCTGTTGAATTTTAAGATCCAGCCCCTCTTCTTTCGCTTCCACAAAGTCTCTGGCCTGGGCAATGTCCAGAGCCTCACGGATCTCACTGTCCGAGGCATCTTCTTTTCCCCATTTCATATTGTCCCGCAGTGTCCCCTGAAAAAGAACCGCCTTCTGAGGCACTAAGCCAATCCGACTGCGGATATACTCCAATTGATACTCCTGTATGGACCGGCCTCTAAAGAGCACCTCTCCTTCGGAGGTATCATATAATCTGGGAATCAGATGAACCAACGTTGATTTGCCGGATCCGGTTCCCCCGATAATTCCTATGGTCTCACCCTGAGCGGCCGAAAAAGATATCTCCTCCAGCGCATTTTCCTTTGCATTTGCATAAGAAAAGGATACCCCTCTGAATTCCACAGCCGGCACCTCCCCATCGCCCTCACTTCCAGTCTTTTCTCCCCCGCACATAGACGGCTGCGTATGAAAGACTTCATTGATCCGAATGGCTGACGCCGTTGCCTTTGTAAATGTGATGATCAGATTTGCCAGAGCAATCAGCGCCAGAAGAATCTGAGACATGTAGTTTATTAGGGCAATCAACTCCCCCTGGGTAATCTCCCCGCTGTCTACCACATAACCTCCGGACCACAGAATTGCCATTATCGCCAGATTCACTACTACATAGGTGGCCGGGTTGAGCAGGGCGGAGATCCTACCCGCATGCAGCTGTATCCTGGTAAGCGCTCCTGTGGTTTCCTCAAAACGGCTGATTTCTTCCTGCTGTTTTGAAAATGCGCGAACCACTCTGGCTCCTATGTGGTTTTCTCTGGTAAGCAGGGAAACTCTGTCCAGTGCCGCCTGAGCACTTTTGTAGATGGGGATCGTACTTTTTACTATAAAATAAATAATCAAAGAGATTACGGGCACGGCAATCAGAAATATCACCGTCATCTTAACACTTATAGTGAAAGCCATAAGTACTGCCCCCACAACAATAAAGGGAGATCTCAGAAACAGCCGCAGAACCAGATTCACCCCTGCCTGGGCCTGGTTAATGTCACTGGTCATCCGGGTTACCAGGGTCGGGGTTCCCAGGATATCCAGCTCCGTATATGACATATTGTTTATATGTGCGAATAGGTCTCTTCTCAGCGCTGTACCAAAACCCATAGCCGCTTTTGCCGCAAAATACTGGGCGGTCAGTGAACAGATCAGTCCCAGCACCCCGAAGGAAACCAGAAGAAGCCCCATACGCCAGATATAGGGCCTGTCATGGTTTCTAATGCCTGTATCAATGATAGCTGCCATAACAAGGGGCACAATCAGCTCAAAGCAGGCCTCCAGCATTTTAAACAGGGGGCCCATAATACTCTCTTTTTTATAATCTTTTAGATATCGAATCAGCTCTCTCATTGATTAGTTTCCTTTATACATCGTTTTTTCCCTTTTGCGCGCGGTTAAAAGTATAGCATACTTCCCGGTTCTTTTCTATGAATGTCAGGATATTTTGATAGACTTTTTCTTTCCCTTTCTCGTTTAATATTTCGTGCCGCATACCCGGATAGCGCTTTTGAGTGATGTTATGGTAGCCTGCTCTGTAGAGGCAGCGAATGGCATGATAAAATTTCCTGCCGCTTCCGATACAGGGATCCTCCGTCCCTCCCAGAAAAAGTATGGGAAGCTGCGGATTATAGCATTTCCAGTTCTTCTGATTGTATGTCTCCTCCATCAGATTCAGCAATCCCAGATATGCATCGCAGGAAAACGTGAATCCGCAGAGCCTGGACCTGTCATATTCTTCTACAACCTCAGGAACTGAGCACGTCCACCCAAAGCGGCTTTTTTCACCGGGAAATCTGGCCATATAGCTTCCAAAGGAAAGGGCTTCCAGCAATTTGCTTCTGTGCCTGCTCCCAAAAAGCTTTCCCTCTGTCCAAGCGATGAGAATCCCCAGCTTCACTGCCGGATTCTTGCTGGGTGATCCCGTTAAAATCAGGGTCTGTATCTGATCATCATATTTCTTTATATAGTTTCTGGCTATCAGGGAGCCCATACTGTGCCCCAGAAGAATCACCGGCACACCGGGCCACTGCTCCTTCGCCAGACAAGTCACCTGAAAGAGATCCTCTACCAGAGCATCGGCTCCCCCTCCGTAGAAATACCCCAGGTCCTCCTGGCTGCGGATACTTTTGCCATGCCCTCTGTGATCGTGAATGATACAGGCGTAGCCATGGGAAGCCAGATATTTCATCAGAGGAAGATACCGCTCTTTATATTCAGACATGCCATGGGAGATCTGAACAATGCCGCGTATCTCCCCCTTCGGTTCTACTGACCGCACATCCAGATCCAATTGGTCATAATTCGATGGTATCATAAGTTTATTTTCTATCATTATTACCACTTCCTCTCCTTTTTTATTTATTGATTATACATTTTGCCCAATATTTCCGAAACGATTGACAAACAATTGACACGACGGTATGATTACAGTATAGTACAAATGTGTTTTATTGTCACTAAATTCAAGGGGAAAAGGAGATATTGTATGGAGAAATTATTTAAACTCAAAGAACACAATACGGATGTCAGAACCGAAGTCATGGCCGGAATCACAACTTTCCTGACTATGGCTTACATCCTGGCTGTCAATCCTGATCTGCTCAGCGCTTCAGGGATGGACAGCGGCGCAGTATTTACGGCAACCGCTCTGGCCTCCGCCCTGGCCACCTTCATCATGGCTTTCTGGGCAAACTATCCCATCGCTTTATCCGCAGGCATGGGACTGAATGCCTACTTTGCCTTCAGCGTTTGTCTTGTTGACTTAAAGGACATTCAGGATCCCTGGAAAATTGCTCTGGCCGCTGTCTTTGTGGAAGGTATTGTCTTTATCCTGTTATCCTTCTTCAAATTCAGAGAAACCATTGTTAATTCTATTCCCAAAAACCTGAAGCTTGGGATCACAGCAGGCATCGGACTCTTCATTGCCTTCATCGGCCTTCAGGGTGCCGGGGTGACTGTCAGCAATGATTCCACACTGGTAGGTCTCGGAAGCTTTGCATCTCCCGGTGTTACCTTATGTGTTATCGGCGTGATTGCCATTGCAGTAATGAACCATTACAAGGTAAAGGGTTCTATCCTCTGGGGAATCCTTGGAACCTGGGTTCTGGGTATGATCGCCCAGGGAATCGGCTGGTATGCAGTGGATCCGGAAAACGGAGTTTACTCCCTGATTCCTTCCCTGTCTGCCTCCAGTTTTATTCCCCCGTCCATCGCCCCTACATTTTTCCAATTTGATTTCAGCTGGGTAGGCGGACATATATTTGAATTTATTGTCATTGTTTTTTCTTTCTTATTTGTAGATTTATTTGACACAGTAGGCACCGTTATCGGGATTGCCGATCAGGGCAATCTGCTGGACAAAGACGGCAAGTTGCCCCGTGTGGGCCGTGTGCTTATGGCAGATGCTATCGGTACCACCGCAGGCGCAGTTCTGGGTACCTCTACCATCACAAGCTTTGTAGAATCCAGCGCGGGTGTTGCAGAGGGAGGCAAGACAGGCCTTACGGCACTCACAACCGGAATTCTTTTCCTGGTAGCACTTTTCCTGTCACCTATCTTTCTGGCAATCCCGTCCTTTGCCACAGCACCGGCCCTTATTATCGTAGGACTGAATATGGCTTCCGCTGTACTTAAGATGGACTTCTCAGTAGATATGGCAGACGCGCTGGGCGGTTACCTGGCATTTCTGATGATGCCTTTGACTTATTCCATTGCCAATGGTATTATGTTCGGTATTCTGACCTGGATCGTAGTGAAGCTTTTTACAAAAAAAGCAAAAGATATCCATCCCATTATGTATGTAATCGGCATTCTCTTCCTGCTGAGAATTGTCAGCACTTTATAGTTTTGTTTCCAATACAAAAACAACCTAGTGACGAAATAAAACACATAGAAAGGACCCGGAGCTCTTCTCCGGGTCCTTTTTAAAAGACTGCGTCCACAATTTCCTGGGTATCTGTATCCACAAGGCCGAAGGTAGTCAGCTTCAGCCGGGGGATAACCGGCAGACTGATAAAGGCCAGTGTCATAAATGGATCAATTCCCTCCGGTACTCCCAGCTCTCTGGCTATCTTTTTCATTTTCAGTATCTGCCCCTCTACCTCCCTGAGCGGCCGGTCACTCATAATACCGGCAATCGGCAGGGGAAGCACTTCCAGAACCTCTCCGTCCAGCGCAATAGCCCATCCTCCCTGCATCTTTCTTACCGCCTCTGCCGCGGTGTACATATCCTGCTCACTGGCGCCTGCCACAATCAGGTTATGGGAGTCGTGTGCCACAGAGGATGCGATAGCCCCTTTTTTCAGCCCGTAATTCTTTACATAGCCCAGACCTATATGCCCGGTACAGAGATGCCGTTCCATAACAGCCAGCTTGATGATATCCTGCTGCACATCAGTGCCGTTGCTGGCAGAAGAATACTCTGTGATATATTCACCTGTGAGAATCTGTCCGGGGTGCAGTTCTATCACGCGCATCTTCTCCGGCTGCCTGTCCCTGGATACCGGCAGATAAAAGTCTTCCACGGTAAAGCGCTTCATACGGAAGGTATGGGTAACACTTTCCTTCAGCTTGCTGTTCACCACAGGTTCCTGAACAGCGCAGCCGTTATGCCTGTCTGCGGCCAGAAGCCCCTTTTTATACACCTGTTCCACCTGAATCTGTTCCAAATCGCTGAGTACCACCAGATCCGCCTGATAAGATGGCGCTACCGCCCCCAGATGCTTCAGGCCGAAATAACGGGCCGTATTATAAGTTGCCATCTTTACCGCTATGCAGGGATCTGCCCCGAGAGAGACCGCTTTGCGTATGATATAGTCAATATGCCCCAGTTTTTCCAGATCTCCCGGATGCTTGTCGTCTGTAACCAACATCGCATGCTCACAGTAAGGGCGTTCAAAGAGAGGCATAAGAGCCTCCAGATTCTTTGCGGCCGTCCCTTCCCGAATCATCATCCACTGTCCCTGCCGGATTCGCTCCAGCCCCTCCTCTGCGGTTGCACATTCGTGGTCAGACATCACTCCTGCAGTGAGATATGCGCAGAGTTCTTTGCCTCCCAAACCAGGCGCATGCCCGTCAACTACCTTTCCCTGGGAAACAGCCTCCTGAATCTTTTTCAACACATTCATATCCCCCGCGACGGTTCCGACATAGTTCATGACTTCTGCCAGCCCCACTACCCTTTTAGACTGGTAGTAGGGTTTCAGCTCCTCCGCCTCAAGGCAGGCACCGCTTTCATCCAGCAAAGCGGCCGGTACACAGGAGGGAAGGACAAAATAAACCTCCAGGGGAAGCCCTTCTGTGGCTCTCATCATGTAATCTATCCCCTGTGTGCCGCACACGTTGGCAATCTCATGGGGGTCTGTAAAAACTGCTGTTGTGCCGTGGGGAAGTACAGTTCTGGCGAATTCTGCCGGCTGCATCATAGAGCTTTCCAGATGGATGTGTCCGTCCATAAAGCCGGGGGCAATATATTTGCCGGTACAGTCTACCTCCTTGCGGCCTCTGTATGAGCCGATTCCAACGATCATTCCTTCACAGACAGCTACATCCCCCTCCTGAATATCCTCTGTAAACACATTTACAATCTTTCCATGTTTCAGCACCAAATCGGCGTCTTCCAATCCTCTTGCAACTCTAATCTGCCTCTCCAGCATATGTGCTCCCTCCATCAATTCCTGCATCCCCTTTGCACACAGCCAAAGGAGACTGTCATTATTTTATCTTTTTCCCTGCCACATATTTACCTGCTATCTGGCTGTCATCTGCCAGGTATATCAGGCGTTCCACTCTCTCTTTTACCGTCAGTTCCTGGGGATAGGGACACTGAGAATCATCCAAAACCACTGCGTCCATCTCATAGCCGGGTTCAAAGCTTCCCACTTTTCCGAAGAAGGATCCTCCCCCCTTCGTCCCCAGATAAAATGCTTCCTCAAAAGAAAGCGGTTTTAAGGAACTGTCAGAAAGCCTCCATCGGAGCTTTGAGGCCTGTATGGCATCTGCCATTGCCCTGAGAATAGATGTTGCAAATCCACCGGCCACATCACTCCCCAGCCCAATATTCATATCCTGTTCCAGATAGGTCCTTACCGGTGCCACACCAGAAGACAGGTTTGTATTAGACTGCGGGCAGTGAGCAATGTAGACACCCCGCTGTTTCATCCGCCGTATCTCTTCCTCTTTGGAATGTACACAGTGAGCCATTACCGCAGGATATTCCCCTCCGAACAGCCCAAAGTGATCGTAGGCATCCCCGTAGAAATCAGACCACGGGCAGAGCTCTCTCACCCATTCTACCTCTCCTTGATTCTCCGATAAATGAGACTGTACGGGAAGGCTGTATTCCCTTTGAATCTCCTTCAGTCCGCTCATCAGCTCATCTGTACAGCTGGGAATGAACCGGGGGGTAAGTATGGGACGTGTTCTCTCATATTTATCCCTGATCTTCCCAAGCCACCGCCTCGTGCTCTGCAGGGATTCCCCGGCGCTTTTCTCCCGGAGTTCATCCGGTGAATTCCGGTCCATATTTACCTTTCCCACCATCGTGATAAGCCCGGACTCCTCCAAAAGATCCATAAGCAGTTCCGTCGCCTCTTCATGTATGGTTCCAAATACCACCGCCCTGGTGGTGGCCCCATTCTTCAGATCCCGGACAAACATTTCATAAGCCTTCCCTGCATATTCCAGATCCCGGTATTTCGCCTCCTCCGGAAAGGTGTGTGTATTCAGCCAATCCAGAAGCTCCAGATCCATACCCAGCCCTCGGAAGGCATACTGGGGCGCATGGACATGAAGGTCCGTAAGGCCCGGAATAATCAGGCAGTTTCCCCAGTCCGTAATCTCTGCATCCTCGTATTGGGCGGGGAGACTGGAATATACCCCCTCTACGATTCCCTGTCTGCTGACCAGATACCCCCTGTCTGCTGACTCCAGCTGCTTTTTTCCGGTGCTGTAACAAATGTTGCCCCGCAAAATCAATAACTCCTGCATGTTTCTTCCTCCTTCCAAAACGCACAAAAGTTCCCGCTCTGACACGGGAACTTATAGTCAACTATTACGGTAGTTGGTAGAAACGTCCGTCCAATTACGAACTTATATAAGTATACATTTATCCGTTTTCCTCTTATACAACTTTATTATAATGGACACCGGAGGCACTGTCAACTGTGGAATCGCCGCCTTTTCCTGAAAAAGAGCCTCTTTCCATAAGGAAAGAAGCTCCTCAAATATGCCTCATTTATTTCTCTACGACTTCCAGAACATCCATAGGACAGGCCTTTGCACAGATACCGCAGGCAATGCATTTGGATGCAGCAGGTGAATCTTCTGCTTTTACCATCACGCCGAATGGACAGACCTCTGCGCATTTGCCGCAGCCTGTACAGAGTTTTTTATTTACTGTATATACCCCTTTCGCATTCTGTGTGATAGCTCCTGCTTCGCAGACTTCTGCGCATTTTCCGCACTGTGGACATACCATAGGCTTCGGTGCACCTTTTTTCTCTACGATTTCGATGCAGGATTTGCCAGGATCAAACTCTTTGTAGAAAGCATTCGAGCAGGCTCTCACACACTCCAGACATGCCATACAGGTTGACCCTTTTTTCACCGTTAGTTTTTTCATTAGAAATTCCTCCACCTTCACATAAATTATTGTTAAACTTTAATCATACCTGTAGTGTATCATTAATGATGGAATTTCTCAAGTAGAATTTGGGGGTTTTATGTCCTATTTTGTCTTGTCGTAATAGACCATAGCCATGATTTCTAAAGGCTCGTCATTTGGGTTTTCCAGGCTGTGGCTCTGTCCCACTTCGATCACACAAACATCCCCCGGAACCACCTCTGTTCTGCTGCCGTCATTGTCTGTAAAAACACCTTTACCGCTAAGTATGTAATAGGGTTCGGTTTCTCCTATATGCTGATGCATCCCGATAGAACTGTGGGGATGAATCACTACTTTTGCCAGCATCTTCCCATGTCCCAGCAGTTCCTCCTCTGATACGATGTGATGAAAGGTAACGCTTCCTTCCCCTCCTCTTACGTTCGATTTTGTGGCGATTGTCGCTTTTCTTACCATCTTTGGTACCTCCTGTAATCTTCATTTTCCATATTTCCAGTATACGTAAAAAAACAGAAATACGCAAGCACAGACTCTGTGCGGGTAACAGACTGACCTCTGGAATGCTTTCCGCATCTTCCACAGAGACAAGCATAAGTTTCCTATGTAATAAAAAAGGAACTTTGCACTCTGCAAAATTCCGGAAATAAAAAAAGCGCGAGACGGGACTCGAACCCGCGGCCTCGACCTTGGCAAGGTCGCGCTCCACCAACTGAGCCACTCGCGCATGTCATCAACGACAATAGTTAATATACTATAACTTGAATGAATTGTCAATGACTTTTTTCGATTTTTTCCTGTCCTTTTTTCTTGTCCCTATAGTAAATATTCTACTTGTTTATTATAATAGGAGAAACAGATAATCTTGGAGGTACTATCATGGATTCATCAAAAATAGCATTCTATCTGGAGCAGTCCAGAGATCTTTTTATACAGACAAGCAATACCATATGGGAGTACGCAGAAACCAGATTCGAAGAACATAAGTCCAGTAAACTTCAGGCTGACGTTATGAAACGTCTTGGATTTGAAGTATGCTTCCCCAGCAGTTCTCTTCCCACAGCCTTTCGCGCAAGGTACGGCACTTTGGGGCCTGTTATCGGAATTCTGGGTGAATATGACGCGCTTCCCGGGCTCAGCCAGAAGGCAGACTGTCCCTCTCAGCATCCCCTGGTTTTTCAGGGCAGCGGCCACGGATGCGGGCATAATCTTCTGGGGACAGCAGGTATGGCTGCTGCTTTGGCTGTCAAGCATTATATTGAGGATACCGGAATATGTGGTTCTGTGATTTATTACGGCTGTCCCGGGGAAGAAAACGGAGCAGGCAAAGCCCTCATGATTGAAGAGCATTTTTTTGATGAAACAGACATTATGCTGTCCTGGCATCCCCATTATAAAAGCGGACTTTTTAACAATTCTCTTGCCAATGTGCGGGTGACCTACACCTTTCACGGCAAAAGTGCCCACGCGTCACTGGCCCCCCATCTTGGGCGGAGTGCGCTGGATGCCTGTGAGCTTATGAACATCGGCGTAAATTACCTCAGGGAGCATATGCTGCCAGATGCAAGAGTTCACTACGCCTATCTGAACGCCGGAGGAACCGCACCCAATATTATCCCTGCCGAAGCACAGGTTTTTTATGCGATCCGCGCCCCAAAAGACAGAGACACCAGGGAGCTGAAAGAGCGAGTGGACAATATTGCACAGGGTGCTGCGCTGATGACCGGCACACAGGTAACCATCACGCAAAACGCCGTATACCGAAGCTTTCTCCCAAACCCCACACTGGATCAGCTTTTGATAAAACATCTGAAAGCCAGCACGCCGCTCCGCTATACTGAAGAGGAAATCCGCTATGCCAGAGCTTTTCAGCTGGAAGGAAGCCTTCCCAATGCAGAGCTTTCCATAGATCCCTATCCGGATCTGACGCTGGACCGTAAGAGCGGCATCTCTACTGATGCAGGAAATGTAAGCTGGGAGGTACCCAGCGGAAGTTTTATGGTTAACTGTTATGCAAACGGATCGCCCCTGCACCACTGGACCGTAACTGCCCAGGGCAAAGCTTCCATTGCACACAAAGGAATGCTGACTGCCTCACGTATCTTATCCTCTGCCGCTGCAGAGCTTCTGGAAACCCCGGAACTTCTCCACAGTGCCCGTGAGGATTTTAAAAAAGCCAGATCTGCAGTTTTGTAGTACGCAAAAAGCCCGCAAGAACTTTTCGTTCTCAAGGGCTTTTATGGTTTTAAGATAGCACTTAACATATACTGGTTATTAGGAAAGTTTTTATGGCTGATATCCTCCAGGCGGATAAGATCTACCTCCAGCCACAGTTCTTCCGCAACCAGCATCAGGTGAGAAAACATGACGCCAAAATTAAATTCTTCCCATTTTCCCAGATGGTTCATATTATGCTTTTTTGCAAAGATGTGAATCCTGCTGTCATAGACCACAAACCGCCAGGGCTGGCTATTCATGCTCGAGGGAGCAAGACGTGCACCTTCCAGAAGCTGGTTCATCCACTGACGGGGCACTTCTTTGTAAACGCTGAGCTCCTTCAGATCCATGCGCTTTGCCTCTGCTGCCTTCCGGTAAGGACTGCCTTTGCATTTTCCAAACGCCAGCATAATGACAAATTTCTTGTCCCCCAGTTTTCCCATACCAGGTTTGGGCTTCGCGCTGCCCACAAAACAGCTGCCTAGCCCCTTGGAGCAGATAAAGAGACTCATTTGCTCCATAATATAGCCTGCATTCATCAGCGCTTTATCCTTTTCTTCCGTATAAATTGCCATATAATAAGGTGCTTTTACCCCAAAAGGATTCAGTGATATCTGATGCTTCTTGGTATTATCTATTACTGTAATTTCTGTCTGGATTCCTGCATTCAGTCCCTCAATTTCTTTATGATAGTCGCATATTTCCTTTAAAAGCTGAGGACTGATGGGTTCCATCTCGTAATTTCGGATGGATTTCCTGACGAATATTGCCTCATACAAGTTCATACTCTCACCTTTTTAATCATTCTGTAACAATATTGTAACATACTTTTTCCCAAATGCAATGCCAAATTTATTATTATTTTATTAATGTTTCTATGCAATATGCTCAAACTCGGTTTTTATCTATAACAGGTGCTCCAATTCCTGCAAATATTCCTGGAATACCTTCAGTGCGTCCTTCACCGGCTCCGGCTTTGTCATGTCCACCCCGCATAATTTCAGGAGGTCTATACAGTCCATAGAACTGCCCCCGCTGAGAAATTCTTTATATTTTTCAACAATTCCCGGCTCCTTTTTCAGAATCTTGCTGCTGATAGCAATGGCTGCAGAAAACCCGGTGGCATACTGATAAACATAGAAGGGAGTATAAAAATGGGGGATTCTGGCCCACTCCAGAGCAATCTCCTCATCCAGCACTACCCCGTCTCCAAAATACTCTCTGTTCAGATTATAGTAGGTTTCATTCAGCCATGCAGCATTGAGAGTACCCCCATTTTCTACTTCTTTATGCGCCTTCTTTTCAAACTCGGCAAACATAGTCTGGCGGTACAGGGTCCCTTTAAACTGATTCAGAAAATAATTAATCAGATATGCCTTTTCCCTTTTATCACTTGTATGTTTCAGCAAATGGTGTATGAGCAGCGCTTCGTTGCAGGTAGAGGCCACTTCCGCTACAAATATTTTGTAACCGGCATAGAGGTATGGCTGCTTCTCATCCGAATAGCTGGAATGCAGAGCATGCCCCATCTCATGTGCAAGGGTAAATACCTGGTTCAGATTCTCCTGATAATTCAGCAGCACATAGGGATGCACCCCATAAGCCCCCCAGGAATACGCACCTGTTCTTTTTCCCTGATTCTCATATACATCAATCCAACGGTTTTCAAAGCCCTCTCTCAGCCGGCCGGCATATTCCTCCCCCAGGGGAGCCAGGCCATCCAGAACCATCTCCTTTGCCTTGTCAAAGGGTATCTTCATATCTACATCATCTACCAGCGGTACATATACGTCATACATATGAAGTTCTTCCACTCCCAATGCCCTCTTCCTCAGTTCCAGATACCGGTACATCAAATCCATATGGCTGTGCACCGTCTGAATAAGATTATCATACACTTCCGTGGGAATTTTGCTGCCGTCCAAAGCAGCTTCCAAAGATGATCCATACTTTCGCTCTCTTGCCTCGAATACTGCATGGCGTACATTGGAATCAAACGCGGCAGCCAATGTGTTTTCAAACTGCCTGTAGGTATGATACAAGCTCATAAAGGCATCCCTGCGCACCTGCCGGCTGCTGCTCTCCAGGTATCCGGCATAGCGGCCGTGGGTCAGGGGAACTTCATTGCCTTCCTCATCGGTAATTGCGGGAAAGGTAATGTCCGCATTATTAAACATACTGAAAATATTTCCCGGACCCTGCGCAAGCTCGTCTATTTTAGCCATGAGTTCTTCCATCTCTTTTGTGAGGGTATGCTCCTTTTGACGGATGATTTGATTCAGAAAGATTGTGAACGGTTTTAATCTCTCATCCTCCTCTATAAATATATTCAGCTTCTCCTGGGGTATGTTTAATATCTCCGGTACAATATATGCGGTTTTACTGTTCAGCAGAGTCATGAGAACCTGGGCTTCTCCGGTGAGTTTCTGGCTGGTACTGTCGGCAGTATTCTCATGAAGCCTCTGATTGGCGTATACATACAGCCTTTCAAAGAGCTGGCTCGTACTACTGTATTCTTCCAGCATACCGGAAAGAACGCCGCTGCTCTCTCCAAGTGATCCCTGATACTGCTCCAGCTTCTCTATCTTATGTCTGAGTATCTCTGCATCCTTTTCCCAAGCTTCCCTGCTTGGATATAAATCTTCTATGGCCCAACGGTCTTCTTCCTTTACTTCCTCTCTCTTCCATACACTCTTGCTTTCTGCCATGATGATTCCTCCGTTAATTTTCTTCTTTCAGTATACTATAAACCATTTTCTTTGTCATTATCCTTGACAAGAAAGAAAAAATCGATTATGATTGTATTAAATCATTAATACAATAGTACAGGAGGTGTTCATTAATGGCTTGGAATCTTAGTTCCGAACGCCCGATATATGCTCAAATTATCGAAAAGATACAACAAGATATTATATCCGGGAATTATGCTCCGGGAGACAGGCTCCCGTCAGTGAGGGATTTGGCATCAGAAGCTGCCGTCAATCCTAATACCATGCAGAAGGCTTTGACAGAACTCGAGAGAACCGGTCTGGTATTTGCCCAGAGAACCAGCGGACGATATATCACGGAGGACATTATTATGATTCAAAAAATGAAAGAAGAAATTGCGTCAGCCCATATTAAAGAATTTCTGGATAAGATGGCGCAGCTGGGATTTAAAAAACAGGAGATTATTGATCTGATCACGCAGCTGGAGAAAAGCGACAAGGAGGAGAATGAATGAGCCAGATATTAGAGTGCAAGAATCTTACCAAGTCTTATGGTACTAAGACAGCACTTGCCAATATTAACCTATCCTTGGATAAAGGAAAAATCATCGGTCTGCTTGGCCCAAATGGAAGCGGAAAGACTACGCTGATTAAGCTGATTAACGGTCTTTTGGTACCCACCAACGGGGAGGTCCTGATAGACGGTATGGCACCAGGTGTGGATACAAAGAAAATTGTCTCCTATCTGCCGGAGCGGACATATCTGGGAGACTGGATGAGTGTGAATGACGCCATCAGCTTCTTTGTGGATTTTTATGAGGACTTTGATCGGAGCCGCGCTTATGATATGCTGGAGAAGCTGAATATTAACCCCAGCGACCGCCTCAGAACTATGTCCAAGGGCACCAAAGAAAAAGTACAGCTAATCCTGGTCATGAGCCGCAGGGCTAAGCTCTACTGCCTGGATGAACCTATCGCAGGCGTAGATCCTGCAGCCAGAGATTACATCCTTTCTACGATTATTAATAACTATGCAGAAGATGCCACCATCATCATCTCCACCCATTTGATCTCAGATGTAGAGAATGTACTGGACGATGTTATATTTATTCAGTACGGTCAGATTAAGCTGATCTCCTCTGTAGACGAGATCCGGTATGAGAGAGGCAAATCTGTAGATGGTTTATTCCGGGAGGTATTCAGATGTTAGGAAAATTGTTTAAACATAATTTAAAACAGGTATCCAAGCTGCTGATACTGATACATGGGGCGCTGCTTGCATTCTCTGTAATAGGAAGAATTATTTTCTCAATGGCATTAAACGGGGAGGGCGACTTCAATACCGCATCCGCAGCCACCAGTCTCATCACTGCAGTCTATATTCTGCTGTATGTACTGGGAATCTTCTGCATAGCAGTTATGACCTATATATTTCTGGCCCGTGACTTCCAGAAAGGCATGTTTTCCAATGAAGGCTACCTTATGCATACGCTGCCGGTAACGCCTGCCCAGCATATATGGTCCCGCTGCTTTGTATTTATCATCTGGGGACTGATTGACATGATAATCATATGCGCCTCCCTGGCAATCATTTTTATCAACTCTTATACCATGCAATATCTGCCTGAATTCTTTCAGGAATTCTGGAGCGCAATGCTGACAGCCTTTGGAACCTCAGAGTTCTTTAGTACAATATATATGCTTTTGACCATGCTTATCAGCGTTTTCTTTAACATCTTTATGGTATACTTTGCTATTTGTCTGGGAAGTCTCTGCAAGACACATAAGATCCTGGGAGCCATCGGTTCCCTGGCAGGGATCTATCTGGTACTGCAGATTGTAGGCGTCATCATGATGCTCACTCTGGGATGGAGTCCTTACTCCGTCAACTCGAACAATGCATTAATAGCTACCACATCCACCACTGGGATGTCACCAGCGTTTATGGGCTTTTCCATAGTATTCGACTTACTGCTCACTGTAGGATTTTATCTTGGAATCCACTATATATTGTCCAGAAGACTGAATCTGGAATAAAAAAGTGAAAAAGGGGACGTGTTCTTTCTAGAAAGAACACGTCCCAAAATAGATCCTGGGTGTCCCAAATTCAACATGGCCTGTCCCCAATTGCTTACCCTTCTATAATCTTCACATAGTAGTTCCGATTTCTGGGTCCGTCGAATTCACAAAAGTAAACGTCCTGCCAGGTTCCCAGAATTATTTTTCCTTCTTCAACAATCAGGGTGGCTGAAGCCCCCATTGCAGAGGATTTCATATGGGCATGAGAATTTCCCTCGCAGTGCCGATAAACCCTGTCATTTGTGGGAAATACTTTCTCATAGCCATAGATCACATCTGTTACTACATCCGGATCTGCATTTTCATTGATGGTTATCCCTGCGGTGGTATGGGGACAGTACACTGCAACTATCCCTGATCGGATGCCGCTGTTCTTTATGTCTTCTCTTATCTGTCCGGTAATCTTTACCATAGTCTGAGGTTTTTGAATGGTGAGTGAATGTTTGAATAGATTCATTTTCTGCCTCCTATTCCCCTGCTTCTTTCTGTTCTTTTTCTACTATCTTTATCTGCTTGTCCACATCTTTCTTGAATTGCTTCCATGCGTCTTCGTGCTCAACATAATACTTAGGGCATATCTTCCCGGTAACATCATAATGGCGGATGACATCGTCTGACTTCAGTGAAAACCGCTCACAGAGCCATCCCGTGAGTTCCACCAGTGACTGATAGGTAGCTTCATTGAAATGACCGCTCTCGTCCGGATGACAGCACTCGATAGAGAGAGTATCGCTGTTGCGCTCATTTGACGCATAGGATATCTCATTGCTGGGGATACACTGTACAACTTCTCCGTCCAGGCCAATGACAAAGTGACTGCTGGCTTTTGTCTCCTGGCTGTCTTTCAGACCCTCAAAGTAATCCCTGTTATTCTGAGCCGAAGTCCCTGGATTAGCTGTATAGTGAATTACAATACCCTTAATCTGCTCCAGCGCAGTACCTGGCCTTGAATACGGATTCACATCCAGCAGCTGGACATCCAGAAGCGGTGCTCCCACAAAAGACACCTTTTTGTCATCCATAGCAGCCGTCCTGGCTTCCTCTCTTTTATTCTTTACTGTCTTTACCGTAAGACAGAACAGAATCACTCCCAATAGAACGATCCCAAATAGTATTATGTTGCGTCTTACCTCCAGCTGCCTCTTCCGATATCCGGCACTGCGGCGTCTTTTCCTTCGTCTTTTACCCCTTACCATATACTTATCCTCTGCCAAAAAGAGGGAGGAGGCACCCCTTTGCCTCCTCCTCGTATTTTACTCGTCTACACTGTAGTTCGGTGCTTCTTTTGTTATATGAATATCATGTGGATGAGATTCTTTCAGTGAAGCGGCGGAAATCTTAATAAATTTTCCTGTTTCCTTTAAAGTTTCAATGTCCGGTGCACCGCAATAGCCCATACCAGAACGAATCCCTCCAATGAGCTGGAATACCGTGTCTTCCACATGTCCCTTATATGCCACACGGCCTTCCACACCTTCCGGTACCAGTTTTTTCGCATCTGTCTGGAAATAACGATCCTTGCTTCCATTCTCCATGGCCCCTATAGAACCCATACCGCGATAAACTTTATACTTTCTGCCCTGGTATAATTCAAAGGTACCTGGGCTTTCATCACATCCTGCAAAGATACTTCCCATCATGCACACATTAGCCCCTGCTGCAATAGCCTTTGTCATATCTCCGGAGTACTTGATTCCTCCGTCTGCAATTACCGGTGTTCCGGTCTTCTTTGCCTCTCCATAGCAGTCCATAACTGCTGTAATCTGAGGAACACCAATCCCTGCCACCACTCTTGTGGTACAGATAGATCCCGGACCGATTCCTACCTTGACAGCATCCGCACCTGCTGCAATCAGATCTCTGGTTGCCTCTGCCGTGGCTACATTTCCTGCAATAACCTGTAGCTCAGGATATGCACCTTTAATCATGCGAAGTGTAGAAAGAATATTCTCGGAATGGCCATGAGCAGAATCTATAACAATGACATCTACCCGCACCTTCACAAGGGCGTCCACCCGCTCCATCACATTCTTAGTAATTCCCACAGCAGCTCCGCACAGCAGTCTTCCCTGGGCGTCCTTTGCTGACAGCGGATATTTAATCTGTTTTTCAATATCTTTGATGGTTATAAGCCCTTTCAGATTGAAATCATCGTCTACAATAGGAAGTTTCTCCTTTCTGGCTTTTGCCAGGATTCGCTTCGCCTCCTCAAGTGTGATTCCCTCTTTTGCTGTTATCAGGCCTTCAGATGTCATAGATTCTTTGATTTTTTTAGAAAAGTCTTCTTCGAACTTAAGATCACGGTTGGTAATAATACCTACCAGTTTTCTTCCCTCTGTGATAGGAACACCGGAAATACGGAATTTCGCCATTAAGTTGTTGGCATCTTCCAACGTATGCTCTGGTGATAAGAAAAATGGGTCTGTAATAACACCGTTTTCAGAACGTTTTACCTTATCTACTTCCTCTGCCTGCTGCTCCACAGACATGTTCTTATGAATAATGCCTATACCGCCCTGTCTTGCCATAGCAATTGCCATGCGATGTTCTGTTACAGTATCCATTCCTGCGCTCATCATAGGAATGTTTAATTTAACTTTTTTGGTCAGATATGTGCTTAAATCTACCTGATTCGGAGTTACCTTTGAGTATGCCGGAACTAGAAGTACGTCGTCAAAAGTAATGCCTTCACCAATTATTGTACCCATTTATTCTCTCCCTTTCGTTTCTATTTATTTTGGTTTTGTTCCCTAGTGTAACAAAATTCGACAAAGGTGTCAATCCATAAAAACTTTTCTGGGATTTGATTTCTGTATGTTGCTGAGCATCTTTTCGTCGAACTCCAACAAAACTTTACACAATTCCTGACCATCAGGTATAATCATGGCATAAATTTTGTGGGATGGATCCTGCGACGAATAATCCAAAACTTTCAATCTGCTGTTATTATTATAATAATCCATTCTGTGAGACTTCACAGGCGCCAGGATCTCCATCTTACCCGTATCCAGGCTTTTCACTTTCTTTCTCTTGGTCTTTGCTGCGATTCTGTCGATATCAAGTTCGCCGTTAACATAAAGATACTCATATTCCAGATCCAGATTGGGGAATACAAAGTAATCCGCAACTCCCAGCCCGATAGCCGCAATAAATAAAAGAGGGTGTATCATGATTCCTGAAAATACTGCCACAACAGTGAGCGCCAGCATTCCGATTTTAACTGCCATATCTTTGCCGGTACTCTGCTTTTTTACCAAAAATTCTGAATACAAATCACTCATGGTTTCTCTCCTTGTACATTCTTAGAAACTGTCTTCATTCTAGCACAAAGCAGGGCTGACGTCTACGACGCCAGCCCTTAGAAAGTCTTAAAATTCTGTGAAGCTTACATCATTCCAGGAGCTGCTGGAGCTACCGGAGTATCTTCTTTAATATTAGATACAACAGATTCTGTTGTTAACAGAGTAGATGCAACACTGGTAGCATTCTGTAATGCACTTCTTGTTACTTTTGCAGGATCCAGAATTCCTTCTTTAATCATATCTACATACTCTTCTTTCAGAGCATTAAATCCAACGCCTGTCTCGGATTCTTTTACTTTATTGACAATAACAGAGCCTTCCAGACCAGCATTGGCAGCAATGTGGTACAGAGGAGATTCCAGAGCTTTTAATACGACTACAGCACCAGTCTTCTCATCGCCGCTTAATGTCTCTGCCAGCTCTTCAACCTTCTTGGAAGCATGGATATATGCGGATCCGCCTCCTGCGATAACGCCTTCCTCCGCTGCTGCGCGTGTTGCTGCAAGAGCATCTTCCATACGAAGCTTAGCTTCCTTCATCTCAGTTTCAGTAGCGGCACCTACACGGATAACAGCTACGCCGCCTGCAAGTTTAGCAAGTCTTTCCTGTAATTTTTCTTTGTCAAACTCAGATGTTGTCTCTGTAATCTGTCCTTTAATCTGGCTGATTCTTGCGTCAATGGCTGCCTTATCGCCTGCTCCGTCAACAATAACTGTATTTTCCTTCTCAACTTTTACAGATTTTGCACGTCCCAGCTGATCCATGGTAACTTCTTTTAAGTCAAGACCTAATTCATCGGAGATTACCTGGCCGCCTGTTAAGATAGCAATATCTTCTAACATAGCTTTTCTTCTGTCGCCGTAGCCCGGAGCCTTAACAGCTGCAACATTAAAGGTTCCTCTTAATTTATTTACAATAAGTGTGGTAAGAGCTTCGCCCTCTACGTCTTCAGCAATGATTAACAGTTTAGCGCCTGTTTTTACAATCTGCTCTAACAGTGGAAGCAGTTCCTGAATGTTAGAGATCTTCTTATCTGTGATTAAGATATATGGATCATCCAGATTAGCTACCATTTTGTCCATGTCAGTTGCCATGTAAGCGGAAATGTATCCGCGGTCAAACTGCATACCCTCTACTAAATCCAGTTCTGTCTTCATTGTCTTAGACTCTTCAATGGTTATAACACCGTCTCCGGATACTTTTTCCATAGCATCTGCAACTAATTCTCCCACTTCGTCATCACCGGCAGAGATTGCTGCAACCCTTGCGATCTGATCTTTTCCTTCTACTTTTCTGCTCATGGAAGCAATGGCCTCTACTGCTGCATCTGTAGCTTTTTTCATTCCCTTTCTCAGGATGATTGGATTTGCACCAGCTGCAAGGTTCTTGATTCCTTCATGAATCATAGCCTGTGCAAGTACCGTAGCTGTTGTAGTACCATCACCAGCCACATCATTTGTCTTGGAAGCTACTTCCTTGATTAACTGAGCGCCCATATTTTCAAATCCGTCTTCCAGCTCAATTTCCTTCGCAATGGTGACACCATCGTTAGTGATAAGAGGTGCGCCAAAGGATTTGTCCAGAACTACGTTTCTTCCTTTTGGTCCTAATGTCACACGTACTGTATTTGCTAATTTATCGGCACCATTCTGCAGTGCCTCTCTTGCTTCTGCTCCGTATTTAATCTCTTTTGCCATATCTATCATTCCTCCTGGTTTTTATGATTTATTCTACTACTGCTAAGATGTCGCTCTGTTTTACAATGATAAATTCTTCATCGTCTAATTTAACTTCTGTACCGGCGTATTTGGAATAGATTACCTGATCTCCTACTTTCACTTCCATCTTTACTTCTTTGCCGTCAACAACTCCGCCCGGTCCTACTGCAACAACCTCAGCCTGCTGGGGTTTTTCCTGTGCCTGACCTGGTAATACGATTCCTGATTTTGTTTTTTCTTCAGCTTCTAACTGTTTTAAAACGACTCTGTCTCCCAATGGTACTAATTTCATAATCTATTGCCTCCTTAAAATATTTTCTGCTTTTATTAGCACTCATTTACATCGAGTGCTAACCGTTAGTCATATATTAGTTAATCTTGAAAAAATCTGCAAGTTTCTGAAAGAGATTCTATAGCATCTATTCTCTTGTTATCTCTTTTTATCTCGTGTTTTCTCTCATTTTCTCACTTTCTTAAATTTTACCTGATTTTATATTTATTTTATAATTCCATCTTTATCCTATGCCATTTAAGAAGAAATTAAACATTTTTTCTTTTCCGCGGCAAAGGCAGCAGCAAAATAACATAAAAAAGGAACTGCAGATACCTAACAGCTCCTTTTATAGTTCAAAACAAGCATTATTTTTTAACTATTTTCCGTTTTTTAATCTCTTCCAGCTCATCGAATATAACTTCATTGAGCACCTTGATATAGGTTCCCTTCATTCCTGAGGATCTGGACTCAATAACGCCCGCGCTCTCAAACTTTCTGAGCGCATTTACAATCACAGACCGTGTAATGCCTACCCTGTCTGCAATCTTGCTGGCCACCAGAATTCCCTCATCCCCGTCCAGCTCGTCAAAAATATGAATAATAGCTTCCAGTTCTGAGAATGACAGTGTACTGAATGCAGATTTGACAACCTGTATCTTACGATTTTCCTCAGCATTCTCTTCATGTACGGAACGCATCATCTCAAGTCCTACCACAGTGGTACTGTATTCACTCACGATTATATCTTCAATATCGTACTGCTTACCGCTTCTGTACATAAAAACAGTACCCAGGCGTTCCCCGGCAATGTCAATTGGGTTAATGATAGCCATGTATTGTTTTACATGCTCCCCTTCAAATCCCAAAGTCTGAAGATTTACGTTTTCTTTCGTAGACAGCACTCCCAGAAATCTCTCATTCAGGAGAGTATCAATAAAGCCTCCCACCTCGTCTTCAATCAGCTCTGTAATCTCTTCTACTCCCTCGCACAGTCCTACGCCCAGCACCTTACCTTTTTTGCTGAGTACCAGAATATTCGACTCCAGTGTTTCTACCATAACTTCACAGATGTCGTTAAATAATACCTTTGAGGAATTATTATTGTGCAGCAATTTGTTTATCTTTCTCGTCTTATCCAATAGTTGTACGCTCATGCTGAACCTCCTTTCTTTTGTCCTAAATATGAGTAATAAAATAAAATTCTCCCATTTGCTTTATTCTATCATACAATTGGCGGCAAATCAATGTCGTCGCCAACGGATTTATACTTTTTTAACTTTTTTTCTGATAATTCCTCAGTTTCAAAACCTGGTGAAGCCAATAACACAAAATTTATGGATAATCATGCAAATCAAAAAAGGATTTTTATCCAAAAAGCAGCTGCTGTATGGTATTTTAAACCGATTACAGCAGCTTAGCCGTCTATTCCTTTTCCTCCTTTGGCTTCTCCGTTACATAGCCGCAGTGCTCATCCGCGCACAAAAGTTTGTTTCCTTTTTCCAGCATATAGCCTCCGCAGTTGGGACACTTCTCTTTGGATGGCTTCTGCCAGGACATAAAATCGCACTCCGGGTTATCTTCACAGCCATAATACTTACGACCCTTTTTCGTCTTTTTCAGGACAATATCTTTCCCGCACTTGGGACAGGGAACTCCAATTTTCTCCAGGTACGGTTTTGTATTCCGGCAGTCGGGAAAGCCGGGACACGCCAGAAATCTTCCGTGAGGGCCGTACTTAATTACCATGTTTCGGCCGCATTCTTCACAGATAACATCCGTCACCTCGTCTTCTATTTTTACCTGTTCCAATTCCTGTTCGGCTGCCTTTACTGCCTCGTCCAAATCAGGATAAAAATTGCGGATTACGGTTTTCCAGTATACACTGCCGTCTTCGACTTTATCCAGAAGTTCTTCGAAAGTAGCGGTAAAGTTCACATCCACAATGCTGGGAAAAGCCTGCTTCATGATATTATTCACCACTTCTCCCAACTCTGTAATATAAAGGTTCTTGTTCTCCTTTGCCACATAGCGGCGGGCTATAATTGTGGTTATCGTAGGGGCATAAGTACTGGGACGCCCGATTCCAAGTTCCTCCAGCGTCTTAACCAGAGATGCCTCCGTGTAATGGGCAGGGGGCTGCGTAAAGTGCTGCTGTCCGTCAAAGTTCTCCAGAGAAAGCTCCGTGTTCTCATCCAGGCTCTTCATCATTAGATTATTTTCCGGCTTTTCCTCATCGCTCTGCACATAGACGGCCATAAAACCATCAAATTTTAGTTTTGATGCGGCTACTGTAAAGTAATAGTCTCCGCCTTTAATTTTTACAGACGTTGTCTCGTATTTGGCCGGCTGCATTCTGCTGGCTGTAAACCTTTTCCAAATCAACTGATACAGGCGGAATTGATCCCTGGACAGGGACTCTTTCATGGCAGCAGGGGTTCTGGTAATATCTGTGGGGCGGATTGCCTCGTGAGCATCCTGAATCTTCTTCCCTTTATTGCCATTCTCTTCTTTCTTCGCTGCATACATTTCTCCATACTGATCCGTGATATACTCTCTTGCCAGCTGATCGGCCTCCTCAGAGATACGGGTAGAATCTGTACGCAGATAAGTAATAATACCTACGGTGCCGTTTCCTTTTATATCAATCCCCTCGTATAGCTGCTGGGCCAGACGCATCGTTTTCTGGGTAGAAAAGTTGAGCGCTTTTGAAGCCTCCTGCTGAAGGGTGCTGGTGGTAAACGGCAGGGGTGCTTTCTTGGTACGCTCGCCTTTTTTAACTTCGGCTACCTGGTATTTTGCCCCTTCCAGATTTTTTAAGATCTTATCCAGCTCCTCCTGGGAATGGATCTCCATCTTTTTTTTCTCACTGCCGTAAAATTTAGCTACCAGGGGCTTTTTCTCCCCTTTGACTTTGAAGGAAGCTTCCAGAGACCAGTATTCCTCCGGTATAAAAGCGTTTATTTCTTCTTCCCTGTCACCGATGATGCGAAGGGCGACAGACTGTACACGGCCGGCACTTAAACCTCTTTTGACTTTCGCCCAGAGGACAGGACTGATATTATAACCTACCATTCGGTCCAGGATCCTTCTGGTCTGCTGGGCATCCACCAGATTCATATCAATATCTCTCGCCTCTTTTATAGAAGCTTTTACCGCTGTTTTTGTAATCTCGTTAAATGTAATCCGGCGCATCTTCTCATCCTGAAGATTCAATGCCTTAGACAGATGCCAGGAGATCGCTTCTCCCTCACGGTCCGGGTCAGTTGCCAGATACACTTTGTCAGCCTTTTTGGATGACTTTCTCAGTCCTGCCAGCAGTTCTCCCTTTCCTCGGATCGTTATATACTTAGGTTCAAAATCATGTTCCACATCAATTCCCAGCTGACTTTTGGGCAAGTCACGCACATGGCCGTTTGATGCAGCCACTTCATAATTTGAACCAAGAAATTTCTTGATTGTTTTTACCTTTGCAGGCGACTCCACAATCACTAAATACTTCGCCATTCCTTACCTCCTCCGGTATTCGGTCCATTTCATTTATTTTATTTTGGCATAATAGTTTTTCATCGGTTCCACTATTAGTTCCTCTAGCTGAAGTTCCAGAAGAATCCCCATAACTTCCTCTGGAGACAGAGGTATTTTTTCTAATAATTGATTCAGATTCTGGGGCTGTAAATCCAGACAACTATACACCATATTTTTCTGACTTTCAAGTCTTATTTGTGATTTTATTAGCAATTTGTCGCTTTTTCCCGGGGAAATTCCCAGTTCTTCCAACAGGCTTTCCACAGAACAGGCAATTCCCGCCCCCTGCTCTATCAGGCGGTTGCATCCATAGCTTAGCTCATCGCTCACACGGCCCGGCAGGGCATATACTGTCTTCCCTTGCTCCAGTGCAAAGTCCGCGGTAATCAAAGAGCCGCTTTTCTCTTTTGCCTCTATAACCAGCACCAGGTCCGCCAGCCCGCTGATTATACGGTTTCGAAGAGGAAAATTCCGGGGCAGGGGTTCATATCCCAGCGGGAGTTCTGACAGCAGCCCTCCCTGTTCAGGGATTTTTTTGTATAAATCATAATTTGACCTGGGATAGCAGATATCTACGCCGCAGCCAAGAACAGCAAAAGTCGGGGTTCCTCCCGCCAGTGCTCCCCGGTGCGCATGGCCGTCTATCCCCCGGGCCATGCCGCTAATAATCTGAACCCCAGCCTGACTCAGAGCTTTTGCATATTCAAACGCCTGCACCTGACCATAATAGCTGCACATTCTCGCCCCTACAATGGCCACGGTGGCCCTGTCCTCTCTGGGTAGCACTCCTCTTACAAACAGCCGGGGCGGCATATCAACGTAATGCAGCAGGCGCCTGGGATACTCCCTGTGAAGTTTATGATAACAGATAACTTCTTTTTCTCCCGTATTCTCCATAATTCCTCCTATTCTGATTTTTATACCCCAGGTCCCTTTTCTCTCTGCCTCTGGGAACATGGCGGTATATCCTCTCTTTACTTTGGCAATTAAATTTTCCAATATTTCTTGTCAGCCTTCCTGTAACAGATTGCCTCACTGATATGGCTTTTTAAAAGAATTTCTTCTCCCTCTAAATCTGCTATCGTACGGGCTGTTTTTAAGATTCTATGATAGCCCCTGATACTAAAATTCATCTTTTTATACGCTTTTTCTAAAAGTTCTCTGCCCTGCTTTTCCACAGGACAGTAGGTTTCAAGTTCTGAGCCGGGAATTTGTGAGTTGAAACGTATCTCTGTCCCCCGAAACCTCTCCTCCTGCGTCTTATGTACCCTTGTAATCTCTTTACGAAGTTCAGCAGAGGACGGCCCCTTTTTTCGTTTTACCGCAATATCCTGATACTCCACTGCTCCTGCCTCCACACAGATATCCATCCGATCCAAAAGAGGGCCGCTGATCTTCCGAAGGTATTTACTGATGTCCCCAGGCCGGCAGGTACAGCGGTTCATATCCGGGAAATAGCCGCAGCCGCATGGATTCATGGCAGCAACCACCATACAATTGGCAGGAAAGCAGAAGCTCCCCATTGCCCTTGCGATTGAGATCTGTCTGTCTTCCAGAGGCTGCCTTAGAATCTCCAGGCTGACTCTGGAGAACTCTGTCAATTCATCCAGGAAAAGAATCCCCCTGTGAGCCAAAGTAATTTCTCCCGGACGAGGAATTCTGCCTCCTCCGGCCAAAGCCTGGGGAGAAAGCGTATGATGGGGCGCCCGGAAGGGGCGGGCAGCCATCAGAGGGCTGTCGGCCGGGAGAAGGCCTGCAATACTGTAAATTCTTGATATCTCTATGCATTCTTCCAGAGACGGCTGAGGCATAATCGTAGGGAGCCGTCTTGCCACCATTGTCTTTCCTGCCCCGGGGGGACCTATCATCAAGAAATTGTGAAATCCTGCAGCAGCCACAACCGCCGCCCTTTTCACAGCCTCCTGTCCCTGTATTTCATCAAAATCAAGAGAATATTCCGGTTCCCGGTAAAATACCTCACCGACAGGATTTTCTAGCTGAAAACGCTCAAAATCGCCGCTGCGAAGCATTTCTATGGTTTCTCTTAAGGTGCTGACGCCGGCTACTGGTATTCCCTGGATAATCTGACCCTCTCTCCAGTTTTCCTTTGGAAGTACACAGGCCCTGCAGCCCATCTCCTTCGCTTTATCCACCATAGCCAGAATGCCGGATACCGGGTGTACGGAGCCGTCCAGACTCAATTCTCCTACAATCAAAACATCCTTTACCATGACCTCCTCCAGATACCCAAGAGCAGTCAGGATGGCTGCCGCAATAGGCAGGTCAAAGGCGGGGCCATCCTTTCGCAGATCACCAGGCGACAGATTAATCGTCACCCTTTTTGGGGGAAGCGCAATCCCCATATTGCGCATAGCAGTCTTCACTCTGTCCTGAGCCTCCCGCACCTGGGAAGTAAGATATCCCACCATATTAAACATAGGAAGCCCGTCACTCACATCTGCCTCCACCCTTACCGGAAAACATTCTACTCCCATAATAGCTGCCGACAATACACTGCTGAACATACTTAACTCCTCTCCGAGCCTTTCCACAGGCTCAAATACAATTCACTTATACCTTGGAAATATTTCTTTGACAAATCTGAACAGAAAAAGATATGCCTGCTGCAGAAACGCAGAGACAAAAAGAAAGAAACTTATTATTTTCTATAGTAATGATTAGTAAAGGATAAACTTGGACGAAGTGTCCCGAAAATACAGAAGTTTAAATAAAAGGTTCTTATATTTTGTCACAAAATTTATGCCATGTCAATTGCACCTTGAAATTAAAAACATAATTTTACCTCTTTTTTCACATACTACATCAAAAGGAGGTGTTTCAAATGGATAAAAAAGAATATTCAGGATACCAGGTGGCAGATATTACTGAGTCCGATAATTCCATGATCAACCGTCTGGAACAGGAAATCAGTCAGAAGACAGACAAAGACATTGTACTGGTAGCTTATCAGCAGGATAAACAAAGCTAAAACCCCGTTGGGGACAGGTCATACTCATTTTGGGACAGGCCGATCCTATTTTGGGACGTGTTCTTTCTAGAAAGAACACGTCCCCTTTTTCGCCCTTTTCAGATGGAAAAGCACAAAATCTTCTTCTCTCACATAGACTATAAACAAATCCCTTTGAGGTAACCTTTTTGAAGACATTTCTTAAGCCCCTTACCGTAGAAGAGGAGAAATATTATCTTCAGAGATACCAGGGGGGCGACTTGGAAGCTAAAAATGTTCTTATCGAACGAAATTTACGTCTTGTTGCACATGTTGTGAAGAAGTATCAGGGAATAGATGAAGATTTGGATGACTTGATTTCCATAGGAACCGTAGGGCTCATCAAGGCAATACAAACTTTTGACAGCAATAAAGCCAACAGGCTTTCTACCTATGCGGCCAGGTGTATTGACAATGAGCTGTTGATGATGCTCCGCTCCCGCAAAAAGACGTCCAAAGAAGTCTCCCTCTATGAACCCATTGGCACAGATAAGGAAGGCAATGAAATTCATCTGCTGGACATTATAGAAAATGTTCCGGTAGATGTAGTAGATACCTATACATTCAAAGAAGATGTAAAAAAATTATATGAGCTGATTGAGTCTGTTCTGACCCCCAGAGAATACGAGGTGGTAAAGCTTCGCTATGGCCTGTTTGGAGAGGAAGAGTATACCCAGCGGGAAATAGCAAAGCGGCTGAATATCAGCCGCTCTTACGTCTCTAGAATAGAAAAAAATGCCCTTCTGAAATTACGCAGATTCTTCCTGCCGTCTTAAGATATCGTATGGATCCAGTTCTATTCCCAGATCAAGATATAACACCTCTTTTGGATGGGGAGCACTTTCCCGGGGACTGCCCTCCTCATCCAGAATGGATCTGACCTGCACAGAAATATTTCTGCCGTCCGGTTTCATGACTTCAATGGTTTCCCCTACAGAGAATTTATTTCTCTGGGTAATCCGGCAGAGCCCGCGGCCATCCACTCCTTCCACATATCCCAGATACGTATACTCTTTCAGATACGTATTCTGGTCATAAATCTGGGTATCAGAATCAGGCTTTCCGTAGAAAAAACCTGTGGTGAACTGACGGTACGTACAGTTAGAGATCTGCTCCCGGTACCAAGGCATATGTTCCCGGTACAAAGCGGGATCTGAAAAATAATCATCAATTGCTTTCCTGTAGGTTCTGGCTACGGTTGCAACATAGAGGGCTGTCTTCATCCGGCCCTCTATCTTTAAGCTGTCGATTCCGCAGGTAAGTACATCCTCCATATGTTCAATCATACAGAGATCTTTTGAATTGAAGATATAAGTACCCCGTTCATTCTCGTAGACAGGCATATATTCATTTGGCCTTGTCTCCTCCACAATGGAATATTTCCACCGGCAGGGATGGGTACAGGCTCCCTGATTGGCATCCCGTCCGGTAAAGTAATTGCTGAGCAGACACCTCCCGGAATAGGAGATGCACATTGCACCGTGTATAAAGGTCTCAATCTCCAGTTCCTCTGGAATCCGGCTGCGAATCCCCCTGATCTCCTCCAGAGACAGTTCTCTGGCCGATACCACCCGTTTTGCTCCCAGCCTATGCCAGAACAGATAGGTCTCGTAATTGGTGTTATTCGCCTGGGTGCTGATATGCCGCTCGATCTCAGGACATACTTCCCCGGCGATCATAAACACACCGGGATCGGCTATTATAAGCCCATCCGGTCTGATTTCCCTAAGCTCCCGGAAGTATGAGCGGATCCCTTCCAGATCATGGTTATGAGCCAGGATATTGGCTGTCACATAAACCTTTACGTCATGATCATGGGCAAACTGTATGCCCTCTTTCATTTCATCCATGGAAAAGTTCTTAGCCTTTGCCCTCAGTCCGAAGGCTTCCCCTCCGATATACACCGCATCCGCACCGTATATCACGGCTATTTTCAATACCTCCAGACTGCTGGCAGGCACTAATAATTCTGGTTTTTTCATTGCATTATCACTCATTTAATTTTTGTGCTCATAGTTACGCCATCCCCCAGAGGAAGGATGGCAGTTTCCAATTGTTCATGATGTTTCAATGTATAGAGATACTCCCGCATCCGTTTATAGATGGTCCGGTTTCTCCTCTCCACGGCAAAATGGGATTCAATGATATCTCCGTCCTGAAGCACATTGTCTGAGAGCAGGACTCCTCCAGTGCGCAGAAGCCTGAGAATCTCAGGAAGAAAGTGAATATATTGACCCTTAGCAGCATCCATAAATATCAGATCATACCTATCATCAAGATCTCTCAGTATATCTGCCGCATCACCCTCCAAAAGAGTAATCACATCCTCTTTTCCTGCCTTTTTGAAATTCTCTCTGGCTATGGGAATTCGTTTGTCATAATTTTCTATGGTTGTAATCCGGCAGCCCTGTGGAGCATATTCGCTCATCAAAAGCGCGGAAAACCCTACCGCAGTCCCTACTTCCAATATGTTCAGAGGGCGAAGGGACAGAAGCAGCACCTTTAAAAAGCTCTGCATCTCCCTACGGATAATCGGGACACGATTCTGGACCGCCTCTATCTCAAGCTGGTCCAAAAATGGGGTATTCCCTCTGTCCAGGGAATTTATATAGGCAGCCATTCTCTCCTCTACAATCATCTGTCAGTCTCCCATCCTGCTTATTCCTGGCCTTCTTCAGCCCCCTCTTCCCCAGAGTCGCCTTCACCGCCCTGGGTATCGTCTCCGTCCTGAGGATCCTGGCTTACTTTTTCCAGATTCTCGTCCGCAGTCTTGTCCGCCTCGTCCTTTGTGCCGCCTTCCTCTTTGTCTTCCTGTTCAGGCTGGCCTTCCGTATTCTCACGGGCCAGAATCGCCATCATCTCATCTGCGGTCTGGGACGTGTTCAGAATGTAAGTCCCGGCCTGCAGTTTATCCTTATAGTTTGACAGCTTTTCCTGTACCACAAAAACCTTCGCATCATCAATCAGTCCCTTATTTTTCAGGATTTTACCTATTTTGTATACAGATGTTCCGTCTTTTACCACCACAGTAACATCCTTTCCCTCCCCCTGAGACACAGGTACCTGATTAAAGATATCGTATCCAAAGCTGTAAGCAGTTTTACCTACATATATGATTGCGAATATCACACAGACATACAGAAGAATTCTGAAAAACCCACCTGCGATAGCTACTCCATGTCCATCGTCTCTCATTCTATTAGCCATAACATTCTCCTTACTTTTACAGATCCGGCACGTCGATTTCAATCCCCTGGTGAATCGTTGCATTTATATTCTGCAGCTGCCTGCAGAGGGCCTGTTCCGCCAAAAGGAACTCTCTCACCTGAGGGATCTCCAGCAGTTCATCCATACGCTCCGCCACCTGATCAATGGCCTCGTACAGATCAATGTCCTTTTCCTCATTCTGCATACGATAGTTCAGAATTCGCAATTCATCCATTTTTGCTTTTTCTTCCGGCATCAGCTTCAGTTCATCCAGCGCCTTTTTGTAGCGTTTATAAACATCACCGGTGCGGATGGCTGCTGCCAGCCTTTCCGTACAGGTTTCTATCAAACTCATTTTATCACCTCTAAGCCTCCATAATAATGGGCAGGATCATCGGTCTTCTCTTTGTGCGTTTCCATACAAATTCACCAAGGGAATCCTTGATGACTCCTTTTATTCTGCCCCAATCGGAGATTCTTTTATCCAGACAAACGTCCAGGGCATCTTCCACAACAACTCTGGCCTCTCCCATCAGGTCCTCCGATTCCCTTACATAGACAAATCCTCTGGACACAATATCCGGACCAGCAAGCAGCTGATTACTCCTTCTCTCCAGGGTGAGAACTACGATAATGATGCCGTCCTCAGCCAGATGCTGGCGGTCTCTGAGCACAATATTTCCTACATCTCCCACGCCAAGGCCGTCTACCAGGATACTTCCTGTATGCACTTTTCCCGTCACTTCCGCCTTGTCATCGCTTACCTCCAGAACATCTCCTGAAGACAGAATAAAAATATTGTCCTTATCTATCCCCAGCTGCTCAACCACCTTAGCCTGTGCCTTAAGGTGACGGTATTCCCCATGCGCCGGTATAGCATACTTGGGCTTCACCAGAGAATAGATCAGTTTAATTTCTTCCTGGCAGGCGTGTCCTGATACATGAGCATCCTGGAAGATAACATCCGCCCCTTTCATCCCAAGTTCGTTGATTACCTTTGATACTGCCTTTTCGTTCCCGGGGATGGGATTCGAGCTGAATATAATAGTATCACCTGGTTTTATAGATACCTTTTTATGAATACTGGCTGCCATACGGGACAGAGCCGCCATAGATTCTCCCTGGCTGCCGGTGGTAATCAGCGTCATCTGCTCATCCGGGTAATTCTTAATCTGATCAATCTCAACCAACGTTTTGTCCGGGATCTTCAGATAGCCCAGTTCAGAAGCTGTGGTAATAACGTTTACCATGCTGCGTCCCTCTACCGCCACTTTTCTGCCGAACTTATAAGCAGAATTAATAATCTGCTGCACCCTGTCTACATTGGACGCAAACGTGGCAATGATAATCCTGGTATTCTTGTGTTCTGAAAATATATTGTCAAAGGTGCGTCCCACGGTGCGCTCCGACATGGTAAATCCCGGCCGTTCCGCGTTGGTACTGTCACACATAAGAGCAAGCACGCCCTTCTTTCCGATCTCGGCAAACCTCTGCAGGTCAATAGCATCCCCGAACACCGGCGTATAATCCACTTTAAAGTCGCCTGTGTGCACCACGATCCCCGCGGGGGAGTAGATGGCCAGAGCAGATGCATCCTGGATGCTGTGGTTTGTCTTAATAAATTCAATGCGGAAAGCCCCCAGATTGATGGACTGTCCGTGTTTGATCACTTTTCTCTTGGTTGTTTTCAGCAGGTTGTGCTCTTTTAATTTATTATCTATCAGTCCTATGGTAAGCTTTGTCGCATAGATAGGAACGTTAATTTCTTTTAATATATAGGGCAGCGCCCCTATATGATCCTCATGCCCATGGGTAATCACAAATCCTTTTACCTTCTGAATATTATCCTTCAGATACGTCACGTCCGGGATCACAAGGTCGATTCCCAGCATATCATCCTCCGGAAAAGAAAGTCCGCAGTCAACTACCACAATGCTGTCCTCGTATTCAAAGGCAGTCATATTTAAACCAATCTGTTCCAGCCCGCCCAGGGGTATTATTTTCAAGCTTGTGCCATTATTCTTTTTTTTCAAAATGATTCCTCCGTCATATGATATAATTGGCACCTCATTCTACTTTATTCTGTTCTTTCGTACAATCTCTGCAATATCCAAAAAGCTTCACCTCGTGATCCGTTACGGTAAACCCAAGGGAATCCCTGATATGCTCCTCTAATTGTTCCAGAAAGTCATCTTCCAGTGAGATAATCTTTCCGCACGATATACAAATCAGATGGTGGTGGTGGTGTCTGTCCCGGCCTTTATCCTGGCCAATCTCATACCGCACACATCCATCATCCAGATTAATCCGATCAATTAAATGCAAATCTAATAAAATCTGAATGGTCCGGTAAACCGTAGCAAGTCCTATCTCAGGAAATTCTGCTTTTACCAGATCATAAATTTCTTCTGCTGTCAGGTGCCGATCGGGACAGCCAGCCAGCACTTCCAATATCCGTAGTCTCTGGTTGGTTACTTTCAACCCGTTTTTTCTTAAAATCTCTGCAAACTCTTGGCTGTCTGTCACGTTCTCACCTCTTACCTTCACTTTTACGTAGAATAAAGTGCATTGTTCACTTATTATTATTTCACAAATTCAACATCTTCTAACATAGTTTCAAAAACTTTAAACACGGCGTCATACTCCGTGTCGTCCTCTACGAATACATAGCAGGCCTCTTCGTCCTCTTCCTCAGAGATATCCTTCAGGATATAAGCCTCGCTTCCTTCTTCTTCGTCTTCCTCGTCCGGATCTACTACCAGAAGATAGTTATGTCCGTTTACTCTTGTCTGTTCCAGAATACCGAATTCCAGCTGAATCCCGTCGTCTCCGTCAAATATAATGGTCTCCATACCTGACATCCTTTCTTCACAATATTAAGTTTTAGCTAAGGGAATCTAAATATCCCTGCAAAATAAATACAGCGGCAAGCTTGTCCACATATTTGCCGCGGTCTTCCCTGCGAACCCCGCTCTCCATCAGCGTCCGATTCGCCTCCACTGTCGTCAGCCTTTCATCCCACATCACAACAGGCAGGCCTGTCCTTCTCTCCAGAACATCTTTTAGCTCAAGAGATTTGACAGCCCTGTCCCCAACGGTATTATTCATATTTTTAGGAAAGCCTAACACAATGGTTTCTACTTCATATTCACGTACCAATTCTTCAATCCGCGCCAGGGACTTGCGAAGCTTATTCTCGTCCTTGCGATGAATGGTTTCGATTCCCTGGGCAGTCAAACCTAAGGGGTCACTGACAGCTACCCCTATGGTTTTTGAACCGTAATCAAGTCCCATAATTCTCATAGATTAATCTCGTTTCCAGGATTTATTCTTGATATACTCCTTGAGGAGCTCTTCAACCAGCTCATCTCTTTCCACCTTCATAATCATGCTTCTGGCACCTTTGTGGCTGGTAATATAAGTGGGATCTCCGGACATAATGTAGCCAACGATCTGGTTAACCGGATTGTAACCTTTCTCGTCCATCGCATTATATACCAGATCCAGAATCTCTTTTACCTGGATCTCCGGTTCTGTTTTTACTTTGAAATATTGTGTATTGCTAATATTATTGTTTGCCATATTTTCACGCCCTTACCTAAACTTTCTTTTATTCTAATATAAAACTACACAGAATTCAATGGATATTTTCTACTATATTTCACAAATAATTGTATCTTTTGTCGAAAAACCGCGAACGGTTCCCCTGGCTATCACATTCTCCAAGTCCTGATCTGTCTCTGCCACTGCCCGGATGTATTCCCTTGTATGACCGGTCCAGAAGCTCTTCCCCTGGATACTTACTGTTTCCTCAAACAAAATTTCCACTTCTTTTCCCAAAAAGGATTCCATATATTCCCTCTGGTGCAGTTCTCCCAGCGCAATTAAATCCCTGCTTCTCTGTGCTTTTACGGCTTCCTGAATCTGGTTCTCCATAACCGCCGCCCGGGTTCCCTCTCTCCTGGAATATTTAAAAATATGTGTCTCGTAGAACCGAATGCCGTCTATAAACTCCCGGGACTCCTGAAATTCTTTTTCTGTCTCTCCCGGAAATCCCACGATCACATCTGTAGTCAGGGCAGGGTTATCAAATACCTGCCGCAAAAGCCCGCATTTTTCCCGGTACTCCCCGGCACTGTACCGACGGTTCATCCGCCTCAGCGTCTCATCACAGCCGCTCTGCAGGGAGAGATGAAAATGAGGGCATATCTTGGGCATGTCCGCCAGTGCCCGGGCAAAATCCTCCGTTATAATCCGCGGCTCCAGGGAACCCAGCCGGATACGCTTTACGCCTTCTATACTGTGTACGGCCTGTATCAGAGACAGCAGACTGTCCCCGCAGTCGATCCCGTAGGAACTCAGGTGGATACCGGTCAGAACAAATTCCTGATACCCGTTGGCCGTCAGACGGTTTACCTCAGCCAAAACCTCTTCCTTGTTTCTGCTTCTGACCCTGCCTCTGGCATAGGGGATGATACAGTAGCTGCAGAATTGATTGCATCCATCCTGAACCTTGAGATAGGCTCTGGTATGCTCACCGGTCTGAGAAAGCTGAAGATTTTCATACTCCAGTGCCTCCTTCATATCCAGAACTTCATCCCCGTCCCCAGCCTTCCCCTGGATATAGGCGTCCAGAATCGACAGAAGATCCTTTTTCTTATTATTGCCCACCACCAGGTCAATGGCGTCATCTTTTTTCAGCCTTTCTTTTCCCACCTGTACATAACATCCCGTTGCCACTACAATGGCATCCGGATTCATTTTCTTGGCTTTGTGAAGCATCTGCCGGGATTTGCGGTCGGCTATATTAGTCACAGTACAGGTGTTGATAATATAAATATCTGCCCCTGGAGCAAAAGGCACGATTTGGTATCCCGCCTCCTCCAGCATCTGCTCCATAGCCTCTGTTTCATATGCATTTACTTTACAGCCCAGGTTGTGCAGGGCAACTTTTTTTTCCATATTTTCTATTCCTAACATTTTCCATTTATTATGCGACTTGACGAATCCTGCTTTTCATCTTTGTATGTTTTCATCTTGACTTTTCCCAGTATAGACGGTAAGATTATCCCTGTAAACAGTACTAATACATAAGGGAGGGATTCCAATGAAAACTGTTCAGATCTCATTAAATTCTATCGATAAAGTAAAATCATTTGTTAACGACATTACTAAGTTTGACTTTGATTTTGATTTAGTATCCGGAAGATACGTAATCGACGCTAAATCAATTATGGGTATTTTCAGCTTAGATTTATCCAAGCCGATCGATTTGAATATCCACGCAAATGAAGGACCTTTGGATACTATTTTAGAGACTTTAAAACCTTACATGATTTAATTTCTCTGCTCTATACAAACCAGAGAACAGACAAAACAGAATGCGGCCCTGCATTGCAGAGGCCGTTTTTTTCTGTCTGTATCCCCGCATTATTCTACGGAAATCACTTCTGTGGTACGGATCGCCTCTTCCATGAGAGCCTCAATCTTTTCCTCCAGATTCTTTTCTGAGCGCTTTATAATATTAAGATTCGGTTTGGTAACCGGGTGTTTTGCCACAAAAATGGTGCAGCAGTCCTCGTAGGGAAGGATAGAAGTCTCATACGTGCCAATCTTCAGAGATACATCCACGATCTCCTGTTTGTCAAATCCAATCACAGGGCGGTACACCGGCAGAGTGCAGACTTCATTCGTAGCTGCCAGACTCTGCATGGTCTGACTGGCCACCTGTCCGATGCTCTCCCCTGTAATCAGTCCCAGGCATCCGTTCTCCCCGGCAAAATGCTCCGCAATCTTCATCATATAGCGTCTCATTATAATAGTCAGCTCATCGTGAGGGCACTTTTCATAGATGTAGAGCTGAATATCTGTAAAGTTCACCACATGCAGTTGAATGGGACCGCTGTACCTGGCTACCAGGCGGGCAAGGTCTACTACCTTCTGCTTGGCTCGCTCACTGGTATAGGGAGGCGCATGAAAGTATACAGCATCAATTTTCACCCCTCTTTTGGAGATCATATAGCCCGCTACCGGACTGTCAATTCCCCCGGAGAGAAGCAGCATTGCCTTCCCGTTGGTTCCAATGGGCATTCCTCCCGGCCCGGGGATAATCTCTGAATATATATAAATCTTACTGCGGATTTCCACATTCAGCATAATCTCCGGATGGTGCACATCCACCCGCATAGACGGAAATGCGTCCAGAACAGCCCCTCCCAGTTCGCAGTTCAGCTCCATAGAGTTGAGAGGATAGCTTTTCTTTGCCCTTCTGGCATTGACCTTGAAGCTTTTCTTCTTATCTGGGTACATGCGGTCCATATAAGAGACAACCTCTTTTGCCAGTTCCTCATAGCCGTTATCCTCCAGCACCACAACCGGACAGATTCCGAAGATTCCAAACACCCGCTTCAGAGCCTCCACAGTCTCCTCATAGTCAAACGCACCCTCTGCAAAGACATAGATACGCCCCTGTTCCTTGGTTACGTTAAACGTCCCCTCTACTTCCCTGAGCACCTGCCTTATCCTGGCTACCAGAGCGTCCTCAAAAAGATATCTGTTTTTTCCCTTGATTCCAATCTCTGCGTATTTAATCAAAAATGCTTTAAACATAGTATTCTCCTTTATTAATAACGGGCATATCTGCGAAGCATGGGAACGGCTTCCCTGAGGGCCTCCAGACAATACTCCAGTTCTTCCTGCGTGGTAAATTCTGAGAAGCTGAAGCGCACCGCAGATTCCATTTCCGCTTTTGACGCTCCCATTGCCGACAAGGTTGGGCTCCCCGTCCGCTTATGTGCGGAACAGGCAGACCCCGCAGATACATATATCCCCTTTTCCTCCAGTGTATGGAGAAGGACTTCGCTGCGGACTCCCAGAAAGCTTGCATTTACAATATGGGGAGCACCCTGCTGTGTGTCCATGCCGTGGATCACCACATCCGGAATCCCTTCCAGCTGTCCCCTGAAATATGCCTTCAGCTCATACAGCTTTGCGATTTTACGGTCAAAGTCCCGGTATATTTCTTCCACGGCAGCTCCCAGTCCTGCAATCCCCGGAACATTGTCTGTTCCGGACCGCATATTCTTCTGCTGCCCTCCTCCAAGTATCAGAGGGCGTATCCTGCATTTCTCATTGATATATAAAATGCCGGTCCCCTTCGGGCCGTGAATCTTATGACCGCTCACCGCCAGCAGATCCACCCCCAGTTTTTTGGGGAATATACGGTATTTGCCGAAAGCCTGTATAGCATCCACATGATATACTGCCCCCGGCGCCTTATCTTTTAACAGCTTTCCGATTTCTTCCACAGGCTGCAGGGAGCCTATTTCGTTATTCACAAACATAGTAGACACCAGAATGGTGTCCTCCCGGAGGGCGTCCTCCAGATCCTTTAGGGATATTATCCCCATCCGGTTCACCGGCAGTACAGTTACCTGGAATCCCTGCTCTGCCAGATAGGCCAGGGGAGCTGATACCGCCGGATGCTCTACTGCCGTGGTGATAATGTGCTTTCCCTGCCGTTGATTCGCCATGGCCGCACCGATCAGGGCCCAATTGTCGGACTCCGTCCCCCCGGAAGTAAAATATATTTCTTTTTCCTGTACCTTCATAGCCCTGGCTGCCCTCTGGGCTGCGTTCTTTACATACTGTTCTGCCTCTACTCCCTTGGCATGCATGGCAGAGGGATTCCCGTAATCAGTCATCATCGTCTTCACCACCACATCCCTGACACTCTCATAGCATCTGGTAGTAGCTGAATTATCTAAATAAGCTTCCATTTTATTTCCTCCAAGTTTCACCCCACGTTCCTGTCACTCCCTGCTTTTTTCAGCTGCCGCCGGTTCCCCTTCCAGGGTAAACATCAGAACAGACAGTACTGCAATTCCCGCCGTTTCCGTCCGCAGGATCCGTTTTCCCAGGGTAATAGGCTGCATTCCGGCCTCCATGGCCATGGCGATCTCTTCTTCCCCGAATCCTCCCTCTGGCCCGATAAAGACAGCCGCTGACTGGCCGGGACGTATTCCGGCAATGATCTCTCTTGTCTCAGCCATATTCTCAGCCAGTTCATAAGGGATCAGTCTTACCTCCATATCACAGGCCCTTTTCACCGCCTGGGGAAAAGACATAAGTGCTCCCACCCGGGGGATATATAGCCGCTTAGACTGCTTGGCCGCACTCTCAGCTATTGCCTGCCATCTCTTCCTCTTATTCTCTTCCTTCTTTTTATCCAGCTTAACCACCGTATTTCTTGTAGCCACCGGAATTATCTCATACACCCCCAGTTCTACCGCTTTCTGAATGATCCATTCCATCTTGTCAGACTTTGGCAGTCCCTGGAACAGTGTAATTCTGGACGGCAGTTCTCTTCTTGCATCCAGGCATGTGAGAATTTTAGTCTTTACCTCTTTGTTCAGCTCCAGGATCTCACAAGTATACTCAATGCCGGAGCCGTCGCTGATCCCAATGATTTCTCCAGGCTTCATACGGAGCACATTTTTCATATGATTCACATCATTTCCTATGATGGTAATCTCCTCTTGGCCTACTTGTTCAGGCTCTACAAAAAAACGATGCATATTCCCACCTAATTCTTTCTGGCTGTCACGGATACCCACTCTCCCTGGCGGGTTACCTCCAGCACTTCCAGGCCGGCTTCCTTCACCGCATTTACCACAACTGCTTCTTTGTCCTCAATAATGCCTGAGGTAATGTAAATCCCCCCCTGTTTCATCTGGTTTATAATAACAGGGGTCAGGGGAACCAGCACATCGGCCAGGATATTCGCCGTGACAACGTCATATTTTTCATACCCTACGGCATCCTGGGTTGCTCTGTCGTCTATCAGATTCCCGATCATCATGGTAAATGCGTCTGTCGGGATATTATTTGCCTCTTTGTTTTCTTCTACTGCCGGCACAGCACAGGGATCCAGATCAGTTCCTACCGCATGCTTCGCCCCCAGCTTCAGTGCCACAATAGACAGAATACCGCTGCCTGTCCCCACATCCAGAAGCTCTGTCTCTTCTGTCACATATTTTTTCAGCTGCCGGATACACAGCTGCGTGGTCTCGTGCATCCCCGTTCCAAAAGCAGTCCCGGGATCTATGTGGATGATCAGCCTATCCTTGTCCTCTTCCTTCACCTTTTCCCAGGAGGGTATAATGAGAATATCATCCACATAAAACTGTTTAAAATATTCCTTCCAGTTATTTATCCAGTCTTTATCTTCCGTCTGGCTTGCAGCAATGCTTCCCTCTCCGATATCCGTATAAGCGCGCATGTCCTCCAGTTCTCTCTTTACACGTTCCAGAACAGAACTTGTGTCTGCATCCTCCTCCAGATAAAAGCTCAGATACGCGACCCCGTCATCCTCCGGAAAGTCAGGCAGAATATCCACAAACATCCGCTGTTTGTCCTCTTCCGTCAGCGGCTGCTTGTCCTCAATCTCCACCCCTTCAATTCCCAGATCTACCAGTGCCGAGATGACAAGATCCTCAGCCTCTGTGGTTGTTTTAACAGTGAATTTATTCCATTTCATATAATACCTCTTTCTTTATCCGTACTTTTCGCCTACTTTCTGTTTTATCATAAAACAGGGCAAATGTATAGCCTTTCTTACAGGAACATACAGGTTACAGTTATTGTCAAAACTGATAAAACTGTAGTGTAGACAATGCCTTTTGCTACCACGGAATCATCTTTCCCGAATTGTTTGTTCAGCATCGCCGGAAGATTACCCACCGGCACGGCAATCATAAGTGCCAGAACCCCCCGCATCATCTCATCTTTTAACACTAGCTTAGAGATCAGCACCGCTAAAATAGGCACCGCCACAAAACGCAGAAGGGTAAACAGCAAAAGCCTTACATCGGAAACCACCTCCCGCAGATTCATCTGCGCCAGTGAGGTTCCTATCACAAACAAAGATAAAAAAGTAGCAGGCTGCCCGGCATAGTTCAGCAGCTGGGCGGCCACATTGGGAACCGGTATATGAAACCAGAAAATGATAATGGTAATCAGGCTGGCTATGGTTCCCGGATTAATACAGGATTTCAGACGGAACCCGCCCTGTTCGCCTTCCATATCCTTTCTGATAATGTAGATTCCGTATGTATAGATCAGAATGTTAAAAGCCAGATTATAGATTGCCACATAGATCAGAGCATCCTGTCCCAGAAGTCCGGAGACCACAGGAATACCGATAAACCCCACGTTGCCGAATATAGTCATCATCATATAATCACTTTTTCTCGGCTTGGGGACCAAAAGAAGAGCAGATATCAAATGTCCCAGCAGAATCAGTACGGCAAAGGACAGAACCGTGACAATAGTAAAGACGAGTACATTATGCTGAGTGACGGAGGATTCCCTGGAGACACTGCTTATTAGAAGAACAGGGCTGCACAGATTTACAACCATCACCGAAATATCCTTTGCAGCCTGTTCACTCACCAGCTTTTGCTTAAAAAAGAAAAAGCCTATCATCATAAGAATAAATATCATAACCATCTGGCCAAGTACAAGTGAAAAACTCATTTTTTTATATCCTTCCGTATTCTCTCCATAAAAAGAACTCCTAAAGACTTCAGAATAAAGTCTTATAAGAGTTCTGATACTGCATTTAATTATATCTTCTCTCAGATATAAAAGTCAAATCTTTTTTATAAAATCTGGCAGAATTCCAATTCCTCTCCGGATGCGCCGGCAATCTTAAAAAAGCGGATCCCCTTTTCCCAGAAGGGGGCCTCCATAATACCGTCTGTGGTAAAGCGGCAGCCTTTCTCTTTGCACTCTTCAAAATCCTTTTCAATATCTTTTGATTCAAAACAGTAGTGATCCACCTTACTGCAGGCTTCCTGGGGAAGCTCAACCGGCGGCTGGATTAATTCATAGGTAATCTCCCCGTTCCGGATAAAGCAGATAGCAGCTCCGTCAGGAGCCACAAATTCCCCTGTTTTCCGGAATCCCAGTGTCTCGGTGTACCATTTTAATGTCCCTTCCATATCATTTGTCATCAGGCCGATATGGCCGCCTTTCAGTTCTCTTGTCATGGATAAAACCTCCTTCTGCTCACCTATAAGACTATTATAGCACCACCTGAAACAAAATACGACCGCATTCCGTCTCCGAGCAAAAAAAGGTACAGCCTGTCAGACTGTACCCCTGCATTTATTCTTCCAGACTTTCTTTCAGTTTTTCCATAAAGCCTTTCTTTTTCTTTTCTGCTGGTTTTCCCGCAGGCTTATTGCCGCAGGCTTCATCAAACTTGCGGAGAGCCTCTTTTGCTTCCTCGTTGAGCTTGGTGGGCACCTGCACCACCAGTGTAACATAGTGGTCCCCGCGGACCGACTTATTCCTCAGAGAGGGCACGCCTTTTCCTTTTAACCGCACCTTCGTGTCGGTTTGCGTTCCCGGCTTTACATCATACATGATATCCCCGTCTACCGTGCTGATACGCACCTCTCCTCCCAGGGCTGCCTGAGCGTAGGTGATAGGCGCGGTAGAGAAAATATTCATATCCTGACGCTGGAAGATAGGATGACGGCTTACCTGTACCTCCACTAACAGATCCCCTCTGGGGCCTCCGTTCTTGCCTGGTTCGCCTTTTTCACGGATGCGAATACTCTGCCCATTGTCAATCCCCGCAGGTACAGACACCTGAATCTTCTTGCGGTTTGCGATGTAACCAGTTCCCCGGCAGTCCGTACATTTCTCCTTGATCACCTTGCCGGTACCATTACATTCCGGACACGTCTGTACATTCCGTACCATGCCGAACATAGACTGCTGTGTATACACAATCTGCCCCTGTCCGTTACATTTCGGACAAGTCTCAGGGGAAGTTCCCGGCTTAGCGCCGCTGCCGCTGCACTTCGAACAGGTATCCTTCAGGGTTAATTCCAGTTCTTTTTCGCAGCCAAATACAGCCTCTTCAAAGGTAATACGCACAGAAGCGCGTACATTTGCCCCTTTGGAGGGACCGTTGTTGGGCCTTCTGCTCCGTCCGCCGCCGAATAAATCTCCAAAAATATCTCCGAAGATATCTCCCATATCTCCGCCGCCGAAATCAAATCCGCCGAATCCGCCGCCACCGCCGGCTCCCTGATCGAAGGCAGCATGGCCGAACTGATCATACTGTCTCCTTTTCTCAGGATCACTTAAAACGCCATAGGCTTCTGTGGCTTCCTTAAACTTCTTTTCAGCTTCCGCGTCTCCAGGGTTCATATCCGGGTGATACTTTTTGGCAAGCTTCCGGTACGCACTTTTTATGGTAGCCTCATCAGCCCCTTTGTCCACGCCCAGAACCTCATAATAATCTCTCTTATCTGCCATACTTATGTTTCCCTTCTATCTGACTTGAAGCGACACAGCAGGTCCTCGCAGGTCCCGCTGTGTCTCACTCTATACCCGTATCTATATTATACTTCTCTGTAGTCGCCGTCAACTACATCATCTGCATCGTAACCGGCTTCTCCGCCTGCCGCGTCTGGTCCGGGGCCCGCCTGGGCACCGCCGGCCTGCTGTGTCTGCTCGTACATCTTAGCAAATAATTTCTGAGCACTCTGCATTAATTTTTCCTGTCCTGCCTTAATTTCAGCAACCTGGGCCTCTGTCATCTCTTCCACATTTGTTTTCTCCAGAAGCTCTTTCAATGCATTTAAGTCAGCCTCCACCGCTGTCTTATCATTCGCGTCTATCTTATCGCCAGCTTCCTCCAGGGCTTTCTCTGTCTGGAATACAAAAGCATCGGCGTCATTCTTTGTATCAATTGCCTCTTTTCTCTTCTTATCCTGAGCTTCAAACTCAGCAGCCTCTTTTACGGCCTTTTCGATATCGGAGTCTGACATATTGGAACCGGCAGTAATGGTGATATGCTGTTCTTTTCCTGTTCCCAGATCCTTAGCAGATACATTTACAATGCCGTTTGCGTCAATATCAAAGGTTACTTCAATCTGAGGCACGCCTCTTCTTGCAGGAGGAATTCCATCCAGTCTGAACTGTCCCAGAGACTTATTGTCTTTCGCAAACTGTCTTTCTCCCTGTACTACGTTAATATCAACAGCTGTCTGATTGTCTGCAGCGGTTGAGAAGATCTGGCTCTTCTTGGTAGGAATGGTTGTATTTCTCTCAATTAATCTGGTTGCAACACCTCCCATTGTTTCGATAGAAAGTGACAGCGGAGTTACATCGAGAAGAAGAATATCGCCTGCGCCGGCATCTCCTGCCAGCTTGCCGCCCTGAACGGAGGCACCCAGAGCTACACATTCATCCGGATTCAATGTCTTGCTTGGCTCTTTGCCGGTTAACTGTCTTACTTTATCCTGTACAGCCGGAATACGTGTGGAACCGCCCACCAGCAGCACCTGACCCAGCTCAGAAGCGGTCAGACCGGCATCGGAAAGAGCTCTTCTCACGGGCTCTGCCGTCTTTTCCACCAGTTCATGTGTCAGTTCGTCAAATTTAGCTCTTGTAAGGTTCATATCGAAATGCTTTGGTCCATCAGCGGTAGCAGTGATGAACGGCAGGTTAATATTGGTTGTGGTTGCAGAGGAAAGCTCCTTTTTCGCCTTTTCTGCAGCTTCCTTAATTCTCTGAAGAGCCATCTTATCGTTTGACAAATCCACGCCTTCTGCCTTTTTGAATTCACTGATCATGTAGTCAGCTACCATCTGATCGAAGTCATCTCCGCCCAGTTTGTTGTTGCCGGCTGTAGACAGAACCTCAATAACACCGTCGCCGATTTCTATAATAGAAACGTCAAACGTACCGCCGCCCAGGTCATATACCATTATTTTCTGCTCTTTCTCGTTGTCAAGACCATATGCCAAGGCTGCTGCTGTCGGCTCGTTGATAATACGCTTTACATCAAGGCCTGCAATCTTGCCAGCGTCTTTTGTTGCCTGACGCTGAGCATCGTTGAAGTATGCAGGAACCGTAATAACTGCCTCCGTTACTTTTTCACCCAGATAATTCTCTGCGTCTGCTTTTAACTTCTGCAGAATCATAGCAGAAATCTCCTGAGGGGAGTATTTCTTGTCGTCGATGGTTACCCTGAAGTCAGTTCCCATATGTCTCTTAATAGAAGATATGGTTTTATCGGCATTGGTAACTGCCTGACGCTTTGCGGGCTCACCTACTAATCTCTCTCCTGTTTTTGTAAATGCTACGACAGATGGTGTCGTTCTTGCTCCCTCTGCGTTGGCAACAACTACCGGCTTGCCGCCTTCCATTACGCCTACACAGCTGTTTGTTGTACCTAAGTCAATACCAATGATTTTACTCATAATTTATTCCCTCCTGAATCTAAGTCTTTTTTGTTATTATTTATATATAAATCCAGATACGTTATGCGCGCATCTAGTTTGCTACTTTAACCATACTATGTCTTACCACATTTTCTTTATATAAATAGCCCTTCTGGAATTCCTCTACAACCACATTCTCTCCTGCCTCTTCATCATCCACATGCATAACTGCATTGTGAAGGTTGGGATCAAACTCACTGCCCACTGCCTCTATGGGCTTCACACCTAATTCTTCAAAGGCTGTCATCATCTGTTTGTAGATTTTGTTCATTCCCTCCACAAAAGGATCTTCCCTTTTATCCTCAGGAACCCCTCCCAGGCCTCTCTCAAAATTGTCTACAATCGGGAGCATTTTTTCGATTATCTCTTTTGCCCCGATCTCATACATGGCTGACTTTTCCTTATCCGTACGTTTCCGGAAGTTATCAAATTCCGCCATCTGGCGTTTCAGCTGATCTGTCAGCTCTTCTATTTTCTGATCTTTTTTGTCCTTTTTCTTCTTTCCAAAAAGACCTTTTTTTTCTTTTTCTTCACAGGTCTCCCTGGCTTCTTCGGACTCCTCACAGCCGCATTCCCCGGTGTCCTCTTCTGTTTCCTCACCAGTATCTCCCGGGCTTTCCTGGATATCATCTTCCTGGACTTCTGCCGCCTGTTCCATCGCCTCTTTCTCTGTTACTTCTTCTTCAACCGTCTGTTTTTCCTCTGCCACCATCTATACCGCCTTTCTATGTTTTCTTAAATATATTATCTAATTGCACTTTTAACGTTTTCAGATTGTCTACTACATTCTCATAGTCCATCCGCTTAGGCCCGATAATCCCTATGGTGCCCCGCATTCCCTCTCCTAATTCGTAAGTAGCGGTCACCACACTGCAGTCTTTCATGGTCTGTATAGGCGTTTCGTTGCCGATATATACCTGAATTCCGGTGTTCTCCTCACCAGACATACTCTCCTTAACCAGCTCAACCAACGCCTGTTTTTCCTCAAACGTAGAGATCAGCTCGCTGGCCTTTGTACTGTCGCTTAATTCCGGATACTTGAAGATGTTCGTGGCTCCGCTTGTGTAAACCTGAACCTCATCTTCATCGGAACGGATTGCACTGGCCACAGCATCAATTACACTTCCCACCACATCACTGTGTATGCCTGCCTGTTCTTTCATGGCAAGAATCATACCCAAATTGATTTCATCAATGGTCAGACCGTTTAGCTGAGTATTCAGAAGAAGATTAAGCTTTAGAACGGTTTCCTCATCCATGGGCTCCTCCAGGTCAAGGATCTGATTCTTTACGATATTCCCTTCCACTACCACTACTGCCAAAAGCTGCATGTCACCCACTTTAGACAGCTGGATAAATTTTAACTTATTCTGATGATAACTGGGAGTAGAAATCATGGTGGCATAATTTGTATTAGATGCCAGCACTTTAACTACCTGCTGCAGTACCTTTTCCATCCTGTCGGTCTTCTCAATCATCATCCCTTTTATCTCGGAAATCTCATCCTCCTTCTCCTGCATCAGCTCATCAACATAGAGCCGATACCCTTTGTCCGATGGAATCCTGCCAGCCGAGGTGTGGGGCTGTAAAATGTAACCAAGTTCTTCCAAATCTGACATTTCATTTCGAATCGTTGCAGAGCTCAGATTCAGGTCTGTGTACTTGGAAATCGTACGCGACCCCACTGGTTCGCCGGTGTCCAGATAAGTTTTAATGATTGCTTTCAAGATCTTTAGTTTTCTCTCATCCAGATCGCTACCCATATCTTCGCTCCTTTCTTAGTTGTTAGCACTCGTTTGTGTGGAGTGCTAATACCTATGGTTTTAAGATAGCACTGAGACATTGGTTTGTCAAGTGGTTTATAATTATTTTATACTTGTTCCAGGGCAAACACTGTGCACCATGGCAGAAAATACAGCCGGCCGGGAAATGCCTGTTCTGCATTTCCCGGCCGGCTGTTCTGCGCTTCTTTTTCTTGTATCGCCGCCTCAGATACCATTTACTATCTTAAATACTTTCTCCTTCTCTCCGTTCATATAATAGGTAATGTTCTGAACTGAAATTCTCTCACACGCCTCAATGGCATCGTCCGAATAGAAACCGCAGTGGGGAGTAATGATTACATTTTCCCTGTTAATCAGCTTACTTGTCCCCAGTTCCGGTGATTCACTGTACAGGACATCAAGTCCGGCACCGGATACCACCTGACGATCCAGGGCATCTGCCAGATCCTCCTCATTGATCATTGCCCCACGGGCCATGTTAATGATGTAGGGCTGACGCTTCATCTTATCAAACTTTTCTTTATTAAAATAGTTTTCATTCTCGCTGGTAAGATTCATGTGAATGGAAATAACATCTGCCTCTTCCAGAATTCTGTCTATACTTACCAGCTCTACCCCCTGTCTCTCTGCTGTTTCCCTGCCGATATACGGATCGTGGGCAATTACCTTCATTCCGAAGGCCCGTGCCCGGACGGCCACAGCCCGTCCAATCTTTCCAAATCCTACGATTCCCAGTGTTTTGGCACCGAATCTCTGCACCTTCCTGTCCTTCAGTGTCTCAATCTCCCACACATGGTCCTGGTTGACTCTGCGCATATGATAGGGGATAAGCCTGCACACGCCCAGCATCAAAGCCATGGTATGGTCTGCCACCTCCTGGGTGCAGTATTCCCCCACGGCACACACGGCAATCCCTTTTTTCGCAGCATATTCATCTGCCACGAAATTCCATCCGGTTGCCTGCACGGAAATAATCCTGCAGTGCTTCATCCGGTCTATTGCAGTTTCATCCAAGGGTGCAAATCCGGTCAGAACCGCATCTGCCTCCTCCAGAGCTGCATAATAAGCTTCCATGTTCCCCTCATCTACCACCGCATAGGAAATCTCCGTATCCGGCGGCAGGTATCTTTTTTCCACCTCTATACTTCTGTCTCTGGACTCCGGATATTCTGCCAATACCAGTTTCATTCTCCCCACTCCTTTCAAGGGTCGGAAAGGAAGGCCGCAAGCCTTCCTTCCCCCGTTTTTGATACATATCTTTATGTAATTTTTAGATTAGCCATTTTTCGCTGCTATAAAAGCTTCCGCCTTCTGTATCTCCTCCGGACTTTGTTTTCCTGTTAAGCATACCGTCAGATAGATAACAGCGGAGATCCCGAACGCCGGCCAGAGTGCTTCGATCTGGAAAATGGGACTGCTGCTCACCATACCGCCTATATACCATATAACCACAATAATCAGCGAAGATAATACAGACAGGAAGGCGCCCTTAGAGCTTGAGCGTTTCCAGAACAGCCCGCATACTGTCGGCAGGAATAGTCCTGCGGAATTAATGGTAAATGCTATAAACAAGGCGTCTATAATGTCCTGGTTAAACCAGGCAAAAACAGCACTGATGATACCAATGAAGAACGAGCTGGCAATTCCCATCACCAGGAGCTTCTTTTCTTCTACCTTAGGATTAATATACCGCTGATAGATATCCCTTGTAATATTTGCAGAGGCAGTCAGCACACATACATCTCCGGTAGACATAATAGCCGCCAGGATGCCAACCAGCACCAGACCCCTTACCCCTGCAGGGAAAATCTCTACAACCAGAGCTGCCAGGCTGTTGGAGCTGGAAGCAAGATCCGGAAGTACAAGTTTTGCAGTGAGTCCCAGATAGGTGGAAGACAGCGCAATAATAATCACACAGGCTGCCGCCATGAGTGTTCCTCTCCTGGCAGCTTTCTCGTCTTTTGCCGCAAAGCACTTGGTATAGCTGTCCATAGAGGTAAAGAAAGAAAAAATGGTAGAGATGCCCAGCGCAATAATGGTAGGCCATCCCCAGGTTCCCAGGTCAAAATAAGATGCCGGCAGCGTTGAGAAGGACAATTCGTTAGTGCTCACATGATGCATGGCCAGAGGCACACCCAGCAAAACGATCCCTCCGAACAGCAGAATCATCTGCGCAAGGTCCGTATAGGTTACCGCCAGAAAACCTCCGATGGAGGTATACAGTACAATAACAAAAGTTGTCACAACAAAACAGATCGGCAGACTCCATCCGGTGAGCACATTGAGAATACTGGCGCCGGCTACAAACTGACTTCCTGTATAGGCAATATATGCCAGAATCGTAGTTACCGTGGTTGCCGCCCGTGTTTTTGAATCATATCTGTTTTCAATAAAGTCCGGGAAGGTCAGGTTATTCAGTTTATCTCCCAGCCGTTTGATAGGCTTCACCATAACAAAGGCAAAAACGATGATGCCTACAGCAATAATGCCTACATACCAGATTGCCGTAATTCCCATTTCGTAGGCTCTGGACGAGGTTCCCATGACAGATGCTCCTCCAATCCAGGCTGACATCCATAAGCACATGAGAGAGAATGCTCCCACATTCCTTCCGGCAACATAGTAATCATCAATTCCTTTCTGTTTTTTGCTTGCATAAATACCGATTAACAGCATTCCCACAAGATAAGCGACAATAATTCCAATGTCCAAGTAAGTCATAATACCGCCTCCCAATATGAAGTATATTTTGTTATGCCCCACAAAAAATCGTTAGATATTTCACACATTTGTGGTACAATTCATTACCAATAGCTTATCACAGCCATGTACAAAAGTAAATACAATTGTGCACTTTAATGGATATTTCCCGTATAAGCGATATATTTTTATCAATTTTTACCACACTTTTTCTATTCTTTATAAAATAAAAGCTATTGTTCTGTATAACAGAACAATAGCAAAAATTATCATTCTCACCAGAGTCAGTCGTCCAATTCTTCCAGTGATTTTTTAAGTTCGATCATCTTATCCCGAAGTTCCGCCGCTGCCTCAAAATTCAGATCTGCAGCTGCCTTTCTCATCTGCTTTTGTATCTCACCGATCAATTTCTCCAGTTCTTCCCTGCTCATGGACTCCGGATCCTTCATTAATTTATCCTCGGTTTCAGCTACATTCTGAGAGATACTTATCAGATCCCTGACAGCCTTCTTTATGGTCTGGGGTGTGATATTATGCGCCCTGTTGTACTCCTCCTGTATGGCTCTTCTTCGCTCTGTCTCATCAATAGCCATCCGCATGGAATCCGTAATAACATCAGCGTACATAATTACATGGCCGTCCGCGTTACGGGCCGCACGCCCTATGGTCTGAATCAGAGAGGTCTCTGAACGGAGAAATCCTTCTTTATCCGCGTCCAGGATAGCTACCAGGGTGATTTCCGGAATATCCAGGCCCTCTCTCAGAAGGTTGATTCCCACCAGCACATCAAAGACATTCAGGCGCATATCCCGGATAATCTCCGTGCGCTCCAGAGTGTCAATATCCGAATGAAGATATTTGACACGTATGCCCAGCTCCTTCATATACTCTGTGAGATCTTCGGCCATACGCTTGGTTAGCGTAGTGATGAGGACTTTGCTGCCCTTCTCCACTTCCCGGTTTACCTCTCCTACCAGGTCATCAATCTGCCCCTCCACAGGTCTTACCTCTACCTTCGGATCCAACAGGCCCGTAGGACGTATAATCTGTTCTGCCCGGAGAAGTTCATGGTCCTCCTCATACTCCCCGGGGGTAGCAGAGACAAACAAAATCTGATCGATTTTGCTCTCAAACTCCTCAAAATTGAGGGGACGGTTATCCTTTGCCGAGGGAAGGCGGAAACCATAATCCACCAAAGTACCCTTTCTGGACTGATCTCCGGCATACATTCCGCGGATCTGGGGAACTGTTTTGTGAGACTCATCTACAATAATAAGGAAATCATCTCCAAAATAATCTACCAGGGTATAGGGCGGCTGCCCCGGCGCTAGCCCGGATAAATGGCGTGAATAGTTCTCTATTCCTGAACAGAACCCGGTCTCTTTCATCATTTCAATGTCGAAATTTGTCCTCTCAGAGATCCTCTGAGCCTCTAAAAGTTTATCCTCACTCTTAAAATATGCCACCCTTTCCTGCAATTCCTCTTCAATATTCTTAGCCGCCTCCAGAATTCGTTCCATGGGAACCACATAGTGAGAAGCCGGAAAGATGGCTATATGGTTCAAAACGTTCTTAATCTCTCCGGTGAGGGTATCCACCTCTGTAATCCGATCGATTTCATCCCCGAAAAATTCCACCCGGACCGCCAGTTCTGAGTAATCTGCAGGGAATATCTCCAACACATCCCCCCTCACCCGGAAGGTCCCCCGGTGGAAATCCATGTCATTCCTGTCATATTGGATGTCAATGAGTCTGCGGATCACCTCATCCCTGTCCCGCTCCATACCGGGGCGGAGGGAGATTATCATATTCTGGTAATCCTTGGGACTTCCGATTCCATAGATGCAGGACACACTGGATACGATAATGACATCTCTCCGCTCACTTAAAGCGGCAGTGGCAGAGAGACGTAGCTTGTCAATCTCATCGTTGATGGCGGAATCCTTTGCTATATATGTGTCGGAGGATGGGACGTAGGCCTCCGGCTGATAATAATCGTAATAGGAGACAAAGTATTCTACCGCGTTCTCCGGAAAGAACTCCTTAAACTCACCGTAGAGCTGGGCGGCAAGGGTTTTATTATGAGCAATAATGAGGGTCGGCTTTTGAATCTGCTGGATGACATTGGCCATGGTAAATGTCTTTCCGGATCCTGTAACCCCCAGTAAGGTCTGGCATTGATTGCCTTCTTTGAATCCCTGGACCAGTTGTTTTATAGCCTGTGGCTGGTCACCTGTCGGCTGGTATTCCGAGTGTAATTTGAAACCGATGTCATCCTTTATGCTGGTTTCGTGTGCAAGCAGCGAAGCGTCTTGCGAGTGCCTTTGATTAACCATACTGTATTTTTACCTCCGTGAAATGAAGAGCACAACGCCTTTACTTAGACACAATTAGCGCCAGAGAAAGACTGGCGAAGATTGTACTTTTAAAAATTATAACATAGACCAATAGAAAAGTATAGGCAGACGCGGAACATTTGTTCTTTTCTCTTTTTGCATTTCTGCGGCTTTTTATGATATCTGTTTTCCGCCGTCAAACGAGGTATTTGCTAATCTCACGCTTCAGTGTAACCCCGTCCAGAGGCTTGGCCAGGTGGCCGTCCATACCGGCATCCTTTGCTGCCCGGATATCTTCCGCAAAGGCATCTGCTGTCATTGCCAGAATAGGTACGGTCCCTGCATCCGTGCGGTTCAGCGTCCGGATCGTCCGGGCTGCCGTATAGCCGTCCATCACGGGCATCTGAATATCCATAAGAAGAATATCATAGAAGCCTTCCTCTGAAGCTGCAAAAGCCTTAATCCCCTGGAGACCGTCACAGGCAGTGTCTATCACCGCCCCCATATCCCCCAGCAGTTCCTGGGCCACCTCCCGGTTCAGGGCATTATCCTCCACCAGAAGAAAATGCCTGCCTCCAAAGTCAGATATATGCTCTGATTCACTTCGCTCACCCTCCGTTGACTCTCCCAGAATATACTGCCGCAGCCCCCGGATCAGAGTGGATGCAAAGATAGGCTTCTGAAGAAATCCGCTTACCCCTGCCATTTTAGCTTCCTGTTCGATATCGTTCCAGTCATAAGCAGAGATAATCAATATAGGCAGTTCTCCCTCACTGACCTCCCGCAGCCGGCGGGTAGTCTCAAGACCATCCTGCCCGGGCATTTTCCAGTCCAGAAGAATGGCGTCATATGCTTCCCCCTTTTTCTGTGCCTCCAGCACCTTTGCTACCGCCTGCTCACCGCTGTCCACCCAATCTGCATAGATACCGATATTTTGGAGCATCTCTACGGTATATTCACACATAACTGCATCATCATCCGCCACAATAATTTTTAAATTCGGAAAAGACGCGTCCAGTTTTGGAGACTCCTCGATTTTCAAAGGAAGACGGACACTAAAAACAGACCCTTTCCCAGGTTCACTCTCCACTTCAATTGTTCCCTCCAGCAGCTCTGCTATCCTTTTTGTTATTGCCATCCCAAGTCCGGTTCCTTCTGTCTTATCCACTCTGCTGTCCTTCTCACGGCTGAAAGCTGTGAAGAGGTGTTCGATAAATTCCGGCTGCATACCAATTCCTGTATCCGTAATTGTAAATATAAAATAAGCGGTTCCCCCTTCTGTACCCACTTCCGCCACATCCATCGTGATGCTTCCCCCCAGGGGAGTAAACTTGCAGGCATTGGAAAGTATGTTCAAAAATATTTGCCGCAGCCTGAGGGAATCGCTTACAAAAAGTTCATGAATCACACACTGCAGACGAATAGAAAACTTCTGATCCCTTTCTTTAAACTGGGGCTGCATAATGGTTACAATATTTTCAAGAACCTCCGGCAGGGATACCACATCATCCCGAAGAGCCATCTCCCCGCTCTCAATTTTTGACATATCGAGCACGTCATTGATAAGCCCCAGCAGATGCTGTCCCGAAAGACCGATTTTTTTGAGACAATCTTTCACTTTATCCGGATCCTCCATATGGGAAACTGCAATATCCTTCATTCCCAGAATTGCATTCATGGGAGTACGGATGTCGTGGCTCATCCTGGATAAAAAGTCAGATTTTGCCCGGTTTGCTTCCTCAGCCTCTTTAAGAGCACTTCGCAGTTTTTCGGCCTGGTCCTCCAGCTGCCTCTGCATCTGCCGAAGCTCTGTCTCATTGGTTATATCAATGTAGATAACAAGATATACCGGATCTCCATCCTGGTATCCCACGCAGGACCCGTTAATCTGCAGCCAGGCGTCCTGACCTCTCTGATCGCTCATATGGACCGTAAAATGGACCTGCTCTCCCTTCAAAAGTGCCTCCCGGTGCGCTTCAAATACCGCCTGATTGCGCAGCACATTGTCCCGGAACAGAGGGTACTCCATGTTCTTCCAGCTCTCCTTCCCGAAGAACGCAAAGAAACGGTCGTTACCGTCAAGCAATGTAAAGTCAAGCATCTTTCCCACCTTGTATTTTGCGATGAAACCAGGCAGATTATCATAGGTCACGGACTGCTCCTGCTCCATACGCATGATATCACTGACATCCATCATGGCTGTGTAGGAAACCCGATATCCGTCAATATACTCATCCGTAAATCTTGCAGACATTCGGACCCATATATATTCTCCGCTCCTGCGCCGCATCTGCGCGACCAGAGTATAGCCATCTCTCCCGGCATCTAAGGTGCGGATCACCTCTTCTCCTATCTGGTTCCAAAGCTCTTCATCATGTATCCCCAATTCATCATTCATATAATAGGTATCGCACAGATTATGATACGCCGCCTGATACTCTTCCTTATTATAACCAATCAATTCATAATAGAAGTCATTTGCCCACACCAATGTAAAATGATCATCTAACAGATGTTTACTGACACTGACATGGAGAAGATTCATCAGTGTATCATATTCATATCCAATCTGTCCTGCACTGCTTTTCTGTTTATCCATGTTACTTTCCTCCGCTCTAATGATCTATTGGGGATAAGACACTCAGAAGCTCTCTCTTCGTGCCGTCATAAAAAGTAAACCGGTTCTTTCCATCTCTCTTCGCCGCATACAGCGCCTGATCGGCAGAGTGAAACAGAGCGTTGAACAGCTGCTGCTTACACCAGACCGCATCTTTCCCATATAGGCTATAGGTACATTTTATCGCAGGTAACTGTAAAAAGCAAGTTGAAGCTGAACTCCAAAGTTGTTATACTTATTTTATTACTACTTTTAGGAAATTGCGAAACGAGTCCGCAATCTTGATTCCAACAGGAAGAAAACCTGCAAAGCAGGGTTTAAGCAATCAAGGGTTTTAAGCTTCTAAGATACTCATGTTTGTGGATTTTATCTGCAACCATTACAGTTATAAGCTGAGCTATTTCTTTAGAAGCATCAGGAACAATAGCAAGGCCACAGAAGTCACGAAGCGCTTGGGAATAGTACAGAAAAAACGAGCAGGAGCGTGTCGGTTGGAATTGAGAAAATATGCTGTAGTAAAAGAGTCTTCAGAATTGGAGAAAGCTGATAAACCCAGGGGGCTTCCGGTGGCAGCATATACATGGGAAATAAAAGACGCCTGGACAATTTCATCAAGGTCAATGAATTGATCGAGTAGCATGTTTATTTTTGTAGAGAAAGAACACCGCAATAACGCGGGTTTTGGCGTTTCGCAAACGCCTAAAAAGCAAACATATTATGAAAGGAGAAAGCGCCTATTGCGTCAAAATTTGCACCAGTACGAATATCTATATCGTTCCTTAGTCACACAGTTTGAATGCGGTGCCTATCCCGAAGGAAAGACTATGCCTTCCCAGCAGCAGCTTTGCCGGCAGTACAATGTGGGGATCACCACAATCCGGAGAGTCATGAAGATGCTGGAAAATAACGGATACATCCATACTGCCGCCGGCCGGCCGGCGGTTTCTGCCTACCGCACAGCAGCAGAGTCCTGCATTGCCGCCCTGTTGGAGCGCAGGGACGGAGTGAATGATGCGTTTTGCGGACTTGGCATTCTTCTTCCGGCCCTCTATCGGGAGGGTGCAAGTCTCTGCCGGGAGCCTGAATTTACAATCATGCGGGACGCCATAGACGGAATTGCAGGACCTATGGAACTCTCAGCCCTGTACCAACAGGCCAATCTTTTTTTCAGGGCTGTGCTAAAGCCCTTTCACAACCTCCTGATTCAGGATCTGGAACTGGATGCCGAGAGTTATCTGCATGTACCCTATATCCCATATCCTGGGGTAAATGATCCCTCCTATCATGCTGAGAGCAGGGTAAAAGCCTGGCTGGAGACAGCATTAAACAGAATCCTCCGGAAAGAATATGACGCGTTTTACGATAGTATTCTGGACTTTTACGGCAAAACCCAGAGCACCATTGACGGATATCTGGAAGAACTTAGCCGCGTAGTTCCTACGCCTGCCCCGCAGAAGACAGATATCCGCTGGTTTCGGATAAAAGGCCATTCCGAGCTTTATATACGCCTGGCCATGTCTATTCTGCGGCGGATTGCCGGGGGAGAGTTTGAGGGGAAGAAATATCTCCCATCCATTCCCAGACTGATGGAAGAATACGGACTGATGAAAGAGACGGTATGCCGCAGCATTGCACTGCTGAATATGTTGGGGATCGCAGAAACAAAAGCAAAAAAAGGAACCATTCTGGTGACCGGAGAGATCCAGGGCAGCATTGCCTCTGCCTCTTTTGATTTCAGTGATCCTCTGCTCCAGCAAAGACTGGCTCTGTGTATGGATGCCATCCAGATTATGGCTCTGTCTGCAGGAATCTGTGCGAAATCCTTCACCCCCGTCACAGAGGAGTGGCTGCACAGCGCAGAGGAAAAGTTATCCTCTGCCTCTCTCCACAGTCTCAATCCCCGCTCAGTTCAGCTCCTTATGGATTATATGATACAGTTCGCTCCCTGTCATTCTCTGAGTAATATCTATTATCAGCTGAATGAGCTAATCCTGTGGGGATATTATCTGTATGCAGTGGACGCCTCCTATTATGCACCTCAGGAGAAACTGCAGTTCCTTATGCATGATGTGGTAAAGGCTCTCCGGGAAAAGGATACTTCCGCTTTGCCCTCTGCTCTGGAAAATGCCTTTCTGCAGATTTATCGGGACATCTATTCAGTAATCGCCCAGCTTCCCTGCGGTACAGATTTTCTCCCCATTCCCATATAAATCGAGTAGAAGGTAGTGATTAGCTCCTGTCCTCATTCATCTCAGCTGTCAGTCCCGCAGGTATATAGGGACAGCCCTCCACCCCCTCGGCGGTCACCAATCCGGTCTCTAAAAGGCCCCGGACTTTGCCGCTCTTAATGTCGGTCATACCAATAATGCCGTTGATCGGGGTACGGATGTCATGAATTATCGTTGTTTTCCATATCCATTACTTCCCCCTACTGCTTTGGTCGCAGCCAATTAAAGACTGATATTAGTGCCACGTTTTGATGTGTCACTCTTCCAGCTCCCGAATCAGTTCCCGGAGCCTGGACTTAATCTTAGTTCGGTGAGTACCCTTGTATCCCACTTTCTCCGCCAGACGAAGCAGGTACTCCCGGTATATAGCCACGATCTCAGGCTGTGAGATCTCAAAGACGGTAAAGGGATCTGAGGCATGCACCAGAAGTGCTCTGTGATTTTCCTTGACCATGAGGGAACTCTCCTGTTCAGCAAGTCCTTCCAGGGGGACAAAGTGATAGTTTTCATGAGTGTCCAAAATATGCAGAATCTTCTTCAAGTGCAGAGCATAGGTCTCAGGGGTGTAGTAAAGGGCGCCCACCGACCAGCATGTAGCGGTGATTGGCACTGTACCGGCACGGATCTGGTCAGCGCTGGCCAGGTGAACGATATCGATCAGATTGTACTGGTCCTGCTCCTGTTCCAGCCGCTTCATCTCCTGGAGGTAAAGTTCGCCCAGGCGTTTCTGCTCGGGGTCTTCTCTTTTTCCGATGGAATCAGCCACAAGTTCAAAAGGCGCGGTCACTGCGGACAAGGAGAGCAGCTTTTGAATGCGGAAGCCCTGGGGCGATAGGAATTTCATAAAGCACTGGAACAACTTTTGGGGTTCCGAGTAGGTATTCAGCATAGGCCGGCACAGGGCGAGATAGGCCTGAAACTCCGATTCCGTCGCCCGGAGCACCCCCGGGTCTGTGGTCAGCATCGTGGCGTAGCTGGTGGGATCGCCCGCCATGGAATGTGACGCAATCGCGATTTCTCCGGGTTGCATGATGATGGTGTGCCGGCAAAGGCGGTCCCGGATATGGGGATAAAAGTAGGCTTTTACCTTGCCGGTCATGTAGAGCGGGATCCAGCGGGCCAGAGATTCCAGAATCTGATCGCCCGAGTAGATCGGCGGTATGATGTGGCAGATCTGAAAGCCCCGCCGGATACAGTCCAGCAGCCAGGCCTGCATTTGGGAAGTAAAATCATAATCCTCCATCAGCCAATCGTCGGTCTCATCGGCAAGAATGCAGATTGTACCCGGTTCCTGCCGGGCCAGCAGGTGTTGGTACATGGACCGCACAGCAGCACGCTTTCCCTCATTTCCAAAATGAATAAAATTCCCTTTACGGCTGATCGTTGCGGCCTCCAGGGTGGAGTTGGACGCCACCCCCTTAATGGTCAGCGATTCAAAGCTGCGCATGAATCTGTCCACTCCGTCCGCGTCACCGCACAGCCAGCAGAATAAAAATTCTGATAACTGTTCTTGCTTGTCCATGAGGACCCGTCTGACTCCCGCCATCTCTGATAGAGCTCTTCTCTGATATTCGCCGGTACAGCGTTCGGCAAGGAAATTCGCCATGCTGCGCAGCGGCTCCGGATTGCGCGGGATCCCTCTCTTCCCGCTGCGGAATCGGCTGATGATGGAGGGGTCTACCTGCGCTGCCAGGGCCAGCTCCCGGTTCGTGGTTTGAGTCAAATTCATGACAAAAATTAGCTTTTCATAGAACTGCACAGTCTTATCCTCCTTTATTTATATCAGTATACCGTAAAGTGATCAAGTTTGCAACAAAATTTGTATTATTTGTCATTCAAAATGACATTTAAATGTCATTATCAAATACAGATATCCTCTTGTATTTTGCATAAAAATAAAGTATTCTATGGTTTAAGGGTATTAAAGCTTGTTACTTGTCATTCAAAATGACAAATATGTGTCATTTGCAATTGGGATTATATACATATATATGCATAAATAATGTTAAGGATTGAGTGTGAGAAATGTTATTTGAAAGAAAAATTTTAGTGGTTGAAGACAATGAGATCAACCGGGCGGCGCTGTGCGCCATCCTGTCTTCTCAATATACGATTCTGGAGGCAGAAAACGGGGCGCAGGCCCTGTCGCTGCTGGAGAAATACAGAGAGGGAATCTCTCTGATCCTGTTGGATATTGTTATGCCGGTTATGGATGGCTACACCTTTCTGAAGCATCTGAAAGCAGATCACAGACTGAATTCGATCCCGGTCATTGTCACAACGTCCAACAACAGTGAGGCGGATGAGGTGGCCGCGCTTTCCCACGGGGCCACAGACTTCATCACCAAGCCCTACCGCACCCAGATCATTTTGCACCGGGCAGCCAGCATCATCCGCCTGCGGGAGACCTCCGCCCTCATCCATCAGATCCAGTATGACCGGGTCACCGGGGTGTACAGCAAGGAATATTTCTGCCAGCAGGTCAGGGATATCCTGTTTCGGAATCCGGATATGAAATATGATGTCCTTTGTTCCGACATTGAGGACTTCAAACTGATCAACGATACCTTCGGCATGGCCGCGGGCGACCGCCTGCTGCGGCAGGTTGCCAAGCTCTGCACCCAGCGGCTGGGGGATCACGGAATCTGCGGCCGCCTGAGCGCGGACCAGTTCGCCTGTCTTCTGGAGCATCGCGAGGACTATGCGGACGAGATGTTCACTCAGTCCGACAGCAGGATCAACAGCGGTTTCGGCGATCAGAACGTCATCATGAAATACGGCATCTACACGGTGGAAGACCGGGAGGTTTCCGTAGAGCAGATGTGTGACCGGGCGCTGCTGGCGGCGCATAGCATTAAGGGAAAGTATGGCAAGCACTTTGCCCTCTACGACGACAAGCTTCGGGGCACGCTGCTGCGTCGGCAGGCCATCACGGACGGCATGGAAACGGCCCTGGCCACGGGGCAGTTTGAGGTCTACCTGCAGCCCAAGTACCAGCTCCGGGACGGCCGGCTGGCGGGAGCCGAGGCGCTGGTGCGCTGGAACCATCCGGAATGGGGCCTGCAGCCGCCTGCGGAGTTCATCCCCATTTTTGAGCGCAACGGCTTTATCACTAAGCTGGACCAATATGTCTGGGAGCGGGTCTGCGCACTGATGCAGGAATGGGATGAGAAGGGCTATCCACGTGTTATCATTTCTGTCAACGTCTCACGAATGGATATTTACAATACAAGCCTGGTGGATCTTCTCACGGAGATCGTACAACGGCACGGACTTTCACCTTCCCGTCTGCATCTGGAGATCACAGAGAGCGCGTACACGGATACTTCAAGGCAGCTCATTGATACCCTGTGCGCTCTGCGCAGACTGGGCTTCGTCATTGAGATGGACGATTTTGGCAGCGGCTACTCTTCGCTGAATATGCTAACGGAAATGCCTATCGACGTGCTGAAGCTGGATATGAAGTTTATCCAGACTGAGATTACAAGACCTACCGGCCAGGGCATCCTGCGCTTTATCGTGGACCTGGCCCGTTGGATGAAATTGAGCGTAGTGGCGGAGGGCGTAGAGACCCGGGAACAGTTGGAGAGGCTTCAAAACAATGGGTGTGACTACGCCCAGGGCTATTATTTTGCCAAGCCCATGCCTGTGGAAAATTTTGTTTCAGTCTTGACAGCGCAGACCCCTCCCCCAGACTTGAAAAACAGCCGGTCTGCCGGCTCTGTGGACAGCATGGACAGAACTCTGCTGGTGGCCGACGAAGACGAGGAGTACCGTGCTCAGGTGCATAGGACCTTCTCCGACTGCTTCAAGGTACTGGAGGCAGCCAGCTGTGAGGAGGCAGTTAAAATCCTGGGAAACCATCCGTATCAGATATCGGCCGTGATTCTTGACTTGACGCTCCAAGGCCACGCTGATATCCTGACTGCAATTCAAAAGGGACAGTGCGCCTGGGAGATACCGTGCGTAGCCACGGGACCGCTGGACATGGAACTGGAGCGCAGCGCGATGGAGCGGGGCGCCGCCGACTATGCAGTTAAACCCCACAGTCAGGAGTCGCTGCGCAGGCGGGTCCTGCGGGCGATGAGCATCCACACTCTTCAGGTACAGATACGGTCCCTGCAGAATGAGGCCTGCAGAGACACTATGACCGGCCTGCTCAACCGCCGGGGACTGTATACCATAGCCGAATCACTGCGGCATGAGTCTTCCGCCGCTGTTTATCTGTTTGAACTGGACGACTTGAAAAAGTTCAACGAGAGGTACGGCTATGTGGAGGGCGATCATTTGATCCTCCACTTCGCCTCCCTTCTGCGTGCCCATACCAGAGTGGATGATGTGCTGGTCCGGCTGGGTGGGGATGAGTTCCTAATAGTAATGCGCAACATAAGCTCCATAGAAGATGCCCATAAGAAAGAAACGGCTATTCTCCGGGCTTATTATGAGAGCCGTTACGCGGATCCGGATTCGGTGGCCTGCTTTGCCGGCACAGCACTCTGGAATGCAGAGGAACCTTTGGATGAAATAATACGCCGGACTCGCGAGACCATGAACACTGCGAAGGCCGGCAGTAAGGACGAGTGCTTTTCACGGAAGGGGTGAGCGTGTGATGTGTCAATATACGAATTTAGAAGTGATATATATATCTCCGTCCAGCAAGCTGCTGCGCGGAAAGGACAGCGGCACCGGCAACCGGGTGGTACTTAAGACCGGGGGACAGGAACATATGACTCTGGAGGCCGCAGCCCGGCTGCGGCGGGAATATCAGATTATGAAGCAGATAAACAGCCCCCATGTGGTAAAGGCCCTTGGCGAGGTCACGCTGGACGGGCGCTCCTATCTGGTGGAGGAATTCTGTCCTGGGATCACGCTGAGCAGGCTGCTGAAACAAGGCGCCCTGGAGATGTCGGACTTCTACCGGATCGCAAAACAGCTGGTGATGGGTCTGAGGGACATCCACAAGGCAGGCGTCATCCACAAAGATGTGAATCCCTCCAATATCATGTATGATGCGGAGTCTGGGCGGGTAGTGTTGCTGGACTTTGGTATCTCATCCATGTTTATGCATGAGCAGATGTCGGGGACCAGACTTGAAAATATTGAGGGTACTCTCCGCTACATCGCCCCGGAACAGACCGGACGGATGAATACGGAGCTGGATTATCGCGCTGATTTTTATTCCCTGGGCATAACACTGTATCAGATGCTGACGGGACATTATCCATTTGACGCGGAGACACCCACAGAGCTTGTTTTTTCTCATATTGCGAAGACACCGCCGGATCTTCGCGTGCTTTTGCCCAATGTTCCCCCCATGCTTGCGGCCGTCATAGACAAGCTCCTCTCCAAGATGGCAGAAGACCGCTATTTAAGCAGCGAGGGTCTTCTCTATGATCTGACGCGCTGTCAAAGAGAAAAGGAGTTTAACCTTGGTGAAAAGGATTTCAGCCGGCGCTTTGAATTCACCCACCGGCTGTATGGGCGGGAAGAAGAAATCGCCCAGCTGAAGAGTGACTTTAAGGAGGTGGCGGCCGGTTCCAGGATACTTGTCACCATCAGCGGCTATTCCGGAATTGGAAAAACCTCCCTGGTCAATCAGCTTCAGGAGGAGGCTCTGCGGACAAGCGGTATGTTCCTGCAGGGGAAATTCGACCAGTATCACGCCAACGTACCCTACTATGCCTTTTTCGAGGCTATCAAACAATTTTGCAGCATGGTTTTTTTAGAGTCAGAGGAGGGCATCCACAAATGGAAGGAGACACTGTCAGAACATTTGGGCAGCGACGCGGCTTTGCTGACCGGTAAGGTGGCGGAGCTGGCCCTGCTAACCGGCGATCAGCCAACCCCTGGGGTCATGGGGCCGCTGGAAGAGCGAACCCGGTTCAAATCCGTGTTGGAAAAGTTCCTGTCCCTGCTGACCGCGCCGAAGCATCCCCTGGTTCTGTTTTTGGACGATGTGCACCGTGCGGATATGGGCTCCTTGGAAATGCTGGAAGAGATGTTCAAAAATGAAGATATCCACGATTTAATGCTCGTCGTTTGCTACCGCGACAATGAAGTGAGCAGCGAGCATCCGCTTACCCTCAGCCTGAATAAGATAATACAGCGGGGCGGCCGGGTCACGCAGCTTAACCTGCAAGGGCTGGATCCGGAGAGCACCTCACAGATGCTGGGAGAAATATTCAAAACGGAGGGAGACACAACTTCCGGGCTGGCAGAGATTATCTATAGGAAGACTAAGGGAAATCCATTTTACATCAAGCAGTTTCTGCGGTTGTGCCATTCAAAAGGCTATCTGAAGCTGAATATGGACACCGGAAGCTGGAACTGGAAGGAGGATGAGATACAGGCCTGCCCCGCCCAGGAGAATGTAGTGGACTTCCTGACAGAAAATCTGAGTCAGTTTTCGGATGAGACAATATCCCTGTTATCCTTTGCCGCCTGCATCGGGCAGAGCTTTTCTGTGGAAGATCTGTCCGTTGTCTGCGGCCTGCCGGAACAGGAAATCAACCGCAGGCTGATTACGGCGGTAGGACAGGAGGCGGTGTATCCCATTGGGAAGGATGGGAAAACCGGCCGGCAGACCATGTATCAGTTTGCCCACGACCGATTCCAGCAGGTGTTCTATACGGTTTTGTCTGAAAAGGAGAGGGCAGATGTCCATTACCGGCTTGGAAAGCGGTATGAGGAATGCTCACGCGCCGCAGACGATCTGGACGAACGGGCGTTTGAGATCGCGGACCATTACGCCAAGGGGCTTGGGGAAGCAACGGACCCGGAAGAGCGGCGCCGGCTTCAGGAGTTCCTGCTGAGTACGGCGCACCGGTGCGGGCTGGTATCTGCCTTCGACACGGCGGAACGATACCTTAATCTCCTGCTCTCCCAGTCGGAGCCTAAGCGCCCGGAAAGCCGCCCGTTCCTCACCAAAATCTACATGGAATATCATGCGGCACTGTGCAATCTGGTGAAAGAGGAAGAATGCGACCGGATCTACGGGATGCTCTGCAATCTGGTGGCAGAGCCTACCGATCTGATAGACAGCTGCTGCCTGCAGATTTCAAGTTTCTCCAATCGGGGCCGGTATGAGGACGCCTTTGAGATCGGACTCGACCTGCTTGGGCAAATGGGGGTCTTCTTCCCCGGCGGAAATGTAAAGCTGACCCTGGAGCAGGAAATCACATCCTTTTATCAGGAGCGGGAGGCCCTTGGAGCAAAAGATATACTGAATCTCAAAGAAGCCGGGGACCCGGTGGAAGCTGGGATCAGTAAATTGCTCTGCCGCCTGTGCGGCCCGTCCATTTTCTTTAATCCCGATTATTCCTACTGGACGGTACTTACGGCTGTACGGCGCATGTTCCGGCATGGCTATACTCCCCACGCTCTGCAGATGTATTCCAACCTAATGATGCCTCTGGGAGAACTGTGCAGGGATTACCGGACAGCCTACGCGGCCGTCAAGTCAGCGATGCCTCTTGCCGAAAAACACCAGTACAGGGAGGTAATCTACTCTATCTACTGTATGTTTGCCCTCCATACCGGCCATTGGTTTGAAGATGTGGTCAATGAAATCCCATATGCAAAAGAGTCCATCAAAGGCAACGCCCAGATGGGAGATTTTGAGTACGCCTGCTACGGCTATTATGGGCTCATTATGGCGGTCATGGATAGCGCTGCCCATGTTGATGAGCTATGGCTCGAGGTACGGTCCGGGGTCAAGTTTGCGGAGAAGACCGGCAGCGACCACGCGCTAGGGAGCTTTTTGAGCTTTCAGCAGCTGTGCAGGAGTATCCGCGGGGAGCTCTCTCTCACCGGAAGCTTTGATGGGGATGGATTTTCCGAACAGGCCCATTTGGGACGGTTTGCCCATAACCTGCAGGCAGTCAGCTATTACCATGTTATCCGGGCCCTGTCGGCAGTAATCTACCGGGATTATTCCACAGCCTACCGGCTATGCAGAGACGCTGTGCCCCTGCTCCCGTATGTCTCCAGCTTTTATAACATGGCACTCCACAATTTCCTGTATTCCCTGTCTATCTGCCAGATTCTGGAGACCGGGGGCTATGAGCAAAAGGCAAGGCCGATGCTTCTGCATATCCTGGAGGAAAACCAGGATTGGATGAAGGAGCGCAGCAGCGACGCATACACCAATTACGGCCATCTTTATCTTGTGATTGAGGCGGAGAGGAAAGCAGCCTGTGGCTGTATCGGAGAGGCTCTGCTGCTCTATGAAAAAGCTCTGGAAGCCGCGGAAAAGCATGGCCGCAGTCTCCATCATGCCATCCTCTCCGATGTGGCCGCGCTGCGTTATGAGAAGCTGGGGATCCAGTCATCGGCCAGGCATTACCTCACGGACACCTACCGGCTTTACGATCATTGGGGGGCAGAGGGCAAGTGCGCCCGGATGCGGCAGGACAACCCAGAACTCGCCGGCCTATGGAAGAATGATAGCCGTCAAGGCACCCTGACTGAAGATTCCATCCGCACCACTGCTTCGCTGGATATGCGGTCTGTGCTGAAGGCGTCCCAGGCCATTTCAGAAGAGCTGGAGCTGGAAGGCATCCTGGAAAAGCTGATCTACAGTCTCCTGGAATGCGCGGGAGCACAGCATATCTACTATCTGAGCCAGACGGATTCCGGGTATGAGATCCAGTCGGAAGGCCATTCCGGGGCCAAGGACGTATGCATCGTGTCAAAGCGGCCGGCGGAGAACCGGGATATTCCGCTGAACATCGTATCGTATGTGGAAAGAACACTTGAGGCCGTGATCCTGGAAGACGGAGAGAACTCCAGGGTCTTCGGGAAGGATGATCACATTAAAGAGAGCCACTGCAAGTCGGTCCTGTGCATGCCCATCCTCAGTAAGGGGGAGTTAAAGGGCATCCTCTACTTGGAAAATAACCTGGCCGCGGGTGTCTTTGACCAGCGGAGAAAAGAAAATCTCATGCCCATTGCGGCACAGCTGGCTATCTCTCTCGAAAATGCCTATTTATATGAGAATCTGCGTTTTCTGGTAGACGAACGGACAAAGGCACTGCAGGAGGAAATCAAAGTGCGCAAGCGGGCTGAGGAAAAGTTGGCCCATATGGCAAACTATGACGCACTCACCGGACTTCCCAACCGCAGACTGTTTCACAAAATCTTGTCCCGGCTGCTCCTGGAGGCGGAAACAAGCGGGCAGCTGCTGGCCGTCCTCTACATGGATCTGGATGGTTTTAAAGAGATCAACGACACCTATGGCCACGAAAAGGGCGATCTGGTGTTGGAGGAGACAGCACGACGGCTCATCAGTGCCGTACGCGGCAGTGACATCGTGTCCCGTATGGGCGGCGATGAGTTCGTGCTGCTGTTGAGCCGGATCATGGCGGACGAAGAGATCCGGTACGTTTGCGAACGGATTCTCTCTGAAATCAGACAGCCTTTTCAGATTTTAGAGGATTTATTTGTTGAAATGACCGCAAGTATTGGAGTCAGTGTTTATCCCAGAGACGGTCAGGACGAGAAGACGCTTCTTTCCCGCGCCGATCAGGCCATGTACAAGATTAAAAAAAGTCACAAAAACTTTTACTCGTTTACCGAGCCTCCTTCTGAAGCGCAGGAGAAACCTTAAAAAAACTGCACCCAGCAGCGGCCGGCGTGAGCAAAATCATTGTTGGTCATGGAAAGGATGAGATCGATGGAAAAAATAATGACGGCCTGGGAGACGTTTCAGGCTTTTTGCAGCGCCTGGTTTGAGCGGAGAAACGCCGAGGAGGTCTATACCTTTTTAGGCGATGAGTTCTGCTTTGTGGGCACCGGGGAGGGCGAGTTTGCCCACAGCCCCCAGGAGATGAGAGATTACCTACTTCGGGACATCCAGGAGATTCCCGAACCTTTTACAGTGGAACTTACGCTCTTTCAGGAGCAGGAGATCGACAGAGATATCCGCAACCTGTCCGTGGGAATGGTCCTCAAGAATAACCAGTACCGCTGGCGGCTGCGGGGATTCTTTACCCTAGTACGGCGGCAAAAGTCTTGGCGGCTGCGCACCCTGTGGTTTTCCGAACCCAGCAGCAGTCAACGGGGCGAAGAGCACTATCCCGGAACCCTTGTGATGGAAAACATGGTGAAACAGCGGCAGGATCTGCTGAATGACTCCCTGCCCGGAGGCATGATGGGCGGGTATATTGAAGAGAGTTTCCCCTTTTATTTCGTCAACAATCGGATGCTGGAGCATCTGGGCTATGCGGACGAGGCGGATTTTGTTGCCGATATCAGGGGACTGATATCCAACTGCATGCACCCGGACGACCGAGCCATGGTGGACGCTGAGGTAGACAGCCAGATGGCCGAGGGCAGCCAATACGTGGTCGAATATCGCATGAAGAAGCGGGACGGATCCTATATTTGGGTCCATGATATGGGGCGCAAGATCACGGCGGAAAACGGCAAGCCGGCCATTATATCGGTATGCATTGACATCACCGCACAGAAAATGGCCCAGGCAGAGGTCATGCACCTGTACAATAACGTCCCCGGCGCGGTATTCCGCTGCCGGTATGACGAAGGTTTTTCCGTCGTAAGCGCCAACGACGGCCTTTACAAGTTCCTGGGCTATACCAGAGAGGAATTCGCCGAACTGGGAAACCGGATGTCAAAGGTGGTCCACCCGGAGGACCTGGGTTCTGTGCAGGCTAAGCTGGAGCTAGACCGGGACTGCAGCGGCACAATTCAGGACGAGCACCGGTTGGTCTGCAGGGACGGAAGCGTCAAATGGGTGTCTCTGAAGGCGCAGCGGCTCACAGAGGATGACGGAAATCAATATTTCTATGGCGTCTTTGTGGATATTACTGAGGAAAAGCAGGTACAGGCGCGGGTCAGGGAGCTCTACGAGAAGGAGATGTCTTATTTTGCCCAGGCCGCCTCCGCGGAGGGGAGTAATCAGGGGCGGCTTAACATCACCATGGACTATGTAGAGAGCTACCAGTCCACCGCAGGTCTGGCACTGTTCCAGCAAGGGGATTCCTATCGAGCAGCTATGGAACGGCTGGCTGAATCCGCTGTGGACCCCGATTATGGTCATTACATTCGCACCGTGCTTAATCGGACTTGTGTGTTAAACGATTTTTCCAATGGAAAAACCGATTACCGCTTTGAATTTCTCCGCCAAAAGAAGAACGGCGACGTATTTTTATGCAGCACCAGTATTCGACTGCACACCAACCCGGAAAGCGGCGACGTCATCGCCTTTTTCTACACCTTAGATGTGACGGAGCAGAGGATGTTGGAACGGATGCTGGAACGGGTTTCCAGTCTGGATTACGACGTCATTACGGAGATAGATCTGGCTAGCGGCACCTACCGTCTGGTGGTCTGTGGCAGAGAATGGAACCCCACCATCCCCCTTGAGGGGAATTTTCTGGAGGAGATCCGCCGGGTGGCGGCCAGCTGTATGGATGAGGCGCAGCAGCGGGAGTTTTTAGAAAAACTGGATCCTGGTTACATGCGGCGGGAACTTGCCAAGCATAACTCCTACACCTTCGTGCTGGAGCTGCGGCAGGACGGAGAAAAACGAGTCAAACGTTTCCAAGTTTTCTATATAGGCGAGGAGCTGGGACGAGTGTGCATGACCCGGGCCGATGTGACAAACATCGTTAGGCAGGAACAACAGCAAAAGGAGGCTCTGGCTGCCGCTCTTGCCGCCGCGGAGCAGGCTAACGCTGCGAAAACGGATTTTCTATCCCGCATGAGCCATGAGATCCGCACCCCCATGAACGCCATCATTGGAATGAGCGCCATCGCCGCCCAAGCCGTCGGAGACGATGAGCGGGTGGCCGAGTGCATTTCAAAGATCGGCATCTCCTCCCGGTTTCTGCTCTCTCTCATCAACGATATCTTGGACATGAGCCGGATCGAGAGCGGAAAAATGCTGCTCAAAAACGAAAAAATCCCGACCGAGGATTTTATAAACGGTCTCAACGCTATTTGCTACAGCCAGGCGGCGGCAAAGGACGTGGAATACGAGTGTATCGTGGATCCCACCCTGGACGATTTTTATATAGGGGACGCTATGAAGCTGCAGCAAGTGTTTCTCAACATCCTGTCTAACGCTATTAAATTTACCGGCGAGGGCGGTAAGGTCACCTTCTCCGCTGCGCTGCACAGGAAGAGCAAGAACAGCGCCACGCTGCGCTTTATGGTCAACGATACCGGCGTGGGCATCAGTGACGGCTTCCTCCGTCACCTGTTTGAACCCTTCTCTCAAGAATCCATGGGTACTACAGCCCAGTACGGCGGCACCGGCCTTGGCCTCGCTATCTCAAAAAACATCATCGATATGATGGGCGGTAAAATCACAGTGCGCTCCATTAAGGGCATAGGTTCAGAGTTCACGGTGGACGTGCAGCTGGGCATCACGGAGGAGGAACTGCTCCGCCACAACAGGAAAAAGGCGCTCCCCAATTTTTCTGCTCTGAAGACTCTGGTGGTGGACGATGATGTGGAGGTTTGCGAAAGCGCTGTGGACACGCTCAAGGAAATGGGAATCACCGCCGAATGGGTAGACAGCGGACGCAAGGCTATCGAACGGGTACAATTGATGTGGGACACAGGAAAGCATTACGATATGATCCTCATCGACTGGAAAATGCCGGATATCGACGGCATCGAAACTGCCCGGCGCATCCGTGCCATCGTGGGGCCGGAGGTCACCATCATTATTATCACGGCCTATGACTGGGCTTCCATCGAACACGAGGCCACGTTGGCAGGTGTCAATCTTCTGATGAGCAAGCCCATGTTCAAGTCCTCTCTGATCTCCGCCTTCTCCAAAGCACTGGGCGAAAAAGAGGAGAGCAGTGCAGGGAATAATCCTTTAATATTTAACTTTTCCGGACATCGGGTTCTTTTGGTAGAGGACAACGCCATCAACACCGAGGTGGCGTTAGCTCTGCTTGAGAGCAAAGGCTTTACCGTGGACACCGCAGAAAATGGACTGCGGGCAATTGAGCTGTTCAGCAAAACTGAGGCGGGCTTTTATGACGCCATTTTGATGGACATCCGGATGCCGCAGATGGATGGGTTGACGGCAGCTAATAACATTCGCCACATGAGCAACGCCGATGCCAAAACCATCCCCATCATCGCCATGACCGCCAATGCGTTTGACGACGACATGGAGAAGAGCAAGACTGCCGGCATGAACGCACATTTGGCCAAACCAATTGAACCGGAGCGGCTGTATCAGGTCCTCTACGACTTTATGTTAGGCCAGGAGGAGGAATAGAATGCAGACTATGAAACCACGGCGACTACACAGCCGCATTTACACGGCCCATACATTAAAGGGTATGGCCGGCAGCCTCGATCTGACCGCTTTATGAGGAGGCTTGTGCCATCGTAGAGCCGCTTCGCTCCGGGGAAAAGCAATATGAACAGGCCCCAGCTTTATTGGATCTGCTGAAATAAATGCGCCGCCGGGCGCACTTCAAAAAGGAATGAGGTCCTCCACTGCCAACTGGCATACAGTTCCTCATTCCTTTTCTAATCTTCTTATCCTTTTCTGCAGTCATAGATTCTACAGAACTCTCTGACATGACGTTCTAACTCTTCCATCGCCTCCTCTTCGGCCCCTGGCATCTGGTCGTATTTGTTCAGCAAAAAATAAATAGGGGCATAAAAGTTCATTGCCATTGCGGCAGGATCTCCCTCCCTAAAAACCCTCTGCCTCATCATTTCCTGAAAGAGTGCCGTTTGATAAGTAATACTGTCTACCATAAAAATTTTTCTGTATACCTCGTAAATCCCCTTGTCAGAATACTGCTCAATGGTCAGCATCCGCCGGAACCTGGATGCAAATTCATCCTTCCAATAAAACAAAAATATCTTTCTGCTCAGTTCCAGCAGTCCTTCCACAGAAAGCTCCCCGTATGCTTTTGCTGCCGTCTCCATATGCTTCTCGTCTGGCAGTCCTAAATCCAAAGACATTTTCTCCATACGGTGGGACATTTCCTCCACTATGGTACTGAAAATCTCCTCTTTGCTTCTGAAATGCTTATACAGAGAGCTGTCCCTGATCCCCACAGCCTCTGCAATATTTTTTACACTGGTTCCCTGATAGCCCTTCCTGGAAAAAAGGTTCAGCGCCTCCTCTGCGATCCGTTCTCTGGTTTTCATCTGGCTCCTCCCTTCAGGAGGTTCTCCACCTTCTCCTCCTGCTGGTGCAGTACACATCCGCCCGCATGAGGTGCAGTCAACAGTCCGGTCTTCTGAAGCTTGCTAAAAAAAGGGGAGTGAAGGGCATCCTCCAGGGACATATCCAGCAGACTGGTATCTGAGAAGGGGGAGAAGGGGCATGGTTCCGCATCCCCCGCAGCATTGATGTGAAAAAATCCCCGCCCTGCTGCCAGGCATCCCCCGGAAGATTTCTCGTCCCCCGGAAAAGAGATATACAGCATCTCGTCCTGCCCGCTCCTCAGCCTCTGTATTCTGTCGTTCATATATTGCCGGTCTCTCTCCTCTAAAGCCAGGAATGCAGATTTCCCATCCACGGGTACATACTCTACATAAATCACCCCTTTGCATCCCCGTGTCCGAAGCTTCCTCAGAAACTCTTCTCCCGTCACTTCCTCCAGATTTTCCTTGGTCACGGTTACCGATGCTCCGAAGAGAATACGGCTGTTTTGCAGCAGTTCCATTGTCCTTTCAACTCTGCGGTAAATCCCCCTTCCTCTCCTGTCGTCTGTACTCCCTTCCCCGCCCTCTACACTTACAATAGGAATCAGGTTTTTATGTATTCCGAAGAGTTTTGCATACTCCTCATCAAACAGCGTACCGTTGGTAAATACAGGAAAAAGAATCCCCTTATGCTTTCCGGCTTCTCTGAGCACCTCTCTTCTGGTCATGGGCTCCCCTCCTGCTAGAAGGACAAATCCTACACCCAATTTTTGGGCCTCCTCAAAAATGTTCCCCCACTCCTTTACCGTCAGCATTCGTTTCACCAGGAATCCTTCCTTCCTCTCATTTTCCCGGGCATAGCAGCCTTTGCAGCTGAGATTGCATTGATTTGTAATACTGGCAATCAGAAACGGCGGGATATGCACCCCCTCTTCCTCCCGTTTTCTGCGAAGCTCTCTTCCCTTTCTGCCGTCCCGGGCATACTGCACCATAAAAAGGCTCTCTCTGGGATTCCCTGCAGACGCCTTAAGTATTCCTTTGATTATCCGTTCCACTCCGTTGCTTAAATATTCTTCCAACTGAAATGTCTCCATCTGTTTCCCCTCTCTTATTAATACTCATTCAGCGCAGGCTAGCGTTTGCTAGCTCATAACATCAGTATAGCTAATAACCACTAGCCTGTCAACAAGAAAGATTGCTCGAAAGCGCAATCTCCGCCTGCGGCGGGCTGTCGCATACAGCGTCTTCCTTTCCGCCGCAGTGTGAGCCCTCGGATGGTTTTTTATTACATAGGGAACGAAGTTTCCTATTGCATTTCTCATTTCACTACCTACAACACTGCAGGGAGCGATTTTGCCAAAGTTTAATATAAATTTTCAAAAAGATTTCTCACTTCTTAAATACAGGAAAATCCAAAAATGCCAAATGAAGCACAAAAGAAAAACGCTGCAATCTTAAATAAAAGATTGCAGCGCTTCTCAACTTCTGTTCAGTTGCTGTAGGTCCCCCTTGTTGCCTATACCGCCACGCAACATATTAATCTGCCTGTGTTACGCCGTATAGATTTATCTGCTTTTAATCACGAGCATTAGCAATTCGTAAAAACTCATTTGCCATATCTTCCGGACTTTCCTGTGCGCCATTTTCCAACCAATGAATAACCATATTATAAAATGCACCTGAATAGTAATATAATTCATATTTTGAGATGGAACTTGCCGGCATATCTCCATAAGTATCAACCACAAAGTCGTTAATTGCCGCAAGCAGGGTTTGAGGCGTCTGTGCGTGATGAAAGGTCAGTAAAAGGCTTGCATGTTCCTTAAAGAAGCGAAATTTGAAATACATTAATTCTTTATCACAAAAATTTTCATGAGGCGATGGATTTTCCTGATTGTACTTTTGATTCATTTTTACAATGCCATAGTCGACAATATCTTCAATAGATGAAAAATTGCGGTAAAAAGAAGACCTCGCTACTCCCGCCTGTTTAATCAGTGCCGTAATAGAGATAGTCGACCAGTTGCATTGCTCTGCTAACTCAATAAGTGCGTTTAATAAACTGTCTTTTACTTTCTGATTTGCTATTACTCTTTTATCCATGGGACATTTCTCCTTATTTTGTGTCAGGTCAAATCATTGACTTATTGATTTTATGTGGTACGATTTTAATCAGATACAAAGTGTATCATATTATAAAAAAGACAGATATGTCAATCCTATTAGAATAGAACCATGTACACTCGTGGAAAGCGAGAGAAAGGAATGAGGATATGCCTGTTTTCTATTTGATTATCGTACTATGGGGCAAGTGATGGAAATAAACGGCAGCGGATTAATGTGAAAGAACAGCTTGCCGATTGGGATTGTGCTATTAACTTTATTAAAAAAAGCAGTAAGGTTGACGGAAGTAAAGTATTACTGTTTGGAAGCTCGTTCAGCGGGGGCCATGTGATTACTCTGTCGGCAAAACGAAAAGATATTCTTGCGGCTATAGCACAGTGTCCTTATACAGACACACAGGCTACTTTGGGGACACTTTCACCGCTAACCGCTTTAAAAACTATTCCGCTTGTTATAGCCGACCTGTTATCATGTCTGACAGGGTATCACCCGGTTATGCTGAAATTAGCTGACGCACCCGGAAAAGCAGCCATGATGGCAGTTCCAGACTATAAGGAGTTTTTTGAACAGGTTCCTGAAAACTCAAATTTTGTAAACAAAGCGCCCGCAAGAACGCTTTTAGAATTTCTCAAATATTCACCAAGCAGATATATGAAAGATATAGAAAGTCCGATTTATTATGCCGTTTGCAGAAAAGATACATTAACGCCTGCCGATGCAACAATAAAGTATGCAAAGCAATCCTCAAAGGCTTCCATAAAAGAATATAATTGTGGATATTTTGGTATTTATTCGGGAGATTTTTTTGAACAGGCAATTAAAGATTATATAGATTTTTATACCAAATATTCTTAATAGCCCATAATAAATATCCATCATGACTTCGGCTAAATAAAAAACCGCTGTTGTGACGGCTGAATTTTCTGCACTTAAGTATGCTTTAATGATAGAAACCAACCAAATATACAGTATAATTGAACGTGTAAGAAATCAAACAATTTCTATGGTACTGTAAGTGAAACACAAATTCAGCAAGCCGCTACAAATTCAGAACAGCAAAAAAGAGAGTAGATTTTTTGTCTACTCTCTTTTTTGCTTTGCAAGCCTGCATGGCAACTACCCTATTTGAACTTGTTGTGATACTGTTTTATGAGTAGCTGCCTAAGCCGGACTCTTTTTAATTATCTGTATTCTCCCAGGAAAAACAGTGCCACTGTACCAGGGCCGGAGTGAGCGCCGATGGTTGCTCCCACAGGATTGATCATAATATTATCATATCCGAACTTTTCTCTCACCAGCTTAGCAACATATTTTGCATCTTCCAGACAGTCACCGTGGCTAATCATAATAATATCATTCTTATCCCGATAGGATCCCACTCTCTCCTCCATCATGGATACCAGAGTCACTAGGGATTTCTTCCTTCCTCTTACCTTTCCAAGGGGAATCAGATGCCCTTCATTATCCACATGAAGAACAGGCTTAATATTAATCATAGTGCCGAGAACCGCAGCCGCTTTGGATACTCTGCCGCCCCGGTACAGATGATTGAGATCGTCTACGGTAAACATATGGCACAAATGCAGTTTATTTGCCTCCAGCCATTCTGCAGTCTCTTCCAGGCTTTTTCCTGCCTTCTGCATCTGCACTGCTTTATAAACCAGCATTCCTTCTCCCATGGAAGCCGCCAGAGTATCTATCACTGCAATCCTGGCCTCCGGTCTCTCCTCCTGGATCTCCTCGGCGGCAATCCTGGCGCTGTTATAGCTCCCGCTAAGTCCGGAGGAAAATGCTATATGAAGAATTCCCTTACCCTCGTCAAGGATTCTGGAAAATTCTGTCTTCGCATCGTTGGGGTTAATCTGGGAAGTCGTAGGCATGCTGCCGCCTCTCATTATTTCGTAGAATTCCCCTGAAGGCATTTCATTCTCTTTCTTATACACCACTCCATCTATTGTACAGGGCAGATACATATACGTAATGCCGTTTTGGCTGTAATAGTCTTTTGGCAAATCCGATGTGTTTTCTGTCGTTATTACAAAGTCGTTCATAAATGTCCCCTCCGTTTTTTTCTATCATAACATTTTTAATCCTCAACTTCAACAAAGTGTTTTGAGAAATGCAACAGACTGTATTCTATTCCCCCAGAACTTCAAGGGCTTTCTGCAGCTGATTATCCTCCTCTTTGCTGACAGTCACCTTTTGCTTCAGAGCTTCATCCAGTTCTACCTCCACATCCGGGGTTATCCCGGTTCCGTGTATATTCCTTCCGCCGGGAGTATAGTACTTGGATATGGTAAGCTTTACCGCACTTCCGTCTGTAAGGGGAGTCACTTTTTGGACAATCCCCTTCCCGAATGTGGTAGTACCCACCAAAGTTCCGATTCCATAGTCCTGAACAGCTCCGGCAAAAATCTCTGCAGCACTGGCGCTGTTGCCGTTCACCAAAACTGCAAGAGGCACCTCAATGTTCGTGCCCTTACCGGAAAGGTATTCTTCTTTCTCCCCATTTTTATCCTCTGTATATACAATCAGCTTCTCCGGCGCTATGTTGTTAAAGATGTCACACACTGCTGTGAGAAGTCCTCCGGGGTTGCCCCTGAGGTCTATCACCAGTTTTTTCATCCCCTGTGCCATCAGATCCTCATACGCATCATTATACTGCTGAACCGTTACTGCAGTAAATTCATAGACTGCGATATATCCCACCTGGTTTTCCAGCATCTCATGGGATACCACCGGGATCTCCACCTGGGCCTTTTTGACATCTACCTCAATATAATCGTTTTCCCCGTCCCGGGCAAGCGTCAGCTGCGCAGATTCTGTATCCTCACTTCGGATTTTCTTTGCTACCTCTGCAAGCTCAGTACCCGTAACTTCCTCCCCGTCCACTTTATACAGAATATCTCCGGGAAGGACACCCGCTTCTGCCCCGGGAGCGCCTTCATAGCAGCGCACGATGGTAATCACTCCTGTATCGGGATTCTGCTGCATGACAATCCCGATCCCCTGATAGGATCCCTCTGTCTCCTCTGTAAGAGATTTGTACTCTTCCTCTGTATAATATCTGGAATAAGGATCTCCCAGTCCATCAATCAGGCCGGCATACATGCTTTCGGTCAGTGCATCCTCATCCGCATCTTCCAGATACGTCTCATCAATGAGCGTCTCCAGCAGCTGAATCTTTTTCTTTGCTTTGGCACTGTCAGGCGCTGTTTCCTCCTGTCCGGCTTCTTTGGCGCTGATATAATTCGCTACTCCAAGATAACCTCCAAGTCCTACTACAGCCGCCAGAAGGACTCCCAAAAGGAACCCCTTTAAAAATTTATAATCTTTCATACATAGCTCCTTTAAACACCGGAAGGCTTCAGAGGGAGAATCCCCTGAAGCCTTTCTGAATCATATTATTATACCCGCAGATGCTTTCTGATGGCAACTGCGCTGCCCAGCAGACCGATTCCGACACCCAGCCCTAATCCTACAGGAAGAAGGATATGGAAGATTGTCTGTACAGACAGGAAACTGCCCATAGCTGTGAAGACATGGAATCTGTCCTGGATATACTTTATCAGCTGATTATAGCAGACATACACCAGCCCCAGAGGAAGGCCTGCGCCTACCAGGCCTATAAGAATTCCCTCAATGACGAAAGGTGCACGCACAAAAAAGTTAGTGGCTCCTATCAGCTTCATAATACCAATCTCTTCCCTCCGGATAGAGATACCCATGGCTATGGTATTGCTGATAAGGAAAAATGCAACCGCAAACAGAATAAGTATGATACCAATGGAAGTGTATCCCACCACTCTGTTTAAACTCGTCAGTGTGGTACTGGCGTTTTTGGAGTGGTTTACCTCCCTCACGCCGTCCAGACCTTCAATATAGGCAACCAGTTCTGTCTGATCTTCGATTTTATCCAAATATACTTCATAGTTGGAGGAATTCGCCAGCGGATTGTCATCCTTGAATCCTGCAGCGGCCTGATCATCACCGTCAAAATACTGCGTAATAAAAGATTCCCAGGCTTCCTCCGCAGAGACGTATTTGACTTCCTTTACGCCCTTCTGCTTTTTAATCTCCTCGCCAATCTTGTCAATCTGTTCCTGTTTGGCGCCCTCTTCAAAAAATACAGTAATTCCAACTCCTTCCTCCACTTCCCGAAGCATGGAGTTGAAGTTCATAACAATCGCCAGAAAGAGTCCAAATAAGAAAATGCAGGCAGCCATAGTCGCCACAGAAGCCAGCGAAAATCTCAGGTTTCTAAAGATGTTCTTCACACCCTGTTTCAGTGTGTATCCTATGGTACTAATTCGCATAATGATATTCACCTTCTTGTTCGTCGCTTACAATGACGCCTTTCTTCATAGTAATTACCCGCTTTTTCATGGCATTTACTATTTCTCTGTTATGTGTAACGACAAGAACTGTGGTTCCTCTTTCGTTTATTTCCTCTAAAAGCTTCATAATCTCGAAGGAAGTCTTCGGATCCAGATTTCCTGTGGGCTCATCCGCTAACAGGATCGCAGGACGGTTTACCAGCGCCCTTGCGAGGGCAACTCTCTGCTGTTCACCGCCTGACAGCTCCTTTGGAAAAGATTTGTACTTTTCCGCAAGACCTACCATCGTAAGCACCTCAGGCACCCTTTTCTTAATCACACGGGTAGGCTTTTCTATTACCCGCTGGGCAAATGCCACATTTTCATATACATTTCTATCTTTTAATAAACGGAAGTCCTGAAAAACAACCCCCACCCCACGGCGGTATTTGGCTATCTTTCTTCTCTTAAGCTTATTGAGATTCTGTTGGTTTACTGTAATGACTCCCGAAGTAGGATCCAGCTCTTTTAAAAGCAGCTTGATCAACGTGGACTTCCCGGATCCACTGTTTCCTACAACGAAAACAAATTCACCCTTATCTACGTGCAGGTCTACGTTATTTACGGCCGGCTGGCCTTTCGCGTAGGACTTGCTAACGCCCTTTAAATCAATCATATTATCCTCCTAAGTGTTCCTGCGCATCCGAAACCCTAGTAGTCCAGAGTCTCCATATACTTCATATAGCGCACTACCATAAGTGCAATCTTGAAGGTGATCGCATCCTCAAATACCCTAAGGTCCAGCCCGGTGCTCTTCTGCAGTTTATCCAGGCGGTATACTAGTGTATTTCTGTGGATATATAACTGTCTGGAAGTTTCGGATACATTTAAGCTGTTCTCAAAGAACTTATTGATGGTGGTTAATGTCTCTTCGTCAAAGTCATCCGGTGATTTCCCATCAAAAATCTCTTTTATGAACATTTTGCAAAGTGGTATGGGAAGCTGGTAGATTAACCGGCCGATTCCCAGAGAACTGTATGCAATTACTTCTTTGTCACCAAAGAATATCTTACCTACATCCAGAGCCATCCTGGCCTCTTTGTAAGAACGGGATACCTCTTTTAATTCCTTAACAATGGTACCGTAGGCAATGTGGGTTTTGCCGTCCTTCTCAATGCCAAGAGCAGTTAAGATCGTATTTGCAACTTTGTCCGCCTCGTCGTAACCGTCGGTGGGACTCAGTTCTTTTACAATGATGATACTCTTCTCGTCTACGGCAGTTACGAAATCTCCGTTCTTGCCGCCCAACACATTCTTGATCCCCTCCAGGGAACCATATTCTTTATCCTGATTGGATTCCAGGATAAATACTACACGACGGACATCAATGTCGATATGTAACTTCTTTGCCCGGTTGTAGATATCCACTAAAAGCAGGTTATCCAGCAAGAGGTTTTTGATAAAGTTATCTTTATTAAATCTCTCTTTGTAGGCAACCAGAAGATTCTGGATCTGGAAAACAACAAGTTTCCCCACCATAAATACGTCCTGGCTGTCACCGTCCACGATTAAGACGTACTCCAGCTGATGATCGTCATATATTTTAAACAACTGATATCCTTTGATAATCTGACTATCGGCCTGAGAATTAATAAAATCTACGACTTCGTCCTCTGAGCATACAGTGTCTGCAAATGTCGTAGCCAAAGCTTTACCTTCAGTATCCGTTACACAAAATTCTGTTCTTGAGATATTCTTTAATCCGTCTAATGTGTTTTGCAGTACTTGATTTGATATCATCTTTTTCCCTCTTTCCATTATATAATGTATTGCCAGCCTTGCTTTTTCCCATAAAAAACAAAAAACCCTACTCTATATAATAATATAAAACCCCGAAAAAAGAAAGTAAAAATGCGAAATATTGAGTAATTCACCAAAAAAACACATTTTATTTCTTTTGTTCCTGCTGGATAAAGCCTTCCCCCAGCACCTCCCGGGCATCGCACACAATGACAAAGGCCTTTTCATCTATCCGGGCCACAAGCTCTTTTAACGGCACAATTTCTTTCTTGGAGACAACACAGAAAAGCATCTGTTTTTCCGCTTTTGAGTACATTCCCTTCGCAGATATCCCCGTCACTCCGCGCTCAATGCTCTCCATAATCTCACCTGCCACCGAATCATAGGAATCTGTGATGATAAAGGCTATCTTAGAGTAATGCAGGCCCTCCAGTAAACCGTCCGTAATTTTTGCGGTAACAAATATAGCAATCATGGCATAGAGCGCCAGGTTCAGTCCGAATACCCAGGCTCCCATAAACACAATAAGACCGTCTACAAACATCATAATCTGGGCGATAGAATAATGGCGCAGCTTTCTCTGAATCAGGGCGGAAACCATATCGGTGCCTCCGGTGGTGCCCTGTCCCAGAAAAACAAAGCCAATTCCCACCCCCATAATGACACCTCCGAAGAGAGCGGCCAGAACCAAATCGTCTGAAATCAAATGAAAGGCAGGCAGAATATAGAGCCACACAGATAAGCTAACCGTTCCCCAAAGAGATTTGGCAAGAAGCGGCAGGCCCATGATTTTGATTCCAATGAAAAACAGAGGTACATTTAGTATGGCATTGGTAAGCCATAATGGAATGCCCCCTGTCACGATAGGTTCTGTAACGGTCTTAATAACAATGGCTAAACCACTGAAACCGCCTGTTACAAGCTTCATGGGGTCATAAATGGAATTGATTGCCAGCGCCATCAATGCTGTACCTACTGTAATAAAAACATAATTCTTTACCTTTGATTTCCCATGCTGCAGGAACATGATTCAGTTATTCTCCTTTTTCACTATTATACCGGGCAACCATTTTTTTAAAGGTGCTCTTCTCTAATAGTTTGCTCAGCCAGTTGGATTTTAAACCTGATTCTGTCTGAAGATTTGCGTGGCTCCCCAGGCTCATCCAGATTCTGGCATTCACCTTTTTGCGGTTCTCCACAGCAAACCGCTCCATGGACAGGCTCTGGGAACAGGTGAGAATCACCTCGGGAGATACACTATTAATCTCATTAATCACCCGGTCTTCCCCGTCGGCAGTCTCCCCGCAGAGAAAGTCTGAAGCTGCAATCTTTAATCCCTCGTAGGTTTCTTCCAGATGCTTTTTCAGAACATCAGCCTCTTCCTTTGTCTCTCCGAGTACAAAAACCGTATTCCCATAATTGATTACATACAGGAAGAAAGCTCCCAGAAATTCATGATTCGTCACTTCCTGGAGCATAGCTTCTTCGTCTATCTTTGCTGCTTTTAACACTTCCGGTTCACCGATGATACTCAAATCCAGAGACTGGATATAATTGGCCAGGACTTCATCCTCCCTGGCCGCCATCAGAAGATTCATAGTGATGAGACCATAGGTCAAAAGTCCCTGTTCCTCCCACTGTTTTCTCACAATCTCCAGCATTTCATCCACAGAATATTTATCAATCAGAAAACCCAATATATCAACTTTATTCTCCATAGAGTCACTCCAAATCCGTTGGATTATTTTGCAATATATGGAGTATAGCAGAAAAAAACATTTATTTCAAGTATGACCAATCTGGTACAGATTCTTCCCCTACTCTTCCTCCAGCTGCTTCAGCAGATACCGTCCTACCATATTGGAAAAATTTCCGATGTCTCTGATATATGCAAAGTCTTTTCCAAATATCTTTTTTTCCGTTGCCAGATCTTTTTCCTCCCCCGCAAACACCCCCAGTACCGACACCCCCAGATTTCTCAGCCTTCGTATCTCAAAGGCCGTATCCCGGATAGCATATTCTCCCTGGTACGGCTGCGGATTTCTGGCGTTTGGCCTGTTAATTACCACGTCATAGGGCCTGCCGTCGCTGAGCACGATCAGCACTTTATGCTCTTCCTCCCTCTGGAGCAGACCCTGGCCGGCAGCCTTCACCGCCAGCCCGTCTCTGTTGTTGCTGGAGGTAATGTACTCAAATATGTTGGCGTTCATACTCCTGTCGTCATCGTAGCTCCGAAACCGGTGGAGAATGGTATAATCCCAGAAGGTACAAAAGCTCATAACCCTGTGGGGAATATTTACATTGCTGAGGGCCTCACTTATAATGTATGCCTGCATAGCCACCTTACCCTGGCGGCTCCGCTGGGATCCGCTGGCATCGATAAGAACGTCTACAGCAAAATCAATGGCATCGTTCTTCAGCTCTCTGCGGAATAATTTTGCGTCCTGTGTCCTCCCGGCCTTCCACAGAAGAGAAGGGACAATAGTTCCTCTGTCAGAAAGCACTTCCTGTACCTCGTCTCTCATAACGAACGCCTTTTTCAGGAGATCGCTTAATATGACTATATTTCTCTTCACCACCCGGTGATTGTCATAATACTCAAAAAGATTTTTATCCTTCTGCTTTCTGGCATATTCGTACTGATAATTCCGAAGGGCAGGATGTTTCAGGATCCCTTCTGTAAAATACAGGCTGCAGTCTCCATGAATCCCCCGGCAGAGCTGGTAATTCAGTGATTTCTCCTCCGCAGGACTTAGGTAAGTAATCCCGTAGTTGCGCTCCACATAGGTATACATCTTTGCAAGGGCTTCCTCGTCCACAATCACTATTTTTTTCTGCAGCGGATGCTCCTGAGGTTCCTTTTCTTCTTTTTCCTCCTGAAGTACTTCCATCTGTGTCATGGTCTCCGTCACCTTTTCCAGGTAACTCTCCAGAGTCTCTTCATACATTTCCTCTGAGAGAAAGTCCTTCCATGAATATTCTGTCAGTTCCTCCAGGGTGATATCCAGTACCTTCTGCAGACTGCCCTTCCGTTTTTCAAACTCCGGCTCCACAAGCGCATTATACAGGCGGTCAATGACTTTGATGATGGCCATAGTATCTTCCGCCCGGCTCAGGCTGTAAATTTCTTCCATCCATCCCCTGATATTTTTGGGCACCTGATATGTCCCCTGCAGCCCTTCCTTGAGCAAAGCGATCTTTACATGTCCCAGAGGATTTCCCGACAGAGCTGTGAATTCTTCCTCCAGGATATCCCTGTATGCCCGCTGCCTGATATCTGCAACCCCTTTTCGTTCTTCCAGTATTCTCTGGTACACAGCCTGCTCAATGCACATCTGTGCCGCGGTCATCAGCGGAGCCTCCTGTGCCTGAAGAAAAACCTTCTTGACGAGATATAAACTGAGTGCGTCCCTGTCATAATACTTCGCAAAAGCACCCTGCTTTACTCCGTCATAAAGGGCAATATCTTTGGAACGCAGAAAAGTGTCCACGTCTGCCTTAATCTCCAGACTGTAATCCCCGCTCACTGTCCACATAAGATTCTTTATTCTGTTTTCCAGTTCCAGCTGATATTCTGTATATTGTTCTTCCATCAGCGCCCTCCGCTATGATTCAAAAGAATTCTCCTGAGGTCCACGCCTCCGGAATCCTGGTAGTCACCACATCCTGTACAATTTCCTTTTCAAAAATGTCAAAGCACTTATTCACAACCCCCATCTGTACCGCCAATGCCGGAGATAATCCGCACTGAATTGTTTTCAGGGCTGCAATCATCCCCCTAAGATCCAACGCTTTTGTTGAAATCTCCCCGTTTGCCGCCTTCTGCTGGAGATCCAGAAACAGCCCAATCCACTGTTTCAGCGCCTCATCCTTAAGGCCGGGAAACATATTCTTAAACACAAATTTCAGCGTCTCCTCACTCTGTCCCGGCATATCTATCACCAGAAACCTGGACACCAGCGCTTCATTCAGATCTTTTGTCCCCGCGTAACCGTAATTCATGGTTCCTATAAATCGGGAAGCCCCGTGCAGATCGATCTTGTCATATCCCGGAACATCAATGGTTCTCCGGTAGTCCAGGGATGCGTGAAGTACGGAAACCGCGTCATTCTTCGCCATATTGATCTCGTCCAGGATCCCAAATCCCCCATACTGGGCACACTGGTAAATACTTCCCTTTCTCAGCTCAACCTCATTATTCCGAAAAGTATCCGTGCCAATCAGATCCCCGCTGTTTGTATTCACATGAAAGGACACGTTATAGGACGGTCTTCCGAATATAAACGCCAGATTCTCCGCCAGCACATTCTTACCCGTAGCTTTAGACCCTGTAAGCAGCAGATTCTCCCCTTCCAGCAGGGCAGCAATGGCCATCTCCAGAACTTCCCTTCCGTAAAAAGGCATACTCGGTGTAACGATTCTGTTTCTCACCTCATCCGCAACCGCGTATTGCCTGCGGAATTCCTCCACCCCTTGTATCAAAAGAGGATTCACTCCCTGATCCTGTAAAAATTGCAGTTCTCTTATCATCTCTTATCCTTTCTGATTCGTTTCTTCTATCATGAAAGACCGCGCGAAAGCGCACTCTCCGCCTGCGGCCCTCTTCGTTGCCTGACTCTATTATAACTTAAATTATCCAGAATGTACACTAACCAAGCAAGAAAGATTGTGCGAAAGCGCACTCTCCGCCTGCGGCGGGCTGCCGCAGACAGATAAAAAGAGCCATACCTTCCGGTACAGCCCCCTAAAAATATATTATTTATCTCTGTGCAGGTTAAAGTTCGCATACGCCGGTGCCCCATGCTCGTGTACATCCAGTCCGTCTCTCTCCTCTTCCTCCGATACGCGAAGGCCAACTGTCTTATCTATTACTGTGAATACAAGAAATGCAAGTACCAGCACATACACCAGAACCGCCCCCACACCTATCATCTGTGTTGAGAGCTTAATTCCTGAATCTTTGAATGCGAATACGCCTGTCAGTACGGTACCCAGCAGCCCGCAGAAACCGTGGACCCCTATGGCACCCACCGGATCATCGATTTTTAGTTTACGATCAATAAATTCGATCACCAGTACCACCGCTATGCCTGCAGCCAGCCCGATGATGATAGCTGAATAATTGGAAACCACGTCACAGCCTGCCGTAATAGCTACCAGTCCTGCCAGAGAGCCGTTCAGTGTCATAGAGACATCCGGCTTTCCGTAACGAATCCAGGTCATAAACAGTGCAGCCAGCGTAGCTGCGGCTGCTGCCAGGTTTGTTGTCATTGCAATATCTCCCAGATTCGTAGAAGCGCCTGTGGTGGATCCGCAGTTAAACCCGAACCAGCAGAACCATAAAATGAATACACCCAGTGCGCCGATGGGAAGGTTATGTCCCGGAATTGCCTTTGGCTTTCCGTCTGTACCGTATTTTCCTATACGGGGACCAATGATTTTTGCACCCACCAGAGCGCAGACACCGCCCACCATATGGACTGCCGTGGAACCCGCAAAATCATGGAAGCCCATGGAAGCCAGCCATCCGTCTCCCCAGATCCAATGGCCGGTTACAGGGTAGATGAAAATACTGATGGCCGCACTGTAAATCAAATAAGAAACAAATTTCGTACGCTCTGCCATGGCCCCTGATACGATAGTCGCCGACGTGGCACAGAATACGGTCTGGAATATCATAAACACCCCGATGGGAAGCCCCCGGTACATCCCATTTGCATCTGCCAGGGCAGTTGGCTGAAAGAAGCCCGAAGTTCCAATTATGCCGGCCGCATCCGGGCCAAACATAACAGCAAAGCCAAGCAGGAAGAAGCAGAGACTTCCCAACACAAAATCCATCATATTTTTCATGATAATATTGCCGGCATTTTTCGCCCTTGTGAATCCTGACTCAACCATGGCAAAGCCTGCCTGCATAAAATACACCAGGAATGCTCCCAATAATGTCCATACAATATTCAGCAGCAGCTCAGCCGCTTCCGCCAGGGCAGTTACATCCGTACTGCCTCCTAACAAATCTGATAAATACATATACAACGCCTCCTCTTTTTCTTTACACACATACCAAAAGGGGATAGTTGCCAGACTCCTCTTCTCTGACAGCTATCCCCTTTGACAGCATAACTTTTTCATAATATTTTATCTTCTAAAGAGCCTCGGCTCCCCTCTCACCAGTACGGATACGGACCGCATCCTCCACATCATACACAAAGATTTTCCCATCGCCGTAGTTCCCTGTATTAATCCGATCCACTACTTTGTCAATAATCTGTACGGCAGCCTCGTCGTCCACCACGGATTCTACCTTTACCTTTGGCAGAAGATTTACCTGGTATTCCGCTCCCCGATACAGCTGTCTGAATCCCTTTTGATTTCCATATCCCATGATATTGGTAATCATTAGTCCGCTGGCTTTGCATTCATCTAAAATCATTTTCAGATCTTCCAGCTTCTCCGGTTTTACAACAATCTCCAGCTTTTTCATTCTTCATTCCTCCTTTTTTTATTTATAAAAAACGAGGAATTTCCCTTAGCCGGGAACTTCCTCGTTCTCTTCAAAATGACAGAATACACTTTATACTTCGAATAACAAATCGCCGTAAGACGGCATTGGCCACATTTCCTTGTCTACAATCATCTCCAGTTTATCTACCGGGGCTCTCAATGCCTCCATAGCCGGGAATACAGAGTCTCTGAAATATGTAGCCTGCTCACAGCCTTCCTCTTTGGCTGCGGCTTCTTCTGTAACCCGGATCAGGGTCTTTAATGCCTCTTTGGTTTCTTTCAGAAGAGAAGATGTCTCCGTCAGCAGCTCTGTCTGTACACTGACATCCACATCTCCGGCAGCTCTGACGGCATTAATGGATTCTGCCAATGCAGTTGTATATTTGATAACTGCAGGAATAATCTGCTTTCCGGCCATATCAATCATAGTCCTGGCCTCAATATTAATGGCCTTGGCGTAAGATTCATATTTAATCTCTACCCGTGACTCCAGCTCTGCCTTGGAGAATACATGGAATTCTTCAAAAAGCTTAACCGTTTTATCTGTAACCAGTGCCGGAATGGAATCCACCATGGATGTAATATTGGGAAGACCTCTTCTCTTTGCCTCTTTCACCCACTCCTCAGAATACCCGTTGCCGTTGAATACGATTCTCTGGTGTTCCGCACAGTTCTTCTTAATAATATCATGAACTGCCATCTCGAAATCATCCGAGGCTTCCAGAATATCGCAGGCTTCCCGGAATGCCTCTGCAACTATTGTATTGAGAACTACATTTGGTCCTGCAACGGAATCTCTGGAGCCAACCATACGGAACTCAAATTTATTTCCGGTAAATGCAAACGGTGAGGTTCTGTTTCTGTCGGTAGCATCCTTATACAGGTCTGGAAGGGTGCGGACTCCTGTACTTAGCTTTCCGCCTTTAATACTGTGGGTGGCTGAGCCTGTGCTCACCAGCTGTTCCAGAACGTCCTCCAGCTGCTCTCCCAGGAACACAGAGATGATAGCCGGCGGAGCTTCGTTGGCCCCCAGTCTGTGATCGTTGCCAACGTCGGCCGCTGATTCTCTCAGCAAGTCTGCGTGAATATCAACTGCTTTTAAAATACAGCTGAGAACCAGAAGAAACTGTACATTCTCATGAGGGGTCTTTCCCGGCTCTAACAGATTAATGCCGTCATCTGTAGTCAGAGACCAGTTGTTATGTTTCCCTGAACCGTTCACCCCTGCAAACGGCTTTTCGTGGAGCAGACATTTCAGGCCGTGCTGGCAGGCAACCCTTTTTAAAGTCTGCATGATCAGCTGATTGTGATCCACCGCAATATTTACTTTTGCGTAAATAGGTGCCAGCTCATGCTGTGCCGGTGCCACCTCGTTATGCTGTGTCTTGGAGGAAACCCCTAATTTCCAGAGTTCTTCGTTCACATCCTTCATAAAGCTCGCAATTCTCTGGCGAATGGTTCCGAAGTAATGATCGTCCAGTTCCTGTCCCTTTGGAGGCATTGCTCCGAATAAGGTTCTTCCTGTAAATATAAGGTCCTTTCTCTGCAGAAATTTCTTTTCGTCTACCAGGAAGTATTCCTGCTCCGGTCCTACCGAAGGTGTCACGCGTTTTGAGGTGGTATTTCCAAAAAGCTTCAGCAGCCGCAGACTCTGTTCATTAATAGCCTCCATAGAACGGAGCAGAGGCGTTTTCTGATCCAGCGCTTCCCCGGTGTAAGAGCAGAATGCGGTGGGAATACAGAGGGTTCCTCCGGCCGCATCCTGCCGCACGAATGCAGGAGAGGTGCAGTCCCATGCTGTGTATCCTCTTGCCTCAAAAGTTGCCCGTAATCCTCCTGATGGGAAGGAAGAAGCATCCGGCTCACCCTTAATTAATTCTTTGCCCGAAAAACTCATGAGGACTTTTCCGTCTTCCTTGGGAGCCGTAATGAAGGAATCATGTTTTTCTGCCGTGACGCCTGTCAATGGCTGAAACCAGTGGGTATAATGGGTAGCTCCTTTTTCGATAGCCCACTCTTTCATCTCATGGGCAACCACGTCAGCGATCTCTAAAGTCAGGTCTTTTCCTTCTTCGATGGTCTGTTTTAACTCTTTATAAACTTTCTTCGGCAGACGGGCCTGCATAACGGAATCGTTGAACACATTTTCCCCGAATATCTCCACTACATTTGTAAATTCACTCATACCTTCCATCCTTTCAAACATTATTTCTGTACGGGCCCTAAACAAAAAGAGGGCGATCCACTAAAAGTGGAACGCCCTTGTTCACTCGTACACATTTACTGGAATGTCATTTCCAATCTGGTATTAAGATACCGCAAAAACACTAAAAATGCAAGAGGATTTTTACAAATTTCTTATTTTGTCGCATTTTATATAAATCTTATGAAGTTTTAATTTTCTTTTTAGTAAAAACGACAATGCTCACATTCCTGCATGATCCGGGCTGCATCTTATACTCCCATGATGGTCCGAAGGGCCAGAAGAAGGAGGCAGGCCCCGCTGATCCAGGATAAATCCCGGCGGATAAAATGCCTGCACCTGTAGCCCAGCATCCATCCCAGAAGCATGACAGCGATACCGGCTGCGAACGAGCAGGCCACGAGAAGCAGTTTGTTAGAATATAAAAGGCCGGCCCCGACCCCTGCTACTAAACCGTCCAGCGAAAGGGCCAGTGCCAGCAAAAATCCTTCTGTCCAGGAGAGTTCTTTTATTTCCGTCTGATCCACAGTTTCTTTTTTTCTGCAGGCTGCAATCAGTTTATATCCCCCAACCAGCAGAAGCAGTACAAAGCATATTTGTTTCGTCACCCAGTCCGGAATTAAGGTACCCAGAAATCCACCGGCCATGAGCGCAATGCCGAGAACCAGACTGCAGACTCCATTCATCATTATCACAACGCCCAGAGAGGGCTTACATTTACTAATTCCATAAGCAAAGCTTATGACAAATGAATCCATAGTTAAAGCTATAACGAAGAGTATGATCTCACTCAACAAGATGCCATTCATATCACACCATACTTACTCATTTATGACTTTAATACTATAGTATTCTTAATCCTCCAGAAGCTGCATGTCCTCTCCGGAAGAAATAGCAATGCTGGCTGCCTGCTTTCTGTTTCGTATCTCCACATTCATGTGATCGCCCCCGTATTCCCCGTCTAGGGTCCAGGCTACCTCTTCTTCCGTCTCAATGATGATATGGTCCGTTTTAAAGGATTCTATCAGCTCCGTATTGTCCTCCGCCATAAGAAGGGATGAGATAATCTCCTGCAGTTCCAGCGGATTTTTGGGCTTTCGGATAAAGGTAGCCTCAAACAGGCCGTCGTCCAGCTCCACATTCTTTCCGGACAGCTTCTTAAAGCCTCCCACGGAAACAGAGTTGGTCACCATGCCGAAGATAAAATCTCCCTCAAAGGTTCCCTCACTGCTTTCCACTTTCATCTGATAGGAACGGATTCCATACAGACGTTTCATACCTTCTAAAAGATATGCAACGTGGCCGAAAATATTCTTCAAATCCTGATTCGTTTCATAAGCTACATCTGTAAACAATCCAAAAGCCGCAATATACACAAATACATCGTGATTAAACTTGCCCACATCAAAGGCAAACAGTTCCCCGTGCACAATATCATCAGCTGCTTTCAGCATATTTTTAGATATGTGAAGGCTACTGGCAAAATCATTGGTACTCCCTGCCGGAATGTAGCCCAGAGGCGTAGTGTGATGTCCTTTTATCAGGCCGGTCACCACCTCATCCAGGGTACCGTCTCCCCCGCTGCAGGCCACCATATGGAATTCCCCGGCCCGCTCCCGGGTTACCTTCATAGCGTCCAGGTAGCCCTGTGTGGGATGAACCTCCACCTGAAATCCTGCCTTGATAAATATATCTATAATATCCATTAATTTTGTTTTAATCGTCGCTTTCCCCGATCTGGGGTTATAGATAAATAACATTTTCTTTGCCATAATTGTTTCCTCTGCTTCTCTGTATTGTATCTATTTTACTATAGCGGGAAATTTCCTGCAAGATATAATCATTTGTCCGGCTGTCTGATCCTTATATAATGAACAAGAAAGATTGCGCAAAAGCGCAATCTCCGCCTGCGGCTGGCAGCCGCAGACAGCATCTTCCTTTCCGCTGTAATGAAAAAGGTGCCCCCGTATCACCGGGAACACCTGATGGTTTTCATTATGTGACTTAAACTAACTCCAGAAGAACTTCCATAGCAGCATCGCCTTTACGCTGTCCGATCTTTACGATACGTGTGTAGCCACCGTTGCGGTCTGCATACTTAGGAGCGATTTCAGTGAACATCTTGTCTACTAAATCAACTTCTTTTGTATGTTTTTTCTTTCCAGCCTTATCCGCAGGAACCTCTTTTACAGGATAGAATACTTTTAACATCTGTCTTCTTGCATGAAGTCTGGAAGGAGCATCTTTCTTGATCTCTTTCTGTACTTCATCGAATACAGTTACTTTCTTTCCGTCAACGACTTCTTTTACTCTCTTGCCGTCTTTATCTTTACGGGGAACCTTAGCTGTTACAGTCACAGTCTCAAAGTTGTCTTTTTCTTTTACAGCCAAAGCGATTAAGCCTTCTGCTACTTTACGGATTTCTTTTGCTTTTGATTCTGTTGTAACAATTTTTCCGTTGTATAACAGATTTGTTACCTGATTTCTAATCAAAGCTTTTCTCTGACTGGATGTTCTGCCTAATTTTCTATATTTCGCCATTTTTATATTTCCTCCATTTGTGTGGAACAATCTGCCATGCATTCATCGGTCTTACTGACAGACTGCTGTGTTTTCCATACTTAAACCTGCGGCATATGCCGTGCACATGCCTGACGGGCAAATTACTCGTCGCTGGGATTTAACTGCAGACCCAGCTCTTTCAGCTTCGCAAGAACCTCTTCCAGTGACTTGCGGCCCAGATTACGAACCTTCATCATATCCTCTGAAGTACGGTTGCAGAGTTCTTCCACAGTATTGATACCAGCTCTCTTTAAGCAGTTATAAGAACGAACAGAGAGTTCCAATTCGTCAATGTTCATCTCTAATACTTTCTCTTTCTCATTGTCTTCCTTCTCAATCATAACCTCAGCTGTCTTGGCATTCTCAGAAAGATCAATGAACAGGCTTAAATGTTCGCTCAATACTTTTGCAGCTAAACTCACTGCCTCATCAGGGTCTAATGTCCCATTTGTATAGATATCCAATGTCAATTTATCATAGTCAGTAATCTGACCAACACGGGTATTTTCTACAGTCAGGTTGACACGCTCTACCGGTGTATAGATAGCGTCCACCGCAATCACACCAATGGGCATATCATCCGTTTTTCCTTTGTCAGCGCTGATGTATCCGCGGCCTTTGGTAATCGTAAGTTCCGCATTGAATTTGCTGTCAGCACCGCCGTTTAAGGTGGCAATTACCAGGTCCGGATTCATAATTTCTATATCCTGATCCACCTGAATATCGCCGGCAGTTACAACCCCTTCCCCTTCGAATTCAATGTATGCAATCTTAGGTTCGTTGCTGTCACTGTTATTTCTGATTGCCAGGCTTTTTAAGTTCATGATGATTTCTGTCACATCTTCCTTAACACCTGGAATAGAGCTGAATTCATGGAGAACGCCCTCGATCTTCACCTGGCTGACTGCCGCTCCCGGTAAGGAAGAAAGCATAATTCTGCGAAGAGAATTGCCAAGTGTAGTGCCATACCCTCTCTCAAGTGGTTCCACAACGAATCTGCCGTATTTTTTATCATCAGAAATTTCTGTGATTTCAATTTTAGGTTTGTTAAAATCGAACATGCAAAGCCCTCCTTGCAGTGCATAATGCACATCGTCTCAACAGGCATATGGAAACCCATATGCCGTGAGTGTGATGCTTTAATTATTTAGAATATAATTCGACGATTAACATTTCATCAACAGGAACGTCGATTACCTCTCTGGTAGGCATTTCTTTCACTTCTCCCTTTAAAGCTTCCTGATCTACATCAAGCCACTGGGGAACAAGTCTTCCTGCTGTAACGTCCAAAATATCTTTATATCTCTGAGAAGATTTGCATTTTTCTTTAATCTCGATGGTATCGCCTACAGATACAAGGTAAGAAGGAATGTTAACCTGCTTGCCGTTTACCATTACATGCTTATGGTCAACGATCTGTCTTGCTTCTCTTCTTGTTCTTGCAAGTCCCATACGATAGATTACGTTATCTAAACGAAGCTCTAACAGAGTCATCAGGTTTTCACCTGTCATACCCTGCATTTTATCAGCCTTTTTATAATAGTTTCTGAAAGGTTTTTCCAGAACACCATAGATAAATTTAGCTTTCTGTTTTTCTCTTAACTGAAGTCCGTATTCGGACATCTTACGGTTTGCTCTTCTTAACTGTCTGGTTGATTTTTTGTCAATTCCTAAATAAACTGGATCCAGGCCAAGGGATCTGCATCTTTTAAGAACCGGTACTCTATTAACTGCCATTGTATATACTACCTCCTATTAGACTCTTCTGCGTTTTGGTGGGCGGCATCCGTTGTGTGGAACCGGTGTCACGTCTCTGATACTTGTTACTTCAAGTCCGCAGGCCTGAAGAGCACGGATAGCTGCTTCTCTTCCTGATCCTGGTCCTTTTACCATAACATCTACAGTTTTAAGTCCATGTACTAACGCTGCTTTTGTAGCAGTTTCCGCAGCCATCTGAGCTGCATATGGAGTAGATTTCCTTGAACCTCTAAATCCCAGACCACCAGCACTTGCCCATGATAAAGCATTTCCCTCAGCATCTGTTAATGTAACAATTGTGTTATTAAAAGATGATTGGATGTGTGCTTGTCCGCGTTCAACGTTTTTCTTTACGCGCTTTTTTGTCACTTTCTTTGTAACTTTAGCCATTTTTAAACTAACCTACTTTCTCATTTACTTTGTTCATTCAGTTACGGGTGCTGCTTATTTCTTCTTGTTAGCAACAGTTCTCTTAGGACCTTTTCTTGTTCTGGCATTTGTCTTCGTCTTCTGTCCGCGAACAGGCAGTCCTTTTCTATGACGAATTCCTCTGTAACATCCGATCTCCTGCAGTCTCTTGATGTTCAGAGCAATTTCTCTTCTCAAATCACCTTCTACTACCTGTGTCTCATCGATTACGTCACGGATTCTTCCTACTTCTTCGTCTGTTAAGTCTCTGACACGGGTATCAGGATTTACTTTTGCCTCTTCTAAAATACGGGTTGCGCTTACTCTGCCGATTCCGTAGATGTAAGTCAGTCCGATTTCTACACGTTTTTCTCTTGGTAAGTCTACACCAGCTATACGAGCCATGTGATTATTCCTCCATCTTCTACTTCAGATCCCAGCCAGCCGCAGCTCATAAGCACAGCTTATGCCTGAAATGTGTGCGTTTCCGCCGGATTCTGTGTTAATATTGTTACCTAATTGAGGTATGAAAAGCTGACGGGGCATTTTCACACCCAGCCGCAGACAGGTCCGCAGCCTTTCCGGTTTCCCGGTATTACGCCAATATTACGTGAATAATCATGTCTGTCCCGGAATATATAAAGGATATCCATTTCTGGACAGAATAAACAATTTTCACCATATATTTGAACAAATATGAACAACACCTCCTGGTGGTTCATACTGCAGCCGCACATAAAAATTAGGAGTTTATTTCATTAACTCCTTACACACAAAAGCAAGCCTAACGGAATTAGCCCTGTCTCTGTTTGTGTTTTGGGTTTTCACAGATAACTCTGATGCTACCCTTTCTTTTGATGATTTTACATTTTTCGCAAATAGGCTTCACAGATGATCTTACTTTCACTGGTAACCCTCCTTTCTTAATGCGTCAATGGGCATATCTTCATACGCCAGCACAAAAGTTCGTTTTATATTTTATCATTGTCCAACACAAATTGCAAGCAATTTTTGCACAAAATGGAAACTTTTTTATTTATCTCTCCAGATGATCCTTCCTTTTGACAAATCATATGGGGATAATTCAATGGTAACCTTGTCACCAGGTAAAATTCGAATAAAGTTCATCCTGAGTTTACCGCTGATATGAGCCAGCACTACGTGCTTATTTTCCAGTTCTACGCGGAACATTGCGTTGGGAAGTTTCTCCAATACAGTACCTTCTACTTCAATAACATCTGCCTTTGACATATATAATCCTCCTATTATCTCTCATACACGTTCTGTAAGAACATTCTTATTATATTCTTTGATTGCTTTCTTGACTGCTTCGTCGGTAACCCCTCTGCCTGCCGAAAATACCTCTTCCAGTGTATACGGGGTGCGGAAAATCACCTGAATATGCTTTCTTTTCTTTTTCTTTGGATGGTCCAGCGTCCGGCTGCGGCCATCCACTAGATACACATATTCCGAATCCGCCTGTTTTATGACAAATACTTTTCCCGCATCATGGCCGGCTTTTGATCTGGCAAGCATTCCTGCTCTTAACTCTACCATAGGCCGCCTACCTGCTGAGAGTCAGAATCTCGGGTTCCCCGTCTGTAATAAGAACCGTATTTTCATAATGTGCGGATAAGGATTCATCCTCTGTGACAACCGTCCAGTCATCATCCAGCCACGCCACATCCGCCCTGCCCTGATTGATCATAGGCTCAATAGCCAGTGTCATACCAGGCTGAAGCCGGATTCCCCTGCGTTTCTGGGGAAAATTAGGGATTTGAGGGTCCTCATGGAGATGCGTCCCGATTCCATGTCCTACCAGATCGCGTACGACGCCATAGCCGAAGCTCTCGGCATAGGCACCAATGGCAGCAGAGATTTCATAGAGATGATTTCCTGCCCTGGCAAATTTGATCCCTTCAAAGAAGGATTGTCTTGTTACTTCTATCAGCTTTCTAGCTTCCGCGCTGATTGTTCCAACTGCATGGGTACGTGCCGCGTCTGAGTGATATCCCTGATAAATCAGGCCGGCATCCAGACTGACAATGTCCCCATCTTTTAAGATATGATGCTTATTGGGTATCCCGTGCACCACTTCATCGTTCACAGAAACACAGATAGATGCCGGGTAACCATTATAATTCAGAAAATTAGGTACGCATCCCAAATCCCGGATTAATTTCTCTCCATAGCGATCAATATCCAGGGTGGAGATGCCCGGACGAACAAACCGTTCCAGTTCATCATGCACCTGCTCCAGCAGCTGTCCGGCCTTTCTCATAAGTTCAATCTCTCTAGCAGTTTTAATCGATACTGACATTGTTTAAGCTCCTAATATGGCGGTAATGGCGCTGAATACGTCTTCCATATCCATAGTGCCGTCCACCTCTTTTAATACGTCTGACTTTTCATAGTAGTCAATTAACGGTTGTGTCTGGTCATGATATACGTCCAGACGTTTTTTTACTGTATCCGGCTGATCGTCGTCTCTCAGGATCAGCTTTTCTCCGCATACATCGCACACATCTTCCTTTTTCGGAGGATTGTAAACTACATGGTAGGTTGCTCCGCAGCCCACGCATGCCCTGCGTCCCGACATACGGCGGATAATATTCTCGTCGGGAACCTCTATATTAATTGCATAATCAATTTTCTGGTCCAGTTTTTTCAGAGCCTCATCCAGACTTTCCGCCTGGGGGATGGTTCTTGGAAACCCGTCCAGAACGTAACCCTCTTCACAGTCGGCCTGCTGTACCCTGTCAACCACAAGGTCCACAACCAGTTCATCCGGCACCAAAAGCCCCTGATCCATATAGGTTTTGGCCTTCTTGCCCAGTTCGGTTCCGTTTTTAATATTCGCCCTGAAAATATCCCCGGTAGAAATGTGGGGAATTGTATATTTTGCTGCAATTTTCTTAGCCTGCGTTCCTTTTCCTGCACCTGGTGCTCCCAGCATGATAACTTTCATAGACTTATACCTCCCTGTATACATCTAAAATTAAGTCTCAATAGCATTTTAGTGCACCCACGAAAATGTGGGTACACCATATATGAAATCCCGCGTCTGTTTCTAATCGTTTAAGAATCCCTTGTAATTACGTACCAGCATCATAGACTCGACCTGCTTAATTGTCTCAAGAACAACACCTACAACGATAATGATAGACGTTCCTCCAAAGGAAACATTGGCACCGAACACGCCGTTAAAGAAAATAGGGATAACGGCTACGATGATCAATCCAGTGGCCCCGATGAAAATAATATAATTCAGGATTTTATTCAGATATTCTGTGGTCGGCTTGCCGGGACGAATACCCGGAATAAATCCGCCCTGCTTCTTCATATTATCTGCTATTTCCAAGGGATTGAAAGTAATAGATGTATAGAAGTAAGCAAAAAAGATTACTAAAACTATATACAGCAATAATCCCAAACTGTACACAGGCTGACTTGGATTACACCAGTTATTGGATGTAAGAGCCTTCATAATCTGGCTGCCGATTCCCGTACCATTGGTCTTTCCAAGGAAAGCTGCAATAATTGTGGGAAAAGACATCAGCGAGGATGCAAAGATAATCGGTATAACGCCAGACGTATTTACCTTCAAAGGAATAAACGTAGACTGACCGCCCACCATCTTTCTTCCCTGCATTTTTTTGGAATACTGCACCGGGATCTTGCGCTCTCCGCCATTCAGGATTAGCACCAGCACGATTACTATCAGAATGATTGCAAGAATAATCACTGCAGCTAATGCACCTCTGGCAATCGTCTTGCCTTTTACAAAACTCTCGAACAAGCTCATAAGGTCACTTGGGATTCTGGAAACGATGTTGATCATCAATACGATGGAAATACCATTTCCCACACCCTTTTCTGTAATCTGTTCACCTATCCACATAAGCATTGCAGAACCGGCAGTCAAACATACCACTACTACAGCTGCATTGACAAAGTTGAAATCGTCAATTATGTTACCCTTGAATCCGATTGCCATAGCAACAGATTGAAATATGGAAAGTCCCACTGTCACATATCTTGTGATAGCAGTCAGTTTCTTCCTTCCGTCCTCTCCATCCCTCTGCATCTCCTCCAGCTTCGGTATTGCAATGGTGAGAAGCTGAATAATGATGGATGATGTGATATATGGAGTGATACTCAGTGCAAAGATAGACATCTGGGTGAAAGATCCCCCTGTAAATGCATCAAAGAAATTGAATGCATCTCCGGACTGCTGTGCAAACCAATTCTTAAAGAAGTCCGGGTTTGTGCCGGGGATAGGAAGCTGTGATCCGATACGGATCACAACTAACATCATTAACACATAAAGGATTCGACGTCTAATATCTTTGACCTTAAAAGCATTTTGAAGAGTCTTTAACATTAGATCACCTCTACTGTTCCACCTGCGGCTTCAATTTTAGCTTTAGCACCTTCGCTAACTGCGTTTACTTTTACATTCAGTTTCTTTGTCAGCTCCCCGTTGCCGAGAATCTTAACTCCATCCCTTGCGTGAGAGATTGCTCCGCTTTCTAATAAAGCAGCCACAGTAACCTCTGCACCATCCTCGAATCTTTCCAGAGCGCTTACATTAATAGCTACGATATCTTTCGTATTTCTATTGGTAAAGCCTCTCTTTGGAATTCTTCTATATAAAGGCATCTGTCCACCTTCAAAGCCTACTCTTTTAGCGCCTGAACGTGCTTTCTGACCTTTATGGCCTTTACCGGCTGTTTTACCATTTCCGGAAGCGTGTCCACGGCCTCTTCTGAAGTTATCGCTCTGTCTGGAACCTTCTGCTGGCTTTAAACTTGATAAATCCATTATGGCACCTCCTTAACCTGTATTAAATTTCTTCCACTTTCACTAAGTGTCTTACTTGTTGAACCATTCCACGAACTCCGGCGTTGTCCGGCATCTCAACAGTTTTGTTCAGCTTTCTCAAGCCTAAGGCTTCCACTGTTTTTTTGTGCTTTGGAACTGCTCCGATTGTGGATTTTACTAATGTGATTCTTAATTTATCTGCCATTTTCTAATCCTCCTTATGCAAAGATCTCGTCAACAGATTTTCCGCGGAGTTTTGCAACTTCTTCCGGAGTTTTTAACTGACTTAATCCTGCAATGGTAGCAAGTACTACGTTCTGTTTATTTCTGGATCCCAGGCACTTGGTACGGATATTTTTAATACCTGCTAACTCAATTACCGCACGAGCCGGGCCGCCGGCGATAACACCAGTACCTTCCGGAGCTCTCTTTAATAATACAGATGCGCTTCCGAAGTTACCGATGAAGTCATGTGTAATACTTCCCTTATCGTCTCTAGCTACAGTCACTAATTTTTTCATTGCATCTTCTTTTCCCTTGCGGATTGCTTCAGGAATCTCAGTTGCTTTTCCTAAACCAGCGCCAACATGGCCATTGCCATCACCAACAACCACTAAAGCTGTGAAACGGAAGTTACGACCACCTTTAACAACCTTTGTTACACGCTTGATTGATACTACTTTTTCTTCTAATTCTAATTGACTAGCATCAATAATAGAATGTTTCATGTGTTCTTGACCTCCTTTTCTAGAATTCTAACCCAGCTTCTCTGGCTGCGTCTGCTAATGCTTGAATTTTACCCTGATATATGAAGCCGCCTCTGTCAAAGACAACCTGCTTAATACCTGCTTCAACTGCTTTTTTACCGATTACGGTTCCTAAATATGCTGCTGCGTCAACGTTATTGGTTTTCTCTAACTCTGCTTTCACATCTTTCTGAAGTGTAGAAGCGGAAACCAGTGTTTTTCCAACTGTATCGTCAATAATTTGAGCATACATATGATTATTGCTTCTGAATACAGCCAAACGAGGAGTTGCAGCTGTACCACTTAGATGATTACGTAATCTTCTATGCTTTTTTGCGCGAACTTTCGCTCTTGATACTTTACTAACCATTTTTACACTCTCCTTAATTATTTCTTACCAGTCTTACCAACTTTACGTCTGATAACTTCATCAGCATACTTAATACCTTTTCCTTTGTAAGGCTCAGGTCTTCTCTTGTCTCTGATTTCAGCTGCGTATTGGCCAACTTTTTCTTTGTCGATACCCTTAACAGTAATCTTATTTCCATCTACTACGGACTCTAATCCTTCCGGATCTTCCATTTCTACTGGATGAGAGTAGCCTAAGGACAGTACTAATTTCTTACCCTGTTTCTGAACTTTATAACCTACACCGTTTACTTCCAGAATCTTAGCATAACCTTCGCTGACGCCGGTTACCATATTCTGAACCAGACTTCTGGTTAAACCGTGTAAAGATTTCATTTTTTTCAAATCGTTTGGTCTTGTAACAATTACCTGACCATCCTCTAACTTAATTTCCATCTCTACTGGCAACGCTCTTTCAAGTGTTCCCTTTGGACCTTTTACAGTCACCACGTTGTTCTCAGCGATTTTAACTTCTACGCCGGCTGGAACAACTACAGGCAGTCTTCCGATACGTGACATACCATTTTCCTCCTTACTTAGATTTTCGGAAGGGACGCTTATGTGGTTCCCTTCTGTTTTCAGTGATTTGTACAAATGTTCAAATTACCACATTTGTTTTATTATATAGGAAAATTATGAAGTTCCTAGATAATATTTGTTAATATAGTGTGAAGCAATGGATTTACACGTCGCTCAACTAAGTTCGTCTGCCGCCTTTGGCTCGGACTCACTAAGGTTCGCGACGGGCGTTCACAGCCTACCAGACAAATGCCAGGACTTCTCCGCCTACCTGGAGTTTTCTTGCCTCTTTGTCGGTGATTACACCCTGGTTTGTAGAGATGATTGCAATTCCCAGGCCGCCAAGTACTTTTGGCAGTTCTTCTTTGCCTACGTAGATACGTAAACCTGGTTTGGAAATTCTCTTCAGGCCTGTGATGATTTTTTCATTTTTATCTGCACCGTATTTTAATGTCATACGGATTGTCTTAAAATTGCCGTCTTCGATGATATCATATTTTGCGATGTAACCTTCGTTCACAAGGATATCTGCAATAGCAAGTTTCATTTTAGATGCAGGAACATCGACGGTATCATGTTTTGCAGTATTTGCATTACGGATTCTTGTAAGCATATCTGCGATTGGATCGCTCATTGTCATTTTGAAGTTGCCTCCTTCTTCCTTATATTTCTACAGGGCTTGCCTACCAGCTTGCCTTTTTCACTCCAGGAATCTGTCCTTTATAAGCTAATTCACGGAAACAGATTCTGCAGATTCCATATTTTCTTAAGTATGCATGTGGACGTCCACAGATTCTGCAACGGTTATATTCTCTTGTAGAGAATTTAGGTTTACGCTGCTGTTTGATTTTCATTGCTGTTTTAGCCATGAAATTTCCCTCCTATTCTATTTTGCAAACGGCATATTGAATAATGTCAATAATTCACGGGCTTCTTCGTCTGTCTTAGCAGTTGTTACGAAAATAACATCCATACCTCTTACTTTATCGACTTTATCATATTCCACTTCAGGGAAAATCAACTGTTCTTTAATACCCAGTGCGTAGTTACCTCTTCCGTCGAATGCGTTAGGGTTTACACCCCTGAAGTCACGTACACGCGGTAATGCAAGGTTGATAAGACGATCCGCGAACTCATACATCTTCTCGCCTCTTAATGTTACTTTACAACCGATCGGCATTCCTTCTCTGATTTTGAAGTTAGCAACAGAATTCTTTGCCTTTGTCAGAACTGCTTTCTGTCCTGTTACCAGTTCCATATCTGCAACTGCTGCGTCTAACAGCTTTGCATTGTCTTTGGCTTCACCAACACCCATGTTTACAACGATTTTATTGAGTTTTGGCACTTCCATGACATTTTTATATCCAAACTTTTTGACCATAGCATCTACGATCTCATTTTCGTACATCTCTCTCAGTCTGCTCACTTTGAATGGCCTCCTCTCCTAATTAATCGATAACCTCTCCGGTTTTTTTAGCAATACGCACTTTTTTGTCACCCTCTACCTTGAAACCAATTCTGGTAGGAGTACCTTTGTGCAGATACATTACATTAGAAACCTGGATAGGTGCTTCTTTGTTTACAATACCGCCCTGCTGGTTGGCCATAGAAGGTTTTTCATGCTTTGTAATCATGTTTACCCCCTCCACAACAACTGTGCTGTTTTTAGGATTCACAGAAATTACTTTACCCTCTTTATCTTTATCTTTGCCGGCAATCACTTTTACAGTGTCGCCTGTTTTAATCTTAAATGTTGACATTAGAGTACCTCCTATAATACTTCCGGAGCTAAGGAAACAATTTTCATAAACTGTTTTTCACGAAGCTCTCTGGCTACTGGTCCAAAAATACGAGTTCCTCTTGGTGTTTTATCATCTTTAATAATAACGGCTGCATTCTCGTCAAATTTGATGTAAGAACCATCTTTACGGCGAGCGCCTTTTACAGTACGAACAACTACGGCTTTTACAACGTCGCCTTTTTTCACAACTCCACCTGGTGTTGCATCTTTGACAGTAGCAACGATCACATCGCCGATATTAGCATATCTTCTAGTAGAACCGCCCATAACTCTGATGCACAGGATTTCTTTTGCACCGGTGTTATCAGCAACTCTAAGTCTACTTTCCTGTTGAATCATGCTGGTATTCCTCCTTCACGAATTTTCGTAAATTATCTATCAAATTATTTAACTTTTTCTACTACTTCCACAAGTCTCCATCTCTTATCCTTGGATAAAGGTCTTGTTTCCATTACTTTTACGGTATCGCCGATGTTGCATACATTGCTCTCATCATGCGCTTTTAATTTATAGGTTCTCTTTACGATTTTCTTGTAAAGAGGATGTTTTACATGGTCTTCAATAGCAACTACGATAGTTTTGTCCATCTTATTGCTCACTACTTTACCAGTACGTGTTTTTCTAAGATTTCTTTCTTCCACGATTTATGCCTCCTTTGATTACTCAGCAGCATTCGCCATCTCGGCGATCACTGTCTGGATTCTGGCAATATTTTTACGAACCTCTTTGATTCTGCTTGTATTGTCCAATTGATTCGTTGCATTCTGGAATCTCAAATTAAAGAGTTCTTTCTTAGCAGCTACTAATTCTTCCTGTAATTCTGTAGCTGATTTTGTTCTTAAATCTTCTACATACTTATTAATTTTCACTGTTATCACCGCCTTCTAAGTCTGCGCGAGAAACGATTTTACATTTACATGGTAACTTGTGCATAGCAAGACGTAATGCTTCACGGGCTGTCTCTTCAGAAACACCTGCAATTTCGAACATTACACGGCCTGGTTTCACTACTGCTACCCAGTATTCCAAAGCTCCCTTACCGGAACCCATACGTGTTTCTGCTGGTTTCGCTGTTACTGGTTTATCCGGGAAAATCTTAATCCAAACCTGACCGCCACGCTTGATGTAACGAGTCATGGCAACACGGGCTGCCTCAATCTGGTTTGACTTAATCCAACATGGCTCTGTAGCAACAAGGCCGTATTCACCGTAGTTGATTTTATTTCCTCTTAATGCTTTTCCTTTCATGGATCCGCGGAATTGTTTACGACGTTTTACTCTTTTAGGCATTAACATAATTATTTATCGCTCCCTTCCTTAGTTCCTTTAGTTGGAAGTACTTCGCCATTATAAATCCAGGCCTTAACACCTACCTTACCATAGGTTGTATCTGCCTCAGCGAAGCCATAATCGATATCTGCTCTTAAAGTCTGAAGAGGAATGGTTCCTTCGCTGTAGAACTCTGTACGGGCCATATCAGCTCCGCCGAGACGTCCGGATACGGAAGTTTTGATTCCCTTTGCTCCAGCCTTCATAGTTCTGGACATAGTAGATTTCATAGCACGGCGGAAAGAGATACGGTTCTCTAACTGCAGTGCAATATTTTCTGCTACTAACTGAGCATCTTTGTCTGGTCTTTTTACTTCTTTGATATCAACAACTAATTTTTTGTCTGTATAGTTATGAAGTTCAGCTTTTACTTTCTCAATTTCAGATCCGCCCTTGCCGATTACCACACCCGGCTTAGCTGTATAAATGATAATTTTTACTCTGTCGGAAGCTCTTTCGATTTCAATCTTAGAGATACCTGCACTGTATAATTTCTTTTTCAGGAAAGTCCTGATATTATAGTCTTCTACTAAATAGTCAGCAAAATCGCCTTCTGCATACCATTTGGAATCCCAGTCTTTGATCACACCGACTCTGAGGCCGTGTGGATTAACTTTCTGTCCCATGTTTGCCCTCCTTATCTTTCATCTAATACGATAGAGATATGACTTGTTCTTTTCTCAATTCTATATGCTCTACCCTGAGCTCTTGGTTTGATTCTCTTCATAGTTGGTGCCTTGTTGGCATAGCACTCAGCCACATAGAGATTCTCAACATTCATTCCGTTGTTATTCTCAGCATTAGCGATTGCTGATTCTAATAATTTTTTAATTACGCTGGATGCATATCTTGGGTTATATGTCAAAATACCAAGCGCTGTCTGAACATCTTTGCCGCGGATTACATCTAATACATAACAAGCTTTCTGTACTGACATTCTCGCATAAGATAATTTAGCAGACGGTCTTGTATCTTTCACTGCATTTCTTGCTCTTTTTATCTGGGATCTATGTCCTTTTGCCATGGATAAGTCCTCCTTTCTCGACTACGAATAATTAACGAACTCCTGATCTTTTCTCGTCTTTTCCATGTCCTCTATAGGTTCTGGTTGCCACGAACTCACCAAGCTTGTGTCCAACCATATCTTCTGTAACATATACCGGCACATGTTTTCTTCCGTCGTGGACAGCAATTGTGTGTCCAACGAACTGAGGGAAGATTGTAGAACGACGTGACCAGGTTTTAATAACTGTTTTATCACCTGCAGCATTCATTGCATCTACTTTTTTCAGTAAGCTTTTGTCTGCAAATGGTCCTTTTTTCAGTGAACGAGCCATTAGTTCTAACCTCCTTTATTTAGCTAATGCTTTGCCATCTCTTCTTCTTACGATATATTTATTAGACTGCTTATTTTTCTTTCTTGTCTTAAGGCCAAGAGCAGGTTTACCCCAAGGAGTACATGGGCCCGGACGGCCGATTCCTGTCTTACCTTCACCACCGCCGTGTGGATGGTCATTGGGGTTCATAACAGAACCGCGGACAGTAGGTCTGATACCCATGTTACGCTTACGTCCTGCTTTACCAATGTTAATAAGGCTGTGCTCGCCGTTTCCAACCACACCGACAGATGCTCTGCAGATGATTGGAACCATTCTCATTTCTCCTGAAGGCAGACGAAGTGTTGCGTACTTGCCTTCTTTCGCCATCAACTGTGCGCCATTGCCTGCAGAACGAACCAGCTGTCCGCCCTTTCCAGGATATAACTCGATGTTGTGTATCATAGTACCAACCGGCACCTCTGAAAGAGGAAGACAATTGCCAGTTCTTACTTCTGCGTTAGGGCCGTTCATAACCTTCATGCCCACTTTTAATCCATCCGGAGCCAGGATATATGCTTTTTCACCATCTGCATAGGTGATCAAAGCGATATTAGCTGTTCTGTTGGGATCGTACTCGATAGCTGTTACAGTTGCCGGTACATCATCTTTTCTTCTCTTAAAATCGATGATTCTATATTTTCTTCTGCTTCCGCCTCCGCGGTGTCTTACTGTGATTTTACCCTGATTGTTACGTCCAGCGTTCTTTTTCAGTGACACTACCAGGGATTTCTCCGGTGTAGATTTTGTAATCTCCTGGAAATCGGAGCTGGTCATGTGTCTTCTGGAAGGTGTATATGGGTTATAGGTCTTAATTCCCATTACTATCTCTCCTTTCGGTTCTCGTTTTACAACGCATCCTAGCGTTTTGCTACGCGACTGAATAATGGATTAATTTCTCTCAGCCGCTGTCTCTATCATTATCCGTTAATTTTAAAGTCCTTCAAAGATTTCGATATCTTTGCTGTCCTCTGTCAAAGCAACAATTGCTTTTTTAGACTTTGCTGTGCGGCCGATTGTCATACCGCGTCTTTTCTTTTTGCCGTCATTGTTCATGGTGTTAACAGATTTTACTTTTGTACCCTCGAACATTTTCTCAACAGCTTCTTTGATCATGGTTTTATTTGCTTCCGGGTGTACTAAGAAAGTATATTTCTTTTCTCCCATAGCATTCATACTCTTTTCAGTCACTACTGGTTTAAGGATTACATCATAATATTGAATGTTTGCCATTATGCGTACACCTCCTCGATCGAAGCAACAGCAGCCTTTGTAAGAATAACTGTATTATATTTTAATACATCATATACATTGATGGTATTAGGTAACGCAGTTACTACACCAGGAATGTTTCTTGCGGATAATACCACATTGCTGTCATTGTCGTTTAATACAACTAATGCCTTTGAAACATTCAGGTTGTTCAATACATTCTGCATTGCTTTAGTTTTTACTTCATCTAATTTCAGTTCATCAAGAACAATCAGTTTATTTTCCTGAACTCTGGATGTAAGAGCGGATTTTAACGCTGCTCTTCTTTCCTTTTTGTTCATCTTCATATCATAGTCTCTCGGTGTGGGAGCAAATACCACTCCACCGCCTGTCCACTGAGGAGATCTGGTTGAACCCTGTCTTGCATGACCAGTTCCTTTTTGTCTCCATGGTTTTCTTCCGCCGCCGCGAACTTCTGAACGTGTTTTTGCTTTCTGCGTTCCCTGACGATTATTTGCAAGCTGACGAACAACTGCTAAATGAACTAAGTGATCGTTAATTTCCACACCAAACACTGCGTCATTCAGATCCATTGTTCCAACTTCTTTGCCTTCCATATTAAAAACAGATACGTTTGCCATCTGTGTGTTCCTCCTTTCCTGAAAAAAACTTATTTAACAGTTTTCACAGTTTCCTTGATTGTCACTAAAGATTTTTTAGGTCCTGGTACAGCACCTTTTACTAATAACAGATTATTTTCTGCATCTACTTTTACAACTTCCAGATTCTGAACAGTAATCTTTTTGTTGCCCATCTGACCCGGCATTTTTTTGCCCTTGAACACCTTACTCGGATCGGATGCAGCGCCGTTGGAACCTGCATGACGGTGGAACTTGGAACCGTGGCCCATAGGTCCGCGGGACTGTCCGTGTCTCTTGATTGCGCCCTGGAATCCTTTTCCTTTGGAAGTAGCGGTGGCATCAACTTTGTCTCCTGCCTCAAAAACATCAACTTTGATTTCCTGTCCCAAAGTATATTCTTCCGCTCCGTCCAGCTTGAATTCTCTAACGAATCTCTTGCAGGAAACACCTGCTTTCTCAAACTGTCCTTTCATTGGCTTGTTGACTAACTTTTCTCTTTTGTCGCCGAATCCAACCTGTACTGCGCTGTATCCGTCGTTTTCCTGTGTTTTAACCTGGGTTACCACACAAGGACCTGCCTGCAATACAGTTACCGGAGTCAACACTCCGTCATCGTTGAAGATTTGAGTCATTCCGACTTTAGTAGCTAAGATTGCTTTCTTCATTTTTTTACCTCCTGTTTAATCTACAGCGGATTACACTGTTTTGTGCAATCATCCTAGACAGAAAGTTAATATACTGTAAGCACTTGGCGCGAACCTAGTGCGAACGTACGCCGCAATACTTAGTGAAGTCCTTCTGAACTTAGCAGTGTGGCGTTTCTATTTATATATCAACCTTGTAGGATAATTTCTCTCACTATTATTTCTGTTTCATTTTAATATCAATGTAAACACCTGCAGGCATCTCTAAGCGAGATAACGCATCCACAGTTTTCTGTGTAGGTGTAATGATATCGATGAGCCTCTTGTGAGTTCTCTGTTCGAACTGCTCTCTGGAATCTTTGTATTTGTGTACCGCCCTAAGAATTGTAACTACCTCTTTCTTTGTAGGCAGGGGAACTGGTCCACTCACTACTGATCCGGTCTTTTTTACAGTTTCAATGATTTTGCCTGCGGATGCATCTACTAACTGATGATCGTAAGCTTTTAATGTGATTCTCATTACTTGACTTGCCATAAAAAAAGTCGCCTCCTTTTCGCACTTATTAGCAGTACGACAAGCGGTGACTGTACACATTCCCGTGTGTGTCATAAATTGTTTCACACGTAGTTTCTACCCGTTCTTCTGATTCGATAGACATTTTCAACTTGTACAGTGACTTGTCGCCAGTTTCTTAACTTGACATTCGCTCCACGGAAAACCTGCAATTCCTGCAGCAACCTCACGCTTCTTCGCTATCAATGTCACAACAGTAATCAGTATACAGGATAATCCAAAATATTGCAAGAGTTTTTTTACAAAAAATACATTTTTTTCATACCTTCTCTTTTCAGCATTATTGCAGGCGTCAAAAGTCTCCGGCAAGCCTTTCTAAATGTACCTTTAATATAGAAGAAACTCATACAAAACACCCTGCACGCTACCATGCAGGGTGTACTTTCTACAACAAATCTGTATAGTCCAGGAGTGTAACTCCGGCGTCCTTATCTTCCTCCACCTTTGGCTCTTCTCCGCTGCGGTTTGCTTTGTTCAGCAGTTCCTGAGCAGAAGGTGTATGACGTATTTTTTCTTTGCGCAGCTCTGGTTCCGGCGTATTGGTTACCTGCGGTTTCTCGGGCGTATCTTCTTTCTCAGCGACAGCTTCCTTGATTTCATCCGCCCCAGGCATAACCATAGTTTTCGTGTTATCTGCTTCCTCTCTCTGAGGCAGGACAATCTCCTCCTGTACAGGAACTTCTGACTCTTTCACTCCGGCAACTCCCGCCGCAATAGAAGCCAATGTTTCCTCAAGGACAGCATCCGCGGACGCAGCAGCCGGTTTCTCCGTCAGAGGCTGAGCAGCCGGTTTTCTTCTGACCGGGGGAGGCAGTTCTTCTTCCTCGTCCTCATCGTCCAGTCCCTCTTTGCGGCGCCTCCTGGCTTCTTTCTTCGCCTCTTTTTCTGCCCGCTTCGCTTCTTTTTTTAACTGGCGTCTGCTCTTTGGCTCATCCTCATCATCTTCCTCGTCTTCGTCTTCATAATCCTCATCTTCGTCGTCCTCTTCCTCTTCGTCCGTATCCTTTTTCCACAGCTCGGCAAGTACGAAAAGAATAATAAGAAATACAACCCCAAGTCCGATGATTATCAGCCCTTCCTTGCTTTGGAGGGCCATAACCGCATAAGCGATAAAAGGCACGGTCAAAACCGGCTTTGCCACCGTGGCAGTAAGTGCTACGGTCTGCTCCTCCGCCTTGGAATTGTGAGGATTTTTCAGGGTGTAAGAACCTGCGGTGGTATCCATATCAGCGATTTGGTATTCATAAATTTGCTTTCCGTCCTGAATCATAATCTTATCTCCGGCGGAAAGGTTCTCCTTTTTCACCCTCTTGGCGTAGGTCACGGATCCCATGGGAAGGTTCGAATCTATACTCACATCATCTATCATAAAGGTATCCACCCCTAACAAAGGCGGGGCAATCAGCATCCCTGCTACCAGGACCACACATATCACGATCAGGTTTACAATAAATTTCAGAAACTTTGACATGTTTTTTTCTCCTCGTTGTTTTCATTTTACATCATACAGTATTATACTACCATTGAAATGAGAATCTGTACACCCTAAACTTCCATTCCCAACATTTTTCTGCCGTTTTCGATATCTGTTACATATCTCTCAGAAATGCCTGATAGCCCCTGTACGCCTCATAAATGTCCACCTTGCTCGCAATCTCCCAGGGTGCATGCATATTCAGAACAGCGACGCCGCAGTCGATCACTTCCATATTATAATTAGCCAGGATATATGCAATAGTTCCGCCCCCGCCCTGGTCTACCTTCCCCAACTCTGCGGTCTGGAAGGTTACCTGATTGTCGTCCATCACTTTTCTGAGACTCCCCAGATATTCTGCATTGGCATCGTTGGATCCTGATTTCCCCCGGGCTCCGGTATATTTGTTAAAAACTACTCCTTTTCCCAAAAAAGCCGCATTTTTCTTTTCCATAACCTGCGGATAATTCGGATCAAATGCCGCACTCACATCAGAGGAAAGCATCCTGGAGCGGCTCAAAGCCCGGCGAACCTTCAATTCACTGTAATCTCCTGCCGCATTCATGACCTCCGCCACCATATTTTCAAAAAATCTGGACTGCATTCCGGTAGCTCCTACGCTCCCAATCTCTTCTTTGTCTACCAGAAGGCACACAGAAGTATATTCCGGTTCATTCACCCGGAACATGGCCTGATAGGAAGGATAGGCGCATACTCTGTCATCATGGCCGTAAGCCATGATCATACTCCTGTCCAGGCCGCAGTCCCTGGCCCGACCTGCCGGCACAATCTCAATCTCTGCTGACAGGAAATCATCTTCTTCTATCTCATAGGTTTCTTTTAAAATCTGCAGCACCCGGGCTTTCACAGGCTCTTTTTCCTCGTCTTCTCCTTCAGAAACCGGGCAGCTGCCCACAAGCACATTGAGATCTTCCCCCTCAATTACCTCATTTCCCTTTTTCGCAAGCTGCTTACCGGACAGATGAATCAGCAGATCCGAGATCCCAACCACCGGATCCTCCTCATGTTCCCCAATATTCAGCGCTATCCTGGTACCATCCTTTTTCACTACAATTCCATGGACAGCCATAGGAAGGGTAACCCACTGATACTTTTTTACTCCGCCGTAATAATGTGTCTCCCAAAGTGCCTGTTCTCCTTCTTCATAGAGAGGATTCTGTTTCAGATCCAGTCTGGGAGAATCAATATGGGCGCCCAGGATCCGCATGCCGTGCTCCAAAGGTTTTTTCCCGATTTGAAACAGTGCCAGGGCTTTCCCCATGTTATTGGCATACACTTTATCGCCCGGTTTGAGTGATGCGCCCGTGCGGATAACTTCTTCCAGATCCAGATACCCCTGCTCCCTGGCCTCCCCTATAATTCTGTCTACACATTCTCTCTCTGTCTTGCAGGCAGACAGAAAGTTTTTGTACCCCTCTGCAAAGTCCAGGACTTTCTCCCTGTCGTTCCCTCTATACTTAATCCATGCATTCTTTATGTCCATATGTAATTACCTGCCTTTCTTTTCTATTATCTGATTATATCCTTTTTTCCCCCTTCCCGCAAGTAACGGAGCACCTAAGATTATACTTGCCAGTTTCCGGCGCCTATTCTATAATGTGGATAGAATTGCTCTTACAACCAAATGAGGGAGAACTATTATGAAACGGAAGATAAAAATGATTGAGGACCTTTCTCTGAATGCCTGGCCCTCTCATCAAATGCAGATATATGACAGCTGGATTCTGCGCTTTTCTTATTTTTATACCCACCGCACCAACAGTGTGGAGCAGCTGGGTCCATCCACTATTCCCCTGAGGGAAAAAATAAGCTACTGTGAAAGTGTCTACGAAGACTGGGGCACACCCACTATCTTTAAGATCAGTCCTCTCGTAGACAGCGCATTTGACCAGATGCTGGCAGAGAGGGGTTACAACATCAGTCACATCACAGAAGTGATGACTATGGATCTGGAGAAATTTTCCTGTGCGCCTCAGTCCTGTGACGTGCATCTGGATCACTATATCCCCGCTGAATGGATCCAGGGGCTTTTCCGCCTGAAAGGAACCACCAATCCCATACACCGTTCCATTGTTCCCTCCATGTACCGGGCTATCCCTAAAGATACCATTGCCGCCTCTATCAAAGTTGATGGACAGATAGCTGCCACCGGCCTTGGGATACTGGACCGGGAATACATTGGCCTGTATGCCATTCACGTGGAAGAGCTGTACCGGAAAATGCACTGGGGACGGGCAATCTGCACCGCGATCATTCAGGAGGGTATTCGTCAGGGGGCCTCCTCCTCATACCTCCAGGTAGTAAAGGGCAATGAACCGGCGAAACGCCTGTATTCTGCTCTTGGATACGAAGATTTTTATACCTACTGGTTCCGCCAGAAGGATGCAGAATAGCTCAAAGAAGCACAAGGAGCTGTCCCGAAATAACATTATCAGGACAGCTCCTTCCCTATAGCTTTTATAATTCATGACTCTCTTCTATCTTCTTTTCTATCTCCCTTCTCATTCCCGCATAGGTCTTTTTATCAATTCCATAGAAAATCAGAGCTGCTGCTGCCCCTATGAGCAAAATGCCGCAGATTCCGTTCATTGTCAGGTTAATGGCAGTCAGTACAGAAGTATTCTGCTCTGCATTTGCCATATATCCCAGGGCACTTAAGATCCATCCTATAAAAGCAGTACAAAATGCCATTCCCAGCTTAAATGCGAAGTTGATAAACGCTGAGATAAATCCAATGGCATGGGTGTGATATTTATATTGTGTGTATTCCGAGCAATCCGGAACCATTCCAAAAAGAGAAGCAAGGCCAAGCCCCCCGCCGATTCCTGTCAGGAATGTCATAAAATGATATGAGTTTAGACCTGTCTGGGTATGTACAGGCAGAAAATTCATAATTACCATAAGTATTCCACTGGCCATAAATCCAATCAGAGGAAGTGTTCTCTTATTGGAAACTTTTTTTACCAGAAAAGCCAGAGAATATGTTCCAAATACCCTGCCCAGAAACATCAGGCTTGAGTTCAGCATAAACAGATTGGCATCTCCTACATAATACTTAAAGTAGTACATTCTCACAGCCCCTATTGCTGCCTCGTAGAATCCCCAGCACACAAAGGATATAATCAGTATGTGAACCGGACGGTTGCCTTTTAAAACCCTCACATATTCTTTTAAGCTCATCTTCTCTTCTGTCATGGGAATGTCAACTGTCTCTCTAGTCGTCTTAAAACAGAATAAATAGATAGGAAAAGCTATGGCAGAAAAAATTATAGCTGCATAAAAATAGCCTTTGGCCTCATCTCCCTTACCTGCAAAGTTAACAACCCTCAGCACCCCCTGGGACAGTATCAGGGTTGCAATAAAAGCTCCTGTCATACGCCAGCTCGACAACTTGGAGCGTTCATTGTCATCCCTGGTTATGGCGGCCGGCATAGCAGAATATGGAATATTCACACAGGTATAAGCGATTACTAAAACCACATAAACCGCCAAAGCATACACTGCCCGCACATTTACATTGTCAGAAGGAAACACTGTAAAGCTCATAATATTGAAAATCAGCATAGGAACCGCCGCAAATATGATCCAGGGGCGGTATCTTCCCCACTTAGACTTTGTCCGGTCTGCTAATGCCCCTACAATGGGATCACTGACAGCATCAATCCCTTTCGAAAGAAGCATGAATGTGCCGCAGAGAGCCGCAGGAATAAGTGCAACATCGGTCCAGAAATACAGCAGATAGCCTGATACAAGTGCCCAGCTGAAATTATTTGCGAAGTCCCCTGAGGCATAGCCAATTACACGAAACGCAGATAGTTTTTCCTTGTTCTCTGTTTTTGTACCCATGCAGTCATCCTCCTAATTTGAGCAGTCCAGCAGAATTTTAGGATAAATAGATTTATGAAATAGAGCAAAAGCCTCTGCCCCCTCCCTAAGAGGCATTACTTTTCCAATTATTTTATCCAGCTGCATTCTCGGAATCAGATTAATCGTTCTGTTCATAATAGACGTTGTGGTAAATACCGTCTGTATCCGGCCTTCCTTCCTGTATAAGTCATATAAGTTCAGAGGCATTTCAAAGGTCGGAGGGAATACTGCGAAATATACCGCCGTTCCACATTTAGCCAGAATTTTCAAAGGAGTTTCGGCTGCCTTCGGAGAACCCGAGAACTCAAAAACCATGTCAAACCCCTCACCCCCGGTTATCTCCATAGCCCTCGCCTCCACATCTTCATGAAAGGGATCTATCACATGTAAGGCTCCCATGTCCAGCGCCATATTTCTCTTATCCTCGACCGGATCAATAGCGGTTACTTTAGACGCTCCTGAGAGGAGAATCATATTCAGCATAATGGAGCCAATCCCGCCCACACCTGCTATGGCCACAGTTGCCCCGTGACGGATAGGTGCAAGATCCAGTGCCCGCACAGTGCAGTTTGCCGGTTCCACCAGGCTATAATGCATGAGATCAGCATCCTTGGGAATCTTAAAGACTGCGCTGATATCGGTGACCACATACTCTGCGAATGCACCGGTTGTCTGGGAATGAACGCAATACTGAGGCATCCCTTTTTTGCACTGTTCGCATATACCGCAGCTGGTTACCGGATACAATGCCACCTTGTCTCCCACCTGATAACCCGCAGCAGCGGCTTCCGGACTGACTTCCTCAATAATTCCTGACGCTTCATGCCCCAGCGCCATGGGCGGTTTCGCATCCAGCACCCCCATTGTTACCTGATGTACATCTGTTGCGCAGAGAGCCGCGTAGGCAATCTTAATCTTCACCTGGCGCGGAAGTACAGGCGGGATATCTACCTCCAGCACCTCTACTTTATTCTCCGCTACAAACCACAGTTGTCTCATTTTAGCCATATCCATACCTCCATAATAGCCGCATCCTGTTCCCCGGAACATTATGCACATATTTTTCTCTGATACATGAATTATATTAGCTATTATTTCTAAATTCAATTGACCTGAAAGACATATTTTTCTCTAATATGTCTCTTTTCTATCATTTATATTTACTTTATTGTTTATTTGTGCTAAAATTCACTCATAATTTTGTAAACAAACTGCCAGTGAGGTGATTCCGATTGGATAATATCTATAACCCCGATAATCTATATCAAAAATATATAACCTCTGTCACCATGCCTGATTTCGATTTTATGATTCAATATGCAGAAAAGCTGAACAGTTCCACGGTAGAATTCCGACATTATCACCCATACTATGAAATTTATTATGTAACAAGCGGCCGTCTGCATGTCCTGGTACAAGAACAGGAATTGACCCTTTCTGCCGGAGAGGTTCTTTATCTTTCTCCTAATATTAATCACCACGTATTTCATGAACCAAATGAAAAAAAGGAATATTTTGTGATTATCTTCGATTTTGTCTCCAAAGTATCCTCAAAATCGCTGTTTGGCGCTCTGGAATATAAAGAAATCCAGCAAGTGCTGGATTTGATCGTTCATGAGAAGTATCTGCTGTCCAGGGAAACCTTCCACGGCACCAGACTTTTGAATCAAATATGGAATGAAATGAAGGAAAAAAAGATTGGCTGGGCTTCTGTAACCAATGTTTTATTTTACCAGTTTTTTATACAGGCACTTCGGCATATTAATGATAAAGTATCGTCACAGCAAAAGCCTGACGGTATACTAAACCTAGGGCTGGAGGCTTCCAAGTATATCCATATGAACTACCAGCATGAAATCACCATAGACAGTGTAGCTGCACATTTGAATATCGCCCCCAGACATGTAAACAGAGTATTTCAGTCTCTCTTCGGAACCACTTTCAGCAAGACTCTAAGCATACTGCGCATGGAATATGCCAAAGACTATCTCTGCAATACAGATTACTCTATTGAGGAAATCGCCCATATTGTGGGATTCGCCTCTCCAAAGTCGCTTCAGAAGCTCTTTAAAGAAATGGAGCATATGTCTATGTCAGAATACAGAAAAACAAGGTGACAGGGGAATAACAAAAAACATTCCCGCAGGAAAATCAAGTTTAAAACTCTTGATTCCTGCGGGAATGCTTTTATTCGACAGTCCTTTTGTTCTCCGTTATACTACTTGCTGCTCAGATATTTCTCAATGCTCTCCATAGCTTCTGCTTCGTCTGCTCCCTCCACAGAAACTGTAACAGACTCTCCTGAATCCAATCCTAAACTCATCATTCCCATAATGCTCTTTGCATTGACCTTTTTTGCTTCACTTTCTACGTAGATGCTGCTCTCATACTGACTCGCAACCTGTACTAATAATGCAATAGGGCGCGCCTCTAAGCCGTTTGAGATTTTGATAGTAATTGGTTTCCTGATCATACTTACTCCTCCTTGTGTCCTTTCAACTCTTCTGCCATGCTGCTCAACTTTCTAAGTCTATGGTTCACTCCGGATTTCCCAACGGGAGGTGATAACAACATCCCCAGTTCCTTTAAGGTAGCTTCCGGATATTCTAACCTCAGGTTAGCTATCTCTTCCAGGTTCTCCGGGAGCTCATGAAATCCTATGGTTTTTTGGATATATTTAATATCCTCTATTTGCTTAACTGCCGCACTCACTGTCTTGTTTATGTTAGCAGTTTCACAATTAACTTTACGGTTGACGCTGTTTCTCATCTCTTTTAGTATTCTCACATTTTCAAGATCCATGAGAGAAACATTGGCTTCCATAATCCCCAGAATCTCTACGATCTGGGCGCCTTCCTTAATGTAGACTACAAAATACTTTTTTCTGCCTACGATTTTAGCATCCACGCCGAAGCTGCATATCAGTTCCTGCATCTGCACTGCTTTCTCTCTGGTGTTGCAGACAATCTCAAAATGATAAAACTTCTGAGGATCGCTTAGAGACCCTGATGCCAAAAACGCACCTCTGATAAATGCCCGTCTGCAGCAGCTTTTTTGAACCACCATCTGGTTCACCAGATTATGGTGAGGTGCTATCTGCATATCCGAACTCAGTATCTTGACCGCCTGCAGAACACGTACAGTATCTTCCGGCGCATCCACCAAAACGGTATAACCGTTGTTCTTATGTAGCGATGGATTCTGTCTGACGCAGATATCAGTATCTATATTAAATGTTTTTTTCAATAATGTAAAGTACTTTCTTGCTACATATTCATTTTCTGTGTGCATAGTCAGCATAAATCCATCCTGACCCGACGGCGTAATCCTTCCGCAAAACCCTATAATTGCGGCCAGCTCAGCGATTTGGCAGTGTCTGGCTTCGCTGATGTGCCTGGATAATTCTTCCTTTACTTGTCCGGAAAAAGACATTTTCATTACCTGCCTTATATTTTTTTGCGGAACGCATCCTTTGTTATATCTTTATGTTCTACCCGCAGGGCAAATTCAGTCTCCTGACTCAGCCTTCTGTAGAGTTCATTGGCCAGAGTTACCGAACGGTGCTTCCCGCCTGTGCAGCCAATGCTGATAACCAGCTGGTTTTTTCCTTCCATTATGTAATTAGGAATTAAAAACCGTATCATATCCTCCAGTTTATCAGAAAACTCATGTGACACGTCAAATCCCATTACGTAATCCCTGACCGGTTCATCATTTCCGGTCAGAGGCCGAAGCTCTTCGATGTAATATGGATTTGGCAGAAAACGTACATCAAACACCAAATCGGAGTCACCCGGTATTCCATATTTGAATCCAAAGGACAGTATCGTAATTACAAGGCTACGGAATTCCAGATTCTGGACAAAAATCTTGTCAATCTCTCCTTTTAGTTCCCTGGTGAGGAGATAGCTTGTATCGATAATATAATCCGCATGTTTTTTCAAAAATTCCAGCCTTCCGCGTTCCTTGGCAATGCCCTGGTCCACCCGCCCATTCCCGGCAAGGGGATGGGTGCGGCGGGTCTCCTTGTATCGTTTCACCAGCACGGAATCCTTGGCATCCAAAAAAAGAATCTCATACTTGAAGCCGGCCAGAGTAAGCCCCTCCAGGACCTTTTCCAATTCCCCCAACGCCTGGCCGCTTCTGACATCCACGCCCAGGGCAACCTTTTGTATCTCACTGGCCTCGCTGGCAACCATAAGCTGTGCAAATTTTTCGATCAAAGGGATAGGCAGATTATCTACGCAGAAATAATCCGCATCCTCAAGCATCTTGAGAGCGGTACTCTTGCCAGCCCCGGACATTCCAGTCACTATCACAAAACGCATCTTTTACTCCTCCTGTCAGAATTCTCCCAAAAACTTCACTTCCGGTTCCAGGGTTACATTTGAATTCTCATACACTCTCTCAATGATCTGACGGATGAGCTCCCTCACCTCTTCTGCTGTGGCATTTCCATTATTGATTACAAAACCGCAGTGCTTATCAGAAACCTGAGCATTTCCCACTGCAAACCCCCGAAGTCCGGCATCCATGATAAGCTTCCCCGCAAAATATCCCTGGGGACGTTTAAATGTACTGCCTGCACTGGGATATTCCAGAGGCTGCTTGCTCACCCTTCTGTCACGCAGCTCGTTCATTCTTTCCCTGATTTTTTCTTTTTCCCCAGGCATAAGCCGGATGGCCGCCTCCAGGACAATATAGCCGGATTCTTTGATTATACTGGTCCGGTAACCAAGCTTCAATTCCTCCGCTTTCAGGCAGCAGACCTCTCCCTCGTTGGTCATCACCACCACCTCCTGAAGGACATCCTTCATCTCTCCTCCATAGGCACCTGCATTCATTACAACCGCTCCCCCCAGTGTCCCGGGGATCCCTCCTGCGAATTCAAATCCGGTAAGCCCATATTCCATCGCTTTTCTGGCGACTTGAGAAAGCAGTGCCCCTGCCTTTACTGTGAGCAGTGTGCCTTCCACCAGGATATCACTCAGGTTCCGGTAGATCTGGATGATTGCTCCCCGGTAACCTTTATCACTCACCAGCAGATTGCTTCCGTTCCCAAGAATAAAATAGGGTACCTCCGCCTCCTGGCAGGTATGTAATATCCTTTGTATCTCTTCAATGGAGTGGGGGCACAGATAGTAATCCGCCGGTCCTCCGATGCGGAAGGTGGTATGATTACACATAGGCTCATCCGTCCAAACGTTATCACTTCCTACTATGCTGCAAAATTCATTTACTATATTTTCCTTCAACTGTCTAACCTCTGCTTCCCTCTGTCTTTATTTATTCTGCTCTTTTTCCTTCAGCAAGTCGCGAATCACTTCCCCTGCAATCAAAAGCCCCGCCACGCTGGGCACAAAAGAGATGCTTCCCGGCACAGGGTGATTCGTGTTTCCTTTTGTCTCCTGAGGTTCTCCCCTCTTTCTCCTGTCCTTCTGAGGAAGCTCAGTGGAAAAAAGCACCTTAACTTTTTTTATTTTTCTTTTTTTCAGTTCCAGACGCATAACCTTTGCCAATGGGCAGACACTCGTCTTGGAAATATCTGTGATCTGGAATTTGGACGGGTCCAGTTTATTCCCCGTTCCCATAGATGAGATAATAGGAACCTGCGCTTCCTTGGCTTTTTCAATGAGCAGGATTTTGGAAGATACCGTATCAATGGCGTCCACCACATAATCAAACGTACTAAAATCAAAGAGTTCTGCCGTTCTGGCGCTGTAGAACGTATCGTATGTGTGAACCACAGCATCTTGATTAATATCCATGATCCTGTCCTTTGCTACCTGTGTCTTGGATTTTCCTATCGTAGATCGAAGAGCAATCAGCTGACGGTTGATATTGGTAACCGCTACCTCATCATTGTCAACCAGCGTAAGATTGCCGACCCCGCTTCTGGCAAGTGCTTCCACCACATAGGAACCAACGCCCCCGATTCCGAAGACAGCGACTTTAGACCGCATTAAGGTGTCCAGCCCTTTTTCTCCTATCAGAGATTCTGTTCTGGAAAACGCATGCAACATAAGTGTCATTCCTCCTATTTTCCTCTCACCTGTTCTCCAGGCAATAGTATAATGTCTATATATATCGACATTATACTATTTAAACCGGGAAAAGTACATGCTTTTTTCCTTTGGTAATTTTTAGTCCTTCATTTTCGGCTTAAAGATCAGACTGGCCAGGTATCCAAAGACAAGGGCAGCACTGATTCCTACCGCACTTGCAGTAAAACCGCCCATAAAAATGCCCAGAAAGCCTTTTTCTGTAACGGCTTTCTCTACTCCTTTCCAGAGTACATTTCCAAAGCCCAGCAGCGGTACGCTGGCTCCCCCTCCGGCAAATTTCAAAAATGGTTCGTAGATTCCCACAGCTCCCAGCACTGCTCCGGTGCACACCAGAAGTACCATAACTCTTCCGGGAAGCATTTTGGTTTTATCCAGCAGAATCTGTACCAGCGCACAGATTAAACCTCCTACCCAGAATGCATTGATATAATCCATAATATTTCTCCTTCTCACAATTTAGTACTTTGTATCTGTTAACAATGCTCCACTACCACTGCCTGGGCGATCCCCGGAACACTCTGCCCCTCATTAAAACTCACCTTTGAAAGCAGAGCACCCGTTGGCACAAAGAGAATCCGCTTCCACTCTCCCTTTTCCAGCTTCGGCAGAATATAGGAAGCGAAGGTGGCCGCAGAGCATCCGCATCCGCTCCCCCCTGCGTGGGTATCCTGGGCGGCATTGTCAAAAATCTCGATGCCGCAGTCCATATGCTGCTTTTTAATATCAAAGCCCTTCTCTGCCATCAGGTCAAACAGGATTCTCTGCCCTACCTCACCCAAGTCCCCGGTAATAATGCGGTCATAGTCCCCGGGACTTCTGTTGAAGTCCATAAGGTTCTGATAAATGGTGTCACAGGCTGCCGGAGCCATACAAGCTCCCATATTCAAAGAGTCCTTCAGTCCGTAGTCAATAATTTTTCCTGTGGTCAAACCAGTAATTCTGGCTTTTCCCCCCTTCTTTCCAAGCACACAGGCGCCGCTTCCGGTTACCGTCCAGGTAGCAGAAAGAGGACGCTGGTTCCCATATTCCAGAGGAAACCGGAATTCTTTTTCCGCACTTCCGAAATGGCTGGAAGTAATCGAAAGTACATACTCTCCAAACCCTCCGGATACTGCCATGGCCCCCAGAGAAAGCGCTTCCCCCATGGTAGAACAGGCGCCGTACAGACCGTAGACAGGTATCTCCAGATCCATAATTCCAAAGGAGGACGCAATCGACTGCGCCAGAAGATCCCCGGCAAAGATGGTGCGGATCTGCCACTTTTCCAGTTTCGCCTTTCCTATGGCCAGCTGTGCTGTTTCCTTCTGAAGGGTACTCTCCGCATCCTCCCAAGTCTGGCACCCAAACATAGGATCCTCCCCGATTAAATCAAAGCAGGAACCCAGAGGACCTTCCCCCTCTTTCTTTCCTACTATAGAAGCTCCGCTGAGAATGTGAACTCCCTCCTGAAACTCTATACTCTGTTTTCCTTTTGTCTGATCCATTTTGTTTCTCCTCTCTATGCAATTCCTGCTGTTTTTAATATCCAGTAGGCCAGTCCCAGAATCCAGCTGGTAAATATCCCATAAAGAATCACAGGGCCTGCAATCGTAAAGATCTTGCACCCAATGCCAAAGACCTGCCCTTCCTTCTGATATTCAATCGCAGGGGCCGCTACAGAATTTGCGAATCCTGTAATAGGCACCAAAGCCCCGGCTCCTCCGAATTTTACTATTTTCCCATATACATTCAGCCCTGTTAACAGAACGCTTAGAAGTACCAGTATCAGAGAGCACCAGGCTCCTGCTGTTTCCTGATCTAAGCCCCGGCTCTGTGCAAAATTTAGTATTCCCTGTCCCAGAGTACAGATGATCCCCCCAATTAGAAACGCCTTTGCCATGTTCAGGGGGAGACTGTGGGTTGGCGTTACCTTTTTTACATACTTTTCATATTCTTTTTGTTTTTTTTCTTTCGCTATATCAACCATTGCTTTTCGTCCTTTCTCACTGATTTATTCAGGCCTTTACCATCCATAGAAAAAGAAAAGGATGGAGCCTATTATTTTTCCGGCTGCCATGGACACGATTACAAGACCAATTCCTTTGGTCAATCCCACTCTCCTGGCCATGATTGCGAATATATTAACCACTTCTCCCAGTGCTATCACCCAGCTGCCCAGAAAGATACCAAAGAGCAGCCCCACAATACAGAGACCTATGGTCCCCACAGGCAGCTCCCAACGGTAAAGATAAAAGAGGTTGCCGAAAATAGTCCCCAGCATAGTACAGGTCTCATACAGCAGAATCCTGTCTCCTGTGTGAGTAATCCCCGCATATCTGGGGATAATCCCCAATCCGATCATGAGAGCTGCCAGACCGCTTGCCACTACCATCCCCCCTGCAAGTCCGATGGCTCCAACTGCAATCTGAGATACTAACCACATTTACTGATTCTCCTTTCGCTCTGCCTGCTCAATGATCGTAGTATCGATGTCATCCTCATAGAGACGCATCTCAACTTCCATAGGCGTAGGATCCTGTGTCAGGCGTTTGCCCCCGAAATGATTAAAGAAGAAGATAACCCCAAGGCCGATTCCGATGGAGTAGGTAAGCTCCAGGATCGTATATCCATCTGAAATATTGCCGGTAAACTGTTTATATATATGGAAAAACAGCCCTGAGGTATCCACATCCGTATTGAAGGTCATAATGGAGAAGGCCGCGCCCACAAAGGTTACCAGGCATACCAATATGGTTTTAAACCAGCTGTAGGCCACATGTTTGTGTTTCTGAGTTTCATAGGTAATTACAAAATTGGGCTCTCCGATATGATTTACATCCACACTCTGTTCTTTTTTCTGAATCTCATCAATCAGATCCATGGCTGAAACAACGTATCTGCCCGGCTTATTCTGCGGTATGGTAAAGACTTTTCTGACCTTATTTCTGTTGAGTACACTGCTGTTGCAGCAGGAGAGCTTCGCCACATCCTGCAGATATACATCCGGGCTGTGTACCTCTACATTTTTTTCGGTTTGAATATATAAAGTGTCACTCATGATTTCACTCCCTTACAGGTACTTTTCTTCCATGTAGTATGCCTTTCTTTCTACTAAAATATACAAATACAGCCTGCCGTGATTTGCATCAAAGGATGCAGACCGCACGGCAGGCTGTAAGTATAAAGCAGCTAAAGTTTTCCCCGGAGAGACTGAAGTATCCTTTTTTCCATCCTGGATACCTGCACCTGAGAGATTCCCATCTCTTTTGCAATCTCTGACTGGGTTCTTTCCTGAAAAAAACGCATATAAATTAATTTTCTGTCCTGGGCATCCAGGGTACCCAGAATCTCCTCCAGCAGAAGCCGGTTGAGAAGTGCCTCCTGATGATCCTTCTTTTCCTCCAGTTTCTCTTCCAGAGAGATATCGCTGCCATCCCCCTGGTAGATTGTCTTCTGAAGGGATTCTATCTGGGAGCCGGCCTCCATCGCCATAACAAGCTCCTCCTGGGTTACCTGCAGTTCATTGGCAATTTCCAGCAGGGTCGGCTCTCTTCCCGTACTCCTCTCCAGTTCCTCCCGGGTTACATAAGCTTTATACGAGATCTCCTTCATGGAGCGGCTGACCTTAATCATACCGTCATCTCTGAGAAAACGCTTAATTTCCCCGGCAATCATGGGGACAGCATAGGTGGAGAATTTGACATCAAAAGACGTGTCAAATTTGTCGATAGCCTTAAGCAGTCCGATGCTTCCAATCTGAAACAGGTCCTCCAACTCTACTCCGCGGTTGCCGAACCGCTTTACTATGCTCCATACTAATCCGATATTTTCCTCTACTAATGTATCTCTTGCTTCCTTATCCCCTTGGTGCGCACGCCCGATCAGGGCAAGGATATGGTCCATATTTCCTCCTTCTATTCGAACAGTGTATTCTTATTGCTTATTCTTTTTTTCATCCACACCTGCGTCCCCTGACCCGGTGCAGAGTCCACAGTTACCTCGTCCATAAATGCTTCCATAAAAGCAAATCCCATCCCGGACCTGTCCTGCTCCGGTTTCGTGGTAAACAGCGGCTCCATTGCTTTCTTTACATTTTCTATTCCTCTTCCCCTGTCAATGATGCCAACCTCCATCTCATTATCACGGATACGGCACTCTATCCTTATCTTATGTATTTCCCCCTCATACCCGTGGACAATGGCATTGGTAATGGCTTCCGAGACTGCTGTCTTTATGTCTGTCATCTCCTCCAGCGTCGGATTCAGCTGGGTACAAAAAGCTGCAACCGTTACTCTCGCAAAACTCTCATTGCAGGAACGGCTGTCAAATTCAATTATCATTTCATTGGTATTTTCCATATCTGCTCCCCTCACTTTCTTTTTTGTGTCCATACAGTTTCCTGGCTGATTTCTATAAACTTGTGGATCCCTGACAGCTGCATAATACGCAGAAGTCTGTCGCTTACGTGGATCGCAGTCACTGTACCTCCCATATAGCGCAGAAGCCGGTAACGCCCCATCAACATACCGATCCCTGAACTGTCCATAAATGTAGTATTCCGGAAGTCAAACACTACATTCCGGACTACTCCCTCCTCCAGTCTTTTATCCACCGCTCTGCGGATTGGCTCCGCTGTGTGGTGATCCAGCTCTCCGGGAACTGCAACCATCAGACAGTTCCCTTTTTTAAGCAAAAATTCCTCCATATTCCCATCTTTCCCCTTTTCTACAAGTTTTATACTGTTCTCATGTATTTTTCAGCTCCTGAAGTATCTGTACAATAAAAAGAGATGCACGCAGTTTGGTGCATCCCCTAATCCGAGGTTTCTCTTTTTGTTTCTTCCCGTAAACTTTATTCTCCTTCTTCTGTGCCTCTGTTGTCCCCTGTGTCTTCCGACTGATCTCCGGAATTCTCTTCCCGGGTATCTTCTCCCTGGGTGTCTCCCTCACCGGTGTCCCCGTTTCCAGAAGTTCCTCCCAGGGCCTCCATATAATCCTTGGCGTCTGTGGCCCGTTTTGTATTCGGGAAGGTATCGATTATTTTCTGGAACTGGGCAATAGCATTCTGCGTATCTCCGGTCTCTCTGTACGCCATAGCCAGATAGTACAGGACATTGTAATCACTGGCGTCAATCTCCTGGGCTTTGGTGAGCTGATCGATAGCTGCGGCATAGTCCTGGGATTCATAGGCACTCTCGCCGTCCTTTTTATACTGGCGGTACAGAGTTGTTTTCACTTCTCCGAACACCGTATCATAGACAGACTTGGCCTCTATGGACAGAAGGTCAGGATTTACACTCTGAAGTGCGTTGGCCGCCGTGGTATAATTTTCTTCCCGCAGGGCAGAAGAAGCTTTCATCAGATTATCATAACTGGCAGCCTTTTCCTCTGCCTGTGCAACCTGATCGTTTGCCGAATCCACTGTGCTCTGGGAGCTTTCTATGCTGCTCTGCAGACGCTCCAGTTCCGCTGCCTGACTGGCCACCTGATCGCTGTATTCCACCACCTTTTGATTTGCCTCCTGGTTTACTTTCTGGATCTTCCCGGGTACGATTAAAAACCATAAAAGGGCTGCCCCAACCACCAGACCGAATCCGAGATTCAGAAGAGTGGCTGCCGTCGAGCTCTCCCTAAACGCAGGAGGCTGAATCACAAGATCATTCCCGGAATAATACACAGACCGCTCTGCTTTTTTTTCTTCCTTTTCTCTGCTCAGCCCCCGGAACCTGGGTTCCAGACTGGTCACCTTTCCGGTCTGCTCGTCCACCTCCCGCAGAAAGCGGAGGGTGGTAGTATTGGTCTTATCAATTTTGGCTGCACTTCTCAGCAGCTTCCTGGCTTTCTCATAGGCCTGTTCCCTGATATAGAGAAGCGCCAGAAGGTGGTAACCCTTGATCAGCTTCGGATTCTGGGCCAGCACCTTTTTAAGCTGCATAACAGCCATATCAACATTCCCCTGCCTGCAGTAAAGCAGAGACTGGTTGTACTTTTTTATCGTCTGATTAATGGTATCCAGACGGTTGGGATTCCCCTGAAGCTTCTGGATAAACTCAGCAGCAAGGTTTCCCTGGGGCTGGATGTTCTTACTGATCACCCACTCGCTGAGAGCTGCCACCACCTCACCCGTTTCAAAGTAGGCAAGTCCCAGCAGGTTTCTTGCCTGTATATTTAGTTTATTCAGCTTCAGACTTCTCTTTAGACAGTCAATTGCTCCTGACAAATCCCGGATCTGCGCTTTTTCCAATCCCTGATTGTAGTAGAGGTTTGACAAAAGCAATGCCTTCTTCTGAGCTCCCACATTGCGGTTGCAGCTGCCGCAGTAATCAGAAGCACCCAAAGGAGCGCCACAAAACATACAATTCATTTTTGCCTCTCCTTATTCTCTGTCACTACCGCTGGTTTCTGTCATAATTTCCTTTAAAATATCAATGACATCTGTCAAATCCCGGCTGTAGATCACTCCCTCAGCGTCATCTACATCCAGGCAGGGCTGAAACTTCTTTAACTCCTCTTCATAATTAATCATGTACTCTCCTCCTGATATAATCCTTTATCTCCCCTACCAGATACAAAGAACCTGCGCAGAAAAGCATCCCTTCCTTTTTCAGGTCACAGGCCTTCTCAAATGCATGTTCTATATTAGGACAAGCATATACTGTTTCGCAGGCATTCTCCCGGAATACCTCTGCCAGTCTGCCGGCTGAGACAGCCCGGCTTCCCCCCACCTCCGTGGTGACAACACCGGAAAGGGTAAGGCTGCTGCAGATTTCCCGAATCATGTCTTTATAATCTTTATCCGAGACTGCGGAAAATAACAGGGTCACCGGATATTCCTCTTCAAAATGTGACACCGTTTCAACGAAGCGTGCCACTCCGTCTTCGTTATGGGCCCCGTCTACGATAACTCCCGGCAGAACGGTTTCCATTCTGCCCTGCCATCTGGTTGCTGCTATCCCTTTCACCAGTGCTTCTACCGGTATTTTGTGGGTATCTTTGAGTACCTCCATCACCTTCATAGCCAGGGCGGCATTCATCACCTGATACCTGGCAATAAAGGGAATCCTGACAGCCACATCTTGATAATACCCATTATTCCACGAAAAATCAATGCCTTCACTGGCAATTCTATGAATAGAAATCTGATCTTCTGTTACCGGGCAGGATAAACTCTCCATTGCCTCCGCTCTCTTTTTGATGACTTCTGAGGATGCCAAGACATTGCCGTCATAGATAACAGGTACCTGATGCTTAATAATTCCGGCCTTTTCTCCTGCGATAGCGGTTACCGTGTCTCCCAGATATTCTGTGTGATCCAGACTGACGGATGTGATGACACAGGCCAGGGGCCGGGCAATGGAATTCGTAGCATCCATCCTTCCTCCCAGTCCTGTCTCCAGAATAATGTATTCCACATCTTTCTTCCAAAAGATCCACATTCCCATCAGGAAGAGGAATTCAAAGTATGTGGGATGGTAGCTTCCCTCTGACAGAAGTTCGTCTGAAAGTTCTTTTACCTTAATAAATGCCTCCAGAAACAGTTGGTTGTCCAAAGGCACCTCGTCAATCTGAAACCGTTCATTGATCTCCACCAGATGGGGGGATGTAAACAGTCCGCAGACACAGCCTCCCTGCCGGAGCATGGATGCCAGGAAGGCACAGACGCTCCCTTTCCCGTTAGTGCCTGCAACATGGATGATTTTTTTATCAGAACCTGGATTCCCCAAACGTCTTAAACATTCTTTGGTGTGTTCCAGCTTATTTTTCTTTGTAAATTTAGGAATCTCTTCAATGTATTCTACTGCCTCTTCATAAGTAAACAAAGCTGTTTCCTCTCTTTTCTCTGTTGAACTAAATTAAAAGCCACCGCTGTATCATTTTGGTCACTCTTTACCATTATAATATAGCGGCGGCAATATGCAAGCAAATTATGTCGTATCTCTTAAAGTTTCTTTTACTCTGCAGGGGGAACCAAATTCTGGGGTTCATCCTGGGTTACATCAGCCACGGGAATCCTGTAGATAATCGGATCCGTTCTTGTGAGCACCTTTTTTGTGGGGCTGTTGCTTCTTATGGCCACGTCCACCTCATCCCCATCCTTTAACTCCACATCTTTCAGAAGCAGTGTCCTGGGATCTATGAAGGTAGTTTCTACCAGCTCCCCATTAATTTCCACGAATGCAGACTGGGTAAAGTTTGTTCCGGTCACGTAATAGCTGTTGGCTGACACCGGCTCTATCGAAGAAATGGTAGCATCGTGTATCCCCAGATGGATCTTGGTACGTTCAAAAGGACTCTGCCCATCGTAAACATATTGTTTTCCATATAAAATATCATATTGGATCATTTCCAGATCCACCTGATAATTTTTTGTTTTTCTCCGCGCCTGATGATACCGGAAAATATTTCCCTCGTGAATCCCCACACGGTTCATAACCTCTGCAGCCATCTGATAGGCAGAGAGATTCTCATCCTTTTTTTTCAGACCCATATTGTCCCACATAACATACTCCGTCTGGAACAGGTAGCGGTTTTTAACATCCTTAACGGTAAGCCCCATAGTGGGCAGATGATCCCCGTACATAACTAACACAACATCTTCATCCAATTGGGAGAGTGCATCGATTAACTCCTGTACAAATTCGTCCATCTCATGAATTTGATTGGCGTAGTACTCCCATTTGTTATTTACCGCCTCTGACTCACCGCCGGTGACTGTAATTTCCGGATTGTCAATCATTGGTTCCTCGGGATAATCTCCATGGCCCTGGACGGAGATCGTATAGACATAATCCGGGCCCTCCGTAGAGTTCAGGCAGTCCAGTATATGCCTGGTGAGGACTTTGTCTTTCATCCAGTCATTTGGATTTACTTCATCCTGCTCATCCATGTATTCTTCAGATGTGAAGGTATCAAATCCCAGATTAGCGAATACGGAACGCCTTCCGTAAAAATTAGCCTCATTGTTGTGGATGGCATGGGTGGTATACCCCAGCTCCTTCAGTATATAGGGAGCGCTCTCACAGGTTTTTTCCTTGAGAATACTCTTATACGGATACTCCCCCGGACCAAAATACCGCAGATTCATTCCGGTTATGGACTCAAACTCTGTGTTGGCCGTCCCCGCCCCCACCGACGGAACCCGATAGTAGCCGGAAGAATATTCTGACATCAGGCGGCGGAAATTAGGAATGGGATCCTCTGAAAATTGAAGATAATTAACCAGTGTGGGATCAAAGAAAGACTCCAGCTGAAGAAATAGAATATTTGGCCTGTTCTCCGTAGTCTCGGGCAGCTTACTCTCGCTTTCCTCAATCTCTGCAATCGTCTCTTCCGAATACTCTCTCGGACAGCTAATCCCTGTGTTAAACAATGTGGTAGCCAGACAGTAGGGATACCCGTAATCCTCATAGGCAAAGGCTATATTCCCAAAATAATTAGACAGTACCCTCTTTTCCAGGGCAAGCTTGGTTGTGCCCGCAAAAGCCAGTATCCCTGCAAGAACCAGGGGGATATTCCATTTGTATTTCAGTGTTCCCTGATATCTCGGCCCTTTAAAAAACAGCAGGACCAGTCCCCCCAGCGCAAGAAGAATTCCCATGAGCGCGATTACCATAAGTCCGGGAGACAAGTATTTATTCATAATATTAAAAGCATCTGTAATCAGGTGTAGATCCGGTCCTGTAAACGGTGTGACCCGGTTAGACAGCAGCACTCCGTTTATGATTCCCAGCCCCATCCAGAAAATAGCAAGAAGAGTGCGCAGGAACACACGTCTTCTCACCAGATAGACAATCAGCGTAGTGGTAAATATTAAAAATGCGTTATACAAAAAGACTAAAGGACGTTCTGTCATGAATGTATAAGCCTCAGCCACAGAATGGCGGGAGATCGCTTCTATTATAAAGTATCCCAGACACACTGCCAGCATCTGCAGAGGGACAGACACCAGATTCAGTCTTTTTATCCATTTTTCCATAATTAACCTCTCTTACTTGGAGGGCAGGCAATGCCTGCCCCTATCCTATTTCTCCATCTGACGCAGCTGCAGCGTTACCTGCTCCATCATCTGGGTATATTTTTCCAGCTTTGCCCGCTCTTCTTCTACCTTCTGCTGGGGAGCCTTGCTCATAAACTTCTCGTTTTTCAGCATACCGTTCACACGGGCAAGTTCCTTCGTCAGCCTCTCCTGTTCTTTTTTCAGACGCTCAATTTCTTTTTCTATATCTACCAGTTCAGCCAGAGGAAGATAAATTACCGCATCAGGGATTACTGCCGAGACAGCGTCCTCCCCTATACCTGTTTTATCCTTCTGTACCAGAACATCGCTGGCGTGTGCAAGGGTAGCAAAGAATACCCTGCCTTTTTCAAAGGTGTCCAGCACCTCCTCCTTCTCAGATACCACAAATACTTTTGTTTTCTTGCTGATTGGCACATTCATCTGCGTTCTCACATTCCGAATCTCCCTTACAGCCACTTTTATCAATTCTACCTTCTTCTCTTCCTCACTAAAGCTCCAGTCTTCTCTGAATGCAGGCCAGCTGGAAATCATAATAGATTCCTCCTCCGGCCAGAGAGTGCAGTAGATTTCTTCTGTGACAAAGGGCATAAAGGGATGCAGCAGCTTCAGCGCATTGGTAAGAACTGTCCGCAGAGTCCAAAGAGCCGCCCCTTTCGTCTCATCTGCGTCACTGTAAAGCCTTGGTTTTACCATCTCAATAAACCAGTCGCAGAACTCTTCCCAGATAAAGTCATAGACCTTCTGCACAGCAATGCCCATCTCATATTTATCCATGTTCTCTGTTACATCTTTTGCCAAAGTATTCACCTTGGAAAGAATCCATTTGTCTGCATCGGTAAGCGCTGCAGGATCCGGTTCTTCCGCTGCTTCCGCCTTTTCCAGATTCATCATAATAAATCTGGATGCATTCCATACTTTGTTGGCAAAGTTACGGCTGGCCTCCACTCTCTCCCAATAGAAACGCATATCGTTGCCTGGTGCATTGCCGGTGATCAGCGTCAGCCTCAGGGCATCTGCCCCGTACTTGTCTATCACCTCCAGAGGGTCGATTCCATTTCCCAGAGACTTGCTCATCTTCCTTCCCGCAGGATCTCTCACCAGTCCATGGAAAATTACGGTGTCAAAAGGAAGCTGGCCGGTCTGTTCAATCCCGGAGAATACCATGCGGATTACCCAGAAAAATATGATGTCATAGCCGGTTACCAGAACATTGGTGGGATAAAAGTATTCCAGGTCTTCCGTCTTCTCAGGCCAGCCCAGAGTGGAGAACGGCCACAGCGCAGAGCTGAACCAGGTATCCAGAGTGTCCTCGTCCTGGGTCAGATGTGCACATCCGCATTTTGGACAGTTCTCCGGTTTTTCCTTTGCTACTGTCACTTCCCCGCAGCTGTCACAGTAATAGGCCGGAATTCTGTGTCCCCACCAGAGCTGCCGGGAGATACACCAGTCACGGATATTGTCCATCCAGTTCATGTAAGATTTCTCCATCCGCTCGGGTACCAGCTTCAGTTCCTTTTTCTTAACCGCATCCACAGCAGGTTTTGCCATCTCTTTCATACGTACAAACCACTGGGGTTTTATCATAGGCTCAATAGTTGTTTTGCATCTGTCATGTGTCCCCACATTGTGAACATGTTCTTCTACCTTCACCAGAAGCCCCTGCTCCTCAAGGTCTGCCACTATAGCCTTCCTGGCCTCGTAGCGGTCCATGCCTGCATATTTGCCGCACCTGCCATTCATAGTTGCATCATCATTTAGTATGTTGATCTCTTCCAGATTATGACGCTTTCCTACTTCAAAGTCATTGGGATCGTGAGCCGGGGTAATCTTCACACACCCAGTTCCGAATTCCTTGTCTACGTATGGATCCCCGATGACCGGTATCTCTCTGTCTGTCAAAGGAAGCTTCAGGGTTTTCCCGATCAGGTCGGTATATCTCTCGTCCTCAGGATTCACAGCAACCGCTGTATCCCCCAGCATGGTCTCCGGTCTGGTTGTAGCAATCTCTACAAACTCACTGCTCCCTGCGATGGGGTATCTGATATGCCAGAAGTGGCCTGCCTGCTCTGAATGTTCTACCTCTGCATCAGAGATGGATGTCTGGCATACGGGGCACCAGTTTATGATTCTGGAGCCTTTGTAAATGTACCCTTTGTTATAGAGTTTTACAAACACTTCTTCCACTGCCTTGGAACATCCTTCGTCCATGGTAAACCGCTCTCTGTCCCAGTCAGCGGAAGCCCCCAGCTTTTTCAGCTGATTGATAATTCTTCCGCCGTACTCGTCCTTCCAGGCCCATGCGTGTTTCAGAAATGCATCCCTTCCTATATCGTCTTTATCAATTCCCTCTTCTCTCAGTTTCTCAATGACCTTTACCTCGGTGGCTATGGCGGCATGATCCGTACCAGGCTGCCATAGCGCCTCATAGCCCTGCATTCTCTTAAAGCGAATAAGAATATCCTGCATTGTATTGTCCAATGCATGGCCCATATGAAGCTGCCCCGTAACATTGGGCGGGGGCATTACAATGGTAAACGGCTTTTTCTCCCTGTTTACCTCCGCATGAAAATATTTGTTGTCCAGCCATTTTTGGTAAATTCTATCCTCCAATCCTTTGGGATCGTAGGTCTTTGCTAACTCTTTGCTCATGGATAGCCTCCTTGGTATTATTTTCTCTTTTTCCTATTTTTACTCTTCTGAGCGTATAGGGGATTACAATTCCTGTACCCGGCGGACAGCTTTTCCTTTCTGCCGCAGTGTGAGCCCCCGGAGGGTTTTTTATTACATGGGGATCGAAGTTTCCTATGTAATAAAAAAGCCCTTACAACAATTGTTGTAAAGGGCGTCATACTTTTCTCAGATGCGCGGTACCACCTTTATTATAGGAAGGAACTGCATTCTCTCCTATATCTCTTAAGTCTTTTAACGCAGACCAGGCGTGATGGCTTACCAATTCTACAATGAATCCCTCTACGAAACCACTCGCAAAATCTTCAGCCCTCCGGTTCAAAAGCTACCTTCTATCTAACCTTCCCGGGATGGTCTTTCAGCCGATGAACCTTCCTCTCTGACAGGGTCTTTAGATATACTCCTCTTTCTCATAACCTTTTCCTATTGAACTTACGTCCTATCATAGTAGGCTTTTTGCTGTTTGTCAAGTAGGGAATCCCTTTTTCTTCTCTTCTAATCCGCATATGGGGCGGGTCCACCCTGATTCGGTCACGAACAATTCTGATCTTTCGCGGAGGATCTGCGGGCCTGTTGGTTGCGGAACAACAGGGAACGCATAGCAGTAAATCAGAGCTGGAATCAGGGTAACTCACCTTGCCATTTAATCAATGCATAATTCACACAGGCTCCGTTACCTTTGGCATTCCATAAAAAAATCTGCTCTCCCAGCGGGTAAGCAGATACATCAATTATAATACTTGCGGATATTATAAAAGGGATGTTCAACTTTGCACGGAAGTCTCACCTTTGGCATCTAGCAGGTTTCCTGACTCATGGATCACAGCTTTACTTTTCCTTCTCATACTTGCGTACAATGGACTTTTAAAGTATCGCTCCCCAAATACAGTGACCGGATCGCTTAGGACTCTCACCTAATTCCCTTTTCACCAATGTTGTGCGGTCAACACAGGTGCACTGGATGCTGCATATGGAATTATACAAGAATTATTCTAGCACAATTTTTTTCAGAATGCAATACCAACCCGGAAAAACTCTTTCGGCCTGCCCGGAGACAGGCCGAAAGAGCGCAGTTGACTGGCGGCATAGACGCTTCCCGGTCAGATAAGTATATACTTCAGCACAAAGATTGCCGCCAGAATATACATAAGCAGACTAATCTTCTTTTCTTTTCTCTTGCCGCTAAGCACATTCACCAGCACGTAAAAAATGATTCCCAGAGAGATTCCCTCTGAAATACTGTAAAAAAACGGCATTGCCATAACGCAGACAAAGGCTGGAATCGACTCAGAATAATCCTTAAAAGGTATCTTGGCGATGGAGGTTACCATGATAAATCCCACCGCAATCAGCGCCGGAGCCGTGGCAAAGGAAGGAATCGCCAAAAAAACCGGGGATAAAAAGAGGGAAAGCCCAAATAATACGGCGACCACTACACTGGTCAGCCCTGTCCGCCCACCTTCTGCGATCCCTGTTGCGCTCTCCGCGTATGTAGTTGTTGTAGAGGTTCCGAAGACAGCACCTATGCTGGTTCCCAGCGCATCCGAAATCAACGCGCCTTTGATCCTGGGAAGTCTACCCTCCTCATCCAGCATATCTGCCTGCGCGCCTATCCCCATCAATCCTCCCAGGGTATCGAAGATATCAACAAACAAAAAGGCAAACACAATGACTGCAAAGTCCAGAGAAAGCACCCTGGAGAAATCCATCTGCATAAAGGTCGCCCCCATTCCGGGAACCCCTATGCCTCCGCTGAAATCAGGAAAAAGACTGTAGAATCCGGTTTCCGGATTAGGCCGGTATAGTCCTGCAGCCTGACACACCATCCCTGCTGCCCAGGTGCCCAGAATCCCCCACAAAATACCGCCCTTCACTTTTCTTACCAGGAGCACTGCCATAAGTATGGTGCCCAGGAGTGCCAAGAGGACCGTAATCCCTGCTGTAGAGAAGGTATGTTCCTTTATGGAACCGGTAAAAGAGAAAAACGATACCAAAGTCGAAGGGTCAGCCCCCACAATCTTTGCATTCTGCAGGCCAATAAAAGCAATAAAAAGGCCAATTCCCGCAGAAACGGCATATTTCAGCGACATTGGAATGGAATTAAAGATTGCCTCTCTGACGTTTGTCAAAGACAAGAGCAGAAAGATTACTCCCTCAATAAATACCGCAGCCAGTGCTTCCTGCCAGCTGTACCCCATACCGATCACTACAGTAAACGCAAAATAGGCATTCAGCCCCATTCCCGGCGCCAGAGCAAAGGGATAGTTCGAAAGCACTGCCATAAGCAGAGTGGCCGCCAGTGCCGCCAGTGCTGTGGCAGTAAATACAGCCCCCTGATCCATGCCCGCCTCTTTCAGGATAGAGGGATTTACAGCCAGAATATAAGCCATAGTCATAAAAGTTGTCAGTCCCGCGATCACTTCTGTCTTCACATCCGTGCCATTCTCTCTTAAATGAAATAATTTTTCCAGAACTGACTGTTGCTTGCTGGTCTCTTTCATAATGCAGATTCTCCTTCGTATTTTAAATTCTTCTAACTGCATTCTATCTTATGACAAATGGATTCGGAGTGTCAATATAAATTTAACACTCCGAATCCATCCGGCCTAAGATTCTTTTCCCTGATTCAGCTGTCTTTTTCTTTTCGTAATCAACCCGCCGATTCTCCCTGTCTCTTTGGCGGACAGGCTTCTCCATCCTGTCTCCATTACTTTATCCAGAAGCCCAAGTTCCTCAGCGATTTCGTATTTTAACTGTTCCTCAGGTGTAAGCTCATGTAATTTAATTTCTTCCTTTTTCTTTGATTTTCCCATAAAAAAAGTCACACTCCTTTATATTCTTACTGAAGTATGACCTTTTTTATAGTACTTTATTCAGACGGTTCGTAAATCTGCTCTCTTACTTGGGAATTATAATAGCTGCTACGATATAAGCTACAATCCCGCTTCCTCCAAAGCAGCTGAGTATCACCCATGCCAGACGTACCAGTGTGGGATCAATGTTAAAATATTCTGCGATGCCCCCGCATACCCCGCAAAGCATATAGTTAGCCGATGAACGGTATAATCTTTTTTCACTCATACTAAATTGCCCCTTTCTATTGATTCATTTTCTTAATCAAGTTCAAATTCTATGTCCAGACTCCCGGCATTGCATTTAGCCTCAAGTTTCCTGGATGCATTGGAGTCTCCCCACTGCTTTTTGGTTGAAAGTCCGGAATATTCAAAACCATCCAGACTTACCGATGCCAGGTCTCCTTTCATTTCAATCTGATAGTCATTCTGTTTTCCGGAGAGTGTGGTGCTCACAGAACCCGCATCACATTTTATCTCTACTTCTTTGGCATCCAGCAGCTCTGTGTCTAAGCTTCCGGCATTCACATCCAACTTGACTTTTGCCGCTGCAATGTCTTCATAAAAAGTGAGATCACCGGCATTTACCTCAGCTTCCAGTTCCTTCGTCTTCAGATTATCTACCTGACCGCTGCCTGCATCTATCTTAAGCTCTACCTCATCAAAACTCATCCCTCTGGGAATCTCTATCTCAATGGTATTATCATTGCTGACCCGGCCTCTGCTCTCAATCTTAAGGGTCCCGTTTTCCTGGTTTACCTTATCTTTTCTATTAAAGGTGCTCACACGAATCTCATCACCGTCAGTCTCTGACAGATACAGGTCTCCTTTGTTAAACTCAATCTCCAGTTTTTTAATCTCCCCGGCCGAAAAACTATGAGATGTCTCACTGCCCTCTGTTATGTCTCCGTGCTCCTCAAACCATCTGGCAGCAGTATGGAATTCAAAAGTATCCTCTACTTCCTGCCAGCTAACCCCCATGACAAAACCAGAAATCAGGAAGGCAATCCCCACCACAGCGAGAACCCCGCTGGCTATGAGGCTTATCTTAGTAAACTTTTTCATCTCTTGTCACCTCCTCTGCCCCGGTGAAAAATCCTCTGGCACAATCCAACCACAGCCCGAAGGGCCATAGGCAAAAGTTTTGCCACCACCCAGAGAAAAGCCACCAGAAGCATTATACCTATTGCCACCATAAGGAATCCGGCTCCGGAGGAGGCAAGCCCAACCGCGGGATTAGACGCTATCTTTATAATCCCGGTAACAATTACCGCTCCCCCTCCGGCCAGAAGACCCAGGGAGCCGGCTCCGATTCCCAGAACTACTCCAAGGATTCCAAACACCAGACCGAACACAATTCCAAGAATTCCTCCGGCCAGACCTAACCATACAGGACTTGTAAAAACCAGAATAATGATCACCAGAGCCAGATTCCCTCCGCTCCTTGTCTGTCTTCCCTGATACCCGCGGCTTCTTCGGCTGCTGTCCTCCCTCTCACGGATAACATTCGTCCTGTCGGGTACCTGGGTGCCCCCGGTAAAGCGGTGATCCTGGTATCCTGTTTCTGTATATTCTCCGTACGTCTCTGTCTGGGAATTCCCCTTCAGATCCGCTTTAATAATTGCGGCTACCTTTCCCGGGCTTCCCAGCTCGCTGATTACCTGCGCCTCGTTCTCAGGGCCGGCGTCATCAAAATAAGCGTTGTAGAAATCTATGGCATCCCGGCATTCCTGTTCCGGAATATCCCAGAGCAGCCGCTCAAGCTGCTTCATAAATTCAATTCTGTTCATTATACTCTCCCTCCCTCGAACATCTGCGTAATTTTGCCGGAATAATTTTTCCACTCTTTCCTGTAAAGATCCAGCTGTGCGATTCCTTTTTCTGTTACCTGATAATATCTCCGGTTTCTTCCTCCGTATTCCATATCATAGACTTCCAGACATGCATCCTTTTGAAGTCTGCGCAATACAGGATAGAGCGTTGACTCTGATACTTCCAGAACCTGGCGTACATCCTGGGTGATTTTATATCCGTATGTACCGTCTGTCTCTCTGGATACAACGGCCAGCACAATTGCATCCAGCAAGGCGGCACCTGTATTAAATACCATAAAACCACTCCTTTCCACTCATTATAAAAAATATATTATTATTTTTTTTGTAATATTATTTTATATTTAATACTATACGCTATATAATATGGTTTTGTCAATAGTATTTACAAAGTATTTTTTTTATTTTTTATCTGTGTTAAAATGGTTCAAATAGGATATTTAAAACAAACAGGTAGGAGGCTGATTCATGGACAGATGCAAGCACCGCGGCAAATACAGAATAACCATTCTTTTACTTGCCCTCTGCCTTTTTGTTGGCTGCAGTCATAAAGAGAAGCAAAAAGAGTCTCAGCCAGAAGGTCCGCCCAGGGATAACACCCCTCAGATACTGACCCCTGTCGCCGATGGAACTGTGACCTACGGAGATGATTCTGTTGTAATTGATGCATCCCATACCTCTGACGGATATGTAATGGTGAAGTATACCGGTACCTGTGAATTAGTAAAGGTTCTTCTCACCCTGCCGGATCAGACAGTATATAAGTATACATTGTCACTGAACGGAGATTATGATGTCTTTCCCCTGCCTGGTGGAGAAGGCGTATATCAATTGGACATTATGGAGCATGTGGCAGATGACCAATATGCCACTGCATTCTCTCAGCCTCTGGAGGTTTCGCTAACCGATGAATTCTCCCCTTTTTTATATCCCAATCAGTATGTAAGCTTCACTGCCGATTCCCTGGCGGTGGCCAAAGCTGCCTCCCTGGCGGAGAATTGTTATTCGGATTTGGAAGTGGTAGAAAAGATCTATGATTTTGTAATCGGAGATATCAAGTATGATAAAGAAAAAGCAGATAATGTAAAAAGCGGATATCTTCCAGATGTGGATGAAACACTGGAGACCCAAAAAGGGATCTGCTTTGACTATGCTTCCCTTATGACTACCATGTTCCGCTCCCAGGGGATTCCCACGAAGCTGGAGATCGGTTACACCCAGGAACTGAAACATGCCTGGATCAGTACGTATCTGGACGAAATCGGGTGGGTGGATTCTATTATTTATTTTGACGGTAATTCTTGGGAACTCATGGATCCTACGCTTGCAGCCAGCAACGGCGCAAAAGATTTGAAAAAGTATATTGGGGACGGTAGTAATTATACACTCCAATATTCTTATTAACTGTTAACTGAAGATTTTGAAAGGAGATTATATGGCACAGGATACCCGTATCAAGCCATTGACGAATACAGAGCTGGCTTCCTTCTGCAGTCAGATGGCTATGATTTTAAAAGCCGGTATTTCTTCTGTTGAGGGGATTACCATTATGCTGGAGGATGCCGGCAGCAGTCAGGAGAAGGAGATCCTCCGGATCATCTGTGATACCCTGCAGACCACAGGAAATTTTCGGCAGGCCCTGGAGGAGACGGGAGCATTCCCGTCTCATATGCTTCACATGGCAGAACTGGGAGAACAGTCCGGTCGTCTGGACGAGGTCATGGACTCCCTGAGCCGCTATTATGAGAGGGAGGAATCTGTGGCCCAATCTATAAAAAGTGCTGTTACCTACCCTTTTATTATGATTGGTATGATGTTGATTATTATCATTGTATTAATCGTTAAGGTACTGCCTATCTTTAACCAGGTTTTTCTTCAGCTTGGACAGGAAATGACAGGATTCTCCAGAGGTCTTATGAATCTGGGAAAGGTTCTTGGAAGGTATTCCTATGTATTTATCGGAATTCTTTTTGTCCTCTTCCTGATATATCTTTACTTTGCAAAGGGGAAATCCGGTAAAAAAAGGCTGACTGCCTTTCTCAGCGCATTTCCGCTCACCAGAGAGCTCTGGGAAAAGATGGCCTCCGGACGGTTTGCAGGTGGGATGGCCCTTACACTCAGCAGCGGGCTGGACACACACCAGAGCATGGAGCTGGCTTCTGCCCTTGCAGATAACCCCAAAGTAACGGACAAAATAAAAAACTGTATGGAATTAATGGATACCGGCGTGGATGTTTCCCAGGCTCTGTCAGATTCTCATCTCTTTACCGGACTGTATTCCCGGATGATCTCCGTGGGATTTAAAACAGGTGCCCTGGAAACGGTTATGGAAAAAATAGCCTCCCTGTACGAGGAGGAAGTAGACTCCCATATAAACCGGATGATCTCGGTACTGGAGCCTACTCTTGTAGCTGTCCTTTCTATTATTGTAGGTATGATTCTGCTGTCCGTAATTCTGCCGCTTATGGGTATTATGTCCAGTCTATAATCCTGCGGGAACCGCATTTCATCAACTAGGAGGTAAGGCATATGGCCCGATTTCAGCATAAAAAGCAACCTAATACCAGAAACCTGTGGCTTTCCGTTCTTATTTTTGCGGGAATTCTGCTCTTATTCTATACAGGAGTTACTTCCATCTCAAGGATTTCCCTTAAAGAGCAGGAAAAAAGTCTGAAAACAGCCCTGTCTCAGGCAGTCGTGCGCTGCTATGCAGCAGAAGGCTCATACCCGGAAAGCCTGGAATACTTGAAAGAACATTATGGGATTACCTATGACAGCAGCCGGTTCTATGTGGACTATCAGGTAACCGGAGCCAATATTCTGCCTGATATTACAGTTATTTCCAGACAAGAATGAGGAGGCACAGTATGAACATTAGAACTTCAAGAAACCATGTGGTAGATTTTGTATTTACACTGGCTCTCTTCTGTGTATTTGCAGCCTCCGCCCTGATGGTAGTTATTATGGGGGCAGATGTCTATCAGTCCGCAGTATCAGAATCGAATACGTATCACACCCGAAGTACTGCCCTTACGTATCTGTCGGAAAAAATCAGACAGAATGATGCAGGCGGGAATGTGGACGTAGGCAGTTTTCAGGGCCATCAGGCCCTGGTTATCCGTCAGGAGATTGAAGATACTGCGTATATTACTTACATTTATCTCTACGAGGGAAAACAGCTCAAGGAGTTATACACAAAAGAGGGAGCCATTGTCCCCGACGGCAGCGGCCAGGAGATTCTTACCGTGAATGATTTTACAATAGAAGAGTTGGGACAGAATCTGTACCGCTTTACTGTGGAAGATACGGGCGGCAGCGAAAGCTCCCTTCTCATAGGAACTCATAGTTCCTGAAAATAGCAGAGGAGTAATCAGATGAAAACTCATAATCCGGCAAAACGTTCCAGTTTGTTCCTTATGGAACTCATGATCGCAATTTTATTCTTCTCGCTGGCCAGCGCAGTCTGTGTTCAGCTGTTTGTGAAGTCCCATCTTCTCACCAGCGAGGCAGCAGATCTGAACCAGGCAGTCAGCCAGGCCCAGAGTGCTGCGGAGGTGATCCGCTCCACCGACTGCAGTTCCTCTGCAGTCAGCGAATCTCTGCCCGACGCCGTTATTGACACTGATGGCTTCCGGCTCTACTATGATAGTGAATGGAACTTCTGCAATAAGGAAGATGCCAAATACCTGCTCCGGGCGGATCTGTCTTTTCAGCCGCAAATGCTGTATTCCCATATAGCGGTTACAGATATCCAGGACAGGGATTCTATCTATGAGCTGGATGTCAACCGTTATCTGTCTCTCGCCCGATAGCAAAACAGTCTGCAGAAAGGACATGTCATGGAGAAAAAGAAACAACCTGTTGTCACTATGGGAACCTCTTCCATACTCGTCATCTTTATAATACTATGTCTGGTAACCTTCGCCATGCTGTCACTGGCAAGCTCCAAGGCAAGCCTTACTTATGCCGAAAAAATTGCGGGCAGAACATCCGACTATTACACTGCCTGCAATCAAGGGGAGGAGCTGCTGGCAGAGATACAGACAGCCCTTACAGAGATTCCTGCCGAAGCTCCCGCCCAATACTACCAGGATGCCTATAAGGCACTTCAGCATATAGAGGGAGTCCGGGCAGAGCTTCCGGAGCCTTCCCAGGCCCCCGTCATCTCCTACCAGCTCCCAGTCAATGAGGATTTTATTTTGGATTGCCGTCTGGAAGTTACCTTCCCCCGGCAGCTGCAGGATCCCCTCTGCAGAATTATCAGCTGGAAGGAAGTTTCTGTGAAAGACTGGAAACCTGACGATTCCCTGAATCTTCTGGATCCGGACGGGGTATAATTGAATCAGAAAGGATAACTCTATGGATGTATTGGAATTATTAGGAAACGCTACACAAAAAGGAGCTTCGGATATCTTCATTATCGCCGGCCTGCCCCTCTCTTACAGAATCAACGGAGTCCTGATACACGAGGAGCAGCGGCTGCTCCCACCGGATACCGAGGAAATTATCAGAAGTATCTATAAATTAGCAGATAACCGTGAGATCCGCCCTTTTATGGAAACCGGGGATGATGATTTTTCCTTTTCTATCAAAGGAATGTCACGTTTCCGTGTGAGCACGTATAAACAGAGAGGATCTCTGGCTGCTGTTGTAAGGATTATTACCTTCCAGCTTCCAAACCCCACGGATCTGGGGATCCCTGCTAATATTATACGTCTGGGCCAGCTCTCCAAAGGCCTTGTGCTCATTACAGGCCCTGCCGGAAGCGGCAAGTCAACAACTCTGGCCTGTATTGTTGACGCGATTAACAATTCATTGGCACGTCATATTATGACCCTTGAGGACCCTCTGGAATTTCTCCACAGCCATAAAAAAAGCATTGTAAGCCAAAGAGAGATTAATACAGATACGGAAAGCTATGTCACTGCCCTCCGGGCCACCCTGCGCCAGAGTCCTGATGTGATTCTGCTGGGGGAAATGAGAGATTATGAGACCATCAACGTGGCCATGACTGCTGCGGAAACAGGTCATCTTATCATTTCAACGCTGCATACCATCGGCGCTGCCAATACGATTGACAGAATTATCGATGTGTTTCCCTCCAACCAGCAACGGCAGATTGCCGTACAGCTTTCTATGTGCCTGCAGGCAGTAGTGACCCAGCAGCTGGTGCCTGCCACAGACGGCAGACTGGTACCTGTATTTGAGATAATGAAAGTGACACCTGCCATCCGCAATATGATACGGGATAACAAGGTGCCACAGATTGAAGGACTGATCTATTCCTCCACCACAGAGGATATGATCTCCACAGATGCAAATCTGCTGAGGCTGTACAAAGATGGAGTAATCTCTAAAGACACCGCCCTCAGTCATGCCTCAAATGCGGAGATGCTGAAACGGAAGCTTTAGAATCTGTCCTTTTTCACTTCATTTATCTGAAATTCAAAGCATTCTTTTGCTACAACATTGCTGAGTACCAGAAGACAGATCAGATTGGGGATTGCCATGAGTCCATTCATTGTGTCTGAAAAATCCCAGACAATCTGAAGTGTAGTCGTCGCCCCCACAAAGGCAATGAGAGAGAAAAACAGGCGGTATACCTTATTGGCCTTTGTGGAGCGGACAAGAAATTCCAGTGACTTTTCCCCATAATATTCCCAGCCCAGAATCGTAGAGAACGCAAACAGCATAATACCGATGGAAACCAGCCAGCCTCCGGCACTGCCAAGAGCCGTGCGAAAGGCAGCGATGGTGAGATCCGCACCGGTGAGAAGTTCTCCGGTAGCCTCATTTACCTGTCCCAGTACTCCGGAAGAGGCAATTACCAGACCGGTTACAGAACAGACCACCAGGGTATCAAAAAATGTACCCGTCATATTGATATATCCCTGGCGGGAGGGGTGATCGGTTTTGGCAGCGGCAGCCGCGATTGGCGCAGATCCAAGGCCGGCTTCGTTGGAGAATACCCCTCTGGCAACGCCCCATCTCATAGCCTGAAGCATACTTGCCACGACACTTCCCCCCACACCTCCTGCTACGGCTTTGACAGAAAATGCCATGGAGAAAATCTCTGCTGCTCCGGAGGGCAGATTTTTTATGTTTATGATAATTACAACAATTCCGGACACAAAATATAGAATGGCCATAAAAGGTACAATCTTTTCACAAACCCTTCCTATGCTTTTGATGCCCCCAAGCAGAATGGTAATGGCCAGCACTGTGATTATGGCCCCTGTTATCATCTTAGGAACACCGAAGGTATTTTGCAGGGCTCCCGCAATAGAGTTGGCCTGTGTCATATTGCCAATTCCAAAAGATGCAAGAACTGCAAATACTGCAAAAAGAGTTGCCAGAGGAGTGCCAATCCATTTCCTCTTAAATCCATTTTTCATAGCGTACATAGGTCCGCCTGCCATCTCCCCGGCGTCATTCACCTCTCTGTATTTCACTGCCAGAACACTCTCCGCATATTTCGTCGACAGGCCAAACAAGGCACTGATCCACATCCACACAATAGCACCGGGACCGCCGAGAACCATAGCAGTGGCAACTCCCACAATATTGCCAGTACCAATGGTTGCCGCCAGAGCCGTCATCAGGGACTGAAAGGGAGTAATATCGCCCTCGCTCTCCCCCTTGCTTCTGTCAGCCTTTGAGAAAACGGATCGCAAAGCGAACCCCAGATTCCTCCAGGGCAAAAACTTCAGGCGTATGGTAAGAAACAGTCCGGTCCCCACCAAAAGGACCAGCATAACAGGCCCCCATACAAAATCATTTACCTTAGACAACACATCTGAAAAACTCATCCTATTCCCTCCTTTTTCTATATCTGTGCAATACAGGCAAAAGGGGACGGACACCAAAACAGATGTCGTCCCCCTTGACGCTTTACTTCAGATATAATTTATAATATTTTAACATATTTTTTATTATTTTACCAGTATTCCTTTTCCCAGATAAAAAGAATAGATGATTTTTTCTTTCATTTTCCCGTCAGTAAGCCGTTCCAATGCCTCTGCATACACATCCAGCTGCGCCCCATATTTTTCTTTGAGAAAGTCTTCCTCCCCGTCAGGGACCCAGTCTGTCTTATAATCTACCAGCACAATGCCGTCCCCTTCCCGGAAAAATCCGTCTATGATACCCTGAACTACTACCGTCTCGTCAGCGTCCCAGCGCGCGTTCAGGCTAACCGCAGGTACGCCCATCATAAACTGTTGTTCCCGGAAAAGTTCCCCTGCTCTTGCCGCCGCCTTCATTCGTTTCCCCAGAGAAGAACAGCAAAACTCCCATATCTGCTTTACACTGATGCATCTGGCCATCTCCACCGTCAGTTTCCCCTGACTGGTAAGAGCCACTATCTGGGCTTCCACTGCCTCCGGACTTTCTGTTTTTTCAAAATCCAGACGCTCCAGAAGCCGGTGATAGGCCGTACCTCTCGCCGCACCGGAGAGCTCTCCCTTCTCTTCTTTCATAAAATCAGGAACATAGGGAATGACAGGGGACTCCTCCAGCAGCTCAAAAGAGTCTTCCCTTCCAAGACGCCCGCTCTTCACTTCCGATACAGTCACTTTAACGGGAACGTCCCGCAGATGCTCATAGGGATACGTAAAGGCAAACCTTTCCTCTATGTCTTTGGCTGCCTCTCTGTCATACACAGTCTTTGTATCCCAGTGCAGAAAACGCTCTCTTTGAACCTTGCGCATCCCCTGTTCCACCGCTTCCTCCTCCACAAGCGTAAGGGGAGAGATACGCGTTATCCGAAACAGAGATTCTTCTTCCCTTCCCTTGTGTCTGAACAGTGCGGGAAGGATCCAGTCCCAGTAACATCCTGCTTTTGACAGGACTCCATAGGGCAGAAGCTCCTCCTTCCGGCCCCTGAGCATCTGCCAGGATGCCGTCTTTTTCTCCAGATGGTCTATCGTGCCTGTAAGAATCAATTTTTCTTTGGCCCGTGTCAGCGCTACATACAGCACCCTCAGCTCTTCTCCCAGGTTCTCCAGAACAGTCTGGCGCTGAATGACCTTTTTATTCAGTGTGGGACACTTGGTACGCAGACGGTGGTCCATACAGTCAGCACCGATTCCCAGATCCGGATGCAGAACAAGCTTGCTTCTGGCATCCTGCTGGTTAAACCGTTTTCCCATCCCCCCCACAAAAACAATCGGGAATTCCAGTCCCTTGCTTTTATGAATGCTCATAATGCGTACCGTATCTTCATTCTCCGAGCTGACAGCAGCCTCCCCGAAATCCACTGAGTATTTCTGCAGGTACTCAATGTACCGGATAAAATTAAATAGCCCCCGGTAACTGGTCTTCTCAAAATCCATGGCCTTTTCCATAAGCATCTGCAGATTTGCTCCCCGAATCTCTCCGTCCGGCAGAGCTCTGGCATACTCCATATAGCCAGTCTCCCGCAGAATATCTTTAATCAGCTGATGAATGGGCGTATAAGGCACTTTTTTCCGAAGGCGCTCATAAAGGCTGAAAAAATGATGTATCTTTTCTTCCAGCCCCGTCAATTCTTCTCCCCTTTCTAACTTTCCCACAGTCTCCTCTTCCCAGGCAGCTAGGCTGTCATACAGAGACAATTCCCTGCATGCCCCTTTCACAGCTGCCATTTCCTCTGAGGAGAACCCTGCCAAAGGAGATGTCAGTACCCCTGCCAGCGGGATATCCTGCCTGGGATTGTCGCAGATATGCAGATAGTTTAACACAGTAACAACTTCCAGTGCTGAAAAATAGCCGGTCCTGGAGGTGACATTCACAGGGATCCCTTTTCCGTTCAGAATTCTTCCGAATACATCCGCCCACCCGGATATCGTTCTCAGGAGAATGACACAGTCTCTGTACCTGGCCGGCCGGTAGGTCCCTGTTTTTTTGTCCAGGACCTGTTCCCTGCCCACAATTTCAAGAATCCTGGAGGCCACAGCTCTGGCTTCCAGCTCTCTGTCGCTCTCCTCAGACTCCATCTCTCTCCACTCTTTCTCATCCTTTTCTACCAGCAGAACCTCTGTGGCGAGAAACTCCTCCCCATCCGCTTTTTCCGGAAAGACCGCACCGGGATACAAGGCCGCTTCATCGTCGTATTCCACTCCTCCCAGTTCTTCGCCCATAATCTGGCGGAAGATAAAGTTAACACCTGAAAGCACTTCCTTTCTGCTTCTGAAATTCTTGTGCAGGTCAATCCTCTGGCATTCACTCTCCCCCAGTGTATATCTATGGAACTTTTCCATAAACAATTCAGGCCGCGCCAGGCGGAAGCGGTAGATACTCTGCTTAACATCCCCGACCATAAAAAGATTATATCTTCCCTGGGCCAGCCTGGACACACTGGTCAGAAGCTTTTCCTGAACAAAATTGCTGTCCTGGTATTCGTCTATCAGAATCTCCTCATACCGGTCTGCCAGTTCCCTGGCCGCGGCACTTGGCACATCCCCCTCCGCCCGGTGTTCCACAAGAATCTCAAGGGCAAAATGTTCCAGATCTGAAAAATCCAGAATGTTCTTTTCCCTCTTTTTTGCAGCAAATACGGACTGAAACCTAAGTGTAAGATCTATGAGTACCTGTACCGGCACAGCAGCCTGACGGATATTCTGCATTACCTCTTCCGGTTCAGAAAAGTAGTACTGCTCCCCAAGTTCTTTTACACTCTCCTTTGCCTGATTCCTCAGCTCTTTTACCAGCGCTCTGAAATTGTCGGATACGGTTTTATCCTTTTTGGAGGAAAGGCGCTGAAAGTTCAGGCTGCTGAATCCCTCCCACCGCTTCCGGTAAGTCTGTGCAGCCAGCAAAGCCTCTACCTGTCTGAGATCCGATTCCAGCGCATCCAGATACATATAGGGACCTTCCGCCCCCCCGGCAATCCGGACTGCCTGGCAGAGGATCTCCCTTGCCTCCTCCAGCGTATGTCTGGTATCACAGGCCAGAATCTCCATAAAAGAAGAGCTTTCCAGTTCCTCAATATTCTCCGCCCGGTATGCCTGCCGGCAAGCCTCAAGCCACTCTCCCGGCCATGGATAGCTCATAGAAAACTCATAAAGCTTTCGTATCATTTCCTCAATGCCTTCATCCGTTTTCCCTGTGGAATAAGACTCTATAAACTCTAAAAATTCCTCCTGCTTCCCGGCGTAAGCCTCTTCCAGAACTTCTGCGGCAACATCAGCTTTTAAAAGCTTCATCTCACCTTCTTCTCCCATACGGTATCCAGGATCCAGATCCGTCAGATGAAAATAATTGCGTACTACATAGGAACAGAAACTGTCTATTGTCATTATCTGGGCACTGTGTATCAGGGATGTCTGCCTCTGAAGGTGTTCATTCCCGGGGGACTTCTCCAGGCATCCCTCAATTGCCACTCCGATTCTTTCTCTCATCTCCTGGGCAGCTGCCTTTGTAAATGTTACAATCAGCAGCCGGTCGATATCTATAGGATGCAGAGGATCCGTAATCATAGAAATAATCCGCTCTACCAGTACGGCTGTTTTTCCTGAGCCGGCCGCTGCACTTACCAGAATATTCCGGTTCCGCAGTTCTATTACCTGCCGCTGCTCTTTTGTCCACTGAACTCCCATACCTACATTTCCTCCTTCATTTTTTCCCACAGTTCCTCAGGCGGCAAAGCTCCCAGCCGGCGGAAAGAGTAACCGGGTATCTTCTCGTCAAAGCCGCATACTCCGTGATAAGGGCAGTAGGTACATGGGTTCTTCTGTCCCAGCTGATAGGGCGACACTTTAACATTGCCTTTTAGAATATCGGTTCCTATATCTCTGATTTTTTTGTCCACATATTCCCTGAGAATGTTAAACTGGTAGTCATTCACTGCCGCAGAAGTTCTTGAAAGACTGCCGTCTTTATTAAACGCCGCAGGGACCACGGAAGAGATATAGGGAGGTTCCCCGGCAAATCCCTGATCCATTTTCTCCAGAATCTCCTTTTCCCCTGTCACCAGCCCGTTTACCCTCAGATTCTTTAAAATTCTCTCATTCAGGTCCTCCAAAGACTCCCCCGGAACCTTGTCCACTACCGGATCCTTTATATTATAATAAAATATTCCCGCCGGCTTTACTTCCTTTCCAGGGTGCTCCTGCTGTTCGATTTCCACAGCCGCATTCAGGTACAGTACCAGCTGAAGCTGCAGGCCGTGATAGAGAGCCACCAGGTCAAAGCTGGTATTCCCGGATTTGTAATCAATCACTTTTACATAGACATGATTCCCGTCCTCGTAGGTATCCAGACGGTCAATTCTGCCCTTTAGTTTCATTTCCTCCTCCTCTGACAAAGCGATGTTCACACTTTTCAGAGAATCAGTCATGGAAAAGGACACCTCAAACCGCCTTGGAACAAAATCTCCCCGCTCTACCTGTTTCTGCAGCGCCCAGACGGTGCGGTTCATCATACGCTTTACCCTGGCAATCATGTACTCGTTTCTGGCGCTGCTGTGAAGCACTGTATTCCCGTAATCGTTTATGATTTCTTCCACGCTTTCCTCTACCAGCGTCAGACGCTTTTCCTCCCCCAAATCCCGCCAGCCGATCCCTAAAAGCCCCAGCTTTCTTGCAAAAAGCTCCAGCGCGGTGTGGAGGACATTCCCCATATCCATGGCATTAAACTGGTACTGGATTCTTTCCCTGAGTCCCAGACCATGTTCCAGAAAGTGGGCAAAGGCGCAGGCGGCAAAACGTTCCAGCCTGGTAGGACTATTTTCCAGTGTAGTGCCATACAATGCCCTTGCGGCGCTCAGGCTGATATGGTCATGAGGATTCGTATAAAAGGCAGCCTCTGCCAGCTTTTTAGCAGTGTCTCTGTAATTAGGCGATCGCAGATACCAGCTCCAGAGCTCCTTCCAGGCGTCCCGGGGTTCCCGGTCAAATGCTTCCCGGAACCCTTTGCTGAGATATTCCAGCCCTCTCACAGGGTTCTCCAGACACGGGGTCTCTTCCTCCATATCCCGGGGGGAGATCTCCGGAAAAATATGCTGTATGCTGCGGATAAGATAAGCAGGATTGGACGACTCTCCTTTTCCATTGGTTCTGGAATAAGAAAGAATCAGCCTGTCCCTTGGCTTAGTCATGTTAAGGTACAGATAAAAGCGCTGGTTGTCATGATTCTCCTTCTGTGTGGGCGCCAATTCTACCCTGGAGCCCCTCAGATACTCCCTGTCGATATCCGACAAAAGGCCTCCCCCGCTTTCTTTCCTGGGAATCACTCCCTCATTAACCCCTGCAAAAAAAAGAACACGCACATCCTTCAGTCTTGTCCTCTCAATATCCCCTACCAGCACCTGATCTGCACTGGGTGGGATCACCCCTACTTTTGCCTCCTGCAGCCCCGCCTCCAGAAGCTCCTGGAATTCCTTCACTGTAACTCTTTCCTCCCCCAGTACATCCGCCATCTTGTCCAGAAGTTCCATAATAATCTCATAGATCTGGCTGTATTCCTTCACCATGGCATATTCCCCTGCGCTTCTAAACAGCTTTTCCTGATGCTTCAGCTTTTCCTGGAGCCTGAAGCCCACAATAAACTGATAGAGGGCCGTGACACCCTCCCGAACCGTCAGCCCTTTTTTCTTCAGTGTACTGGTAAAAGGATGCAGCGACGACATCAGAAGGCTGCGGATCGCTTCCATTCGGACGGTTTCTCCCTCTTCCTGGCCCCGATACCTGCGGATCCACTCCTCCTCCCATCTCTTTGTTCCCCGAATGCCAAGAGCAATCACATAGTTCTCCAGAAGATCCACCTCTTCCGGAATCAACTCTGTAAGGCCGCAGCGGAGAAACCTAAATACGCTGTCATAGCTGTAATTTTCTGCGGCAATCTCCACTGCCGCCCGGATAAACTCAATAAAAGGATTCATTAGGACCGAGTGCTTCTGATCCAAAAAGCAGGGAATCCCTGCATCTTCAAATGCCCAGGCCGCATAGCTTGCATATCCCTCCATATCTCCCGTCACCACAGCAAAATCACGGTAGCGGTATCCCTGTTCTCTTACCAACCTCCGGATCTCATCGGCTGCCATTTCCATCTCTGACTGCGGAGTTCTGCAGATACGAATCTCAATCTCCTCCTGTTTGCCCGGATACGGCCTGCTGCCATAGCGGAAAATATTCTGCTCCAGATAGGCAAGAGCAGGACTGTGGGCAAATCTTCCCTGCTCATCCCTGTGAATACAGATTTCCTTCCCGACCTCTGTTCTGGTTCGGCGTGCAATCTGAAGAAGCCGGTGAACGGTCTGCTTACTCATAAAAAAGAGCTTGTGGGGACTCCCCGGACTGTATGGGTCCTCCTTCTCATCCAAGGTGATTACTGCATATATCTTTCCCGCCCTGGGGAAGATCTCTTCCAGAAGGCGGTACTGCACAGGTGTAAATCCGGTAAATCCATCCAGAACAACCACGCATTCCTCAAGCCGCTGCCACTTCCATATGACCCTGCAGAGCATCTCAAGCACCTGCTCTGCCGTGATATATGTTCCCCTGAGGTAATCCATAAATCCCTGGTATAAGATCTGGATATCCCTCAGCTTATAGTAAAGCTGCGGTTTATCTTCCACTGACCGGAGCATACGCTCCATATCCTCCGGTCCCACATGATACTGGGTGAATTCCGAAACGGTTGATTTTAGCTGGGCAATGTATCCGGGCTTTTTTATCTGCTCCTTTAAAACCTTCAGTTCTTTCTTTTTCTTCTGTGCTACTTTCCGGAGCACCAGACTTTTTCCGGTTTCCTCCAGCACCTGTCCCATATCTTCCCCTATCTCTTCCATAACCCGGAAGGCAAGGCGCTCAAAGCTTACCACATCAATATTCATGATCCCTCCTCTGGGATGCATGGCAACCAGGTCCTTCTGGGTCTGCATGGTAAACTGTTCGGGTACAAGAATCAGATACTGCCTCTTGGGATACTCCATTGATTCTTCTATTATTTTATGATAAAGGGTCCAGGATTTCCCGGAACCTGAATTTCCAAATACAAATTGTAACGGCATCCTATTACCTTTCCTTTCCTGTATGTTCAATATTTTAAATATTATAGCACAATCCTGCCTGGTTTTTGCATATTTTCCCCATTCCCATAATAAGTTATAAAAAGGAAATCAGGAGGGGTATTGCCATGAGTTCAAAAACCAAAATTGTAGTACTACATATGAAAGAAGTTATTTATACCGGTATCTTTGTTGTTCTCGCCATTGTTCTGGCTGTTCTGATGTTCATAATGTTCGGTTCTAAAAAGAATGATGAAGCTGCCAATGTCTCCAATCCGCGCTTCCATGCAGGCGTTTACAATACTTCCGTCACCTTAAATGATAATACGTTTGATGTGGAAGTAACTGTAGATGCGGATCACATCAATGCCATTTCTCTGGTCAATCTCAGCGAGACAACCACAGCAATGTATCCGCTCATGGAGCCAACCCTGGAGGATCTTGCCAGTCAGATATATACCACCCAGTCAACGGAAGGCATTACGTATTCAGAGGACAATAAATATACTTCCATGCTGCTCTTGGATGCCATTAATTCAGCCCTGGACAAAGCAGAGATAAAGTAACCCTGTATGCGAAGAAAGAGTCTGACAGGTCAGACTCTTTCTTCTTGTGTTTCCATGTTCCCTGCCCGGCGCGCACCAAAACAGAGGTCTTTCTATTCGTTTTCCAATTCTTTCATCCACACATCCGCACATGCGTCACTGGGCATCCTGAGGTCTCCTCTGGGAGATACCGCTACACTTCCTACCTTCGGCCCGTCCGGCAGGCAGGAGCGCTTAAACTGCTGAGAGAAAAATCTGCGGTAAAAGGTCTTCAGCCATTTTACTATCGTATCGTCGTCATAAACGCCTTTAAATGAAAGCTTGGCAATTCTTAAAATTTTAGACGGCGGAAAATCTGCCCGCAGCATATAATAAAGGAAGAAGTCATGCAGCTCATAGGGTCCTACCAGATCCTCCGTCTTCTGAGATATCACACCGTCCTTGGGCGGCAGAAGTTCCGGACTGACCGGTGTATCCAGCACATCCCGCAGAATAGATGCCAGTTCAGCCTCCCCGCAGTTGTCCGCATAGTAGCGCACCAGATGGCGCACCAGAGTCTTAGGTATGGAGCTGTTCACGCCGTACATAGACATATGATCCCCATTGTACGTAGCCCATCCCAGGGCCAGCTCTGACAGATCACCGGTGCCTATCACCATTCCCTGGCATTGGTTTGCAAGATCCATCAGCACCTGCGTTCTTTCCCTTGCCTGAGCATTTTCAAAGGTTACATCATGGGCCTCCATATCGTGTCCGATGTCCTTAAAGTGCTGCGTAACGGAAGCCCTAATATCTACCTCTTTTAAGGCCGCCCCCAGACACTCTGTCATTCTGCAGGCATTGGTATATGTTCTGTCTGTGGTTCCGAAACAGGGCATGGTAACAGCGAGAATATTCTTCCTGGGTATGCCAAGAAGGTCGAAAGCTCTTGCCGTCACCAAAAGAGCAAGGGTAGAATCCAAACCGCCGGAGATTCCGAGCACCGCATGGGTGCAGTTGGTATGCATCAGCCTCTTTTTCAGTCCCATTGCCTGTATGGTAAGAATCTCTTCGCAGCGTCTGTCCCTGTCGCCCTTATCCGAAGGCACAAAAGGGGCGGGATCAAAGGTCCTCTCCAGAGCAGTCTCCTGCACTTCAAGGCTGAATGGTACCCTGCAGTATCCTGTCTCATCTGCTCCGGGGAAGGTACTCATTTTTCTTCTCTCACTCTGCAGCCTCTGAATATCCAGATCGCCGTATACAATCTCATTCTTAAACCGTGTTCCCTCTGCAAGAAGCACACCGTTTTCCCCTATAAGGTTCCCTCCCCCAAATACCAGATCCTGGGTGGATTCGCCCTCGCCTGCTGTGGCATAGATATATCCGCATACCAAATTGGCAGATTGTCCTTTTACCAGTCCCTTCCGGTAGGCATCTTTCCCTATTACCTCATCGCTGGCCGAAAGATTCACGATTACGTTTGCTCCCGCCAGTACATGACGGATACTGGGAGGATTGGGCACCCAGAGATCTTCACAAATCTCTGCTGCCACTACCAGCTCCGGCATAGTATCACAGACAAACAGCTGATTCGTTCCAAAAGGAATTTCATTGCCGCCGAAGGGGATCCATTCTATTTCTTTGTTGCCGGGTATAAAATGGCGGGCCTCATAAAATTCACAGTAGTTGGGGAGATTGATCTTCGGCACAATACCTATTACCTCTCCGCCGGAAATAACTGCAGCTGTATTATACAGTTTTCCTTTACACGCAAAAGGCGTTCCCACAAAGATCAGTCCGTCGATATCCCTTACCTCTTCCGCCAGTCTCAGGAGCTGTTCCTCTGCCTCCCTGATTAACGCATCCTGCCAAAACAAGTCCTGACAGGTATAGGCAGTGAGACACAGCTCCGGCAAAACCATTAACTTTGCCCCGTGGGCCGCCATCTCACGTATTGTTTTTGCAATCTCCTTCTCGTTGTAGCAGCAGTCCGCCACCTTTATGCTGGGGGTTCCTGCCGCGGCTTTGATAAAACCCTGATTCATCTCTATTCCCCGCTTTCTGCAAATTATTTGCTCAGTGTATATAATTCTTTCAGTTCCTGGACATCAAAGATATAATTCCGGTTGCAGAAATGACAGTTTAGCTCCACTTCTTTTCCCTCATCTATCATCTCTTTCAAGTCCTTCCTGCCTACGCTGATCAGTGCTTTAGCCACTCTTTCCTTACAGCAGTTGCAGTAAAAACGAGTGCTGAGCCTGTCATTATATTCAATCTCCATTCCTTCCAGCAAGGTCTCCAAGATAGTTTCCGGTGTATAGCCTTTTTCCAGCATTCCTGTCACCGAAGTAATCCCGGACAGATTTTTTTCCAGCTTGCTTATCACCGCCTCCTCTGCAAAAGGCATCAGCTGAATGATAAAGCCCCCGGCCTGTTTTACGGTATTATCCTTTTCCATAAGAACCCCAAGGCCTACGGAAGAGGGCACCTGCTCGCTGGTAGCAAAATAGTAGGTAAGATCCTCAGCAATTTCACTGGTCTGGAGAATCGTTTGGCCGGAATATGGTTCTTTCAGCCCCAGATCCTTAATCACATTCAAAAGCCCCACACCCACTGCGCCAGCCACATCCAGCTTCCCATTCTTGTTGGCCGGCAGCAGTACATTGGGATTCCCTACGTATCCTTTTACATTTCCTTTACTGTCTGCTGTTACCGTAATTCCGTTCAGGGGACCTCCCGCTTTTATCTGCAGCGTCAGCAGATCTTTGTCCCCCTTCATCATAACTCCCATCATAGCCCCTGCGGTCAGCAGCCTTCCCAGGGCCGCTGTGGCTACAGGACTCGTATTATGTGCAGCTCTCGCTGTCTCTACCAAGTCTCTTGTTGTTGCGGCAAATGCCCGGATCTGATTGCCGGCTGCTGTCGCTCTTACAATATAATCTCTCACTTTTTTATCTCCTTATACCGATTTTTCCACTTCCCGGGCCAAAAAATAAACCCTCTCACTCTCACTGTCCGGTTCTTCTCTGGTAAATGCCTCATACACACTGACAAACTGAAGCCCAGCCTCTTCCAGCAATTCTCTCACCCGCCCGACAGAGTAGGCTTTCTGATAATGCGTCTCCTGATACTTTCTATACAAAAGTGTTTCCTTTTTCTCAGGAATGAACAGGGTAAGATCATACTCATTGATCTCCTCCTCCCGGTGATAATAATTATCCCAGATAAAACTCCCGTCTTCCCGGTTCTCTGCAATTGTACTCTCTCCCAGGATCTCCTCATACTTATACCGGGTATTCATATCAAAGATAAAGATTCCCCCGGGATCCAGATAATTATTCACCAGCCGGAATACCTCCAGCAGCTCCTCTTCCTCTAGGATATAGTTCATAGAGTCACAGATACTCACTGCCGCTCTTACCGTTCCATACAGCTCAAACTCCCTCATATCCTGCAGGAGATACAAAATATCCAGCCCGCTCTCCAGCTTCTTCTCCTGGGCAATCTCCAGCATTTCCGCAGAGTTGTCCACACCAATCATATCATATCCCATCCCCGCCAGCACCTGTGTAAGACTCCCCGTCCCGCATCCCAGATCCAGCACCAGGCCGTCTTCAATTCCATATTCTTGTAACAGACCGCTCACATACGCCCCCCATTCTTCATAGGGGATATTATCCATAAACATATCATAAACTCTTGCAAAACTTTGGTACGCGGACATTAGATTCGCCTCTTTTTTATCGTATTTTTCTCATAACATAGTATCAAGTTTTTGTGGTAAGTGCAAGAAAATTATAGTTATGTGTATGTGAAGTTCGATGTTAACTAGTCGGCCAGCGCAGCGTCGCAGACGGACGGATATAGGAGGGAGCACCGGGGAGACAGGGTCAGGCCAGGGGCCGGAGTATAGGGACAAGTCAGCTCGAGGCTCCGTTCCCCTCAGCTAAGTCCTACCAGCTGCTAAGCTCGTCAGGAAAGCCTTCCTCACTAATCAGCTGGTGGACTGGATCTTCGGCTCACTCCGCTTAACCTCCCTGACTTGTCCCTATACTCCGGCCCCTGGCCTGACCCTGTCTCCCCGGTGCTCCCTCCTATATCCTGGCAGAGACTCACTTCACATTCACGGAAAACGGGTGGGGAAGGTCGGGAGTTGTACACTTTTCCTCTACTTGTTTCTCACTATTGACGACTTGATGTTTAGGATAAACTCAGAAAAATCTCCCCCTGGAACTTCCCCATACCCAGGTGAGAGGAATCATGCGGCGGCGGGCTGGCTGGGTTGGGCGGGAGGGAGGCTTAAGGTCCGCGGACGGTTCCGGAGGAGTGAGTAGAGAGTCTTAGGCAAAACCGGGATTCCCGCAGGAGATTTTTTCGGCAGTCCGGGCCGAAAAAAAGTGAGCATGGGCAGAGAATGCACATCAAGCATTCTTTGACCATACGAACGGTGCTCCGGCGGGGATTCCGGTTTTGTCTTAGACTCTCTTCACGACGGAGGTGTCCCCGGAACTTAAGCCTTCCTCCTGTCCGACCCGGCCAGCCCTCCGCCGCGGGATTTCTCTCACCGTCCCCCCCTGCCACCCACACCTTCCGACTAAAAAAGTCTCAAGCTTAGGAAGTCAATTCCCAAGTTCCCACACAAACAGTTGACTTTTCCCCCAACCCTCTATACAATAAATTATATACTTATTACTATCGGATGCCCCGGCTTTCCATACTACAGCCGTACATCCGATTTCTTTGTGCTTTAAACATATTTAACAGGAGAAAAAGTCATGCCACAAACCATACCAAAAGAAAACAAAATGGGCTATCTGCCCATCCCAAAGCTTCTATTTCAAATGTCGCTTCCCATAATCATATCCATGCTCATTCAGGCTCTGTACAATATTGTAGACAGCGCCTTTGTCGCCCAGCTGAATGAAAGTGCACTTACAGCGGTATCTCTGGTGTTCCCCATACAGAATTTAATGATTGCGGTAGCTGTGGGAACCGGAGTAGGAATCAATGCACTGCTGTCCCGAAATCTGGGGGAGAAGGATTATGAGGGAGCAAACCTGGCAGGAAGGAACGGAATCTTTCTCTCTGTCTGCCATTATATTGTTTTTGCGATTCTGGGCGTCTCTCTGGCCACTGCTTTTTTTGATCTCCAGACTGCCCACGAACAGATCCGCGCCTATGGAATTCAATATATGTCCCTGATCTCTGTGTTCAGTTTCGGAATCTTTCTGGAAATCACTATGGAACGGCTGCTTCAGGCTACAGGACGGGCTGCGCTCTCCATGGTAACTCAGGGTGTTGGTGCAATCGTCAATTTAATTATGGACCCCATTCTTATCTTCGGGTTATTTGGCTTTCCGCGGTTAGAGGTAGCGGGTGCGGCTATCGCCACAGTTTTCGGTCAGATCATCGGAATGCTGCTGGGCCTGTTTCTGAATGTTAAGTATAATAAAGAAATTAATATTAATATGAGGCACTACCGTCCTCATTCCCGTGTGATCCGGCAGATTTACGCCGTAGGAATTCCTTCTATGGTGGTACAGGCTATCAGCTCTGTTATGACTTTTGGCATTAATAAGATTCTTCTCATGTTTACCTCTACAGCAGCCGCTGTATTTGGGATCTATTTCAAGCTACAGAGTTTTATATTTATGCCTGTATTTGGACTGAACAACGGCATGGTGCCCATCATTGCTTTTAATTACGGAGCCAAAAGCAAAAAGAGGATTATGTCTACCATACGCCTCAGTATCCTCTCGGCCGTCACGATTATGTTACTTGGGCTTGTATGTTTTGAGATCTTCCCGGGGCAGTTTTTATATCTGTTTAATGCCTCAGAAGATATGCTGGCTATCGGTGTTCCCGCGCTCCGCATTATCAGTCTCAGTTTTATATTTGCCGGCTACTGCATCGTAGTTGGCTCAGCATTCCAGGCCCTCGGAAATGGTACCTACAGTCTTATTGTCTCTGTGGCAAGGCAGATGCTGGTAATACTCCCCTGTGCATACCTCTTCGCTAAGGTATTTGGGCTGCACGCAGTGTGGTGGGCATTTCCTCTTGCAGAATTAGTCTCCGTGGCTCTGTCCACACTGCTCTTTAGGCGAATCTATCGGGAGAAAATACAAAGTCTATCGTGAAGCAGACAGATACAACAACCGAATTCCCGGAACACTTTTATTCATCTATTGCTGCCAAAAATCTCTTTCAATATGGAAATGAACAATTGGGATACCTTGGGCAGATAACTATTTTTGCGGTATACAACCCCAAGATCCCAGCTTGCACTGCTGTCATCCAGCATAAAATAAGTCACTCTCCCCGAATGGCGGCAGACACCTGCACCTTCGCCGGGTACGAATGTGCAGGCAATTCCCTCAGAAACAAGGTTGATAGCGGTAGTCAAATTACCGGTTTCCAGCAGGATATCAGGTTCTATTTGATTTTTTGCTAAAATTCGCTGAACCTCATAGGTCAGATTTTGACCGGGCTTTGTTAATATAATAGGTATTTTTTTGACCAGCGCAAGGGGGGCCAGGGGAAACCTGCCCTGATAGCGGCAGTCCTGCAGCAGAGTCTGCACATAAGGGTGATTCGTAGGTGCCGCCAACAGAATCGGTTCGTCAAAAATTGCTTCACAAGTCAGTTTATTGTAATTTAATGTGTGCGGAAGATTCATAACCGCAAGATCTATATTGTCATTGAGGAGGGCGCTTTCCAGTTGGTTGGAGCGTCCTTCAAACAATTCAATATGAATTTTAGGATAACGGCGGTGAAATTCCGGGAAAATGTCGGGCAAAAGGCAGGCGCCGCGCCAGAGGGCGATGCCTAACCGCAGACGACCGCTCACCTCACTTTTAATATCCTGAAATTCTCTTCTCAGATTTTCATCTAACGTTTTCATCTGCAGTATGTATTTATAATAGCACTCGCCAGTATAAGTCAGTTTGAGAGGGGAAGTACTTCGGTCAAATAATTCCACACCGAGGTTGTTTTCCAGACGTTTCAGATACTGGCTCAGGGCAGGCTGTGTCGTATAAAGATTTTGGGCGGCCTTCGTCAGACTGCCGGCTTCCACAATGGAAGTAAAGTATTCGTAATTATGATTCATAAGCACTCCTTTGCTATATAACAGAAACATTATAATCTATATAGTACTATTGCCATTTGCTTTTGTCAATAAAATCGAATATTATAAAAGTACAGTAAGAATGCGCATATAACTTACACAATAAACAGTCTTAGTCACAAAAGCAAGTATTATACATAACAAAAAAATTATGGGAGAACTGTATTTGGAGGTATATAATGAATCCAACAATTATAACATTGATTGTATTGGCAATTATGGTTGTATTTTTTGTAACAAATAAATTCCCCCTGGGGCTTGTATCTATGGCGGGCGCAATCCTTCTGGGCTGCATGGGAATCATTGATAAGTCAGATGTGTTTGCCTCATTTTCCGGATCAACAATTGCACTTCTGGCAGCAATGATGATTATCGGTCAGTCACTTTTTTACACAGGAGTAGCAGATAAAATGGCGCATATGCTGGTAAAAATAACCGGCACGTCAGAAAAGGGCATTATGATAGCGGCTGTTCTGGTAGCGCTGATTCTTTCTTCTATCTGCTCCGGACTTGGTGTAGTAGCTATGATGCTGCCAATCGTTGTAGCGATGAGTATGCAGGCCAAAGTTTCGGTATCCAGACAGTTGATTCCGATGTCTTTTGCGGCATCTATCGGATGCAATCTAACGCTGGTAGGAGCAGCAAGTAATGTCAGCACTGCCGGATTAATTGAAGATATGGGAGTAGATTTCCTTAGCTTTTTTGAACTGGGAAAGGTAGGACTTCCCCTTTGTATCCTGTTTCTGGTCTACTTTCTGTCCATTGGCAAAAAGCTTCTGACACCCGGAGATTCTTCCGATCCGGAATATTTAAAAGAGTATACGCGAAGGGAAAAGGCAACGGAATTCAATCCTGTAAAAGGGGGAATCTGTCTTACAATTTTAGCGGCAGTTCTGATTGCTATGGCTGTTGCAAGCGATGAATGGCCAATGTATTTTATCGCGGCGATCGGATGTGTACTTCTGATCGGAACAGGATGTATCAGTGAAAAAGAAGCCATGCGGGCTGTGGATTGGCCAACTCTGTTTATTGTAGGCGGTATGAGTGCGGTCTCCAAAGCGATGGCCAGCAGCGGAGCAGGAGATTTAATCGCTAATGCTGTGGTAAGAATCCTGGGTAATCATCCGAATAAAGTAATGTTCTTATTTTTTGTACTGCTTGTCACAATAATTTTGACGAACATGATGATGAATACCTCCACTGTAGTATTGGTAACACCTTTATTTGTTCCGGTAGCTATGGAAATGGGTATTAATCCGGTGGCAATTGGAGTTGCCATCTGTGTTGCGGCCTCTGCGCCATTTTTGACTCCGGTGGGTTCCGGTACAAATACATTAATTATTAAACCGGGAAATCTGGGATTCCGTGACTTCTTTGTTCCGGGTATCGGGCTGACCGTTGTGACACTGATTGGATCATTGCTTCTGATACCAGTATTCTGGCCATTATAAAAAGTAAATAAAGGAGAGACAAGAAATGAAAGCTGTTGTTGTAGATAAAGATTATGGCAGCGTAACTGCCGAAGAGCTGGAGCGTGTTGCAGCTGCTTATCAGGCTGCCGGAATCGAGCTGGCCCTGCTGGACTATCAGGTTGTGGCTGCACAGCAGAAAGAACCCACTGTGGAAGAAATTATCGCAGGATGCAAAGGTGCCGATGCTATTCTGGCTACCGGTAATCCCCCCATTACCCGCAAGGTCTTAGAAGCCTTGCCAGAGCTAAAGTTTGTACAGCGGTTTGGCGTAGGCGTCAACAGTATTGACTTGGATGCAGCCACAGAACAGGGGGTAATCGTGCTGAACCTGCCGGGTTTTTGTGCGAAAGAGTTGGCAGATGTTGCAACTGCGATGATTATGGGGCTTGTTCGCAATACAAATTATTATGACAGAGAAATCCGCAAAGGAAAGTGGCCCAAATGCCAGTATCTGCTTCCGGGGGATGTCCGGGAAATGACTCTCGGTTTGTACGGATTCGGAGCGGCTGGGAGATATTTGCATGATATTTTCCATGGAGGTTTTGGGACTAAGGTAATCTCCTGCGACCCGTATGTTTCAGACTCAGTAAAGGAGCAGTATCCGCATGTGGAATTTGTGACATTCGACGAGATGTTAGAAAAGAGTGACATTATTTCCATCCATGTGAATCTGACACCCGAAACCACTCATGTTTTTAATAAGGATACCTTTCGCAAGATGAAAAATACAGCCATGATCATCAATACCTCCCGTGGGCCTGTCATTTCACAGAAAGACCTTGCATGGGCACTGGAAAACGGCGAAATTCTTTATGCCGGCCTGGATACCGTGGAAATAGAGCCCATTGCTAAGGAGGATCCCCTTCTTGCCATGGATAATGTTATCATAAATCCTCACTGTGGATCTTATGGCATCGGGGCGAAGAAAACCCAGATTCAAATGGTATGTCATTTGATTCCGTCAGCAGTTGTTGATGGAACTGTGCTATCCCATAACGTTGCCAACAGGAGTGTGCTCGCAAGAGATACAGGATATCAATTTGTATAAAAAATAATCTCAGGAGAAAAAAATAAATGTCAATTGGGTGTAAAATTATAAAGGAAATCAGCCGTCCGGCAAAGGAACTGGTAGAACGTTTCAGAAATATGCCGGCGGCAAATATTGATGATTGTATGGGGCGTATTGCGGCCGTGGATTCCGGAATCAAACCGGTGGGCTATAAAGGGCAGTTACTAGGTACTGCATTTACAGTTCGTGTGCCCCAGGGAGACAATCTGATGTTCCATGCCGCCATGGATTTGGCCCGGCCGGGGGATGTGATTGTCATAGATGCAGGTGGTTTTACTGACAGAGCAATATTTGGCGAATTGATGGCAACCTACTGTAAGACCAGAGGGATTAAAGGAATTGTCTGCGACGGGGCAATCCGGGACTATGGCGGACTCGCTGCAATGACGGATTTTGCTGTTTATGCACGGGGGGTAAATCCAAACGGTCCCTATAAAAATGGACCCGGAGAAATCAATGTACCGGTAGTCATCGGCGGAAAGCTTGTCAATCCTGGAGATATTATTGTAGGCGATGATGACGGTGTAATTGTCATCGATCCGGCAGTTGCCTCAAAACTTGCGGACGCAGCCCGGGAAATAGCGAAAAAGGAGGCCGCTATCATGGATGATATAATACATGAAGGAACGTATATCAGACCATGGGTGGATGAAAAGTTAAAAGAAATTGGCTGTGATATGAAATAGAACAATATAACAATTGCAGGGCAGCCGCACCGGTATCTACTATCATACCGGTGCGGCTGCCCTGTTTGGCATCACACAAATTGATTCTGTTGGGCATCATATTCGTAGTCTATCATTTCCATCTTCCTTTTAATGCCCTCTTTATCTACCTGGAGACTCTTGCACATGTCTTCCAGGGAAGAGTAATGATCTCTCAGCTGTGTATTCACGTAACTCAATAAAATTGCCGGATCTTTTGGCAGCATAGTTTCACTCCTTGCCTGCTTTCTCAGTATTATGTTACTTTAGCCACCAGCTCCCCGTTCTCCACATCAATCAGGATCGTGTCCCCTGCATCGATTTCACCGGACAAGATCAGCCTTGCACTGAGTGTCTCCACATATTTCTGGAGATACCGCTTAAGGGGACGGGCTCCGTAGACCGGATCGTATCCCCCGTCAATGACATATGCCTTTGCCTCATCTGTAAGCTCCAGTGACAACTCCTGATCTGCCAGCCGATGGTTAAGCTCTTTGATAAGCAAATCTACAATACCGCCAATATTCTCTTTTGTCAACGGTTTAAACATAATAATTTCATCAAGACGGTTCAAAAATTCAGGGCGAAAATGATTTCTCAGATCCTGGTGCACCATTTCCTCACATTGCGGGCTGATTTCTCCATCCGGCTGAATGCCGTCAAGAAGGTAGGTTGACCCTATATTAGATGTCATAATAAGAATCGTATTCTTAAAGTCTACGGTACGTCCCTGAGAATCTGTAATACGCCCGTCATCCAGCACCTGAAGCAGTACATTAAACACATCCGGGTGCGCTTTCTCTATTTCATCAAAAAGTACTACTGAATAGGGCTTTCTTCTCACGGCTTCTGTGAGCTGGCCGCCCTCCTCGTATCCCACATATCCCGGAGGTGCACCGATTAGCCTGGATACAGAGTATTTCTCCATATACTCACTCATATCAATGCGCACCATGTTAGTTTCATCATCGAATAGAGCCGCCGCAAGAGTCTTCGCAAGCTCGGTCTTACCCACACCGGTGGGACCAAGGAAAAGGAAGGAACCAATTGGTTTTGACGGATCTTTAATACCCGCCTTGGAGCGCAGAATCGCATCTGTCACCTTGCTCACCGCTTCGTTCTGTCCAATCACCCTCTCATGGAGCTGATCCTCCAGCCCCAGGATCTTGGTTCGCTCCCCCTCTGTTAGCTTAGAAATAGGTATACCTGTCCACCGGGATACAATTCTGGCGATTTCATCATCGGTAACGCTCTCATGCACAAGTGAAAGATCCTGTTTCCTTACCTTCTCTTCCTCTACACTCAGCTGCTGCTGCAGCTTTGGAAGCTCTCCGTATTGAAGCTCTGCCGCTTTCTCCAGGTCATAGTTTCTCTGGGCCATCTGGATCTGATTGTTCATCTCTTCAATCTGCTCTCTCAGCTTCTGCAGACGCTCCACGGTAACCTTTTCATTATCCCACTGAGCCTTACGGGCATTAAAATCATCCCTGTAATCTGCCAGTTCTTTCTGAAGGTTCTCCAGGCGATCCTGGCTCAGCTTATCGGTTTCTTTTTTCAGGGCAGCCTCCTCGATCTCCATCTGCATGATTTTTCTCTGCAGCTCATCCAGCTCTGTGGGGAGGGAATCCAGCTCTGTTTTAATAAGGGCACACGCTTCATCCACAAGATCAATTGCCTTATCCGGAAGGAACCGGTCAGAGATATACCGATCCGATAAGGTGGCTGCTGCTACCAAGGCGCCGTCTGTAATCTTAACCCCATGAAATACCTCATATCGGTCCTTCAGTCCCCGGAGAATGGAAATCGTATCCTCCACTGTAGGCTCATCCACCATTACAGGCTGGAATCTTCTCTCCAGAGCCGCGTCCTTTTCAATATACTGTCGGTATTCATCCAGAGTGGTCGCGCCGATACAGTGCAGTTCTCCTCTGGCAAGCATAGGCTTTAACATATTGCCGGCATCCATTGCTCCGTCTGTCTTTCCGGCGCCTACAATCAGGTGCAGCTCATCTATAAATAAAATGATTTGTCCTTCGCTTTTTCTGACTTCCTCCAGGACAGCTTTCAAACGCTCCTCGAATTCCCCTCTGTACTTAGCGCCTGCTACCAATGCTCCCATATCCAGAGAGAAAATTTTCTTGTCTTTCAGTCCTTCCGGCACATCGCCTCTTACAATACGCTGTGCCAGCCCCTCTACTACTGCCGTCTTACCTACGCCGGGCTCACCGATTAAAACAGGGTTGTTTTTCGTCTTCCTGGAAAGTATACGGATAACATTACGGATCTCCGCATCTCTGCCGATTACCGGATCCAGCTTTTGGTTTCGCGCCTTCTCCACCAGATCCTGCCCGTATTTGTTCAGAGTATCATAGGTTGCTTCAGGATTATCTGTGGTAACTCTCTGGTTTCCCCGAACCGTAGAAAGAGCCTGCAGAAACCTTTCCCTGGTAATCCCATACTCATTCCAGAGTTTCTTCATAGATGGACTTGCATTCTTTAGCAGAGACAGAAAGAGATGCTCCACAGATACATACTCATCCCCCATAGCTTTAGCCTCGTCCTCTGCGCTTACCAGCGCTTTGTTCAGATGCTGGCCGATATACGGCTGGCCTCCGGACACCTTTGTCCTGGCGTTCAAAGCATTCTCCACATTGTTCAGGAAATGGTCTTTATTAATCTCCATTTTTTCAATCAGCTTCAAAATCAGACTGTCATCCTGGTGCAGAAGATTATACAGAAGGTGCTCCTGTTCAACTTCCTGATTGCCAAATTCATAGGCTGTCTTTTCCAGATCCTGCACTGCCTGAAGTGATTTCTGTGTAAATTTACTAATATTCATAAAATCGCCTCCATATCGTTTATCTCAAACACATTGTTTATTTGCTTGTTCTATAACTACTATAACATAGTTTTTTGAAAAAGCAAGTATTTTTTTTGTTTTTCCGAAATATTTTTCTATGTCCTGGTGTAAACCAGAGATAAAAAAACTGCCGTTCATGGATAACTCCATAAACGGCAGTAAATCTGCTATGTATTATACGAGACGTCTTACAGATAAAATCGTCTTATATGCAGCGTTTCCGCTGATTTTAATTCCGCCCTTCGGATAAGGTGCACTGTTGGAAGCATGTACAATCTGACCGCCTCCCATATAGATAGCAACATGTCCTGAGTAGCAAATCAGGTCACCTGGCTGAGCCTCTGCATAAGATACCGCCCTGCCATAAGATCTCTGTGCCCCGGAAGAATGTGGCAAGGAGATTCCAAAGTGTGCATATACCTGCATGGTGAATCCGGAACAGTCAGCACCGTTTGTTAAACTCTCGCCGCCCCATACATATGGGTTGCCCACAAACTGAGTTGCATAATTAACAATTGCCTGTCCAGTAGCACTGCTTGAACTGCTGGAGGATGATCCTGAAGAACTGCTGGAAGAGTTTGAGCTGCTGTCGCCCTTAGAGCTATTGGAACTGCTCTCACCTTTAGAGCTGTTGTCTTCGTCATCTTTAGAAGTGTTGGAGGAGTTTCCTCTGCTGTCTTCTTCGTCTGTATCCTCATTACTGCTGTTGCTGTTGTTATTATCTTTCTTGGAATTACCGGAAGACTTATTGTCATCACTCTTCTGGCTGTCTGAATCTTTCTTAGAGGAAGACTCCTGTGCTGCCTTCTGAGCCGCCTTTTTCTGTGCCTCTTCTTCCGCTTTCTTAGCTGCTGCTGCAGCTGCGGCCTTTTCTTCCTGAATCTTCTGCAATTCAGCATTCTGCTGTTGGATTAATTCTTTATATTCAGCTGCCTGAGACTCTGCTCTGGAAATCTGTGATTCATAATCGCTTGCTGTAGCTTTTTTCTGCTCTAAGGTTGATTCCAGTTCTTTCTGCTGTCCTTCATATTCAACCTGCATGTCTTCCAGTTCTGCTTTTTCTGTCTCTAACTGAGTTTCAAGGTCAGTCACCTGCTGAACCACTTCTTTCAGCTCATTCAGGCTGTTTCTGTCGTAATCATATAACTGCTGTGTATATTCAGCCTTACTCAGCATACCGGAAAGGCTGTCAGCCTCTAAAAGCATCTGCGCCCATGCACTGTCGCCGCCTTTTTCATATATGTACTGAATTCTTTTCTTCATGGAAGCATACTGCTCGTCCCTGTTTTCTTCAGCAACTTTCAAATCTTCTTTTGTATCTTCGATTTCAGTTTCCTTGGTGGTGATATCATCCTTTAAAACATCAATCTGAACAATTACCTCTACCAGATCCTGATCTAATTCATTAATCTCAGCTTTTAATGCTGCTTTCTGATCTTCTAACTTATTAATCTTATTATTTACTGCTGCCAGCTGACTGCTTGTCTGCGCTTTTGCGGCCTTAATATCATCTTCTTTTGCAGCTCCTACAGAAATAATCTGAGCCATACTAAGTACGATTGCTAAGCTTACTCCAATAAATTTCTTCTTCATAATACCGTTTAACCTCTCATCTAAGTATGTACACTATTTTTGCTTTCTCATTTCCCTCTTGAGATTCCTACGTGTTACGTTTAATATTTACGAAATACTTTCTTCATTTCTTTTACATATTACCACACATCCTAAGTATATGCAAGAAAAAGATCTAAAAATCTCAACTAAAATTTAATATTCATGTAACATTTGTGTGCATTTCTTAATATGTTTGGCCTGGTGTCCCATAAAGCAGCCCCACAGCTGAACTGGTTCCTATTCTGCTGCAGCCGACATCCAAAAACTTCTCCAAATCCTCCCTTGTCTTCACGCCCCCGGCCGCCTTGATTCTTACATTTTCCCCGATGTTTTCTCTGAAAAGCACCACATCCTCTATGGTTGCTCCCCCTGTGCCAAAGCCTGTAGAGGTTTTTATAAAATCGGCACCCGCGGCTGTAACAATTTCACACATTTTTATCTTTTCTTCCTTTGTCAGATAGCACGTCTCCACTATTACTTTTAGGGTCTTACTGCCCACAGCCGCTTTAAGAGTTGTTATCTCATCCAAAACCGCTTCAAATTTCCCGTTCTTTACATCGCTGATATTGATGACCATATCAATCTCATCCGCACCGTCTTCCAAAGCCTGTCTTGTCTCACAGAGCTTCGCCTCTTTCACGCTGTAGCCCAGTGGAAATCCAACTACTGTACATATAGTAAGAGAATCCCCATAGGCCTCTCTGACGCGTTTTACATAGCAGGGCGGGATACAAACAGACGCTGTATGGTATTCCACCGCTTCCTCACACAGCCTTTTGATATCCTCCCACACAGCAAACGCCTTTAATTGCGTGTGATCCACATGGCTTACTATTTCCGAATTTTTTCTGCTCATTGTTTCCCCTTTTTTCTATATATATTACTGCCGCCTTTTTGCTGCTCCATCAAACAATTCTTTCATAAACCATCTGTTTTTTGCCTTTCGGCGCCTTCCCCAAAGTCACTGCCTTTTCCAGCACATTGACAGCCTCCGGGAACAGTTCCTCTTTTGATGTATAGAGCGTGGCAATCGGCTCTCCTGCCATTACATAATCATTTGTTTTCTTATGAAGGATGATGCCGGCACCGGGATCTATGACGCTGTCCTTGGTCTCTCTGCCCGCCCCCAGAAGTCCGGAAGCCATTCCGCACATTTTTGCATCCAGGCCGGCGATAAAGCCCTCTGTCTTTGCCTTTACCTCCCGGGAATACGGGGCTCTCGGCAGCAGACTGGTGTCAGACAAGGACTCCGGGTCTCCGCCCTGCGCTGCTGCCATTGCCTTCAGGCATTCCAGGGCAGTTCCGTCAGCCAGGACTGCTGCTGCCTGCTGCCTGCAAGTCTCCAGTTCCCCCTTTTGGGCAAGATAAAGCATGTTTGCGGCCAGTTCCACAGAAAGCTCTGTGAGATCCTCCGGACCGTTTCCCCGCAGGGTTTCCACCGCCTCCGCAACCTCCAGGGAATTGCCGATGTAATTTCCCAGGGGTTCCTCCATATTTGTGATCAGGGCAATGGTTTTTCTTCCCGCCAATGTGCCGATCCGAACCATTTTTTCTGCCAGCGCCCTGGCGTCTTCCCGCCCGGACATAAAGGCCCCGCTTCCTGTTTTTACATCCAGAAGGATACAGTCACTTCCTGCAGCCAGCTTTTTACTCATAATGGAAGCGGCAATCAGAGGAATACTCTCCACCGTAGCGGTCACATCTCTCAGCGCATACAGCTTTTTATCTGCGGGAGCCAGATTCCCGGACTGGCCAATGACAGACAATCCGGTGCGGTTTACCACATCAAAAAATTCTTTCCGGTCCAGTACTGTCCGGAATCCGGGGATAGCTTCCAGTTTATCCACAGTTCCGCCGGTAAAGCCCAGTCCCTTTCCCGACATCTTTGCCACCTTTACTCCGCAGGCGGCAGCGATTGGGGCCGCAATCAGCGTAGTCTTATCGCCTACTCCCCCGGTGGAGTGTTTGTCAACCTTAATCCCCTGAATCTCAGAAAGATCCACCATATCACCGGATTTTGCCATAGCATCCGTCAAGACTGTCAGCTCCCGGTCTGTCATTCCCTGAAAATAGATCGCCATCATCATAGCAGACATCTGGTAATCCGGTATTTCATCTGCTACATACCGCTCTATCATATCCCGGATCTGTTCCTCCGATAGTATTTGCCCATCCCGCTTTGCAGCAATGATATCCGTCATTCTCATACTTCCCACCAGCCTTTCCTATATCTAAAGGTTATTGCTTCCAAACCGTTCCGGAAGCAGTTCATTCAAGGTATATTCCCTGTAGTCCTCCGGACTTTTAGCCGCCAGAATCCGAAAGCTTCCTTCACAGAACTCTGCCATTACCTGCCGGCACACGCCGCAGGGGAAACAATATTCCTTCCCGGTCTGATCCTGCTTTCCCCCTGCAACAGCAATGGCGGCGAATTCTCTTTCCCCCTCTGAGACCGCTTTAAAAAATGCAGTCCGCTCCGCACAGTTCGTTGGCCCATAGGCAGCATTTTCAATGTTGCAGCCAGTGTAGACTTTCCCCTCCCGGGTGAGAAGGGCCGCCCCGACCCGGAATTTTGAGTACGGGGCATATGCTCTCTCTCTGGCGGCCAGAGCTTTTTCAATCAGTATCTTATTCTCCATCCCGTGCCTCTATCTCTTTCAGAAAACTAGTGCCCGCAATCGTTCCCTCTACCTGGAAGATATCCAGAATGGTTGCGGCAATGTCTGCAAATGACTTTCTTGTACCCAGAGAAACCCCTTTTTTCACATGTTTCCCGCAAACAAGAAGAGGCGTGTATTCCCTTGAATGATCTGTGCTGGGAGTCCCCGGATCACAGCCGTGATCAGCGGTGATCATCAGAATATCATTTTCCCTCATTCCATCCAGGAATCCGCCCAGCCACCGGTCAAATTCAGTCGCTGCCCCCGCATATCCGTCAATATCATTTCTGTGTCCGTAAAGCATATCAAAATCCACCAGATTTACAAAGCAAAGACCGCTGAAAGATGCGTTCTGCCACTGAGCGGTAATTTCCATCCCATTCTGGTTGCTCTCAGTGGATTTCGTCTCAGAGATACCTTTTCCAGCAAAAATATCATATATCTTCCCAACCCCTATAGTCGCCAGGCCGGCCCCGGACAGACAATCCAGCATGGTGTCCTTCGGAGGAATCAGGGAAAAATCATGCCTGTGGGGTGTTCTCTTAAACTCTGGAGCCTTTCCTATAAACGGACGGGCAATGACTCTTCCCACCCCGTGTTCTCCCTGAAGTATTTCCCTGGCCTTACGGCACGCATCATACAGTTCATCAAGAGGGACAATCTCCTCGTGGGCGGCAATCTGGAATACACTGTCTGCAGAAGTATAGACAATATAATCCCCGGTTCTCATATGCTCCTCCCCGTAATCCCGAATTACATCCGTACCGGAATAGGGCTTGTTGCACAGCACGCCTCTTCCTGTGGCTTTGGAGAATGCGTCCAGAACTTCTTTGGGAAACCCATGGGGATACGTGGGAAAGGGCTTTTCTGAAACCAGTCCTGCAATCTCCCAGTGCCCGGCTGTAGTATCCTTTGCCATAGAGGCTTCCTGCATCCTGGCGAAGGAACCCAGTGGGTGTTCCGTACGTTTTCCGCAGGTTACCCCTTCTATATTAAAAAGTCCCAGCTTTCTCATGTTCGGAGTATCATATCTGTCCGATGTGACAATGGTTCCCAGCGTATTGCTTCCCACATCTCCGAACAAATCTGCATCCGGCTCCGCTCCGATCCCGAAACTGTCCAGTACAATTAAAAACACTCTTTTATCATTCATACGTCTCAATTCCTTTCCTACAGCACACTATTACTTTTATTCTTCAAACAGGTCCTTTAATACCTGTTCTGCACTTTTCTTTGTATATCCCTCCGGATCCCTCATTACTTTATTCCCTGATATATCCCAGCGCATCTGGCTGAAATGACTCAGATAATACTGAGGCCCTGAGGAATTGCCGAACTTTTTGTTCCATTCCGGAAAATACTTTTTCATATAAGAATTGGCAAGGGATATGGCTTTGCTGGAATAACTTCCTGAAGGCGTCGTCGTACCGTTGATCTGTACCCCTTTTGGCGAAGAATGTACAAATACCACACTGCCGTCAGCGCACTGCCCGATTACCAGATATACATGATTATGGCAACCGCAGGTAGAACCCATCACATCCCCGGCCCTGTAGTCCTTTACTTTTGAGCGATCGATTTTGCTTCCCCAGCCTCTGGACGCATAATTGGAAACCATAGCGGTGGAGGTTACTGTACAGCTGCTTTTCCCGCTCACTTTATTTAACGCGTTGTAGACAGACCAGCCTACAAACCCGGAACAGTCCAGTCCATTCTCGGACTGGTATCTTGTGGTATTGTAATCATAAGAAGAATTCTGCTTTTCATAAAATTTCCTCCACTGGGGGCTTGGCCCCTTTCTTGTAGCATCTTTATCCCAGCCTCCTCCGTACACATACATGGTTGAGCCTACCGGAACCATGGCATTCTGAAGCAGCCCTTTTATGGTTCCCACAGCCGGTTCGTAGTATTCCCCATTCCGGTTAATCAGATAACCGTCAATGCAGGTATTCACTGCCATGGCACCGCTGCCGTAGAAATAATACCAGGTGCTGCCTACTTTCTGCCAGCCTGCAGCCATTGCGCCGCTGCTCTTCAGGTAATACCAGATTTTGCCCTGGAGCAGCCACCCGGTCTGCATTCCTCCGTCAGCCTTCAGATAATACCATTCTCTCCCTATCTGCTGCCAGCCCGTCTGCATCACTCCGCTTCCGGACAGATAATACCAGGTCTTTCCCACCTGCTGCCAGGAAGTAGCCATAGCACCGCTGCTTTTCAGATAATACCAGCTTTTTCCCCGGAGCAGCCACCCGGTCTGCATTCCTCCGTCAGCCTTCAGATAATACCATTCTCTCCCTATCTGCTGCCAGCCCGTCTGCATCACTCCGCTTCCGGACAGATAATACCAGGTCTTTCCCACCTGCTGCCAGGAAGTAGCCATAGCACCGCTGCTTTTCAGATAATACCAGCTTTTTCCCTGGAGCAGCCACCCGGTCTGCATTCCTCCGTCAGCCTTCAGATAATACCATTCCTTCTGTATCTGCTGCCATCCGGTCTGCATCACACCATTGGAATTCATATAATACCAGACACCTCCGGCCATCACCCAGCCTACAGCCATACTTCCGTCTCCGGTAAGATAGTACCAGGTTTTCCCGTCGGGCAGCCATTCATTCCTTTTCATGCCATACTCTGTCAGATAATACCACTTTCCCTGATCCTTGAACCAGCCGGTCACCAGCCAGCCTGCTTCGTTAAAATAGTAGGCAGAGCCGCTGATAGTCTTCCAGCAGGATTTGGGATATGAGCCGTCTGCGTTTCTATACCACCAGCGTTCCCCTTCCTGCATCCACTGGGCCTGGCTGTATCCCGGAATCCATCTCCCGTCGCCGCCCACGTAATATTTACCGATCCATGCATTTACCGCCATAGCACCGCTTGCTGTGAGGTAATACTCCCCCACCCACTGCTCAGCAGCCATGACACCGGATGCGGAAAAATAGTACCATTGCTCCTTCATATATCTCCAGCCAACAGCCATTCTCCCGTCTTCCTCCAGATAGTACCAGCTGCCGTTCTCCTCCAGCCAGCCTGTATGTAATCTTCCGTTCGAATTATAATAATACCAGGTACCGCCCTCCTGTATCCATCCTATGGTCAGCACTCTGTTTTCTGCCTCCAGAGGCTGTGACTCCCCCGGAGCCTGCCCTGTTCCATCTTCCTCTTCAGAGCCGTCTGCCTGTGTCTCTTCTGTCTGTCCTGTGTCTCCTGTCTCTGCCCAAACACGGTCCTGTCTCATACCGCTTAAAAGAAAAGCAAGCAGCACAAGGCAGATTACTCTGGCAAAATTTTTCTTTCTGTCTTCTCTTTTCATCTTGTCTAACCCCTTCCTGTGTACGCTGTCATCCCCCTATGCATCTGATTATAGCAAACTCCCCTTACACATGCAAAATCTTTCTCTTTTCTGAGATCACAAATAGCGGCTCTGCCTGTATGCATCACCGCTATTGCTTTTTCATGATTAATATTTTTTCCAGCTGGAAGGGGCAAACAGCAGCAGCATGGGAAACAGCTCCAGACGTCCTGCCAGCATATCAAACATCAGCACAAACTTAGCCGGCGCAGAAAAAATTGAGAAATTCTGCGTGGGGCCCACCAGCTCCAGACCAGGCCCGATATTATTCAGGGTAGCTGCCACTGCTGTAAAATTCGTGGTAAAATCCAGCTCATCCATTCCCAGGAGCAGTACAGAGGTAAAAAACACCAGGAAGTATACGGCAATAAAAACATTGGTAGATCGCACAACCTCATGTTCGATCCTGTGTCCGTCCATGGCAATCTTCTTGACACTCCTGGGATGGGAGATCATTCTCAGTTCCTTTTTAATCGTTTTCAGCAGGATGGTAATCCTGGATACCTTGATGCCTCCCCCCGTACTCCCGGCACAGGCGCCCACGAACATCAGAATAATCAAAATTGTTTTCGAAAACTGAGGCCAGAGGTCAAAGTCCACAGTGGCGAACCCTGTGGTGGTGATAATGGATCCCACCTGAAAAAATGCATGCCGCAGGGTTTCACCCCAGCTGCCGAACATGTCCCTGACATTAAAAGCGATCAGGAGTGCACTTGCCAGGATAATCCCCAGATACATCCTCACCTCTTCCATCTTCAGGACCTGTCTCGGCTTTTTGTGAATGATAAGAAAATAAGCACCAAAGTTTACACCGCTGAGTATCATAAACACAGTTACAATATTCTGTATCGCCGGAGAGAAGCCAGCCAGACTGTCTGAGTGGGTTCCGAATCCCCCGGTACCCACCGTACCGAATGTATGGGTAATGGCGTCAAAAGCTGTCATACCTGCCGCGACCAGCAGGACAAACTCTACGACCGTAATGATGAAATAGATGCCATACAAAATCATAGCTGTATTTCTCACTCTGGGAACCAGTTTCCCCACAGAGGGACCGGGGCTCTCCGCCTTCATGAGGTTCATATTGAACCCTCCCACCAAAGGCAGAATCGCCAGGATAAAGACAAATACCCCCATGCCGCCGATCCAGTGAGTAAAACTTCTCCAGAAAAGGCTGGCCTTGGACAAGGCCTCCACATCTGCCAGAATACTGGCTCCTGTAGTAGTAAAACCAGATATCGTCTCGAAAAGCGCATCCACATAAGAGGGGATATCACCGTTCAGCACAAAAGGCAGGGCACCGAAGGCGCTCATGACAATCCATCCTGCCGATACAATCACAAAGCCTTCCCTTGCATACAGCGAAGTATTAGCCGGCTTTTTATGGGAGAATATCAGTCCTATGACGAGGCATAGAACTGCCACTCCCAGAAAGGAGAATCCATCCTGTTCCTGATATAATACTGCCACAAGGCAGGGCAGAGTCAGAAAAGCTGCTTCAAAATTAAGTATCCAGCCTAATATATATAGAATCATTCCGTAATTCATAATCTTTGCCCTAGTCCTCCAATATATCCAGGATATCATGGATTCTGTAATCTGTAACAACAACGATCACAGAGTCCCCCACTTTGATCTTATCCTGTCCGCCGGGAATAATAATCTTTCCGTACCGGTTAATGCCGCATATCAGTATATTCTTCTTCAGCTGAAGCTTTTCCAGAGGAATCCCGACCACAGGTGATTCTTCTTTGATTAAAAACTCCAGGGCCTCTGCCCGGTTATCATTGAGCTTATAGAGATTCTCTACATTGCTGCCCATGGAGTCCTGCATAGACCGTACATACTGGATAATAAATTCCGTAGTAATGTATTTGGGATAGACAATACAGTCCAGGCCCAGATTTTCAATTACCTCGTCAAAGGAAATTCTATTCACTTTTGTGACAAGCTTTGCTTTTGATTTACTCTTTGCAAACAGAGAGAGCAGGATATTCTCCTCATCAAAATTTGTGAGAGCGGCAAAGCCCCGGATCTGCTCCAAGCCCTCCTCCAGAAGGAGGTTCTGGTCAGTCCCATCCCCGCAGATAATGCTGGCCTTTGGAAGCAGCTCACTTAGTTCCTCACATCTCTGCCTGTTCTGCTCAATAATTTTAACATCAATCCCTGCATGGATCAGACGAAGGGCCAGATAGAATGTAATCTTCCCGCCGCCAACGATCAAAACATTGGGAACCCGGTTGGTCTCTACTCCTATCTTCCGGAAAAACTGGCTGGCCCTGCTCGGAGCGGCCACAATAGAGACTATGTCCTTTTCCTGAAGTACAAAATCCCCCAGAGGAATAAAAACCTCCTCTCCCCTCTGCACCATACAGACAAGCACCTCGCAGCCCAGCTTGCCTCTGATATTAGAGACGGGTGTATCATGAAGCTTATTTCCCACAGGAATGCGGAACCGCAGAAGCTCGATCCGCCCTTTGGCAAACGTGTCTATTTTAATGGCGGAAGGGAACCGGAAGATACGGGCCATCTCCGATGCCGCAGCATACTCCGGATTAATTATCATTGCCAGGCCCAGTTCCCGCTTCAGGAATTCTCCCTCGCTGCTGTAGATAGGGTTTCTCACCCTTGCAATTGCCTTGCAGTTTCCCGCCTTCTTGGCTATCAGGCTGCAGAGCAGGTTTCTCTCGTCTGAATCTGTCACTGCAATCAGCAGATCCGTGTTGTCAATATCAGCCTCTTTCAGAACACTGTAGCTTGCTCCGTCCCCCACATATCCCATAACGTCAAAATCATTTGTCACACGGGATATCCGGTCCGGATTCCTGTCTACCACAATTATATTGTGGTCTTCCTCCCCGCTCAACTGGTCTGCCAGAGTATATCCTACCTTCCCGCAGCCCACAATCATTATCTGCATTTTTCTCCTCCGTAGATTTCGCTTTCCCGTGTTAATTACAGCCTGGCTGTCGGGAAAACAGCTGTCATTTTACTGACAGCCCTAGTAATCTATAATAGCAACTTCTATACTATTTATCAATATCCTTTGTGTAATAATTTTGTTCAATTATTTCCCGGATGTTGTATCTTCATTATAGCAGAGCAACAGAGAAACACAATCGAGTAGGAGGGAGTGATTAACTCCCGTCCTCTCACACCACCGTGCGTACCGTTCGGTACACGGCGGTTTCAATAGTTGACGTGCACAGACTGATAGGCAGTGGCTAAATCATAGAAGCCACTGTTTATCAATCTTTCTTTTGTTAATGCTCTGTTGACCGCTCCCATTCCCGATACATACCAGTATTTCCTGCGGCTGTTTGCCGCCTGATGTGCAAAATATTCGGGTATTCCGTGTTTCATAAGGTTTCTTTTCCTTGTTTTGGGTAACTTCCACTGTTTCCATATGCACATACGAATACGGTGATACAGCCATGAGTTCAGTTCGTCT